>NZ_WPZE01000003.1:0-436420 GCF_013031225.1 Ruegeria sp. HKCCD7221
AGCCCGGCGCATCGATAAAACTAAAGAAGGCCGCTCCAAACAGGGCGGCCTTTTTCTTTTTTGCCTAAGCTACCTGAGGTGCTAGCTTCATTCTTATTAACAAATTGCAATTAAAAAGAGGTCATAAGATGCTTTTCTCGGCTCGTTCAGTTTGTCTTGTCGCGGCTGTTGCTTGCTTATCTACCTCGGCATCCTCGCAAGAAACCGCGGATAGGATTTATCTCGGGGGACCAATCGTTACGATGAACGACGCGGCTCCGTCAGCCGAAGCTGTCGCAGTCAAAGATGGGCGCATTCTTGCGGTGGGAGCGCTTTCTGATGTGTCGGCCCATCAAGGGAGCGCAACCGAAACCTTCGACTTGGAAGGGCGGGCGATGCTTCCGGGTTTCGTCGACAGCCATGGGCATGTCGTCATGGGGGGCTTGCAGGCTTTGTCTGCGAACCTTCTCGCGCCGCCGGATGGAGAGGTGGTTGATATCGCAAGTCTGCAATCCACGCTTTCAAGTTGGGCCGACGAGAATGCGCAGGCTGTCGAACAGGTTAAAATGATCATTGGCTTCGGCTACGACAATGCCCAGCTAAAGGAGCTTCGCCACCCAACACGGCAAGAGCTGGACCAGGTTTCTGAGGAATTTCCTGTCATAATCGTTCATCAATCCGGGCACTTGGGTGTTGCAAATTCAAAAGCCTTGGAACTGGCTGGCATCACTGCCGCTTCCGAGGCTCCTCCGGGCGGCGTAATTCAACGTGACGAGACTGGTGAGCCGAACGGCGTGCTGGAAGAGTACGCATTCTTTTCCGTCCTTGTTCCCATGTTGGGAAATCTGGGTGAAGATGGTCTTGCAGAATTTGCCAAGGCGGGCACACAGCTTTGGGCCAAATTTGGGTACACAACCGGACAAGAAGGTCGCTCGTCCGGCGAAATTGTCGAGGTTCTGAGGAAGGTTGCCGCCGAAGACGGGCTTCCCATTGACGTAGTCGCGTTTCCGGATGTTCTTGAGGCGCGGGATTTTATCGGCGCGAACACGTCTAGGAACTATGAAAACCGTGTCCGGGTCGGGGGCTGCAAGCTTACGATTGACGGCTCGCCTCAGGGGTTCACAGCATTGAGGGATCGACCTTATTACGATCCGGTAGGGAACTATGTTCCCGGGTATGCGGGATACGCCGCCATCACGATGGAGCAACTCCAAGACGCGGTGAACTGGTGTTTTGAGAACGGTTTCCAAATTCTCGTTCATTCCAATGGCGAAGGCGCATCTGACATGCTTATTGCGGCCTTAGAAGAAGCGCAGATCAAGTATGGCGACCCCGGTAACCGCCCAGTTCTTATTCACGGGCAGTTTCTAAGGGAGGATCAGGTCGCAAGCTTTAAACGGTTGGGTGTTTTCCCATCCCTGTTCCCGATGCACACATTCTATTGGGGCGACTGGCACCGGGACCACACGGTTGGGCCGGTGAATGCGGACAACATCTCGCCGACCGGGTGGCTGCGCGAGCGTGACATGATGTTTGGCACGCATCATGATGCCCCGGTGGCCTTTCCGGACAGTATGCGGGTCCTGGCCGCAACCGTCACCCGGCGCACTCGGTCCGGCGACATTTTGGGCCCGCATCAAAGGGTTGATGTCATGACCGCCTTGAAAGCCATGACAATCTGGCCCGCCTGGCAGCATTTCGAGGAGAACGAAAAAGGCTCGATTGAAATGGGGAAAGTAGCAGATTTTGTAATCTTGTCAGACGATCCCACGGCGGTTGACCCAGAGACATTGGCCGAACTCAAAGTGCTCTTGACGGTAAAGGGCGACGAGGTCGTCTATGAAGCCGTAGAGGAAGTCAAAGAAGGCAACCTGCAGTTCTCGCCGTTTTCGAATGACCCTGTGATTGCTCATCTTTTCCTGCATGCAGTTTATCAAGGCATGAAGGTTGAAGATCCATGGTTAAGCAACCGCATGTCTGACGATCAATAAGAGGGTTGTCTTTATGGCGTTTGCCTCTTGCCAAACCGCACCAACCCCACTAATACGCGCGAGTTCGCTCATTGTGAACAGAGGCGGGGTGATTCCCGCCTTTTGGGTTCGAAGAGGGTTGGCGATGCGCGTCTGTCCTCCTCTCAACCTCAACGCCTAAAAAAGGCTGTTAATATGCAAAGCCAAAACATCCGTATTCGGCTGAAGGCATTTGACTATCGCGTTCTGGATGCCAGCACGCAAGAGATCGTCAACACTGCCAAGCGGACCGGCGCGAACGTGCGCGGCCCGATCCCGCTGCCGAACAAGATTGAGAAGTTCACGGTTCTCCGTGGCCCTCACGTTGACAAGAAATCCCGCGACCAGTTCGAGATCCGTACGCACAAGCGTCTGCTCGACATCGTTGATCCGACCCCCCAGACCGTTGACGCGCTGATGAAGCTCGACCTCGCTGCTGGTGTGGACGTCGAGATCAAGCTGCAGTCGTAAGATCGGAGGGTATAGATTATGCGCTCTGGTATTATTGCAAAAAAAGTTGGCATGACCCGCCTGTTCATGGAAGACGGCAAGCAGATCCCTGTGACCGTTCTCCACCTGGACAACCTGCAGGTTGTTGCACAGCGTACCGCTGACAAAGACGGCTACACCGCCGTTCAGCTGGGCGCCGGTGCTGCCAAGGCAAAACGCACCTCGAAAGCCATGCGCGGTCACTATGCCGCTGCCAAGGTTGAGCCCAAGCGTAAGCTGGCCGAGTTCCGCGTCTCCGAAGACGGCCTGATCGAAGTGGGCGCCGAGATTTCGGCAGAACACTTCCTGGAAGGTCAGAAAGTTGACGTTTCGGGCACCTCGATCGGTAAAGGCTTTGCCGGTGCGATGAAGCGCCACAACTTCGGTGGTCTGCGCGCCTCGCACGGTGTTTCGATCAGCCACCGTTCGCACGGTTCGACCGGTCAGTGTCAGGATCCGGGCAAGGTTTTCAAAGGCAAGAAGATGGCCGGTCACATGGGTGCTGCCCGTGTAACCACCCAGAACCTGGAAGTCGTCAAAACCGACGCCGACCGGAACCTGGTCTTCATCAAAGGCGCCGTTCCCGGACCGAAATCGGGCTGGGTTACCGTCAAGGACGCCGTCAAGAAGAAAGCACCCGAAGGCTTGCCTTTCCCGGCAGCCGTAAAAGGTGCCGCAACTGAAGCACCTGCGGAAGAAGCTCCCGCGGAAGGTGGTGAAGCATGAAACTTGATGTAATCAAACTGGACGGCGGCAAAGCCGGCAACATCGAGCTGGATGCTGACCTGTTCGGCCTCGAGCCGCGCGCGGACATCCTGCACCGTGTGGTCCGTTGGCAGCGCAACAACGCGCAGGCTGGCACCCACAAGGTGAAGACCCGCTCGGAAACCAGCTACTCGACCAAGAAGATCTATCGCCAGAAGGGCACCGGTGGCGCACGCCATGGTGACCGTAACGCGCCGATCTTCCGCAAGGGTGGTATCTACAAAGGCCCGACCCCGCGTTCGCATGGCCACGACCTGCCGAAGAAGTTCCGCAAGCTTGGCCTGCGCCACGCTCTGTCGGCCAAAGCCAAAGCAGGTGAGCTGGTTGTGATCGAGAACGCCGAAGCCGAAGGCAAGACCGCCGCTCTGGCCAAACAGGTTGCAAACCTGGGCTGGAAACGCGCTCTGGTCATCGACGGCGCGACCGTGAACGAAGGGTTCCTGAAAGCGTCCAAGAACATCGAAGGTCTGGATATCCTGCCGTCGATGGGCGCAAACGTCTATGACATCCTCAAGCGTGACACCCTGGTGCTCACCAAAGCGGCTGTCGAAGCACTGGAGGCTCGTCTGAAATGAGCGCGAAGGCAGAACATTACGACGTGATCCGCAAGCCGATCATTACTGAAAAGTCGACCATGGCGTCCGAAAACGGCGCGGTTGTCTTTGAAGTGGCGATCGACAGCAACAAGCCCCAGATCAAAGAGGCCGTTGAGGCGCTGTTTGGTGTGAAGGTCAAAGCGGTGAACACCACCGTGACCAAAGGCAAGGTCAAGCGGTTCCGCGGCCAGCTGGGCCGTCGGAAAGACGTCAAAAAAGCATATGTGACCCTGGAAGAAGGTAACACCATCGACGTGTCCACCGGTCTCTGATCGAACCCGTCTTTGGAGAGAGAGAAAAGCCCCCGCGAAAGCGGGGGTTTTTTTAAGAACTATGTGCGGTGATTGGTTTACCTGACGTAGATGGCAAATCGCTGCTTTTTTCTGTCGCCTTGAAAAGAACGCATTCACCACCACATTTGCTGTGCTGTAGGTGAAATATACAAAGGTTGTGGATTATTTTTCCTCAAGGCACATAACTCGTGTTATCTAGGGCGCGAGGTCGGCTTGTTGGACTTTAGAATTTGAGCCCAACGTGTTTAGAGGGGAGTCTCTCATGGCAAATCATAACGCTTTGGCTATCGCCAATGAGTTTCTGAAAAGAAACGGTGGCGTTATGCCTCAAATGAAGCTTCAAAAGCTGGTTTACATTGCAAACGGTTGGAACTTAGCGATCAACCGCGAACCATTGATTATGGATCGTTTTGAAGCATGGGATGGCGGACCTGTTGTTAGAAAGATATGGAACCATATCAGAGACTTTGGGTACAACTCGGCAATTAATCTGTTGGCGCCATGGCGATCTGACAAAGCGTTCCAAGCGGAGTTAAACCCCAATGAAGGTGCTGTAATTGACCACGTTTGGGCTCGTTATGGCCAATTTTCCGGTTTGGAGTTGTCAGAGATGACGCATCAACCGGGCACTCCTTGGAGCAATGCATACTATGGTTCCGGGAGGAACGCGGTGCTGCCCCAGTCAGATATTCATCAGCATTTTGTAGAGCTAGCACTTGCAGGACGAGCCCAACCAGCCTGAGATTACACTCGACGATCTCGATAACTCACACAGTCAGTTAAACCAAGTGCTACGGATGTTCCTGTGCGCATGGAAGAAATTAATGCGGCTTTTTCTCGGGTAACCGAGGAAAATGCAGCGCTGAAAGAAGAAAACAACCGTCTCAAGAAAAAAGTCCGAACAACTGAGATTTTAGACGACCTCATGAAGCCCTACGCTGGCAAGGCATATATATTTATGTGTTCTTACTCGGCTTTTGTCGGCATTTTCCTGTTGTTGGACGCATTTGGTTGTTTTCACAAGCCGGTCGAAACTTCCGTGTTGGAGTTCTTAGTGGGAAGTACTGCTGCGACCGTTATCGGGTTGGTGGGCATGGTGTTGACCGGTATTTTTGTCGGAGCGCGCAAGAATTAATGGGCTGCCGATCTTAGGTCAAAAAACGAAAGCGCCCCTATAGACACCGACCCCCAACACTGCTAAACGCTCCCAATCTTGCGGCCTCGGATTCGTTCCGGGGCCTCTGATATTTGTAACCGGGGACCTTCGGGGCCCTATACCCTTGGCACCTACGGGGGCCTATCACATAGCGGGGAAACCCCTCGCACTTGCTAAACGGAAGACAGAAAGCATGGCACTCAAGTCGTACAAGCCGACGACGCCGGGCCAGCGCGGGCTGGTGCTGATCGACCGTTCGGAGCTTTGGAAAGGACGTCCGGTCAAGTCTCTCACTGAGGGTTTGACCAAATCGGGCGGCCGGAACAACACCGGACGGATCACTTCACGCCGCCGCGGCGGTGGCGCAAAGCGTCTCTACCGGATCGTTGACTTCAAACGGAACAAAGTTGATGTCGCGGCAACCGTCGAGCGGATCGAATATGACCCGAACCGGACCGCATTCATCGCACTGGTAAAATACGAAGACGGCGAGCAGGCATATATCCTGGCTCCGCAGCGTCTGGCTGTTGGTGACAAGGTCATCTCGTCGGCAAAAGCCGACATCAAGCCGGGCAACGCAATGCCTTTCTCGGGCATGCCGATCGGTACCATCGTCCACAACATCGAGATGAAGCCTGGCAAAGGCGGTCAGATCGCACGTGCGGCCGGTACTTACGCGCAATTCGTTGGCCGCGATGGCGGCTACGCTCAGATCCGTCTGAGCTCGGGCGAACTGCGTCTTGTCCGTCAGGAATGCATGGCCACCGTTGGTGCCGTGTCCAACCCCGACAACAGCAACCAAAACCTCGGTAAAGCCGGTCGTATGCGCCACAAGGGCGTTCGTCCGTCGGTTCGTGGTGTTGCAATGAACCCGATCGATCACCCGCACGGTGGTGGTGAAGGTCGTACCTCGGGTGGCCGTACGCCGGTTACTCCGTGGGGTAAGGACACCAAGGGTAAGCGTACCCGCAACAAGAACAAAGCGTCCCAGAAGCTGATCATCCGCTCGCGGCACGCCAAGAAGAAGGGACGTTAATCTATGTCTCGCTCTGTTTGGAAGGGTCCTTTCGTCGATGCTTACGTGCTGAAAAAAGCCGAAGCAGCGCGCGAGTCGGGCCGCAACGAAGTCATCAAAATCTGGTCGCGTCGTTCCACCATTCTGCCCCAGTTCGTGGGTCTGACCTTTGGTGTGTACAACGGCCAGAAGCACATTCCCGTCAACGTCTCGGAAGACATGATCGGTCAGAAGTTCGGTGAATACTCGCCGACCCGTACCTATTATGGCCACGCCGCAGACAAAAAAGCGAAGCGGAAGTAAGTCATGGGCAAGGAAAAGAACCCCCGCCGCGTGGCTGAAAACGAAGCAATGGCGAAAACCCGTATGCTTCGCACCAGCCCGCAGAAACTGAACCTGGTTGCGCAAATGATCCGCGGCAAGAAAGTTGAGAAGGCTCTGACCGACCTGACTTTCAGCAACAAGCGTGTCGCGCAGGACGTCAAGAAGTGCCTGCAGTCCGCAATCGCGAATGCTGAAAACAACCACAACCTGGACGTTGACGAGCTGATCGTCGCCGAAGCATGGGTTGGCAAGAACCTGGTCATGAAGCGCGGTCGTCCGCGTGCCCGTGGTCGTTTCGGCAAGATCATGAAGCCGTTCTCGGAGATCACCATCAAGGTGCGTCAAGTTGAGGAGCAAGCCTAATGGGTCATAAAGTAAATCCGATCGGCATGCGCCTACAGGTCAACCGCACCTGGGATAGCCGCTGGTACGCCGACACCAAGGACTACGGTGATCTTCTGCTGGAAGACCTCAAAATCCGTGAGTTCATTAACAAAGAGTGCAAGCAGGCCGGTGTTGCCCGTGTGATCATCGAACGTCCGCACAAGAAGTGCCGCGTTACGATCCACACCGCACGTCCCGGTGTCATCATCGGCAAGAAAGGTGCGGACATCGAAGTTCTGCGCAAAAAGCTTGCTCGTATGACCGACAGCGAACTGCACCTGAACATCGTCGAAGTGCGCAAGCCCGAGCTTGACGCGCAGCTGGTTGCCGAGTCCATCGCTCAGCAGCTGGAACGTCGTGTTTCGTTCCGTCGCGCCATGAAGCGCTCGGTTCAGAACGCCATGCGCATGGGCGCCCTGGGTATCCGGGTGAACGTCGCTGGTCGTCTGGGCGGCGCCGAAATCGCACGGACCGAGTGGTACCGCGAAGGCCGCGTGCCTCTGCACACCCTGCGTGCCGACATCGATTACGCACATGCCGAAGCGATGACCCCCTACGGGATCATCGGGATCAAGGTCTGGATCTTCAAAGGTGAGATCATGGAGCACGATCCGCAGGCACGTGACCGTAAAGCACAGGAACTCCAGGACGGCCCTGCACCTCGTGGTGCTGGTGGCGGTCGTCGCTAAGGAGGGAAAGATATGCTTCAACCAAAGCGTACTAAATTCCGCAAGATGCACAAAGGCCGGATCAAGGGTCTCGCCAAAGGCGGCTCTGATCTGAACTTTGGCACCTACGGCCTGAAAGCTCTTGAGCCTGAGCGTGTAACCGCACGCCAGATCGAAGCTGCACGTCGTGCCATGACGCGTCACATGAAGCGTCAGGGTCGTGTTTGGATCCGCATCTTCCCCGACACTCCGGTCACGGCCAAGCCGATCGAAGTTCGTATGGGTAAAGGTAAAGGTTCGGTCGACCGCTGGGCCTGCAAAGTCAAGCCTGGCCGCGTGATGTTCGAGATCGATGGCGTCAATGACGACATCGCCCGCGAGGCCCTGCGCCTGGCCGCGATGAAGCTGCCGATCAAGACCCGCGTCGTGGTTCGCGAAGACTGGTAAACAGTCTGGGGAAACCCAAAGAACATGGCCCCTGCCGAACACTCGGCGGGGGCCTTTTTCGTTTTGGCGGTTTGCGATGAGCGACCAGTGGGTTGTTTCCGAAATTCAATACCGGCATTGCAAAAATCATGCAGATCAGGGGTGGAAAATTCCCTGATCTGGTGAAAAGAAGCCCCCACACTTATTCCCGATCAAAGCTTGGGCAGTTCAATCCCTCAACTTGGTTTGAGCGCGTATGATATCCTGGCTTTGCCACCCCGTTGAAAGACCGAGAGCACGAATGGGCCTTACTTGCAGGGACGTCATGGTCCCCCCAGAAATTCAGAAGACAATCCATCCCGATGATACCGTCGCAAAGGCGTTCGAGATCATTCGCGACAGCCGGGCCCGGTTCCTGCCTGTGGTTTCCGACAACGGAAGCTTTCAGGGCGTGTTTACCGCTCCAACGCTCATCAAGATGATCCTGCCTCAAGCCGCACGGATTGGCGTCAGCTCTGAAACGGCGCGTGTGCCGATCGCAAATCTCAGCTTCATGGACCTGACCAAAGAAGACTTCGGTGAGCAGATTAAGCGCCTGAACGAAGAACGGGTAGGGGATCACATGTCAGAACCGGCAAATATTCCGGTGACCGCGCCCGATACTCCGGTCATGGAAGGCATTTTCCTGATCCACAAATTCAAGCGCCACGTCTTCCTTGTTGAGCCCGATACCAATCATTTTGTGGGCACAGTCAGCCCCAATTCGCTGATTGAACACGCGCTAAGTTAACCCCTAAATACCGGATCAGACCCTTGACCAACCATTCCGTTTCGCACGGAGAACACGCGTTCTCTGTCCCTCAACTGTTGGGAATTGATCCCCTTTGGATCGCCACCGGTATTCTGATTGCTGTTTATGCTGTCCTGATTACCGAAAAAGTTAATCGCGCAATTTTGGCCATGCTGGGGGCGTCATTGATGGTGCTTTTTGGCATCCTTAATCAGGAACAGGCCGTGGCAGGGGTGGACGCCAACACCCTGGCCCTGTTGATCGGCATGATGGTGATTGTGGGTATCACCAGTAAGTGCGGCTTGTTTCAGTACGTCGCAATCAAGGCGGCCAAGGTGGTCAAGGCCAACCCTACGGGTATCCTGATCATGCTGACCCTGATTACCGCGGTCTTCTCTGCTCTGCTGGACAACGTGACGACCGTTCTGCTGATTGCCCCGATAACCTTGCTGATCACGGACGCGCTGGATACGCCTGTATTTCCGTTTTTCTTCGCCGAAATTCTGGCGTCGAATGTTGGAGGGACAGCGACCTTGATCGGTGACCCGCCCAACATCATCATCGGCTCGGCCGCCGGGCTCAGTTTCAATGAATTCGTGGTGAACCTGGCGCCGATATCAGCCATCTGTCTGGTTGTGCTGACCGGGATCATTTACCTGATGAACCGGCGTACTCTGGCCGCCATTCCCAAGTCGGCCAGCGAAAAGATCATGCGGTTCAACGAAGACGAGGCGATCACGGACGTTCGCCTGATGATCAAATCCCTGTCTGTTCTGGCGCTGGTTCTTCTGGGCTTTACGCTTGGCCATGGTTACGGCATCCAACCGGGGACTTCCGCGCTGGCTGGGGCTGGGTTGTTGATGTTGTTAGCCTACGGTCACCAAAGCGGTGAAGAACAATCCGAGTCCGTGCACCATATTTTTGGTGAGGTCGAATGGATCACGATTTTCTTCTTCGGTGGCTTGTTCGTGATTGTCGCAGGTGTCGAGCATGTTGGGCTGCTGGAGTTCTTTGGCCAGAAAGTGCTGGAACTGACCGAAGGTGACATGATGTGGACCGCGTTCTTCATCTTCTGGGCCTCGGGCATCCTGTCCGCCATTCTGGACAACATCCCTTTTGTTGCCACGATGATCCCGCTGATTGAATCCACCGCTGACACATTCGGCGGCCCGGATGCGATCGAGCCGCTGTGGTGGTCGCTGGCTCTGGGTGCCTGTTTGGGTGGCAACGGGACCTTGTTGGGCGCCAGCGCGAACCTGACCGTTGCGGCCTTTGCCGAGAAAGCCAAACAGCCGATCGGTTTTGTCAAATTCGCGATCATGGCCTTTCCGATCATGATCCTGACCCTGATGATCGCCAACGTCTATATCTGGCTGCGCTACTTTTTTTAAGGCATCCGACCAGCCGCTTTTCTGGGGCGGCTGGTCTCGCGCTTGCGTCCCGGCTGGGCTATAGCCGGGACATGGCACAGATTGAATCACTCTTCGTTACCCGTCTCTATCGCGCAACCTTGTCCGAGTTCGATCCCAAGATCGACGCGGAGGAGTTGGAAAGCTCGTGCATTGTCATCGCCGAGGATGATGAGGCCGGGCAGGAATGGTGCGAGGAAAACGGCTATCCCGGCTATACAAGTTACGCCTCGCTTACCGACCTACCATGGCGGTTCCCGATCTTTGCCGATCTGGTCGCCGCATTGGATCAGCACGTGGCGTCCTTTGCCAAGGATCTAGAGTTTGATCTGGGCGAGGGTGAGCTAAAGCTGGAAGACCTGTGGATCAACATCCTTCCTGAGGGCGGCATGCACTCCAGCCATTTGCACCCGCACAGCGTCATCTCGGGCACAACCTATGTGGCGATGCCCGAAGGGGCGAGCGCGCTGAAACTGGAAGACCCGCGTTCGGGTCGCATGATGGCTGCGCCGACGCGGATCAAAGGTGGTCGGCGGGATTTGCAGCCGTTCATTTACATGAAGCCGCAAGTCGGGGACGTGTTGCTGTGGGAAAGCTGGTTGCGCCACGAGGTGCCGATGAACATGGCCGAGGAAGAGCGGATCAGTGTCAGCTTTAACTACAAGTGGGAGTGACTCCTGCATCGGCGAGGCCGTGAGTGCTGGTTCGCCGTTTTTCTGGGGTGGGTTTCTCGTTCTTTACTTGATCACTTTGCGCCGCTCTGGATGGAAATTCAAAGAGAGCCTTTTGGCAGCCTTGTGGCGGTCGCATCTGCATCTTTTGCCAAGATTTGAAGTTGGTTTATGGGTGATGATATTGACTGTGGCACTCTATGTCTCGTGGGCGGCCTTTAAGGCGTGCGCGGGCTGATCAATTTAGATCGTGATAACTTAACGCAGCTCCGCCAAACTTCCTCTTGCCACGCACCCCCCAAACCCTTATACGGCGGCATCCTGCGATCTCCCGGCGTTGTCGGGCGATTCGTATGTCTATCATTCATCCACCAGGTCCAAGGTGACCCTGTCAGGGGGCCTTCTGGTGTTTTGAGCAAAGGAAAAAGGCGATGAACGCCCAAGAACTGCGTGACAAGACCCCGGACCAGCTCCGCGAGGAACTGGCCAACCTGAAGAAAGAAAGCTTTAACCTGCGCTTTCAACAGGCAACCGGTCAGCTGGAAAACACTGCTGGTATCAAAGCGGCTCGCCGCAATGCTGCCCGTGTCAAAACCATTCTGAACGAAAAGGCCGCTGCAGCGGCATCCGAGGAGTAATCAGATGCCCAAGCGTATCCTGCAAGGCACCGTGACCAGCGACGCCAACGAACAGACCGTAACCGTATCCGTCGAGCGCCGCTTTACGCATCCGGTTCTTAAGAAAACCATCCGTAAGTCCAAGAAATACCGGGCTCACGATGAAAAGAACGCCTTCAAGGTCGGCGACACAGTCCGCATCATCGAATGCGCGCCGAAATCGAAGACGAAACGTTGGGAAGTTCTGGAAGCGTAAGTTTCCGGGATTTTCCCATTTGTCGAAACCCTGGGGGATCTAACTAGACCAGCCCCCACAGGTCGGGAGAAACCACATGATCCAGATGCAGACCAATCTGGATGTCGCTGACAACTCCGGCGCACGCCGAGTTCAGTGCATCAAGGTCCTGGGTGGTTCCAAGCGTAAATACGCCTCCGTTGGCGACATCATTGTCGTCTCGGTGAAGGAAGCCATCCCGCGCGGCCGCGTAAAGAAAGGGGACGTCCGTAAGGCCGTCGTCGTACGCACCGCCAAGGAAGTCCGTCGCGAAGACGGCACCGCGATCCGTTTCGATCGCAACGCCGCCGTCATCCTGAACAACAACAACGAGCCAGTCGGTACACGTATCTTTGGCCCCGTTGTTCGTGAACTGCGCGGCAAGAACTTCATGAAAATCATCTCGCTGGCTCCGGAGGTGCTGTAATCATGGCTGCTAAACTCCGCAAAGGCGACAAGGTCGTCGTGCTGGCCGGCAAGGACAAGGGCAAAGAGGGAACCATTTCCTCGGTTGATCCCAAAGCCGGTAAAGCTGTTGTCGAAGGCATCAACATTGCCATCCGTCACACCCGTCAGTCGCAAACTTCGCAAGGTGGTCGTCTGCCTCAGGCAAACCCGATCCAACTGTCGAACCTGGCGCTGCTGGACAAAAACGGCAAAGCAACCCGCGTTGGCTTCCGCATGGAAGGTGACAAGAAGGTGCGCTTCGCCAAGACCACAGGGGACGTGATCGATGCTTGATTCCGCAACCTACACCCCGCGTCTGAAAGCTCAGTACGTTGAAACCATCCGTGCCGCTTTGAAAGAAGAGTTCGGCTACAAGAACGACATGCAGCTGCCCAAGCTGGACAAAATCGTTCTGAACATCGGTTGTGGTGCTGAGGCGGTCAAGGACTCGAAGAAAGCGAAAGCTGCTGTCGAAGATCTGACTGCAATTGCTGGCCAACAGGCTGTTGCAACCAAGGCGAAGAAGTCGATCGCGGGTTTCCGCGTCCGTGAAGACATGCCGCTGGGCGCGAAAGTGACCCTGCGCGGTGACCGGATGTACGAATTCCTGGATCGTCTGATCACAATCGCGATGCCGCGTGTTCGTGACTTCCGCGGTGTTAAGCCGTCTTTCGATGGTCAGGGCAACTTTGCCATGGGCATGAAAGAGCACATCGTGTTCCCGGAAATCGATTTCGACAAGGTCGACGAGGTCTGGGGCCTGGATATCGTAATTGCCACCACAGCGAAAACCGACGCTGAAGCAAAGGCATTGTTGAAAGCGTTCAACATGCCGTTCAACGCGTAAGCGCCGGGAGGATTGAGACATGGCTAAGAAAGCAATGATCGAACGCGAGAAGAAGCGCGAACGCCTGGTGGCCAAATATGCCGCAAAGCGTGCCGAGCTGAAAGAAATCGCGAATGACGAGAGCAAGCCGATGGAAGAGCGTTTCAAGGCGCGTCTGAAACTGGCGAAACTGCCGCGCAACAGCTCGGCTACCCGTCTGCACAACCGTTGTCAGCTGACCGGTCGTCCCCACGCTTACTACCGTAAGCTGAAGGTCAGCCGTATCGCGCTGCGCGAGCTGGGTTCTGCTGGTCAGATCCCCGGCATGGTGAAATCGAGCTGGTAAGGGAGACATAGATATGAATGATCCTATCGGCGATATGCTCACCCGTATCCGCAACGCGCAAATGCGCGGCAAGTCCACCGTTTCCACTCCGGCTTCCAAGCTGCGCGGTTGGGTTCTGGACGTGCTGGCGGACGAAGGTTACATCCGTGGCTACGAAAACACGACCGGTGAAAACGGTCATCCGGCCATCGAAATCAGCCTGAAATACTACGAAGGCACCCCTGTCATTCGCGAACTGAAGCGGGTTTCGAAACCCGGTCGTCGCGTCTACATGGGCGTCAATGACATCCCGCAGGTCCGTCAGGGTCTGGGCGTGTCGATTGTCAGCACTCCGAAAGGTGTGATGTCGGACGCAAACGCTCGCTCCAACAATGTTGGCGGCGAAGTGCTCTGCACCGTCTTCTAAGGAGGTCTGCAATGTCTCGTATTGGTAAAAAACCGGTCGAGCTGCCCAGCGGCGTTACTGCCTCTGTGTCGGGTCAGACCATCGAAGTCAAAGGTCCGAAAGGCACCCGTAGCTTCACCGCCACCGACGACGTGACGCTGTCGGTTGAAGACAACGTGGTCAAAATCGACCCCCGTGGCATGTCCAAGCGTGCCCGCCAGCAGTGGGGCATGAGCCGCACCATGGTTGCCAACCTGGTAACCGGTGTGACCGAAGGCTTCAAAAAAGAGCTGGAGATCCAGGGTGTTGGTTACCGGGCTCAGATGCAGGGCAACACCCTGAAGCTGAACCTGGGCTATAGCCACGATGTTGATTTCACTGCTCCGGAAGGTGTGACCATCACCGCGCCGAAGCAGACCGAAATCGTTGTGGAAGGTATCGACCAGCAGCAGGTGGGCGAAGTCGCGGCCAAAATTCGCGAATGGCGCCGTCCCGAGCCGTACAAAGGCAAGGGCATCCGCTACAAGGGCGAGTTCATCTTCCGCAAGGAAGGCAAGAAGAAGTAAGGACGCAGACAATGGCAAACAGCAAAAGAACCCTGTTTCTGAAGCGCCGCCTGCGCGTTCGGAACAAACTTCGCAAAGTCAACGCGGGCCGCGTACGCCTGTCGGTTCACCGTTCGAACAAGAACATCAGCGTTCAGCTGATCGACGACGTTCGTGGCGTGACCCTGGCCGCAGCCTCGACCCTGGAAAAAGATCTGGGTGTTGTTGGCAAGAACAACGTCGAAGCGGCCACCAAAGTGGGCGCGGCCATCGCCGAGCGTGCCAAGAAGGCAGGCGTCGAAGAGGCTTATTTCGATCGTGGTGGCTTCCTGTTCCACGGCAAGGTGAAGGCAGTTGCCGACGCCGCGCGTGAAGGTGGTTTGAAGATCTGATGGTGCGCCGGGCTGAGGCCCGGCCTGCCTACGACATCGCTGTAGGCCGGGCTTCAGCCCGGCTTCGGCACCTGAAGGCGGGTTATCTCGCCTCGATGATCGGGGGGCGTTCACGCTCACTTCGATTGAAGAAAACGGCGTCACAAACGCCATATGAGAAAAGGGATGCCAAATGGCAGAACGTGAAAACCGTCGGGGCCGTGGCCGCGACCGTGAAGAAGCACCGGAATTTGCAGATCGTCTGGTCGCAATCAACCGCGTGTCGAAAACCGTCAAAGGTGGTAAGCGCTTTGGCTTCGCCGCTCTGGTGGTTGTCGGCGATCAGAAAGGCCGCGTGGGCTTTGGCAAAGGTAAAGCGAAAGAAGTACCTGAGGCCATCCGCAAGGCGACTGAACAAGCCAAGCGTCAGATGATCCGCGTGCAGCTGCGCGAAGGTCGTACTCTGCACCACGACATCGAGGGCCGTCACGGCGCTGGTAAAGTGGTTATGCGAACCGCACCAGAAGGTACTGGTATCATCGCCGGTGGTCCGATGCGTGCTGTGTTCGAAATGCTGGGCGTGAAGGACGTTGTGTCCAAGTCGCTGGGCTCGCAGAACCCGTACAACATGATCCGCGCCACCATCAACGGCCTGCAGAAAGAGCAGAGCCCGCGTTCGGTTGCCGCACGTCGTGGTAAAAAAGTTGCCGACATCCTGCCCAAGCGGGACGAAGCACCGGCTGAAGCCGAAGCGTAAGGAGTAGCGTACCATGGCAAAAACCATTGTCGTCAAACAGATCGGCTCCCCGATCCGCCGCCCCGCCGAACAGCGCGCAACCCTGATCGGTCTGGGCCTGAACAAGATGCACCGTACCCGTGAGCTGGAGGATACGCCTTCGGTTCGCGGCATGGTCAACAAGATCCCGCATCTGGTTGAGATCATCGAAGAGCGCGGCTAAGCGCAGCCTCTTTTAGAATTGAAAGGCCCCCGCTGTTTGCGGGGGCTTTTTTCATGCCTACGATCATGTTTGCCCGCTTTGAGGTCAAAGCTGACCGGTTTCATTCCAGTACCCGCGCCTAAACGAATGATTGCTATTCGCCTAACGCAATTCAGCGTTATGTGAAAATTTCGTAAGAAAAGACTTCTAAGTCTTCCTCAAAACCCCGCAAAGAATGCCGCCCCAATTTTTTCGGCTCTTCAGATACCAAGTTCACAAAATCACCCGTTGCTAAAAGCCGCGCCTCCAATTTTCGCGTCAGGCCCTCTAACCTGCTGGCTATCGCGACTGATGGGCCAGTTACCGTAAAATCCAAACGCTTTTCAGTGCCAACATTCCCGTAGACAGCCGCCCCAGTGTGCAATCCAACCCCAAATTCAGCACGGTCTGATGGATCAAGTTCTTCATTCCTTTGGAACGCTTCACGTGCCGCGGACAGGGCTGCTTCGCACATGTCTTCGGGTAGTCTTCGTTGACCATCAAAAGGAAAGATCGCAAGCAACCCATCGCCAACGAATTTAAGAACCTCTCCGCCGTGATCGTGTACCGCCCCACCGACACAATCGAAGAATTGGTTAACCGTCGCGACATATTTTTCCGAAGACAAGCGCTGGCTCAAAGCCGTAGAGCCGCGCATATCGCTGAACAATAGAGCACAGTCAATTATGCTGACATCTCCCCGGGCTATTTGACCGTTCAGTACGGATCGCCCGGACAACTTGCCTAGATAGACCTCCATCAACTCAGCTGCCAAGAACTGCTCTGACAGTACACGCGCTGCACCAAGCAAAGGTAAAGATAGCCGCGACAGACCATCTACCTCACGATCTGTGAAGCCAGAACGACGCTTTGTAGCAAAAGACACTGACGCGCCCAAAGCCCACTCCATCTCACCGTCAAAGACAACGGTACGATTGCCGAATGGTGCACTGCATACGACATAGTCGGTGACACCTGCTTCAGCGAGTTTTCGGAATAGCGGAAATTTGTCACGGGTCGTTTGGTCAGTCAGATTTGCACGCATGAAAGGAAACTTGATTGTGCCGTTGGCAAGTCCGTCCGCCAAGTCCCAAACTTCCTCATTAAAGTGCTGTTTCGCAATCTCATTGGCCAATTTCGAATTCTCTCCGAAGGGTGCTTTGTCGAAGAGATCAGCCGTTACAGAGCTGCGTGGAAGAACGGTCCATTCAATACGATGGTTCGATGCATCCCACGTTGCATCGAGTAATCCAATTACAGGGTGCATCATCAGACGGCCCAAGGAAACACGCGTGACCGGCACGCCACCATCGATCAGCCTGTTACTTAACTGCTCGACTAGTCCACCAAGATCAGCATCAAAAAAGGCCAACTTTTGCAGCCAATCTGCAATGCGGTCGAAAACATCCGCCATACCTTACACCTCCACCATCATCTTGTTACAGCCGAAGGCTCGTGTCATTCGGTTTGTCTTCGAACACTCAATTCTCCAGCGATGGGTTTGCAAATTTTCACGCGCATTCGCTCGCAATATTGGCCAAAGCCCGTCAATTTTTCGAGCTACGAAAATGTGCCAGGCGAAACAGTCGATAGAGAAACGTTACTATTCAACTCTAAAATACTCTTTCCAATGTCCTGTGCAGCGGTGCAACTAACGGCCGCTTCCTTCCGCCAAGTGGACATTCATCGCGTTAAGCGCGGTGTACATACTCCTGTTTCGCCATTCCCCCAACGCATAGCGGATAGACCGAAACATCCGTTGTTAGCGATACCCGCCCTCCTTATCTGAGCCGTGTCCCAAACAGGAACGCAATCAGTATCCCGGGGAATTCGCTTCGGGCTTAGAAAGGAAATGAACTATGGCAAATACTGCAACATACACCCGCGAAGGCTTTGGCCTGAACGCCCGCATCGCAACGCTCGTCGCTCGCATCAAAGAGGCTTATACCCTGCGTGCCGAGTACAACCGCACCTATTCAGAGCTGCAAAGCCTGTCGGACCGTGAGTTAAACGATATCGGTGTGCGTCGGTGCGATATCCGCGATATCGCTCAAAAGCATGTCTACTGCTGATAAACTGATCAGACCGTTGACCTGACCCAGAGGCGCCAATTGGCGTCTCTTTTGGGTTTTAGGCGGCGAGCTTGTTTGTTTTTCCCGAAATCTTGAACATTGGGGACAACAAAACTTGCATCCTGCAACGCGACGCTGTAACCCGCCCCGGTGGCATTGCGTCCACGAGAATCAAAACCAAGAAACGCCGTGTTTGGCCCATCACGCTTCGGGGGTCACATCCGGCTTAGGAGAAGCGATATGAAACTGCACGAATTGCGCGATAATCCCGGCGCTGCACCGAAACGGACCCGCGTTGGCCGTGGTCCCGGTTCTGGCAAGGGTAAAATGGGTGGCCGTGGTATCAAAGGCCAGAAATCCCGTTCGGGTGTGGCCATCAATGGCTACGAAGGTGGCCAGATGCCGCTGTACCAACGCCTGCCCAAGCGTGGCTTCAACAAGCCGAACCGTAAGGAATTCGCCGTTATCAACCTGGGCCTGATCCAGAAATTCGTCGATGCCGGCAAACTGGACGCTAAAGCTGCGATCACCGAAGATGTACTGGTTGAATCCGGTCTGGTTCGTCGAAAGCTGGACGGTGTCCGCGTTCTGGCCAAAGGTGAAATCAGCGCCAAAGTGAACCTGGAAGTCACCGGTGCTTCGAAGTCTGCTGTTGAAGCAGTTGAGAAAGCGGGCGGCTCACTTAAGGTCACAAAAGCCGCTGCGGTAGAGTAAGCGCTTGTGAGCGGGCCAAGACCCGCTTACATAGACCTCAGAGTTTTCCAAGACGCCGCCCGAGCCGGAAAACGGTTCCGGGCGGTGTTTTCATAAGAGAGACCGATTTATGGTATCAGCAGCAGAACAAATGGCAGCCAACACAAGCTGGTCTGCCCTTGGTAAAGCCACCGATCTGCGCAACCGCATCTTGTTCACGCTTGCATTGCTGATCGTCTATCGTCTGGGCACCTTCATTCCGGTTCCGGGCATCGACGGCCAAGCATTGCGCGAGTTCATGGAGCAAGCGGGGCAGGGCATCGGCGGCATGGTTTCGATGTTCACCGGCGGGGCGCTTGGGCGGATGGGTATCTTTGCCCTTGGCATTATGCCCTACATTTCAGCCTCGATCATCGTGCAGCTGCTGACATCTATGGTTCCCGCGCTCGAACAGCTCAAGAAAGAGGGCGAGCAGGGGCGCAAGAAGATCAACCAATATACCCGTTTCGGCACCGTGGCACTGGCCACCGTACAGGCTTATGGTCTGGCCGTTTCACTGGAATCGGGCGATCTGGCAACCGATCCGGGCCTGTTCTTCCGTCTGTCGACCATGATCACGCTGGTCGGTGGTACGATGTTCCTGATGTGGCTGGGTGAACAGATCACCGCACGCGGCATCGGCAACGGTATCTCTCTGATCATCTTCGTGGGCATCATTGCCGAAGTTCCGGCTGCTCTGGCGCAGTTCTTTGCCTCGGGCCGCTCGGGCGCGATCAGCCCTGCAGTGATCATCGGTGTGATCGTGATGGTGATTGCCGTGATTACCTTTGTGGTATTCATGGAGCGCGCCCTGCGTAAAATCCACATTCAATACCCGCGCCGTCAGGCCGGTATGAAGATCTATGAGGGCGGCTCCAGCCACCTTCCGGTCAAGGTAAACCCGGCAGGCGTGATCCCGGCGATCTTTGCCAGCTCGTTGTTGCTTCTGCCGGTGACCATCTCGACCTTTTCGTCAGGTGCAACCAACGGGCCGATCATGTCATGGCTGCTGGCCAACTTTGGCCCCGGACAACCTTTGTACCTGTTGTTCTTCGCTTCGATGATCGTGTTCTTTGCCTATTTCTATACGTTCAACGTTTCGTTCAAACCGGACGATGTGGCGGATAACCTGAAAAAGCAGAATGGCTTTGTTCCGGGTATCCGTCCGGGCAAGAAAACCGCTGAATATTTGGAATATGTGGTCAACCGCGTTCTGGTTCTGGGTTCGGCGTATCTGGCGGCGGTGTGTTTGCTGCCTGAAATTCTGCGGAACCAGTTCGCCATCCCGTTCTATTTCGGCGGCACCTCGGTTCTGATTATCGTCTCTGTGACCATGGACACGATCCAACAGGTCCAGAGCCACCTGCTGGCGCACCAGTACGAAGGGCTTATTGAAAAGTCCCAGTTGCGCGGTAAAGGTAAGAAACGCGGCAGGAAGGGACCCGCTCGTCGATGAACATTATTTTGTTGGGCCCCCCGGGGGCAGGTAAAGGGACGCAGGCGCGCCACTTGGTGGAAACACGCGGCATGGTCCAGCTGAGCACCGGCGACATGCTGCGCGAGGCCAAGGACAGCGGTACCGAGATGGGCAACCGCGTGGCCGAAGTGATGGCCAAGGGTGAGTTGGTCACGGATGAGATCGTGATTGGTCTGATCCGCGAAAAACTGGAGCAGGGTGCCAAAGGTGGTTTCATCTTTGACGGTTTCCCGCGCACGTTGGCCCAGGCTGACGCGCTGGGTGAGTTGCTGGACAGCACGGGTGAGTCTCTGGATGCTGTCATCGCGATGGAGGTCAACGATGACGCTCTGGTCGCGCGGATCACGGCCCGGTCGACCTGTGCTGGTTGCGGTGAGGTCTATAACGACATCACCAAACCGATCCCGGCAGATGGGAAATGCACCAACTGCGGCAAGCAAAATGACTTTAAACGCCGCGCGGACGACAATGAGGAAAGCCTCAAGACCCGTCTGATGGAATACTACAAGAAGACCTCGATGCTGATCGGCTATTACCACGCCAAGGGCAACCTGTCCTGGGTGGATGGTTTGGGTGAAATTGATGAGGTTCAGGGCGCGATCGCAGCTGTGCTCGACGCCTGAGCGATCGGCATTTGAATATGGGCTTGACGACAGCGTCAAAAGCCCATATCGACCCCCATCCCTATAGGGAATCAAGACCGCAGGCGGGATTCGTCCCAACTGCCCCGACCACCTCGAATAATGCTGGGCCCAATGGCGACACTGCCACGGTCAAGCGTTGTGAAAAAAGGTTCTGGAGCTACGGAACCGCAACGAAAAGGAAAGTGACACGTGGCACGTATTGCCGGCGTAAACATCCCGACTGCAAAGCGGGTACCTATCGCCCTCACATATATCACCGGAATCGGCAACACCTCGGCCAAAGCGATCTGCGACGCTGTGGGCATTGAAGCGACCCGTCGCGTCAACGAACTGTCCGATGCCGAAGTTCTGAAAATTCGCGAATTCATCGACGAAAACTTCACCGTCGAAGGCGATCTGCGCCGCGAAGTTCAGATGAACGTCAAGCGCCTGATGGACCTGGGCTGCTACCGCGGTCTGCGTCACCGCCGCAACCTGCCGGTTCGCGGTCAGCGCACCCACACCAACGCTCGTACCCGCAAAGGCCCCGCAAAGGCCATCGCTGGTAAGAAGAAATAAGGGAGGGTCTGACTGATGGCACGTGACAAGACTCGCGTTAAGCGCAAAGAGCGTAAGAACATCGCATCGGGCGTTGCCCATGTGAACTCGACCTTCAACAACACCAAGATCCTGATCTCGGACGTACAGGGCAACGCCATTTCGTGGTCGTCTGCCGGTACCATGGGCTTCAAAGGGTCGCGGAAATCGACACCCTACGCCGCTCAGATGGCTGCAGAAGATGCAGGCAAGAAGGCGCAGGAACATGGCGTTAAGACGCTGGAAGTCGAAGTTCAGGGCCCCGGTTCGGGTCGTGAATCGGCTCTGCGCGCGCTGGCTGCCGTGGGCTTCAACATCACGTCGATCCGCGACGTGACTCCGATTGCTCACAACGGCTGCCGCCCGCCGAAGCGTCGCCGCGTCTGAGCGATTTTGAATTCAGCTGGGGCTGCGTTTTTGCGCGGCCCCAGCACGTCATTTTGAACCTCGGGCGTCTGCACCTTGTTGGTCATGGGGCGCGGACAGGAATGGAGGGATTACATGATCCACAAGAATTGGGCAGAATTGATCAAGCCGACCCAGCTGGACGGCAAGCCGGGCAACGACCCTGCGCGTCAGGCGACTCTGGTCGCTGAACCGCTGGAGCGTGGCTTTGGTCTGACTCTGGGCAACGCGCTGCGCCGCGTTCTGATGAGCAGCCTGCAAGGTGCGGCCATCACCAGCGTTCAGATCGACAACGTTCTGCATGAGTTTTCGTCGGTCGCAGGTGTCCGCGAAGACGTCACCGACATCATCCTGAACCTCAAGCAGGTTGCCCTGCGCATGGAAGTCGAAGGCCCCAAGCGCCTGTCGATCAATGCCAAAGGCCCAGCCGTTGTCACCGCTGGCGACATCAGCGAAAGCGCCGGCATTGAGGTTCTGAACCGCGATCACGTCATCTGCCACCTGGACGATGGCGCCGACCTGTTCATGGAACTGACCGTCAACACCGGTAAGGGCTATGTCTCGGCTGAGAAGAACAAGCCGGAAGACGCGCCTATCGGTCTGATCCCAATCGACGCGATCTATTCGCCGGTCAAGAAGGTTGCCTACGACGTTCAGCCGACCCGTGAAGGTCAGGTTCTGGACTATGACAAGCTGACCCTGAAGATCGAAACCGACGGTTCGATCACGCCGGAAGATGCGTTGGCCTTTGCCGCTCGTATCCTGCAGGATCAACTGTCGATCTTCGTCAACTTCGACGAGCCGGAATCGGCTGGCCGCCAGGACGAGGACGATGGTCTGGAGTTCAACCCGCTGCTGCTGAAGAAAGTGGACGAGCTGGAACTGTCGGTCCGTTCGGCAAACTGCCTGAAGAACGACAACATCGTCTATATCGGCGACCTGATCCAGAAGACCGAAGCCGAGATGCTGCGCACCCCGAACTTCGGCCGCAAGTCGCTGAACGAGATCAAAGAAGTGCTGTCCGGCATGGGTCTGCACCTCGGCATGGATGTCGAGGACTGGCCGCCCGACAATATCGAAGATCTGGCGAAGAAATTCGAAGACGCGTTTTAAGCGCGTCTTCTCCAATGCCCGAGCTGCCGGGGACAAAATGGGCACTTCCGCCCCAAGGAGAGCCGGTGACACGCATCGCCGGCCAGACAAAGCAAAACGCAAGATAGGAATTGAAAAATGCGTCACGCACGTGGTTACCGCCGCCTGAACCGTACTCATGAGCACCGTAAGGCTCTGTTTGCGAACATGGCTGGCTCGCTCATCGAGCATGAGCAAATCAAAACAACTCTGCCCAAGGCGAAAGAACTGCGCCCGATCATCGAAAAGCTGGTCACTCTGGGCAAGCGCGGCGACCTGCACGCTCGCCGTCAGGCCGCAGCACAGCTGAAAGAAGACAAGGACGTCGCAAAGCTGTTCGAAGTTCTGGGCCCCCGCTATGCCGAGCGTCAGGGCGGTTATGTCCGCATCCTGAAAGCTGGCTTCCGCTATGGCGACATGGCACCGATGGCGATCATCGAATTCGTTGATCGTGACGTCGACGCCAAAGGTGCGGCTGACAAAGCCCGCGTTGCTGCTGAAGAAGCCGCAGACGAAGAATAAGAAAGCCCGTCTTTCTGAACGAAACCCCTGCGCTACAGGCGTGGGGGTTTTTTCGTTTTGGCGGCCAAAAAGCGGTTTTGTTGCCAGAATCATTAACTTGGGCGATCCTTGGTTCAATTGAAGGATCGCAATATGTTTAGATATCTTGTCCTATTACTCGGGTTTTGCGCACCGGTTTCTATGTTTGCGCAGGAGGCATCTCAGGATGCGCAGACCGACGATACCCTGTTGACCGACGCCGAACTGCAAACGCTGGTCGCGCCGGTTGCGCTGTATCCCGACACGTTACTCATCCAGATTTTCGTGGCGGCCACCCAACCGTTGGAGATCGTTAAGGCCGAGCGGTTCCTGCTGGACAACGCCGATCGCGATCCAACAGAGCTGGAGTCAGAGATTGACGCCATGGGGTGGGATCCTTCCGTCAGCGTACTGGCAACGGCCTTCCCCGAAGTTGTAGGGCAGATGGCTACGCATATCGACTGGACCGAGACTATGGGGACGGCAATGCTGGCTCAGTCCGATGATGTGATGGACGCCGTACAGGTCATGCGGGATCAGGCGATTGACAGTGGCGCGCTGGTCTCGGGGCCGGAACAAACCGTCGAGGTGACCGAAGACGAAACGGTAGTGATCACGCCGACGAACACGGAAACGGTTTATGTCCCGCAATATGATCCGCAGACCGTCTACACCGGTCCCTCGACCGGGGACGTGATCGGAACCGCGCTGCTGACATTTGGGGCCGTTGCCCTGATTGACGAAATCTTTGACGACGATGACGATTGGAATGACTACTGGGGCTGCCGGAATTGTGGTGGATGGAACGGTCAACCCATCGTCAGAAACCCCGACATCGACATTGATGTGGATGGTAATATCAATATCGGTAATGAGATTGACCGGGGCGACCGGACGGATATCGGTTGGACTCCGGACCCCGAGCGGAAAGAACAAGCGCGCGACAAGATATCGGATCACAAAAGGCCTGAAGGCGGGCGCGGCGATTTACCTGTCAACCGACCGGACGGGCGGACGGATGAACTGCGAGCCAAGCTAAGCCGGGAATCCGGTGCGGCGGATATCAGTCGTGATCGCGCCGCTGCCGTTGCTGCCGGCGCTGGTGCCGGAGCCGTCGCCGGAAGTGCTTTGGCCAACCGTGGCGGCGACAAGCAACTGCCGAAGGTGAACCGTGGCAACGTGGACGGGGACAGGGCCGCCGCCAAGCAGCAGGCCATTGACCGCACTAAGCAAAGGCCGGACGCTGCCAAGAAACCGGTCAAGCAGAAGCCACAAAGCGTCAAGAAACCTCAGGCCAAGAAACCGGCGACGACTCAGCGGAAGCCATCTGCTGCCAAGGGCGCGGCCATGAAAAAGAAATCCTCTGGTAACAGGGCCAAAAGCGCGTCGAAACGTGGACACGCGGCCAAGGGAGCACGGAGAAGGTAATATGCGCAAAGCGGTTGTTTCTGTATTCTTTCTTCTCGCATCTGCTGGTCTGGCAATGTCCGAGGGCACGCGATTTGACACGCCTCAGTCGGCGCTGGACGCGTTTTTGGATGCTCTCAGGTCGGATGATCACAATGCCATTCTGGACATTTTTGGGCCTGAAGCCGAAGATCTGATTGGCTCTGGCGATCCTGCTGAGGACAAGCAAAGGCGGCGTGAGGTGCTGGCCATGTACGCCGAGGGCTATCGCTTTCAGCCTGAAAACGACGGGGTTGTGATCCTCTTGGGCGAGGATAGCTGGCCTTTCCCTATCCCGATCCTGCGCAGCGCAGAGGCTTGGCAATTCGACATCGAAGCGGGCGCTGAAGAAGTCGCCGCGCGTGAGATTGGCCTGAACGAGCTGGAAGTGATCGACCTGCTCGAAGCCTATGTTGATCTGCAGGCGGCGTTCCGGCTGGTCGATCACGACGGCGACGGTGTCATGGAATTTGCACGCAACATCATTGCCGATCCGGGCGCGCGCAACGGGCTATTCTGGCCGGATGAGGACAGTTTTGTCGGTGCAGCCCTTGCAAGGGCCGCGGCATCCGGATGGAGCGACGGCGAAGCGGATTACGACGCCGAGCCGTTTCTTGGCTACTATTACACGATCTTGCAGGGGCAGGGGCCAAGTGCCCCCGGTGGCGCTTATTCTTATATGGTCGGCGACAGGTTCGTGGCCGGTCACGCGATGCTCGCGGTTCCGGCGGATTATGGCGAGACGGGCATACACTCGTTCCTAGTGGGCGAAAACGGGATCGTATACGAGGCTGACTTGGGGCCGGAAACGCTGAACCTGAGCGCAGATATCGAGACCTATGATCCCGGCCCAGATTGGTCACCGACAGAATGACGCGCCACCAGTGAACGCCGAGGCGTCCTTTTCTAACGTTCAGCCCAGGCACCGAAGCCGCCATCTTCGTGCGTCGGCGCTTGCATTACGGCGCACGGAGCCGCATATCCATCTGAGATTTGCAGGTCGAGGAAACCATGCTCCGCCCGTCCCTTTTCGCACTTTTCATAGCGTGCGCGTCTTTTGCTGCGGCAGAAACCCGTGTTCCCAAGTCACAGGCCGAAATCTCATTGGGATTTGCGCCGGTCGTGAAGCAGGCGTCGCCGGCTGTCGTGAATATCTATGCCAAGATCATCCGTCAGGGGCGTGCGAACACCCTGTTTTCTGACCCGTTCTTTCAGGACTTTTTCGGTCGCGGATTCTCGGAACCTCGTCAACGGGTCCAGAACTCATTGGGGTCCGGTGTGATCCTGTCAGACGATGGCTACGTGGTGTCGAATTACCATGTCGTCGGAATGGCAACCGAGATTCGTGTCGTGACAACAGACCGCCGCGAATACTCGGCGCAGGTTGTATTAGGTGACAAGGAAAGTGACATCGCCATTTTGCGGCTGGAGGATGCGACGGACCTGCCATACCTTCAGATGCGCGATTCCGATCAGGTCGAGGTCGGAGAGCTGGCATTGGCCATCGGAAACCCGTTTGGAGTAGGGCAGACCGTTTCGTCGGGGATTATTTCAGGGCTGGCGCGCACGGGTACTGCGACGGGCAATGCGCGGGGCTACTTCATTCAGACGGATGCTGCGATCAATCCCGGCAACTCGGGCGGCGCATTGATCGACGTGAACGGGAACCTTATCGGGATCAATACGTCTATCCTGACGCGATCCGGCGGGTCGAACGGCATCGGCTTTGCCATCCCTGCTAATCTGGTGGCCGAGTTTCTGCGGCAAGCGCAGTCCGGCAATGACAGCTTTGTAAGCCCATGGGCAGGGATGGCCGGGCAGCATATGAGCGCCGATATCGCCGAGTCTCTGGGGCTTGTCATCCCGCAGGGCGTCGTGATCTCGGACCTGCACGGACTGAGTCCTTTGGCCGAGGCTGGATTGCGTGTTGGTGACGTCGTGACCCATGTTGACGGGGATGAGGTGAACTCACCCGCCGAGATGAAGTTTCGGATGTCTGTCGCGGGTGTTGGCGGAACATCGGTTCTTACCCTGTTGCGCGGCGACAGCAGCGAAGAGATTGAGATCGCGCTGATCAAAGCCCCGGAAACACCAACAGCCGACGAAACTACGCTGGATGATCAAACGGTCATGCCCGGTTTAGAGGTGTCGCGCATCAATCCGGCAGTGATTTCACGGATGGGTTTGCTGTTGTCACAGACCGGGGTCGTCGTGGTTGATCCCGGCCCTTATGGCGGGCGGTCCGGTCTGCGTGCGGGCGATGTGGTCAACATCGTCAACGGTCAGGACATTCAGCATCCCGACGATCTGGTCGACGCGCTAACCGATCCGGGCCGCAGGCTGCAATTTGATATCCTGCGCGGTGGGCGCGCTGTATCTTTGCGATTCAGGCTGTGACGCGATGAGCGATCTGTTCGATACCGGGTCCACCCAACCCACAGCAAGCCCGCACCGACCGCTGGCAGATCGCCTGCGGCCGCAAACGCTGTCCGAGGTAATCGGGCAGCAGCAGGTTCTGGGCCCCAACGCGCCATTGGGCGTCATGCTGGCGTCAGGTAGTTTGTCGAGCCTGATATTCTGGGGGCCGCCGGGTGTTGGAAAAACCACAATCGCGCGGTTGCTTGCGCAGGAAACGGACCTGCATTTTGTTCAGATCAGCGCAATATTTACCGGCGTTCCGGATCTGAAAAAAGTGTTCGAGGCCGCGAAGATACGGCGTCAGAATGGGCAGGGCACGCTTTTGTTCGTGGATGAGATTCATCGGTTCAACAAGGCGCAGCAGGATGGGTTTCTTCCGCATATGGAGGACGGAACGATCCTGTTGGTCGGGGCCACGACCGAAAATCCCTCTTTCGAACTGAACGCGGCCCTTCTGAGCCGATCGCAGGTTCTGGTGCTTGAGCGTCTGAGCCTGTCTGATCTGGAGCATCTGACCCAACGTGCCGAAAAAGAATTGGACCGGGCATTGCCTCTGACGGGTACTGCCCGTGAAGCGCTTCAGGAAATGGCGGATGGCGATGGTCGGGCTTTGTTGAATCTGATCGAACAGGTTGCGGCATGGCAGGTTGATGCGCCGCTGGACCCGGGTGCCTTGTCCACAAGGCTGATGCGTCGGGCCGCAAAATACGACAAGTCCGGTGATGAGCACTACAACCTGATCTCGGCGCTGCACAAATCCGTGCGGGGGTCCGACCCCGACGCGGCTTTGTACTGGTTTGCGCGGATGCTGACGGGGGGCGAGGATCCTCGATATCTGGCGCGCCGTATCACCCGGATGGCGGTTGAAGATATCGGGTTGGCTGACCCGCAGGCTCAGGCGATATGCCTGCAATCATGGGAAACCTATGAACGTCTTGGCAGCCCGGAGGGGGAATTGGCCTTGGCACAGGCGCTGGTCTATCTGGCCTTGGCGCCCAAATCGAACGGCGCTTATGTAGGGTACAAGGCCGCCATGCGGCTGGCCAAACAATCCGGCAGCGAGCCCCCGCCCAAGCACATTCTGAATGCCCCAACATCCCTGATGAAGGATCAGGGCTATGGCGCGGGCTATGCTTATGACCACGATGCCGAAGACGGGTTTTCCGGTCAGAATTATTTTCCGGACGGCATGCAGCGGCCTGATCTCTATCAACCTGTCGAACGCGGCTTCGAGCGCGAGTTGAAAAAGCGACTGGAATATTTCGCCAAGCTTCGCGCGCAACGCAACGGCTAACGCCCGCTTGACTCTTGCGGTTGGGCACGCCACAGACGCGCATGTTTTCTATGGCACTGAATGATACGCATTTCGCGCGGGATCACCGCGCGGCGCAGGGGATATTGGCATGAGCGGCGTACAGATGATCACCGTGGCAGAAGGTGACGGAGACCAGCGGTTGGATCGCTGGCTGCGCCGTCTGTTCCCACATGTCAGTCAGGGCCGTATCGAGAAGATGTGCCGCAAGGGTGAATTGCGTGTGGAAGGTGGCCGGGTCAAAGCCTCGACCCGGCTTGAGGCTGGACAAGTTGTGCGTGTCCCCCCTCTGCCCGACGTTGATCACAAACCGGCCGAAGTTAAACGCTGGGTTTCCGACGCGGACGCCAAGATGATCCAATCCTGCGTGATTTACCGCGACGATCACGTGCTGGCGTTGAACAAACCCCATGGCTTGCCTGTGCAGGGCGGCAGCGGCCAAACCCGCCATGTGGACAGCCTGTCCGAAGCACTGAGGTTTGGCTATGACGAAAATCCGCGTTTGGTTCATCGGTTGGATAAGGACACCTCCGGCGTTCTGCTGATGGCACGCACACGCGAAGCCGCCAAGGGCCTGACCGCAGCCTTCCGCCACCGCGATACGCGTAAGATTTATTGGGCGTTGGTGGCCGGGGTGCCGACGCCGTATCTGGGCGAAATCAAGACTGGTCTGGTCAAGGCGTCGGGCCATGGAAAGCAGGGCGAAGGCGAAAAGATGGTCGCCGTTCACCTGAATGAGGTCAACGATACACCGGGTGCGAAACGCGCGCATACGCTCTATGCCACTCTCTACCGGGTGGCAGGGCGCGCCGCGTGGGTGGCCATGGAGCCGATTACCGGTCGAACGCATCAGTTGCGGGCACATATGGCCGCGATCGGTCATCCGATTATCGGTGACGGTAAATATGGCGGTTCGGGTCAGGAAAACCTCGGTGACGGTTGGGGCGCACAACTGGGCGGGATCATCAGCAAAAAGCTGCACCTGCATGCGCGGCAGGCGTCGTTCCAGCATCCGGTAACACGCAAGACGATCACCGTAAAAGCCCCCTTGCCGGACCACATGAAACACAGCTGGGATACCTTCGGCTGGACCGAGGATCTGGCCGCCGACGACCCGTTCGAGGAGCTGCAATGAGCGCACCCTTGCGTTTGGTGCTGTTCGACGTGGACGGCACCCTTGTCGACAGTCAGGGCAGTATCGTCGGCGCGATGACCGCCAGTTTTGACGCGCTGTCCCTGCCGGTGCCGGACCGCAAGGCGATTTTGTCCATCGTTGGCCTGTCGCTGCCCAAAGCCATCGCACAGCTTGCGCCGCTTCAGTCTGATGCGGATCAGGCGCGGTTGGTCGAAGGGTATAAGCAAGCCTATCATGCGCATCGGCTGGAACAGGGCATGGCAGGGTCGCCGCTTTATCCTGGTGCGCGAGAGGCAATCGAAGCGCTGCACGCCATCCCCGAGGTCTTGCTGGGCGTTGCAACCGGGAAATCTCAGCGCGGCTTGGATGCGCTGATCGAAGGGTACGAGTTGCAAGGTTATTTTGTTACGCGGCAGGTCGCCGATCACCACCCTTCGAAACCGCATCCGTCGATGATTGACACGGCCCGGGCCGAAACGGGTGTTGAGACGGTGAATACGGTCATGATCGGCGATACCCGGTTTGACATGGATATGGCCGCGGCTGCGGGTGTCCCCGCCATCGGTGTGACATGGGGGTATCATACGCGCCCTGCACTTGATGCCGCCACGACCATAATCGAAACCTTCGACCAGTTGCCGGGCGCGCTGGATCAAATCTGGACCTGAAGTGATGAGCGATTGGAAACCGAAACGATTCTGGACCGAAAGCGCGGTTGTTGACGCAGAAGGCGGGTTTACTGTGGAATTGGATGGTCGGCGCGTCAAAACGCCGGCCAAGGCAGGGTTGATCGTGCCCACTCAAGCCATGGCGCAGGAAATCGCTGCCGAGTGGGACGCGCAGGAAAAAGAAGTAGACCCGACCACGATGCCGTTTACCCGTTCGGCGAACGCAGCCATCGACAAGGTCCAGCATCAGCACTCCGAGGTTGCGGACATGCTGGCCGATTACGGCGATTCGGACCTGTTATGCTATCGCGCCACGCACCCGCAGGAGTTGCAGCAACGGCAGGCCGAACAGTGGGACCCGGCATTGGATTGGGCGGCCGAGGCGCTCGCGGCGCGTTTGCTGCCGGTCGCCGGTGTTTTGCATCAGCCCCAGGTCGCATCGGCTTTGCACGAATTGCGCCAACGTGTCCATGATTTCAATAACTTCCAGCTTGCCGCTTTCCACGACTTGGTCAGCCTGTCCGGGTCGCTGGTGCTGGGGTTTGCAGCCGCTGCGGACTGGCGCTCTGCCGAGGACATCTGGCAAATCTCAAGGTTGGACGAGTTGTGGCAAATCGAACAATGGGGTCATGACGACGAGGCCCACGCCGCCTCCGAAGTCAAAAGGGCTGCATTTCTACACGCCAAAAGGTTCTTCGACCTCTCGGTTTGAGCTCTTACGCCTGAAAATCCGCCGCTGTGCCGAACATCTGTAAGATGAACCATCGTTTTCGCTGATCCGACCCTTGACGTTTGTTTATGAATGCGCCCAAACTCAAGCCCACTAAAGGGGAGACACCTTTGGGGAAACCTTTCTGGTACCAAAGGTGCCGGACAGAACCGTCCCAGAGTCGGGGCGGAAAATCAGGAAGAGGTAAAAATGAAAAAATCCGTAATCTTGGGCGTGGCAACCGTTGCCGGCCTTGCTGCAGGCGCAGCGGCAGCGGGGACTGTCGATGATGTCAAAGCGCGCGGTAAGCTGAACTGCGGTGTGACCACCGGTCTGGTTGGCTTTGCCGCACCCGACGCGAATGGCGAATGGCAGGGCTTTGACGTCTCGCTGTGCCGCGCAGTTGCTGCAGCCGTTCTGGGCGACGCAAGCGCCGTTGAATTCGTTCCGACCACCGGTAAGACACGCTTTACCGCGCTGGCTTCAGGCGAGATCGACATGCTGGCCCGTAACACCACCTGGACCTTCAGCCGCGACGTCGACCTGAAGTTCGAATTCGTGGGCGTGAACTACTACGATGGTCAAGGCTTCATGGTTCCCAAGGCACTGGGCGTAAGCTCGGCCAAAGAACTGGACGGCGCGACCGTCTGCATCCAGACCGGCACCACCACCGAGCTGAACCTGGCGGACTTCTTCCGCTCGAACAACATCAGCTACGAGCCGGTTCCGATCGAAACCAACGCTGAAGCGCAGCAGCAGTACCTGGCTGGTGCGTGTGACGTTTACACCACCGACGCATCGGGCCTGGCCGCAACCCGCGCCACGTTCGAAAACCCCGGTGACCACGTCCTGCTGCCCGAAATCATCTCGAAAGAGCCGCTGGGCCCGCTGGTCCGTCACGGCGATCACGAGTGGGGCGACGTTGTCCGTTGGACTCTGAACGCACTGGTCTCGGCTGAAGAACTGGGCGTGACCTCGGCAAATATCGACGAAATGGCCGCTGGCACCGACAACCCTGAAGTCAACCGCCTGCTGGGTACCGAAGGTACGCTGGGCGAGATGCTGGGTCTGGACGCTGACTGGGCTATGAAGGCGATCAAATCCGGTGGTAACTATGGCGAAGTCTTTGCCAAGAACATCGGTGAGGAAACTCCGATCGGTCTGGCACGTGGCCTGAACGCACAATGGACCGACGGCGGTCTGCTGTACTCGCCGCCGTTCCGCTAAAATCCACAGAAAAGGGCGCGGGTTAACCTGCGCCCTTTTTCCATAACAGAATGCTACGGGCTGCTCAGGAGCGGGGAAAACCTCGCCGGGAAGGAAGCTCCCGAAAAGCACGGGGATCCCAAAATATGTCGACTATGACTGACCCGCCGAAAGCAGATTTTCGGTTGTCGATGCTCATAAACGATACCCGCTACAGATCATTGACGTTCCAGGTGATCGCGGCGATCGTTATTGCGCTAAGTATCTGGTATCTGGGCAACAACCTGATCCAGAACCTCAGGGCCGCAGGCCTCAACATCTCGTATTCCTTCCTGGGCGATCCGTCCGGGTACGACATCAACCAGCGTTTGATCGAATATGACAGCCAGTCCTCGCACGGACGTGCGGCTGTTGTCGGTATTCTCAACACGCTTTTGGTCGCGTTTCTGGCCTGTATCACCGCAACCGTGTTTGGTGTGATCGCCGGGGTTTTGCGCCTGTCCAATAACTGGCTGGTGTCCAAGCTGATGGCGGTTTACGTCGAGATTTTCCGGAATATTCCGGTTCTGATCTGGATCATCATCATCTTCACGATCATGACGGCGGTTTTGCCGGGTCCGCGGGAATTTCGCGGGGATAACCCGACATCCAGCATGTTGTTTGATCTGTTCGCATTTACCAACCGAGGCGTTTACATTCCGCGCCCCGAGTTTGCGAATGGTCTGTTTGGCGCGACGTTCCTGAATTGGCTGTTGGTCATTGCAGTGCTGGTGGGCTCATGGTTTGCAACTCGTGAAATCGAAAAGCGCGCCACGCTGAAGCAGGAACAGACGGGTGAGCGTCCAAAAACCGGTCTTGTAAAACTGGCCGTATGGCTGGTGCCGTTTGCGCTGCTGATGGTTTTGATGGGCCTGACATGGGAAGTTCCCGCGCTCAAGGGCTTTAACTTCAGCGGGGGTATCAAGGTTGGCGGTCCGCTGATCGCGCTGTGGTTTGCTCTGTCCATCTATACGGGTGCCTTCATCGCAGAAAACGTACGTGCTGGTATTCAGGCGATTTCGAAGGGTCAGACCGAAGCTGCGGCTGCGCTGGGCCTGCGCCCAGGACGGATCATGAACCTTGTGATCTTGCCGCAGGCGCTGCGGGTCATCATCCCGCCGTTGATCTCGCAATATCTGAACATCACCAAGAACTCGTCACTGGCGATTGCTGTGGGCTATGCGGATATCACGGCCACGCTGGGCGGCATCACGCTGAACCAGACCGGTCGCGCAATCGAATGCGTCCTGCTGCTGATGCTGTTCTATCTGACGGCCTCGCTGCTGATTTCGATGGCGATGAACATCTACAACGCATCCGTCAAGTTGAAGGAGCGCTGAGTTATGGCTGATCAAACAACAAACCCGATCGCCTTTGTCGCTGATGGCACAATCCCGCCATCGCCTCCGCCAGCAAACCAGACCGGTATCATCAAGTGGCTGCGCGAGAATCTCTTCTCGGGCGTGGCGAATACCATCCTGACGGTTTTGTCGATCCTGTTGATCTATGTGCTGCTCAAGAACACACTTCCGTGGATTTTGAATGGTGTATGGAACGCGGATTCATTGGCGCAATGCCGTGAGATTCTGGACGGCAAGACCGGAGCCTGTTTCGCGGTTCTGACCGAGCGTTGGCACCAGTTGATCTATGGGTTCAAATACCCTGACGATGCCTATTGGCGCCCGAACCTGGCCTTCTTGCTGATGCTGGTCGCGGTGGCACCCGTGCTTTTCTTCGACCTGCCGCGCAAGTTGCTGCTGTTTACTGCGGTGTACCCGTTCGTTGCGTTCTGGCTGATCTGGGGCGGAACCATCATGGTCCCCATCGTGGCACTGCTGGGCTGTGTCGCAGCCGCCGTGGTGTTTCAGAAATTCGGCAAGAACAGTTTTGCAGCCGGGTTCTTTGGGGGCATCGTTGTGGCGCTGGTCGTGTGGAATATCGGCGGGGCGCTGATTCCCGATGATGCCAACGAGGGCGCGCTGCTTTCGGCTGTTCCCAGCCGTGATCTGGGTGGCTTTATGCTGAACCTGATGCTGGGCGTGACCTGTGTGTCGCTGTCCCTGCCTTTGGGCATTGCACTGGCTCTGGGCCGTCAGTCCGATATGCCGCTGATCAAGTGGGTCTGTGTCATCTTCATCGAATTCATCCGCGGCGTGCCACTGATCACGCTGCTGTTCGTGGCTTCGGTGATGCTGGCCTATTTCTTCCCGCCTGACAGCACGGTCGACCTGTTCCTGCGCGTTGTGATCATGATCACCATGTTCTCGGCCGCCTATATCGCCGAGGTGATCCGCGGCGGTCTGGCAGCACTTCCGCGCGGACAGTACGAGGCAGCAGACAGTCTTGGCTTGGATTACCCGCAGGCGATGCGGCTGATCATCCTGCCACAGGCTCTGAAGATCTCGATCCCCGGTATCGTGAACGTGGCCGTTGGCCTGTTCAAGGACACCACACTGGTTTCGGTCATCTCGATGTTCGATCTGGTGGGCATGATCCGGGGCCCCATCCTGGCGTCAACCGAATGGAACGGCGTCTATTGGGAGCTTCTGGGCTTTGCCGCGCTTCTGTTCTTCGTCGTCTGTTACGGCATCTCTCAATATTCCCAGTGGCTCGAGCGTCGCCTTGCCACGGATCATCACTAAGGAGTTCAACACATGTCTGAACTTGCAGTAGAACGCGAAATCGACCGCTCGAAGATGCAGGTGAGCGACGAGGTCGCCATCGAAATCAACGGCATGAACAAGTGGTACGGGTCCTTCCACGTGCTGCGCGACATCAATCTGACCGTCAATCAGGGCGAGCGGATCGTGATCGCGGGGCCGTCGGGGTCGGGTAAGTCCACCTTGATCCGCTGCCTGAACGCGCTGGAAGAACACCAGCAGGGCACGATCGTCGTAGACGGGACCGAACTGTCGAATGACCTGAAAAACATCGACAAAATCCGGTCCGAGGTTGGCATGGTGTTCCAGCACTTCAACCTGTTCCCGCATCTGACCATCCTGGAGAACTGCACGCTGGCCCCGATCTGGGTGCGCAAGACGCCCAAGAAAGAGGCCGAAGAGCGCGCGATGCATTTCCTGGAAAAGGTGAAAATCCCCGATCAGGCGCTGAAATATCCCGGCCAGCTTTCGGGTGGTCAGCAGCAGCGTGTGGCGATTGCCCGCTCGCTCTGCATGATGCCTCGGATTATGTTGTTCGATGAACCGACATCGGCGCTGGACCCCGAGATGATCAAAGAGGTGCTCGACACCATGATCGAACTGGCCGAGGAAGGCATGACCATGCTGTGCGTCACGCACGAGATGGGCTTTGCCCGTCAGGTCGCCAACCGTGTGATCTTTATGGATGCTGGCCAGATCGTGGAACAGAATGAACCGGAAGAGTTCTTCAACAACCCTCAAAGTGAACGGACCAAGCTTTTCCTCAGCCAAATCCTGGGGCACTGATCCGGTTGAAATCAGGGAAAGGGCGGGGCTTTGGCCTCGCCTTTTTCTATTCCAGCAACTCGCGCGGTGTGGTGAAATCCAGAACAACCCCGCTCTGCCATTTGATATTGGCCCAGTCTGAGATGTTGAATTGAATCACAGCCGTGGCACAGGTGGGATAATCCTGAAACCGGGGGTGGTTTGGTGCTTTGCCAACGATCCGCTGGGCAAAATCGCCAATGCCCGGATTGTGACCCAGCATCAGGACCGTGGGTTCTGTTGTACCAGCAAGTTGGGTCAACATGTCTTCGGGTGCAGCATGATAAAGACGCCGATGAAAGCAAACCTTGTCTGCCTGCAAACCCATCCGATCCCATGTCTCACGCGTGCGGGCCGAGGTTGAGCTGAGCACTTCGTCGGGAAGCCACCCATTGTCGCGCAGCCATGTGGCGATAGCAGGGGCGGATTTACGTCCGCGCTTGTTCAAAGGACGGGCGTGATCGTCAAGCATCGGGTTGCCCCAACTGGACTTCGCGTGTCGTGTCAGGATCAGGGTCAAGGTCATGAGGGGTGAAACGCCCTCATGTGATGGGCGGATTGCTCGGGGTCCCGGTCGGCCCCGACGCTGATCGGGCAGGACAGGCGCGCGAGACAACCGCCCGTCATGCAGGTCAGGCCTTCTTCGGTTGATAGATGGGCATGGCACGCGGCAACATCATAGAAATCCTGACTATTCAGCGCACCGACCGGACAGGTCGTCGTGCAGGGTGCCGGGCATTCGACGCAGGGCGAAGCGGTTGTGACTTCGGGGATGTCGAACTCCTGCGGGAAATGCAGCGCGCCACGGTATGAAATCATCATGCCAACCGTGTCATGAACCAACGCCCCAACCGGGCTGCTGAAGGTGCGTTGTGACTTCAGCGCCCAGTCTATGAACGGGGCGTAAGGCGGTCCGCCAAAGGGGAAATGGGCTTGCCCGCCCAGTTCCTGCGCCATTTGGCCAATGACACGCGCAGACCAGCGATCCACTGGATCAGGGCCTTGCCACTCGGGTGAGGTTTTCAGCACCGTCCAAAAGGCCGAACCCGCGCCCAATAGAACCAGTGTGCCCCCGTCCAGTCCCTTGGCACCGCTTTTACGAGGATGGGTCGCGCCCATGACAATCAGGCCAGCTTGATGCGCAACACGCCCGACCCAGCCATAACTAATGGCCGGAGCGTAAGTGAGGGGGGTGGACTGCCCGGTCATGGGACCTCCGCATTGGGATTAGTCGGGCCGGATCAGCGACCCCGCGCCGTGCTCGGTAAACAGTTCCAGCAATACTGCATTCGGCGCGCGTCCATCCAGAATGACCACCGCCCTGACGCCGCTGTGCAACGCATCCAGCGCGGTTTCTGTCTTGGGGATCATGCCGCCCGCAATCGTGCCATCCATCGTCATCTCGCGGATTTGGCCGGCCTTGAGTTCTGTCACCACCTCGCCGGCTGCGTTCTTGACGCCGGACACATCGGTCAACAGCAAAAGGCGATCCGCCTTCAGGGCCGAGGCAATCGCTCCCGCTGCCGTGTCACCATTGATGTTAAAAGTTTCACCTTCGCGACCCGCGCCCAAGGGGGCAATTACGGGAATCACATCATGTGCGAACAAATCGTGGAGTATTTTAGGGTTCATCTGCGCCGGAGCGCCGACAAATCCCAACGCGGGATCGGCTTGGTCACAGACAATTAGATTGGCGTCCTTGCCCGACAGGCCAACGGCTGTGCCGCCCTGACCGTTGATGGCCTGAACGATGCGTTTGTTGACCAGCCCTGACAGAACCATTTCGACCACTTCTACGGTGGCCTTGTCCGTCACGCGTTTGCCGCCCACAAACTCGGACTGGATATCCAACTGTTTCAGCATTGCGTTGATCATCGGTCCACCGCCATGGACGATCACAGGGTTCACACCGACCTGACGCATCAGCACGACGTCGCGGGCAAAGCTTTCCATGGCCTCATCGCTGCCCATGGCGTGACCGCCAAGTTTGATAACGACGACCGCGCCGTCATAGCGCTGCAGATATGGCAATGCGCTGTTCAGAGTTGCAGCAGTAGCGATCCAGTCCCGGTTCATATCTCTTGTCTTCATGTCTTGTCCTCTTCCCCTCGTGTTAGGCGTTTTGGACGCGTAAGCCAAGATCGCTGTTGTGGGTGCCATAGGTTGACCGGCCTGCAAATCCGACGCCCGGCAAAACGCGGCGTTCACCGCAGCGTTGCCAGCAAGCCCCAAGAGGTGGGTGCGAGAAGTCTGGCGTCCAACCTCACGGCAAAAGGGAAGAGTTCCGGCGTGAATTTCTTCGCGCAGGGTTTAGGTGGTACGTGGGATAAATGGGAAGCGGGCTGCAATACCTGTACCAACTACCGATGAAGCGCTGCGCGATTCTGCGTCGCTACTCCAGCCCGGCAATAATCGCGCGCAGCGTTTCGATCCCGTCGCCCTTTTCGGATGAGGTCAACACGATTTCCGGGAAGGCGGCGGGATGTTTGGACAATGCACTGCGCACTTGATCCAAGACCTTTTCCCGATCCTTGGCTTTGACCTTGTCAGCTTTGGTCAGCACGCATTGAAACGTCACGGCGCTGGTGTCCAGCAACTTCATGATCTCGGCGTCGACGGGTTTTACCCCATGGCGGGAATCAATAAGAACAAAAGCCCGGCGCAGGGTCTGACGGCCGCTTAGGTACTGTTTCAGAAGCCGCTGCCACTTTTCCACCACCTTGAGCGGCGCGTTGGCATAGCCATAGCCGGGCAAATCAACCAGATACAGCTCGGGGCCTTGGGTGAAAAAGTTGATCTCTTGTGTCCGGCCCGGCGTGTTCGAGGCGCGGGCCAGACCTTTGGTCCCGGTCAGCGCGTTGATCAGGCTGGACTTGCCGACATTGGAACGGCCAGCAAAGCAGACCTCCAGCCGATCCGGGGCAGGCAGGCCGTTCATCGCCACAACGCCTTTGACGAATTCCGAAGGCCCGGCAAACAGTTTGCGCCCGCGCTCCAGCGCGAATTCGTCGGGTGTCTCGGCAAGGGGGAAGGGAAGCGTTGTCATAGCACTTGCACCGTGTCGCCGGTTTTGACCTCTCCACCTCGGATCACCTCGGCGTAAACGCCGAAATCCTGGTGGTTCCAACGGTTCAACGCGCCTAAAGTGTCCGCGTCGCGTTCACCGGTATCCGGGTTTGAGGTTGTGGCCAGACAGCGTGTGATCCGCTCACGCACGTGGAACACGGCCTGCCCGATCTGAACCTCGCGACCCAACCATTCGAACTCTTCCCACAGGGGCAGGCCGTTGAACCAGATATTGCCGCGCCAGCGCCTGATCGACAGGTCTTTGCCCAGTTTCTGCTCGACCGCTCTGTGCGAGGCCATGTTGCACAGGCTGACGGATGGGAAGTCACTGTCGGTCATTCCCCGCCCGGGTACGCGAACAATACGTGCAGACGCGGCGCGGTCAGCGGGCATCAATGGTTTTACCCAATCAAGGAACGCATCTTGTTCTGCGTCCGGCTGGAAACTCAGGTCTGGGCGCTGTGGGTGGCTGAGTTCCACCGTATCACCTGACAGTTTCGCCGTGATTGCCATCAATTGAGGGGCCTTGGCACCACGACTGAAATTCGCGCAGGGCGCCCATTCCGAACCGTCCGCTTTGGACGCCTCATGGGCGATTGCCCAAACACGATCCCCGGGCATGGTCTGCCCGGGGCTCAGTGTTACGGTTTCCACAGCTTCATGGCCGTGGCTTTTGATCGGATGCCGCCAGAGGCTGGTTACTTCTGCGCTCATTTGTCATCCGTCTTTGGTGCGCGCTTGAAGCTGGATTTGATATTGCCGAACACGTCGGGCTTATAACCCTGGCTCCTCATGATCAGGTATTGCTGGGTGAAGGTGATCGTGTTGTTCGCGATCCAGTAGACCACCAGTCCGCTGGCAAAGCTGCCCAGCATGAACATGAACACCCATGGCATCCAGGCAAAGATCATTGCTTGCGTCGGATCGGTTGGCGCTGGATTCAACTTTTGCTGCAGCCACATCGAGATACCCAGCAACAGCGGCAGGATACCGATGAAGATCAGCGCCATCAGCGTGTCTGGCTGCGGGCCACCCCAAGGCAGCAGGCCAAACAGGTTCATGATCGAGGTTGGGTCAGGTGCGCTCAGGTCCTGGAAGGGGCCAAACCACGGGGCCTGACGCAATTCGATCGTGACGAAGATTACCTTATACAGCGAGAAGAAGATCGGGATCTGCATCAGGATCGGCAGACAACCCGCGGCAGGGTTCACCTTTTCCTTCTTGTAGAGCTCCATCATGCCTTGCTGCATTTTCTGGCGGTCGTCGCCAGCGGCTTCTTTCAGGGCCTCCATCTGCGGCTGCAGTTCCTTCATCTTCGCCATCGAGACGTAAGATTTGAACGCCAGCGGGAACAGGATTGCCTTGATGATCAGGGTCAGGCCGATAATGGACCAACCCATGTTGCCGATCAGCGCGTTGATGTTGTGCAGCAGCCAGAAGATCGGCTTGGTCAGGAAGTAGAACCAGCCCCAGTCGATGCTGTCGATGAACTTCTGAACGCCGTCAGCCTGATATTCCCGAATGGTTTCCCATTCCTTTGCACCAGCAAAAAGCTGCGTGGTTACCTGTTCGGTTGCGCCGGGAGCCACTGTGAGTGTCGGCAGAACAGTCTCAGTCTGATAGATTTTGCGACGCGCGTCGTATTTCGCTGCGGCTTTGAAGGCCGAGCCTTCCTCGGGGATCAGGGTGGTCATCCAATAGTGATCGGTGAAGCCGACCCAGCCGCCTTCTTTGACCTGAAACACCTCGGCCTGCGCGCGTTCGTTGGGGTCAATGTCGAAATCACGGACATCGCCATAGTCGATCTCGTCCAGAACTCCGTCGGCCATGACCATCACGCCTTCATGCAGGATGAAGAAGTTTTTGAGACCGGGCAGATCACCATCCTCGCCGATACCGTGACGGGCCAGAATACCGTAAGGGGCCATGCCGACTTCGGCTTGGGTGTTGTTTTCAACGGACTGGGTGACCTCGAACATATAGTTCTCGTCCACCGCAATTGTGCGGCGGAAGGTCAGGCCGTTTCCATTGTCCCACTTCAGCGTGACAGGAGAGTCTACGCCAAGAGTTTCACCTTGTTCCAGGGACCACTCTGTGTTCGGACCGGGCACATCCGTGCCAGCGACACCGGCACCCGGTGCCCAGCCATAAAGGGCGTAATAGGCGGACTCAGATCCGACCGGTGACAGAAGCTCGACAATCGGAGCGCCTTCTTCGATCGAGACCTTGTAGTCCTTCAGATACAGCTCGTCGATGCGCCCACCCGACAGGGACAGGCTGCCCTCCAAACGGGGCGTGTCGATCTGAACCCGCGGAGCCTGTGCGTCGGGCAGTGTTTCTTCGGCCGCAGTGGTTGCTTCGCCTACAGTGCCGGTTCCTGTGGCGTTGGGGGTTTGAACCTCATTGGCCTCGGTCGCGCTGATTTCGGCCTGTTCCGGTGACGTGGCCTGCTCGGGCGGCGGGAAGAGCACGAACCAAACGAGGATCACGAGGAAACTGAGCGCGGTTGCGAGGATGAGATTCTTATTCTGATCGTCCATCTGGGACAGCCACCTTAAGCAGTGAAACACACCCGGTGGGTTCAACAGAGTGCAGCCCCAAAGGTCAAGCGGAATCGCCCCTGCTATCGTCGCGTATAAGGCTTTTGTGGCGTAATTTCGCGTTTATGATCCCGCCTGACGCCCGATCCTGGGTACACCCCCAACCTTGTTTCGGTGCGCAGTCATCCAATCCAGAGTTTTTTCAAACGGCATCGGCTTACCTATACCGAACCCCTGAACGTGATTGCAGCCCAATTGTGCCATCAATGCATGTTCCCCGGGGGTTTCCACACCTTCTGCCAGAGTTTCCACGTTCAACCTTTCCGCCATCGTCAGAATCGCGCTGACCATTTGCTGCTGGCTGGCATCCTTGTCGGCTTTGGCCACGAATGAGCGGTCGATTTTTATCCGGGATACGTCAAAGCGTTTGATAGACGCGATCGACGCATGGCCGGTGCCGAAATCATCCAGATCAATGCAGCAACCCAAGCTGGATAGACCGATTACATTTCGGGTAATCACGTCATCGGGGTGCCGGGAAAACACGGTCTCAAGGATCTCTACCGCGAGCCTGTCAGGGGTAAGGTCATGCTGATCCAGTTCCCATTTCAGCCGATCCATCAGGGCAGGGTCGCGCAGTTCGTCGGACGAGAAATTGATGCCGATCCGGGGCACACCGATCCCGGCGTGATCCCATTTCTGCATCGCCGCGAAGGCGTGGTGGCGCATAGCCTGCCCAAATCGCTCCATCAATTCGGCTTGCTCGGCAAAGGGCAAAAACACCTGCGGGCCGATGACGCCTTTCTTCGGATGCTCCCATCGGGCAAGGGCCTCGAACCCAGTTACCTTGCCGGTGTCTGTGGATATCTGAGGTTGAAACCATGGCGGATTTCACCGCTGTCCAGCGCGGCCTCGAATTCTTTGCGCAGGTTTGCACGGGTGCGCGACCTGCGGCGGGTTTCGCTGGAATAGGCACGGATCGTTGATGGTCCGTTTCGCTGCGCCTCGCTCAAGGCTGCGTTCGTTGCGTCGATCCAGTAGTCGAACCCGTCTTCCTTCACGCTGGACAAAAGGCAGAAGCCGATGGAACAGGAAACATAAATGCTGGCACCGTTTACGCTGATCGGTTCCTCTATGGCGGCCTGAATGCGGCCAGACATTTGAATGCACGCTTCAAGATCCAGATGACTGGACGGGCGCAAGCCGATTGCGACCGAGTTCTGATCCAGTCTTGTCGTGATGTCATGCGTGCGAATCGACGACAGGACACGGTCACAGAACTGTTCTGCCAAATGATTTGCCGCCGCCTGACCATGCAGGTCTAAAATGTCGGCAAACCCGTCCAGTGCGACAATCATGCAGGCAGAGTCCTCCTGCATGTTTCGGCTGGCCTCAAAAAAGCCTTCCATCTCTGCGGCGAACATATCAATGGTCATCAGGCCGCTGGCTGCGTTCAAATCGGTGGAATCGGGTTGGACCTTGCGGACAAGCGCCATGATTGCGGCGATCACCACAGGCAGAATGAGGGCCACGAGAACAAGCGTACGCTCTCCGCCTATCCAAAACGCAGCAAGGCAGATCGCCGGCGCAAATGCCAGAACGGATGGTCCGCTGAACACGGTGGCTAGAAAATCGAGAGCTCTGTTAACAGAGAAATGTTTCCACATCAGGTTTCCGGCCTTTCCCTTGGGCATCGCACGCTCAGGGTAACCGTAGAAGACCTATCTGAGTCAGTCGTTAACGCAACTGAGGAATTTTGCCCTCAATTTCGTCATTTTTGTCAGAGTTCAGGCTCAGACCTTCGAAATCGAACAGCTTTGGGTCCAGCAGGTGCGAGGGCCTTGCATTGGTCAGCGCGCGGAACATCACCTGTCTGCGTCCGGGGCTGTTCTTTTCCCATTGGTCCAGAATCTGTTTTACCTGCTGGCGTTGCAGCCCGTCCTGACTGCCGCACAGGTCACAGGGGATGATGGGATAGTTCATTGCATTGGCGAATTTCTCGCAATCGGCCTCGGCCACATGTGCCAGAGGGCGGAAGACAAACAGATCGCCTTCTTCATTCACCAGTTTAGGCGGCATCGTCGCCAAACGTCCGCCGTGGAACAAGTTCATAAAGAACGTCTCAAGGATATCGTCGCGGTGATGGCCCAGAACAACGGCCGAGCACCCCTCTTCGCGCGCGATACGATACAGGTTGCCCCGGCGCAGGCGTGAACATAGTGCGCAATACGTCCGGCCCTGCGGAACTTTGTCCATCACGACAGAGTATGTGTCCTGATATTCGATCCGGTGGGGAACACCCATCCGTTCCAGAAATTCAGGAAGAACAGTGGCGGGAAAGCCCGGCTGACCCTGATCCAGATTGCACGCCAGCAGATCAACCGGCAGCAGGCCACGCCACTTCAACTCATACAGCACCGCCAGAAGCGTATAGCTGTCCTTGCCGCCCGACAGGCAGACCAGCCAACGAGGGGGTTTGCCATCTTTGTCATGGGCTGACGGACTTATCATCCCGTACTGCTCGATCGCCTCGCGGGTCTGGCGCACGATGCGCTTGCGCAGCTTCTTGAACTCGGTGGTCGAGGGCGCACCGGCAAAGAGCGGGTGGATATCGTCAGCTTCGTCAAACATGCGCAGCCCCTACAATAGTTGACGGAACCCGGCAAGTGGCCGGGTCATCCCAAGCGCCCCAGCAGCGCGTTTGTGTCCAGACCTGCGACCGATCCCGCGATCCGACCGCTGTGTTCGGCGATTCTGGTGGCGACAAAACCATCGGCCACGGGACCGGGCGCGTGTCTCAGCAACTGGGACGCGGTCAGCAAAAGCGCTGTGCGTTCGGCGAACCAGCGCGCCTCGGTTTCGGGGGGGATGCCCGGCCAGCGGTCGCGATGTGCCTTTAGCGCGGCGTCGTATTCCCGATCCGCACCCGTTGCGGCGTTCAGTTCCGCTTGCAGAACCTCGGCGGCCAGCGGCTCTCGCGCCAGGGTTCGCAGGATGTCGAGGCAGATCACGTTCCCCGAACCTTCCCAGATCCCGTTCAGGGGGGCTTCGCGGTAGATCAACGGCAGGGGGGTGTCTTCGACGTATCCCATACCGCCCAGAATCTCCATAGCTTCAACAGCGACGACGGGACAGCGTTTGTTGTTCAGGAATTTGGCTAGTGCGACGCCGATGCGGGCAAAGGCGCGGTCCTCGGCAGAGGTGCCATCAAACGCTTGGGCGACACGCAATCCCAGCGTCAATGCGCCCTCCCAGTCCAGCACCAGATCGGCAAGGACGGCGCGCATCAACGGTTGGTCGATCAGCCGACGCTGAAAAGCACTGCGATTTGAGACCCAGTGGTGGGCTTCGGTCAACGCGGCGCGCATCAGTCCGGCCGGGGCGATGGCGGTGTCCAGCCGAGTGTGATGTACCATTTCCAGAATCGTGCGTATTCCGGACCCTTCGTCACCAAGCTGATAAGCGAGCGCGTCTTGGTATTCGATTTCGGAAGAAGCGTTCGCCTTGTTCCCCAGCTTGTCTTTCAGGCGCATCAGATGAATCGCATTGCGCTGGCCTTCTAACCAGCGGGGAACAAAGAAACAGGTCAAGCCGCCCGAAGCCTGCGCCAAGGTCAGGAATCCGTCCGACATTGGGGCCGAGCAGAACCACTTATGCCCGCGCAATCGCCAGTGATCGCCGTCCCTTGTAGCGGTTGTTGTGTTGGCCCGCACATCCGAGCCGCCCTGTTTCTCGGTCATTGCCATGCCCAGCGTGGCGCTGCTTTTGTCGGAAATGGGGTTGATCGTCCCGTCGTAGTCGAAGGCGGACAGTTTTGGGCGCCAGATCGAAGCCAAGTGTGCGTCAGCTTCGATCGCAGGAATTGCGGCATAGGTCATTGTCAGAGGGCAGCAATGTCCGGGCTCGACCTGACTGGCCATATATACCATTGCCGCATGGGTGGTGTGGCCACCGGGCTGTCCGTCCCAGGCCAACGCTGCATAGCCAGCGGCTTGGCTGATCTGCATCATCTGGTGATACGCGGGATGGAACCTGACTTCGTCGATGCGACGGCCGCCTTGATCGAACAGCATTAGTTCTGGCGGGTGCCGATTGGCCTCGAGCCCCAACTCGCGCGTTTCGGCGCGGCCCAGTATGTCACCATAGGTCAATACCGGGTCGGCACGCCCACCGAAGTTGTGGAGAAGATTTTGGAGAACAGGATCAGCCACCCAAAGGTCGCTATCACCGCGCAAAGGAGGTTGGTTCACGACGTCATGCGTGGGCAGAGTGTGACGCGCCTGGGATGTCATTTGGGCCTCCGGCTGAATAGGGCAACTGTTCAGCGCGGATCGGAACGGGTCAAGTGTTACTGCGGGTCGTGGGAAGAGCGTTCACAGTCCGAACAGCTCGGTACGGGATCATAACCATCCCCGCCCCAAGGGTGGCAGCGCCCGATGCGCCGGATGGTCAGCCAAGTTCCCTTGACCGGCCCGTGCTTTTCCAACGCTTCAAGGGCATAGGCCGAACAGGTTGGTTGATACCGGCAGTTAAAACCGACCCAAGGGCTGAAGACCAAACGATAGATCCGGATGGGCAGGGCGAGGATATGGGAAAGCAGCGTCACGTCTTCGCGCTGTGAATTTTGCGCAGCGCGTATCGCAAATCGCCCAGAAGCGCGTCATAGGGGCGTCCTGCAGTGACCTCGGCGCGACCTATAAGGACATAGTCCCAACCGCTTTTCCCACTGTCCGGCAGGACCGCACGTGCCGCCTCGCGCAGTCTGCGCTTGGCGCGATTGCGTGCCACGGCATTGCCAACTTTCTTGGAGCAGGTAAAGCCGACGCGAATACCGTCCGCTTCGTCATCGGCGCGCTTTCGGGCCTGAACCATCATCGACGGTGTCCCCTGCCTGCGCGCGCGGGCGGCTTTCAGGAAATCGGACCGTTTTTTGAGGATGATGAGAGTTTCAGGCGCGCAAACGGACGCCGCCGGGGGCTTCACCCTCGGTTGGTTGTTACCATCCTCAGGGGCCTCCGGCGGCGTCATGTTCATAACCTGATCGGTGAGCGGTTTATGCGCTCAGCGATTTGCGGCCGCGTGCGCGACGTGCATTCAGGATCTTGCGGCCGGCCTTGGTGGCCATGCGCGCGCGGAAACCGTGGCGGCGTTTGCGAACCAGGTTCGAAGGCTGATAGGTGCGTTTCATCGCTCCGTCTCCAATCTATAGCGGTCGGGTGCGGCGCGGATTCGCCTGGCCCTAGTGTTCGAAGCCCGTCCTCTACTGGGTAGCGGGGGGTAAGTCAAACCCCTAGGTGGGGGTTTTCATGCCTTTTGCAACAATTCTGTAGCCGCGCAAGCCGAAAGGTTTCAATTTGGGGGTTTTACTGCCTCAAACCCTCACATTCCTTACCGTAAACATCAACGCAGCGTGAGGTCCCTGTTGTCGAACTGCCAGACGTCGCATGTTGGGGGCAGGATGAAACGTACAAAATCGGACAGCCTCATGAGCGACACAACGCAGGCCCCCCGCGCTGGGCTTACGCGGCATATTCCTTTGCTGGTGATTCTTGCTGTGGCCACGGTGGGGTTTTTCACACTGGGCGACTACCTGACCTTTGAAACGTTGCGTGACAACCGCGAGGCGTTGCTGGAATGGCGTGACAGCCATTTTTGGGCCATGGCCGGTGCGTTTGTCGCGATCTATGTCGTGATCGTTGCATTTTCGTTGCCCGGAGCGGCGGTGGCTTCGATGACAGGAGGGTTCTTGTTCGGCCTGCTTGCAGGCACGGTCTTCAACGTCTTTGCCGCGACCATCGGCGCTTGCGCAATCTTTTTGGCAGCACGCTGGGGGCTTGGGGAAACCCTGACCGCACGTCTGGAATCATCGGAAGGTACTGTTAAAAAGCTGAAGGATGGGCTGCGCGAGAATGAAGTCTCGGTCTTGTTCCTGCTGCGCCTTGTGCCGGTGGTACCGTTTTTCGTGGCCAATCTGGTGCCCGCGCTGGTGGGCGTCAAATTCCGCAACTTCCTGATCACCACTGCGCTGGGCATCATCCCCGGGGGCATCGTCTATACTTGGATTGGTGTCGGTCTGGGCGGCGTGTTTGACCGGGGCGAGACGCCGGATGTGTCGCTGCTGTGGGAGCCTTTCGTAATTGGCCCGATCATCGGCTTGTGTGTACTAGCGGCTTTGCCGATAGTTATCAAAGCGATACGTGGTAAAAAGGACGCCTGACCCCATGCAAGAGCTGAAGACAGATATCCTGGTGATCGGCGCCGGGTCGGGTGGCTTGTCTGTGGCCGCCGGTGCCAGCCAGATGGGTGCGGACGTCATCTTACTGGAAGGTCACAAGATGGGCGGCGACTGCCTGAACTTTGGCTGCGTGCCGTCTAAGGCGCTGATAGCCAGCGGTAAGGCGGCCTATGGGCAGGCGCATTCATCTGCGCTGGGCGTGGCAGATGTGGCACCACAGGTGGACTATGCCGCCGCCAAGGACCACGTGCATGACGTGATTGCCCAGATCGAGCCGATGGACAGTCAGGAGCGGTTCGAAGGCTTTGGCGTCAAGGTGATCCGCGAACATGGTCAGTTCATCTCGCCCACGCAGGTACAGGCGGGGGACCACCTGATCACCGCGCGGCGGGTGGTGATCGCCACCGGCTCGTCGCCGTTGGTGCCGCCGATCCCCGGCTTGGATCAGGTGCCGTATTATACCAACGAGACGATCTTTGACCTGCGCGACAAGCCCGAGCATCTGCTGATCATCGGCGGCGGCCCCATCGGGATGGAGATGGCGCAGGCCCATATTCGTCTGGGCTGCAAGGTCACTGTGATCGAAGGGATGCAGGCGCTGGGCAAGGACGACCCCGAGGCAGCGGCGATCGTGCTGGACACATTGCGTGCTGAGGGCGTCGAGATCCACGAACAGGCCATGGTCGCCCAGATTCGCGGCGCGGACGGGAAGGTCGAAGTTGTAACCGAAACCGGCCAGATCTACGCGGGCTCGCACCTGTTGCTGGCCGCAGGGCGCAAGGCCAATACCGACCGGCTGAACCTTGAGGCGGCTGGGATCGAACCCACGCGCACCGGTATCAAGGTGGATGACGCGCTGCGCACAACCAACAAAAAGGTCTACGCCATTGGTGATGTGGCGGGTGGGCTGCAGTTTACCCATGTGGCGGGCTATCACGCGGGCATCATCATCCGCTCGGCCTTGTTCGGACTGCCCTCCAAAGCGAAAACCGCGCATATCCCTTGGGCCACCTATACTGACCCTGAGCTGGCACAGGTCGGCCTGACCGAGGCTCAGGCCCGCGCGCAGCATGGCGACAATATGGAAATCGCCCGCTTTGACTATCACCATAACGACCGCGCCATTTCCGAGCGCAAAACGAAAGGTTTCATTAAGGTCATGGTCGTAAAAGGCCGCCCGGTCGGTGCGACAATCGTTGGGCATCAGGCGGGAGAGTTGATCAACTTTTGGTCTCTGGCATTGGCCAATAACCTCAAGATGGGACAGATCGCCGCGATGGTTTCGCCCTATCCGACGATCGGAGAACTTAACAAACGGGTGGCGGGTGCCTATTTCTCGCCAAGGCTGTTTGAGAATCAGACGGTTAAACAAGTGGTCAGGTTTGTCCAGCGCTGGCTGCCCTGACCGGGAAGGGAGAGCAGATTGAATTCTCTGTCAGGCCGATTTCTGATCCTGACCACGGTCTTCGTCATGTTGGCCGAGATTTTGATCTTTGTCCCCTCGATCGCGCGTTTCCGCGAGGATTTCCTGCTAAACCGTCTTGAACGCGCCCAGATCGCATCCCTGGCGCTGTTGGCCGACGACATGCTGGCTGATGATCTTGAGGCAGAATTGCTGGCCAATGCGGGTGTCTATAACGTGGTGCTGCGCCGCGATGAGGTGCGGCAGTTGATGCTGTCTTCTCCTATCCCTGATCGGATCACCAACACCTACGATCTGCGCGACGCGACCCCATGGATTTTGATCCGTGACGCTGTGGCCCGGCTGTTTACCCCTGAAAACGAGGTGATCCGCGTGATAGGTGAGCCAGTGAAAGACGCGGGCTTGCTGATCGAAGTCACAACAGACAGCGAACCGCTGCGCATGGCGATGACAGATTACGGGCTGCGTATTCTGGGGCTGTCTTTCGTAATTTCGATTATCACGGCGTTTTTTCTGTTTCTGGCTGTGCGCGTGGTTCTGGTGAAGCCAATCAAAAGCGTCGTAGGTTACATGCAGCGCTATGCTGGCGCGCCCGAGGATGCGCGGGGAATCATCTCGCCCAACTCGAAAGTGACCGAACTGCGCGAGGCAGAAGAAGCGCTGGAACAGTTGCAGAAAGAGCTGACCCAAGCCCTGAAGCAACGCGAGCGTCTTGCGCAACTGGGCGGAGCGGTGGCCAAGGTCAGCCACGATCTTCGCAACATCCTCACGTCGGCGCAGCTTTTTACAGACCGGATCGAGGCAAGCGATGACCCGTTGGTGCGGCGTATGGCGCCTAAACTGGTGAATTCGATCACTCGCGCGGTTTCCCTGTGCGAAAGCACATTGGCCTTTGGTCGCGCCGAAGAGCCGGCACCTACGCTGACGATGGTGCCGTTGCGTGACGTGGCAGATGACGTTGTCTCCAGCGAATTGCTGTCCGTTACTGGGGGCTGTGTGCAAATCCTTAACGAGGTGCCAGAGGATCTTGTGGCGCGCGCTGATCCCGAACAGATGTTCCGCGTCATCATGAATCTGGTTCGCAACGCGCGTCAGGCGCTGGTCGCGTCGGCGAAACCCGGGAATATCACGATTTCCGGCTATGCGGATGAGGCCAATTGGTACCTTGAGGTGAAGGACACAGGCCCCGGTTTGCCGCCGAAGGCGCGCGAAAACCTGTTTACCCCGTTTCAGGGAGGGGTGCGTAAAGGTGGCTCTGGTCTTGGGCTTGCGATCTCGCAGGAACTGGTGCGTGGGCACGGCGGCGATCTGGTTCTTGCCGAAACCGGCCCTGGCGGAACAAGGTTTGAAATAAGGCTTCCACGGGGCGGTGGTACTTTTTGAATTATTTTTGCAGAATCGACTTGCACGTCCCGAACACCGGGTCTACATAGCGCCTCACCAACGCGGACCGATAGCTCAGCTGGATAGAGTACTTGACTACGAATCAAGGGGTCGGGGGTTCGAATCCTCCTCGGTCCGCCACTTGGTACTGGAAACATTGAGTAAATTTCCCTCAGCGTCATCCTGCCCCTTTACTGCCACTAAAATCGAAACGCTTGCCAGTTCACCTGTCCGAAATCCGGTTGAGTCCCATTGTCGCACCCCCCCCCGGCCTCACCCGGACGCCGCGCGATTTTGTTTATAAGCCACGCATAGCAAGCGCGGGATGTCGGGACTTTTTGACTGTTGTGTCAGATGAGATGAGATCATCCGTGCAGTTATTAAAGTGTTTCACCGAGATTATATAAGCAATTTGGTCATTTGTTGCACCAAGCAAGAACAGCCGCTTTGAAGTCAGAGCGGTCATTCGCTGCAACTTGTTTGAACGTCTACTTTGCGGACTTTTCTGCCGATGCTGAACGCCTTGCGAAGGACACTCAAGCGCGGCAAAGCAGTCTTTGGTTCAACGCTATTGGTCTATTTGGTCAGTGCCAAGCTTGGTTCGCCCGGACGAGACAGATGAAGATCGCCTCCGTTGGCTCGGGGCGTCGAGGGCACCTCCGCTCGCCGGGCCGCGCAGCGGCTGAAGCAGCATTCGGTCGAGCCAGAGGTCTCGGCGTGTGCGAAACTGCTCGATGCCGATTTCCATGCCTTTATGCCCCTTCTCGGGTTGCGCAATGTAAGTACCTAGAAGGCGGTCCCACCACGGTAGGTTAAAGCCAAAGTTCGAGTTGGTCTCGCTTGGATCGACGGAGTGGTGGACTCGGTGCATGTCTGGAGTGACAACGAGCCATCTGAGAATTCGATCCACCGGACGCGGCAAATCGATGTTTGCGTGATTGAAAAGCGCGGTAGCGTTCAGGATCACCTCGAACAGGAGTACGGCGACAGCGGGCGGCCCTAAGGCTGCTACAACCGACAGCTTGATCCCCATCGAGATCAGGATTTCTACCGGATGGAAACGCAAGCCAGTGGTCGCGTCAAAATCGAGGTCGGCGTGATGCATCCGGTGTAGACGCCAAAGCCCAGGTACGGCGTGGAACATCACATGCTGAAGGTAGATTGCGAGATCGAGAAGCAGCATGGAGACCAAGATGGCAACCCAAACCGGCGCCTCGATGTTGTTGAAGAGCCCCCATCCGCGATCCTCGGCCATGGCTGCGAGACCGACTGCGAGGATTGGAAAGGTCAGCCGCAGAATGGCGGTGTCGAGCACCACGAGCGCAAGGTTGTTTGTCCATCGGATAACACGCGGAATATCCCGTCTTCGCCGGGGTGCGGCCACTTCCCAAAGTGCCATCGCGGCCAGGACGGAAAGGAAGGCAATAAGGCGGATAGTTGGTTCAGCAACAAGGATTGTGTCGGACATGGACTTCCACCATTCGGGTTTCCGTCGCGATAGAATTGCAAGCTGTTCTAGGCGACGACCGCTCCAATGTAACGCAGACATGCAAGCGATACCATCTGAGAGCGGCTTGGTCCGCTTAGCGGAACTTCCAATGGTTTTCGGGAATGACCGTTTTCGGCAGAAGCAGACATTTAAGTCGAAAAAACGAGTCGATATTGCGCGATATCTGCTTTCACCGAGACCGGGCATTCAGCAAATTAGGCTTTATGTCCGAGTTGCGGACAAAGCGGACGCTCAATCGTTTGACTTTCGCCCCGATTTGTATTCTGGAAGTTTGGCCAAGGCCGACTTCAACGCATCTCCCCATCCGTCGGAAACAATGCGAAAGTACTGGTCGTCGGACTCGAATCTTGACCGCGTACCGCCGTCAAGGCTGTCTTCATCGTAGAGAAGCAGGTCGAGCGGAGCACCGACAGACAGATTGGCCTTAATCGTGGAGTCAAAACTGACAAGCAAGAGTTTCACGGTTTCTGGAAAACTCATTTCCGGATCGTAGGCTCGCACCAGAATAGGACGGCCATATTTTGTTTCACCGATCTGAAAGAACGGGGTGTCGTCGCTGGCCTCGATAAAATTGCCTTCAGGGTAGATCAAAAACAGGCGAGACGGGCCGCCGTTGATCTGGCCTCCAACAATGAGCGTCGCGTGAAAAGCGCTGTCAGCTTGCTGACCGGACCGGGCATGCTCCTCGATGACGTCGTTCAGAGTAGCCGCGACCAGTTGCGCAACTTGAAACATTGTCGGTGCCTCTAAAATCGATGGTGAACGATCTGCCGGCGCTTTTGTTCGTTCTTCCAAAAGGCTTATTGTAGCCTGAGTAGTCGCAAGGTTTCCAGCCGTTAGGATTGTGATCGAACGGTCCCTTTCTACCGTCCAATTGAACATCTTGTTGAAGGTCGAAACATTGTCCACGCCTGCATTCGTGCGCGTATCGGACATGAACACCAGCCCGCGATTCAGCCGCATGCCCACAGCATAGGTCATCAATTTCTCCGTTACTGCTGTGCGACCTGCAACTGCACTGTCAATTGCTCGCCCGCTGTCCCAATTCTATTCCCTATTACCGGTGCGGCTTGGGCATAGTCCAGCCCGGTTGCGACGCGGACGTATCGATCGTCAGGCGAGATCCCGTTTGAAACGTCAAACCCGACCCAGCCAAGCCCGTCCAAATGCACTTCGGCCCAGGCATGGGTCGCGTCCTGCAGTTCTGTTTCGCTCATCATCAAGTAACCCGATACATAGCGTGCTGGCACTCCGATCTGTCGCGCGCATGTAATGAAGATATGAGTGTGGTCCTGACACACGCCACGCCCAGCTTTGAGGGCATCTTCTGCGCTCCAGCTCGGGTGCGAACTTCCAATTTCATACGCGACCTGAGTTCGAATGTTTTCGGACAGGGCATGCATCCGTTCCAGCGGTTCGCCTTTAGGTAACGCGCCAATCAGTTCGGCAACCCCTTTCCCCGGCGTTGTCTGCGGGGTACCCCTATTGAACAGCCACAAGGGTGTCGACCCTTCGTGACGCCCCAAGACGCCGTGGATGTCTTCCACCTCAACAACGCCTTCAGAGATCAACGAAATACTTTGGGTGTTTGCGTCGAAACTGATCAATTCCACAGTGTTACGGTGGTAGTCTTCAAACGTCAGTTCTTTTCGCCCGCCGGTGATTTCTGTGTTCCAACTTTCGATGCTTTGATTGCGAAAGGACTTTGGTGTCTTCCTGAGCTGTTGCAACCCGAAGGGGACTGGTGCGTCGAAATCGTATCGTGTCTCGTGTCGAATGTGCAGTTTCATTGTCTACTCGTAGAACCGGTAATCAATCTCGATCTGACGGCTTAAGTTGCCGAGGTCGGCTAGAAAGTCCTGAATGTATTCGTGAAGTCCGATTTCAAAGATATCTGAGATCTTCTGATCCAGGTATTTTTCGTAGAGAGCATTAGACGCCTCGCACGAAGGCCCGGCAAAGCCGTAGTCTTTCTTCAGGTATGACAGGTTCTCTTGAATCTTTCTGCAGCAAAAGTGAAGACTGCGAGGCATCCGCTGATCCAAGATCAGAAACTGCGCAATGTCAGACGGCCGGGTTTTCTCACCATGGGTCATTCGATACCCTCCACCAGCGCCGACGGAACGCAAGATGCTTTCCCATTGGATGTTGTCCAGTGACGAGCCGACCGAGAAGGCTGTGGGCAGAAGAACATAGTATTTCACGTCTAGAATGCGCCCGGTATTGTCTGCCCTCTCGACAAATGTGCCAATGCGGGTGAAGTCGAAAATGTCATTGCGCAGCATGGTCCCCAAGGTGGCACCGCGAACCAGAGCCGCCTGTTGACGAATGAGTTCCAGCGTCGCAGGCAAATCCCGCTCATTCACGCGGCGCTTCATGACCTCGTCAATCTGCATCCAAGTCGCGTTTACAGCACTCCACACATCGTGGGTCAGTGCTGTCCGAACAAGGCGCGCGTTGTCTCGTGCCTGCTTGATAACCGACTTGATCGAGGATGGATTGTCCGCGTCCCGCAGCACCCAATCAACAGCGTTGTCCTTGGTAATATCATCGTACTTGGCGTGGTATCCATCCAGAACTCCGGCCGTTTTCAGAACTGACCCCCATTCCTCGGCGGAGTTCTTAGTCCGGGTCAACGCCATCCTTTGACCTGTCTCCAGCAGCCTGGCCGTGTTTTCCGCGCGCTCCAGGTATCGGGACATCCAGAACAACCCGCCAGCAGTTTTTCCCAGCATGGTCAGTCCTCCAGAACCCAGGTGTCTTTGGTCCCGCCGCCCTGGCTCGAGTTTACGACCAGCGAGCCTTTTTTCAGCGCTACGCGGGTCAATCCACCGGGTGTGATTTTGATCCCGTCGGGAGACACCAAAACAAACGGCCTAAGGTCGACATGTCTGGGGGCCAGCCCTGAACGTGCGAAGATTGGAACCGTTGAAAGAGACAGTGTCGGCTGAGCGATATAGTTCGCTGGCCGCGCTTTGAGCTTGTCCCGGAAAGCAGAAATCTCTTTTTTGCTGGCGGTCGGGCCAATCAACATACCGTAACCGCCAGACCCATGCACTTCTTTCACAACAAGCTCGGACAGGTTGTCCATGACGTAAGACAGCGAGACAGGGTCGCTGCATCGCCAGGTTGGAACATTCTGAAGCAGAGGCTTTTCGCCCGTGTAAAATTCGACGATCTCGGGCATGTAGGAATAGATCGCCTTGTCATCGGCAATACCCGTTCCGGGTGCGTTCGCGATCGTGACGCCGCCTGCGCGATAAACGTCCAGAATGCCTGGCACACCCAATGCACTGTCAGGGTTGAAATTCAATGGATCCAAGAAGTCGTCATCAACCCTGCGATAAAGCACGTCGATGGGTTTATAGCCTCTGGTGGTGCGCATGCAGACGCGCCCGTCGACAACGCGAAGGTCGTGGCCTTCGACCAATTCCACGGCCATTTGATCAGCAAGAAACGCATGTTCATAGTAGGCTGAGTTATAGATGCCGGGGGTTAACACCGCGACAGTGGGTTCTCCGTCTGCGCAAGCTGGCGCACAGGCCGCAAGAGACCGCCTCAGATTGCGGGGGTAGTCGGAAACATTCCGAACATTCGTCGCGCTAAAAAGCTCGGGGAACATCTTTAGCATCGTCTCCCGGTTCTCCAGCATATAGCTGACCCCGGATGGCGTACGAGCATTGTCTTCCAGGACGAAAAACTCGTCTGGGCCGGTTCGCACCAGATCGACGCCGACAATGTGCGTATAGACCTGACCGGGTGGTGAGACCCCAAGCATCTGCGGCAGGAAGGCCTCGTTTCCGGCAATCATTTCAGCAGGTACACGCCCGGCCCGGACAATTTCCTGACGGTGGTAAATGTCATGTAGAAATGCGTTGATTGCCCGCACCCGCTGTTCGATACCGCGTTCCAACCGCTGCCATTCCCGAGCTGAAATAACTCGTGGCACGATATCAAAAGGTATTAGACGTTCTTCGGCCTCGGCTTTGCCATATACGTTAAAAGTGATGCCCGTCAGCCTAAAAACTTTTTCGGCTTCGCGCTGTTTCGCCCTCAGTCGTGATACGTCTTCCGCGTTGAACCAGCGGCCGATCTCTTCGTATGGACCTCTGAGTGATCCATCGCCATTGAACATTTCGTCAAAATACTCACTCATTCTTTAAGTTTTACGCATAGATCAGATTTTTCAAGTCATTCAGGCTTGGTTAAAAGCTGCCTTTGGAAGGAGCGTCTAATTTTCAGGCTAACTGGATAACGTGATGATCTTAACAATATGGCGTTATTTGTGTTTCCAGTTGAAGTCACATTCAATGTTTTGCGCTCAACAGTAACTGGTTTTTGCTGCATTTGAACGTCCGCATTGGGCTCGAAGCAGCCATTCGCTGCGCAGTACGTCAGTGACCGGAGTGCGGACGAAGCCGCCGGGCTGCATAGCCTGCTTGATTTTGTTTTCTCAGATTGGAAGGCCTGCTCTTAGCCATCCATCCCTCCATTGCTCCGAGCATTCGGGAACCCTGAAAATGGGGAGTCTCGTTTGTTCTTTAATGTCTAGATCCGGACGAAGCTCCTTCAGTTCAGATACCGCAGCCCTCGCTGACTCCAGGTCTCCGTTTTGAGCCAAGGATGCGATGAGCATGAGATGCGTAATCACGAATTTCGCCCTAATGGCCAAGGCGTTTCGATTGGCCTCAACGGCTTCAGCATAGCGGCTAAGTTGGAAAAATGCGGAGGCCTGCCCAACATAGGCTGCGTGCCGCATCGGATCTTTCGGACTGAGATTGATTGAGTGTGTCGCGTGTTCCAGGGCTTCTTCGGGTCTGTCGAGAAAACTCAGATTGATGCTAGCGAGCATGTGAACGGTCGCAGCGTTTGGATTTTCGGCCAATGCTTGTTTGAAAACTGCGCGAGCTCGCGGCAAGTCTTGTGCAAGCATAGAGATCGAGTGTGCGGCGTAGGCCAACGCAATTCCATCTGCGCGATCGCTCAACAATACACGTTCTGCTGCAGCAACAGCTGCCTTCGGCCCTTCGTCAATCGGTTTCAGTCCCTGCACCATTCTTTGGATATGCAACCACGCAAGTAATCCAGCTGCCGACGAATAATCAGGATCGCGCACCAACGCCAGACGCGTAAGGCGAATGGCCTCACGGTTGTCTTCGTCCGTCAGCAGGTGAAAATGTGACTGGGCCCGAAGATAAAGTTCATAAGCGTCGAGATTTTCTGTCGGTTTCGCCCGAGCGCGAACTGTCTCGGCATGGCGAACGGACGGTTCGATCGCCGTAACAACTTCCTGCGTGACCTGATCTTGAAGGTCAAAAACATCGTCCAGCATCCCATCGAAACGATCGGCCCAAAGATGACTGCCATTCTCTGCATCAATTAGCTGTCCTGTTATCCGTAGACGCTGGCCTGCGCGCCTTACCGAACCCTCAAGCACATACCTCACGCCGAGCGCCTGCCCAACTTCGCGAATGTCGGTGCTCTTACCTTTAAAAGTAAAAGATGAGTTTCGCGCTACGACCATCAACCAACGAAAACGAGACAACTCTGTTATGATGTCCTCGGTAATTCCATCAGCGAAAAACTCTTGTTCCGGGTCGCCTGACATATTGTCAAACGGCAGCACGGCAATACCGGGTTTCTCAGATTTGACAGTTGCACTTGTAGCCGTCGAACCGACAGGCCACTGCCACACGCCAACTGGGCGTGCAATGTTCTTCAACTCAGTCTTCCGACCGCCAGAGAACGAGGCGGCGGCTTTCCGGTCTAGGCTGTTGTGTGCTGCGTCTGAAAGCAATATCTGCCCCGGTTCCGCTAATGCCTCGAGACGGGCAGCTATGTTGATACCGTCACCGAATATGTCATCGCCTTCCGAAACTACTTCCCCTGTATGTATGCCGATGCGGACTTGAATCTCCTGTGGTCGTTCAGCCGTCTGAACAGCAATCGCGCATTCTGTCGCAGCCGATGCGGAGCGAAACTCAGCAATCCAGCCGTCACCCATGCTTTTGATCAATCGCCCTTCATGAATAGCCAAAGCGGGCATTAGATGATCCTCACGGAAAGCCTTAAGCGCTTTGAGTGTTCCGTCACTATCCTGATCCATCAACGCCGAGTATCCAGCGACATCAGCCGCCAGCACAGCCGCAAGCCTCTTTTCCATGTTTCTCTCCCCGCTTGTTGGAAGCTAGCCTGCAGAGAGAGCACTGTCAGCCCGGTATTTAGAGCAAAGTGGTCCCATCAAGAAAGCGCGATCGCTTTGGGCTCTCAACAGACACGGGAGCCCGTGCAGCATGTGTGATCACAAGGCGCCTGCCCTTCGCGGACGACCAAAAGCGGCCGTTTGACCTTGACCTCTGTCGCCGCGGTGCGGCCCGTCAAAGGAGATACTCGTTGCATGAGTGAGGCTGGAAGAGGGACGGAGGTCCGAAGAGCGCACAAAGCTGCCGTTCGCCGCTGCGCGGCGCTGGGACGTAGCCTGAAAATCCGGTTCGCGGACAAGGTGGCCGTTGGTTCTATATATAAAACGGCCATTCTTGGGTTTAGAGTACGCGGATTTCGTAAAGCGGGCAGGATTATGTGTCTTCTCTTCCGTAAGCACAATATCTCAATTGGCACCCTTATTGGATGCTGAGGAGGCCGCTACCAATCGAATTTCCATCATATCTTTAGGTCCAGGCGCGGCTTCCAAAAAGGGCGGAAGAGTTCAATCTTGGGGCATCGGTTCATCACGACTTTAAGGCCCGCCGCTTCGGCGAGTTGCGCTGCTTTGTCGTCGTACACACCGATTTGACCCCAAAGAACTTTTGCCCCGATTGCGATAGCCTTCTCGGCAAAGGCATACAACTCTTCCTTTGGACGAAAAACGTCTACCATATCAACACGTTTGTCGATCTCTTCCAGCGAGTGGTAGACCTTGAGCCCTCTAATTTCCGAAACATTCGGGTTAGGATTCACCGGTAGAATATCATAGCCGATTTCACTCAGCTGTCGCAGAACGCCATAGCTGAATTTCGTTTTGTCCGCGCTAGCCCCCACCATTGCAATGGTTTTAACCGACTGCAGGATGTCGGCGAGGTATTTGGGGTCGTAATCGTAGATGCGGTCGATATCTGCTTCGGGCATCGGTTAACCTTCCTTCGGCGTCGCAATGTCAGCCTTGAGTTCGTGGGGTTTTAGAGGGTCGAGAAACGGATTGCGGTACAGATTGTCATGGCTCTCGACCCCGATCTCAAGCGTGATGTCGGATGTCGGACGTGCCACGCAAAGGATCACATAGCCGTTCGCGATTTGCCGATTATTCAGCGCAACCTGTCGGCGTTGATCGATCGCACCACTCTGTAGTTTTGCCGCGCAGGTAATGCAGCCGCCATACTTGCACCCAAAAGGCAAGTCGACGCCCTGTTCTCTCAGCGTTTCCAGAAGTGGACGCCGCGCATCCACACAGTATTGCGCGCCATCTCTGTTCGCGATCGTCACGGTATACACAGTCATAGCCAGATGTCGCTTGTGCAATCACCGCCCGGATACCGGCTCTCGTGACAGCGCGATGGCCCATTCGGTTCTTTGCCAAAGTCCACAATGAAATCCTCGTTGATCTTCATGCCACCGTTTTCAGGGTCGCAATCGATCATCACCATAACCCCGCCCTTTTCGCGGATCTCGGGATAGAACTGGTTATCCCAAGTCGAGAACAGCGAAGTCGTGACATAAAGCCTTCGTCCGTCGAGAGAGAGCTGGAACATTTGCGGACCACCCGCGACCTCAACCCCATTAACTATCGGAGCTCTACCCAAAAGACCTCCCATAAACACTTGGCCGGTTAGCTTGGGATTATGCGGGTCGGTGATGTCATACTGGCGCATATCTCCATGCAGCCAATTGTTCAGGTACAAGTATTTGTCGTCCATCGAGATCAGGATCGCCGACATTACCCCCGGCAACGGGATCGGCCATTCGGGGTGCATCTCGTTTTCCACGTCGATGATCTTTTCCCACCGCCACTTTTTAGCATCGTCTTGCCACCAATGGATCACATTGGTCGAAAGAGCTGCGCCACAGAACCCATGCGTGCTGTCGGGGTCATGGTGGAACTTGACTTCCAGTGGCAACAGCCCGTCTTCACCCAAATAGAAACTTTCGACCGGTTCGCGCTTTTCGAAATTCCAAAAATGCAGCTCCCGCCCATATTTTAGATGGCCCACTTCTTCCAGATCGAAGCCCGGCATGAAGGTATTGGGCGCAGCCCATTCGGAACTGACCATCACGTTGTGGCGTGGTTGGTACCAGAAGTCATAGCCGAATTTGATATCGCCCATCGAGGTTTCCCAGCGACCGACGATGTTGAACTCTTTGTCGAGATGCAGATAGCCTCCAGGAGCCTCACCCTTGGCATTTCCAAGGAAGGAAATGATAATTTCCGAGCCCAAACAATGCACCGTATGCGGGCCCGATAAATCTGCCTTGGCCTTGATTTCGGCCCCGTCGATGACCTTATGCAACCGCGGCGCACGCGGGTCAGTGGCTGTATCAACGATGTGAAGGTTGTTAGAGCGTACGCCCGGCAGGATCAGGTATTTGCGGGACATCGAGCCGTCGTCGTGACAGGACGAACAGGCGTTCCACCCCATGTGGTGAAGCTCGTCCCCAATCCCCGGCATTTCCAGCCTATGGATTACCTGAGAATAGGTCGGGCTGTCAGGGTCGACATCCACTGTAGCAAGGTAATCAGGTTTCTGGATCCCTGTCCCGGTGTAGATGGCGATCGTGTAGAGTAGCTTTTCTCGGGGGGCTTTGATGGCTTCTTGCGGACTCTTGAAGCCCGGTCCACAGCATTGTCCATCCATCGTATGCTCCTCCCTTGATTCCCCAAATTGTATCGTATATCGAAAAATCAATTATCATAAAGTGAGAAAAATGCATCTCGAACGATTAGCGCTGGTTTTGGAAATCGTGGGTCAAAAAGGACGTGCGTCCGTAGCGGATATATGTGCTCAGTCCGATATACCTAAACCGACGGCCTACAGGCTGGTTCAAGACCTTGTTTCGTCCGGCCTCCTTGAATCACCAACCCGCGGAGAGTTCGCGATTGGGAATAGGCTAAAGCGTATCACGTTGAGCGATCACTCTGATCCCGCTCTTTTGCAAGTGATTGCGCCTGTCCTATCTGGCGCCGCGAATGACTATGGCGCTGCATTTTTCTTGTCTCGGCTACGGGGCCATTGGGTCGAGATTATTCATGTGGAGACACCGCAGACGGGCGTGTCTTTTCTTCATCCAGGTATGGGCAAACGACCAATGCACGCGTGCTCTTGCGCCAAGGCAATCGCCGCCGTTTCGCCTGAACTGCTGTCTCAAGACCGATTGGATGGGCAGCTTAAGCAGTACACAGATCGCACGATTACAGACCCCAAGGATCTGGCCGCGGAACTCGATGTCATTCGAGCCAAAGGGTATGCCGAATGTGTTGAAGAGCTCGAGCGCGGAATCAGTTCTGTCGCTACAACGCTGACCAAGACAGGTGTTGGTGCGACGCTTTCAATCGGCGCTACGGCGTCTCTTCGGGTGTTTACACCTTCCGAGCGAGAAAAGATTGGCCATACACTTACCACAATGTCACACGAACTTGCTCGCGCGCTAGGATGGGGTGAAGCAGATGAAGAAAGGATATCCGCTTAGGTTCATGGGTATCGCAGTGCTTTAGGTTTATACCATCCAGCAGGACAGGTGTGTTTTGCGACCTTCGCCGCTTTCAGGTCAATGAGGGAGACAAATATGGACGATGCAATGTTTGGTGGGTTCTTCGTGATCAACGTAAAACCTGAGTATCGGCAGCCCTTTTTGGACGCCAGCATCTTCCAAGCGCAAAATGTTGTCAGTGAAGAACCCGAAGTTTTCCAGTTTCATATTATGGTGGATGAAACAAACCCAAATCGTTTCTATTTCTACGAAGTGTTCCGGAACGAAGCCGCAGTCCAGGATCATTGGGAATCTGAAACCTTCAATAACTGGTTAAACACTGTCCGAAAGATGCTGGATGGAGAGATCGAACTTGTTGCTAGGATGCGCTCGCTTTTTCCGACGCCAAAAGGTTTCGAGGCGCAAAAAGCAAGCCTGCTACTATGGTAAAATTGACCGACGTTTGAAACTACCACCGGTACGAGAAAATTATGAGATTTGGTGCTTGTCCGCTTTGGGCTCGAAGCAGTCATTCACTCAATCGCGGCGAATGTCTGCTCTGCGGACAAAGCTGCCTCCGCCTGGCGTCCGCTCTGCAATTCTCTGGTCTCGCAAGCCCTGTGTGATATCCATGTTGAAATGTGATCAGGAACCGAGGGCAAATTGTGCCGGACTCACAGGACAACGCCTATAAACAAACCCTTCGAGCCGAACTTGTTCGAGCGCGTGACCGTGAGGCCGCGACGCGGGAAATCCTGACTGTCATAAGCCAAAGCCGCGACGATGAGACGCCAGTTTTTCAGACTATCGTAAAAAACGCAGCGCGGTTGTGTAGTGCTCCGATGACCTTTGTGGTTTTGATCAATGAGGACCATACCGAATGGAAAATAGCTGCTGCCACGGGGGAAGCGACTACTATGATGAAGGTCGGCAACGTCTTTCAAGTCGGCCGAGAATTTGCACCTTACAAAAGCGTCAAAACGCGTCGGATCGTCGAAGAGCCTGATATACGCGAGACGGAGTTCTACAAATCCAGGCATGCGGATGCGATAAAATTGGTGGACGTCGATGGTATCCTGTCGCGTGTGTTCGTCCCGCTTGTTTCGCAGGGGAAATCTCTTGGCAATCTGGTTCTGCTGCGACGAGAGGTCGGCAAATTCGCACCTGACGACCTGCTTTTGGTCGAGAACTTTGCCACCGAAGCCGTCATCGCCATCGAAAACGCGCGACAGTTTAGAGCCTTGGAAAAGCTGAATGCAGAACTTGGAGACCGCGTCGAGGAACAGGTAGGCGAGATTGAGCGAATGAGCCGCCTTAAACGCTTTCTTCCCAACGCTGTCGCCGACACGGTGATCTCCTCAGGCTCTGAGGCCTTGTTGAAAAGCCATCGCTCCCTTTTGGGTGTTATTTTTTGTGACATTCGTGGGTTCACGGCATTTTGCGAAACTGCGGAACCCGAAGAAACCATCGAGGTGTTGCAGACCTATCACGAGGAAATGGGGAAGCTGATCAACGCGCATGGAGCGGGCGTAGACCATCGTATGGGCGATGGAATCATGGTGCTGTTCAACGATCCGTTGCCCTGCGAAGACCCTGCCAGAGACGCGGTTCGGCTCGCGGTTGCGATGCGCGCGAAAATGGTTGCGTTGTCCAAGAAATGGAAGCGGCTTGGCCATAGACTTGGGTTCGGCGTGGGCGTGTCACTCGGATATGCGACCGTAGGCATGGTCGGGTATGAAGATCGATCAGACTACACCGCCTCGGGCACTGCGATCAATTTAGCGGCTCGTCTCTGCGATATGGCTGAGGACGGCGAGATACTACTCAGCACCCGCGCAGCGATCGCTGTGGAAAACGAATTCCCGTCGGTCTCAGCAGGAGAGGTCACGCTCAAGGGCATCCGCGAACCGGTTGAGGTTTTTCGAATGACCAAGGGCAATGCAGAGTAGAATAACACGCATTGGCGACGGTTGCTCTGAAGGCTGCTTTGGGCTCGAAGCAGTCATTCGCCGCACACGGCGTAAATGACGGCTGTCGGAACAAAGCGGACACAGATGTGGCCTCAGTCTTCACGAGTTCGTTTAGATCTACTGCACCGCCAATTAATATAAGTTTTGTAGCGTCATAGGGTCATTTATGTTACTATATAACACATCCCATGAGCGCCAAAGCACCAATCGTCAAATTCAATGAACTTCACGTCGCCAGAACATGAGAACCTGTTCCACGAAAAGGGCGCCTCCTACCGCTTGGGAGGACCAAACGTGCTGACTTGTGGCGCGCGCCTCAGAGCAGGTGAGGCCTGCCCAAATCCCCCAGTCAAGGAAAGCAAGCAAGGCCGGTGCCTTAGCCATTGCGGACCTCATGCAGCGCGTGCTTATCGAGAGCGTCAGAAACGCCGATTTGAGGCGGGCAGCGTGTCCGCCGAAGAATGGAACCGTGCCGAAGCCCGTCGTGCCGCTAACCGGCTAGGGGATCAATCGAAGAAAAATCCGTGGTTGCCAGGCAGCACGATTGACTTGGGCGCGCATGAAAGCGCATTCCGCGACGCGCTGGGCGCAGTGGACGTGGACACGCTGCCTCCTGCCGCGGCCGATTGGCTGCGCTGGCGCTACCGGCGAACGCAGATCGACCGGCAGAACGCAGAGGCTTGGCATAAAGCATTGACGCAGGACTTGTCCCGGCGAGTCGCAGACGCGGGACCGCGTCCGACAGATGTTCGCGGACGTGACTCAAAACCCGACGTTGCGCCTCGGACTTGGGCGGTGGGTGCCGAGCAGGAGGCGGGTACGTCGCGGCGCGTATTGCCGGACCGGCCCAAAGCACCCAAAGTCCAACGCGGGAAAGGCTACGGACGCCCCGGACGCCCACGGACGCAACCTGCCGGTGAGGATGAGTTCGCGGATCTGTCGCGGGTGTATCGGGAAAACACCGGTCTGCTGGAACCCATCATGGCAGCGGTACAAGACGAGGCGAAGCAACTGGCGGTGCTGCGCACCTTGCGGGACTATCTAACCCGCCCTGCGGACGCACAGGCGTGCAAACGCTGGCTGGGGTTGGTGGTGGCTGCACGGATGTAAATGGGCGTCAGCGGCGCTGTCTGCGCCGCTGATTGTTGTTTAGGCGTCGCCCTATCAGGCAAAATCAACGCTCAGTTCTTCGGTCAGTGTGCAGCGTTCGGGGATCACCATCTTTTTCAAGAGAACGCCGACTTGCGGATGGATTTCAGCTTCGCACCAAAGCAAGTCCAAGGCGCACTCGTTCACCCAGCGGGCGCTTTTCATACCTTTTTTATCTGGCCAGCCGATAGCAGTGGTGTGAAAAAACGCGGGTTCGCCTTTGTCAAACTCCACAACTCCTACACGCCACTTACCCTTTTTCTTAGGGTCAGCGACGCGAAAGACAGCCACATGGCAGTCTACGATGAAGCCGCGCCATCGCACGGGCAGGCGAAGCAAGTGGGCGGCAAATTTTGTGTTTTTCTCCAACCAGTTTCGCTCGGCGTCAAAGTCGATCTTTTGAGCAAGTTGGGGGGACAACCAAGCATAGTTGGCCGGTGCTTTTGTTTTGGCGGGAATTTCACATGGCAACTCGCCGCAGTAAGTTAGGAGTTCGCAGGAACGGGCCTGCTTTTTTCGTGCGCTGAACGCTGCGGGGGTCTGAGACATATCTTGTCCTTTTTCGTATCTCGTTTCCACTTCCACAGACCGGAACGTCGTCTGAGGGTGCGCTACGCGCGCACTTTCTGATTTATCGCTCCTGCGGGGCAGCGTTACCCGCACGCTTATCGCTGCATTCCCCTGCCCGAACGACCTTTTCGTTCAGCTAGGGTGATGGTCAGATCATGTGATTTTACCCACTTCGACACGGCCCGCTCCGGGCACGGAAACCCCAATTTCCCCCACTTCCGGCAGGGGGACGAAACCCAAGAAAACAAGGCGTTTTACTTTCCCCACCACCACCGCCCCCTTAGGAAACCAAGTGGGGTGGGGGGTGCCCCTTTTAGGGGGCACACCCCCTGCCCAGCTACGGTTTTTCCCAGCTTCCCCACGGCACCCCACCCAAGGTGGGGGAAGTGGGGGAAGCCGCCGCCTTGTTCTGAAGGGCGCGCCATCTTCTCGTAGATAGTTGAGCGTTTCAGTCCAGTTCGTTGTTCTACATCGCCAAGTCGCAGCAGGCGGTCGTCATTTTCAGGAATTTTGTTCATTCGGGCTTCCTCGGTAGCTGTGGGTGTATCTCGGAAATTCTCAAATGCGCCTCACGGCGGCAACAGTGAAATGTATGTAAGTGACTGAAAACTGTAGGTTTTCTGACTGCTCTGTCAGAAATCGCGCCCCATTTGACTGCCTAGTCAGTTTTTGGCTGGGCGGCGGTGCCCCTGCAAGGAGGTAGCCACGTTAGTTCAGAAATCCGCCTCAACTATCTGCGATCACGAAACGGAATGACGTGTGTTTCGTCGTGGTCTTTTCCGTCCACAAAGTTTTGCCAAGCCAACATTAGGGCACGGCGGCGTTCGACCGCCTGTTCGCGCCGGTAGGCTCTTTCGACGTCGTTCAATTGGTGCGCCAGTGCTTCTTCTGCCAACTCGCGCGGGAACTCCGTGTCATTAGCGGCCCAATCTTTGAACGCGCTACGGAAGCCGTGCGGGACATATTGACCTAAGTTCTTCCTACGCATCACGGCGCGAATTGTCATGTCGGACATTGGCCTGCCGGGTTTGGCACCCTCAAACACGTAGTCGTCCGACTTAACAACCACGTTTCGTTGAGCCTTAACTTCCGTAAGAATTTCTAGTGCTCTGGGGCAAAGTGGCACCGCGTGATTTCTACGCGCCTTCATGCGTTTCGCCGGTATCGACCACAATGCGTTTTCTTCATCAATCTCACCCCACAGTGCCAACCGAACTTCGCCGGAGCGTGATGCGGTGAGAATAAGGAACTCCAAGGCAAGCGAAGCAACGGTTTTGCTGCCGCGCAATTGCTGAATAAAGGATGGCATGTCTTTTCTCGGCATTGCGGGCCGATGTCCGCCGGTTAGCTTTCGGGGCGCTGACAGGGTAGCGTTGAATAGTTCCCAGCGGGCAGGGTTGTCCTGATGGTAAGCACCATTTTGGATCGCATGATAGAACAAGGCTTCAAGCCGTGCCCGTAGACGTGTGGCGGAAACGTGTAGAGCGTCCCACATTGGTTCTTTAGTTTCGGCTCCGTCCGCTTGCTTAACAGCCACTGGCTGTGTCAGCACATCCCATATGTCTTGCCGCGTTATCCCGACCAGAGGTTTGTTCGCCAGCGGTGCCGCATACTTGCGCAGCGACATGCCCCATTGGGCGACGTGCTTGGGGTTGGAAAACCCCTTTGTCTTCCAGGGTAAGAAAATCTCAACGTAGTCAGAGAACGTGACCATAGCGGCTTCTGCTGCTTGCGAAGCTACCCGCGTCGCTTCGGCTTCTCTTTCAGCCTCGGCAATCGGGTCAATCCCACTTGCTAGCAAGTCGCGTGCGGCTGTGGCTTTCTGGCGCGCTTGGGCAAGGGTGGTTCCCGGGAAGCCGCCCAAACCCATTTCCCGCTGCTTTTGCCCCTTAAGGGTAAAGCGGAACACCCAGCGCTTTGTCCCGTTGGCTGTGCAGCGCAAAGACAGACCGCCCCCATCGTTGAGGGCGGTGCCGGGCGCGGCGTTTTCAACTTGTTTAACTGTGAGCCGGTGCATTCCCCGCGCCATGTGGTTTCTCCTTTAGCTTGAAATTGCCGAGCGGTAACTTGCAACAACGCCTGTTGAAACACCGGCCACCGCCGCCGCTTTTTGATTGTCGAAACCAAGATCGTTGACCAGCGTGCAGAGCAAATCCGCAAGGTCACGCCAGCTTTTCGGCATGCCAAAATAGAATGTGTCGGGCAGCGTCGGCAGAAGGGCCATCGCCTGCGCCAACAGCGGTTCCCCGACATTGGTTTCGTTTGTGTGAGCGGAAGTGCCTGCGTGTTCGATAGTTTGCATTTCTTTTCTTTCTACTAATCCGGGGCATCGGGTGCGGCCCCTATTCGCGCCCCTTGTGTGCCCCTAAATTTTAGGGGCAGTCAACGGAAATCCTCGGAAGTTCCCGGACGTGTGGCGATAGGAAGGTTATAAATAGTTGAACAAATTATTTGAATTTGGACGCGCTCGGACGTCCTCGGACATACAGTGGCGGCTCCTCGGTCCGCCACTTGGTGATTTCCTCAAACTGCGATGATCTGTACAGAGTTCTTTTAGACTGTGTGATTTACGGCTTTTGCCGCGCGAGCGGGGCTTGTTGGATTTTCACGACTATCCCAGTTTGTCCCTGTTGAGTGGTAATTGCATGGCCCAAGACGTTGCAGTTCAGAGTTTTGTCTTCATACCCAACCCCAGATGAGTCCGAGATGTAATGGTCCGAGGGCGATGCCGGTCCTTTGGGGGTCAAACATCGTGATCCTGCCTTTGTAACCTACGGCACAAACGCGACGACCAGCGGCCCCCATAGCGTCAGGAAAATGTTCGCAACCGCATAGGTCATGGTGAATGCTGGTGTAGGGGTCGAGTTCCCGGCCTTTTCTAACAGCGTGGCAAAACCGGGGTTGCCCGAGCGTGATCCTGTCACGACTGCGCAGGCCTCGATCGGGTTTTTGATCCGCAGGAAGTAATAATTGATCGGGAACTGAACGATCATGGGCATCAGAGTGACGACAACACCCAACAACAGCAGTATGACGCCATATTGTTGAATCGCTTCCAAAGCGGGTTTTCCAGCGTTCAGACCAACGACCCCGACGAAAACTGCCAAACCAAAGCTCTGCAGAAAATTCGCAGCCCCTTGGTTGATACCGCCAATCTTGGGTTGTCGAACACGCAGATATCCGATGATCAGCCCGGTCACGAGACAGCCGAGGCCCGGGCCAAGCGCGACTTTTGTCCCTGCAATGACAAAACTGATCTCACCGATCAAATAGCCGACCGCCACACCGATCCCCAGCGCGATGAAATTGGTGACCGAAGCCGAAGGGGGAACATATCCAGCCTCTTTCGCCACCCTGTTAAGGTCGTCCTTGTGGCCGACAATGCTGATTTCGTCGCCTGCTTGAATCACGGTGTTTTGCAGAACCGGTACGTCGTGACCAACCCGCGTGATCTTTGAGATATGAACACCGCGGCGTTGATCCACGGTTAGGGCTTCGCGGATTTCGGCCAGAGTCTTGCCCGCCAACTTGCGATTGGTGACAACGACATTGCGGCGTTCTTCGACAACGGTCAGTTCGGGCGGGTATTCGCCAATCTCACCGCTTGCGGTGCCCTCGAACTGGGTCAGCGTTGTGACCAGGCCAGATACGACAATAACGTCGCCTGCCGACACAACTATTTCAGGGGTCGGGTCCACCGGGACCCCATCGTGCAGCAGCTTTTCGACGATCAGATCACCGTTATAGGCGCCTTCGATCGCTTTGACCGATTGGCCGGAAACCGAGGCATCCGCATTTACTCGATAAGCGCGGGCGTCGAAGCGGTTCATCGGAAGAAACTCGCCTTCTTCTAGTTTGCGGCCCCCGCCGCTAAGTTTCTGAGCAAGCTTGATTGCCTCTTGCCTCAGGTTGACGCGCATTATGATTGGAATAACGCTTACCGCCAAAATTGGGCCGATCGAGCCAAAGATGTAAGTCACCGAATACCCGACGGCGATGTTGGTTTTCAGCTTTTCAGCCTCGTCCGCGGCCAACCCTAATAGGTCTATCGCGTTTCCTGCGGTGCCAATGATTGCGGATTGGGTCAGCCCCCCGGCGGCCAACCCGGCGGCCAAGCCTTTGTCCAGCCCAGCCAATCGGGCGACGACGATGACAAAGAACAGCCCCCAAAGCGTCATCATAAACGCGGCCAGAAGTTTCGTGAGGGCGGTTCGGTTCAGAGCCGCAAAAAACTGAGGCCCGCCATTGTAGCCAACCATAAATATAAAGAGCGAAAAGAAAACGTTCTGAACGTCGGTACTTAGGTTGATGCCACCGATCTGGCCCACAAAAACTGCCACCAGAAGGGTTCCGGCGATGCCACCCAGTTCGAATTTGCCAACCCGAAACTTTCCAAGACCGTATCCAAGGCCCAGACAAAGAAACAGCGCCATGATCGGAAATGCCCGTAGCTGTTCAGTAATCAATTCCATTATGAAATCTCCTGGGTCGTTCAAATGGTCCGTTTTGCTCAAGATACATAGCGTAACTATTATGACGACTGGCAAATTATGAAGACCAGCGTCATGTGGATAAAACACCTAGAATGAGCTTGCATCAAGAACAGATGAAAACGGAAGAAACGGAAACGTCTTATTTTGAAAGGTAAATTCGCCTGTCATTCAAATTGGCGTTTTAGTTTGGCCTCCAAATCCGAAACACGACGAGGCTGCATTCCTGCCTACAGGTAGAAATGACCGGAATATTCAGGTGCAAAGCCTGATATTAAGCGATCCGGCCCGCAATTCGACCTAGCACAACGGCACCCAACAAACCATTTCCGGAAAGATACCCGCTGTCCCCTTTGCCAGACACGCCAACAGCCGCGCCGCCGCCTGCGTAGAGGTTGGCGAATTTAGTACCGTCAGCTTTGAGAACGCGCGCACAGGAATCGACCCGCAATCCACCTTGGGTGTGAAACAAAGCGCCAGTGACGCGAACGCCTTTGTAAGGCGGTGCTAAAGGCGGCTGGTTAAAGGACCTGCCAAATTCATCCGTGTGACCGGTAGGAATGTCGTGAATGGTTTGCTCCAAAGCCGTAGACGGCAAACCCAGTGCTTTTGACAGGTCTTCGATGGTTTCAGCGGATTGAATTGCCCCTGAATCTTCTGCGCGCTTGAAATCCTCAAACTGGCGCGCAATCGCTGCGATACGGTCGTCGAAAATGGCGAAAGCCTCTGCGCCGGGCTGCGCCAGAACCGCACGGGCGGCTTCCGAATAGCCCTGCGCTTCGTTCCAGAAACGATGGCCATTGCGGTTCACCTGTACACCGCCTTCGGTGATCACTGCCCACGTAATCAATATCCCATGAGGGTGAGCGACATTTCCGTGACCCTGATAGGCGCTTAAGTTCAGAAGCCCTGCACCAAGCCCTTCCCCCCAAACGATAGCCTCGCCCCGGTTGCCGCTGTGCCCGAACCAGAGCGCCTCTTCGATCTGGGGCATATGCGCGGACACTAAGGCGCGATTGCCACCGAAACCGTTGCAGGCAAGAATAAGCCGATCACATGCAATGGTTTCAACGGTTTCGTCCGGGCCAGTCACGGCAACACCCAAGATCCGGTCTTGATCCCGATACAGCGTTACCGCCCGTCGATTGCATATGATGTCTAAACCTTCACGCTCGCAAGTGCTGCGTAGGGCGTCGATCAGTTCTTGGCCCGACCGTGACGGCAGCCCGTGCATCCGGCGGCGCGAGTGACCGGGATAGTCGAAATCCGTGACAACCGAAAAGGGCAGGGCGTGGCGTTCAGACAGCCAGTCGATGACTTCGCAGGCGTTGCTGGCCAACAGATCGACCAGAGCCTGCTCGTTTTCGCCATGTGCCTTTGTCTGGATATCACGCGCAAAAAGTGCGGCATCATCCGTGATCCCTGCAGCCCGTTGAAGCTTTGTGCCCGCAGCCGGGATCAACCCGGCGGACAACGCGGTTGAACCGCTTGGAACTGGATCGGCCTCAATGACCAGCACGTCCTGTCCAGCCTCCGATGCCGACAGGGCGGCAACCAGACCACAAGCCCCCGCGCCGATGATCAGCGTGCCGGTCGTCAGATCGAACCGGTCCGGCGGAACGCTCTCAACCTTGGGTGTCATCATAGCGGGCCCCAGCTTCCAGCATCTCAGCAGTTCCGATGACTTCGTTCAGACCGCCGAAGTCGAACATGTTCTGGGCAAAGGGCTTGTTTGAGCCGTTGACAGCCAGACTTTGATAGTATGCCTGAGCGGTTTTGGCCAAAGCTCGGACAATCCCTCCGGGGAAAATGACGATGGAATATCCTTGTGCCTCAAGATCGTTGGCGCCAAGTATCGGGGTCGCGCCGCCTTCGACCATGTTCGCCAAAAGGGGGACGCGCGGGGCAAATTGATCGGCGATGGATGTAAGTTGTTCGCGGCTTTGAGGGGCCTCGAGGAACAGAACATCTGCACCAGCCTCCAGATAGATTTCCGCGCGGTCGGTGGCGGCCTGATATCCCTCGACGGCGATGGCATCTGTTCGGGCAATGATCAGGGTGTCACTATTGGCGCGCGCGTCGGCCATCGCTGCGATTTTCCCAGCCATTTCCTGCGCGGGGATAAGCGACTTGTCCGACAGATGCCCGCAGCGTTTTGGATAGGTCTGGTCTTCGATTTGAAGCGCAGATGCGCCGGCGCGTTCATACAGGCGCATGGTTCGCTGGGCATTCAGCGCGTTACCAAAGCCGGTGTCAGCGTCGATGATAACAGGTAATGAGACCCGATCTGCGATCAGGGTCATGGTGTCTGCCATCTCGGACGCGGTGGACAGTCCGATATCGGGGCGGCCCAGCCGCGTGTAGGCAACGGCTGCACCGCTTAGATACAGCGCCTCGAAACCAGCTTTTTCAGCCAGAGATGCGGTCAAGCCGTCATACACGCCGGGGGCGACAAGAATTTCTTTGTTTTTCAGGCGGGACTTAAGGCTCATTTGGCTCCCTCCAGCCAGTTCATCATGTGATCGCAACTTCGCTGGTGTGTAACAGTGCCCAACGACAGGAGCGTTGCATCGTGAACCTCTTGCCGAAATGCGGCGCACCCATCTGTCAGCATAACGGTGTCGATATCCCGCAAATGGGCATCTCGAAGAGTAGAGGCCACGCCGCCATTGGTCACGATGCCCCCGACGATCAGGTTTTCGATGCCCAAAGCGCGCATCAGATATTCCAGCCGCGTCTGGTAGAAGGCCGAGTAGGCAACCTTTTCGATGACGAAATCGCAAGGTTGCAGGGTATCGACCAGACTGTGACCAAATCCGCCCGGCGCAAAGTCGCCTTTGGTCAGAAACGGGCGCAACTTCTTCAGATGCGGAGCAATCAACGGCTCGCCGTTGCGGTCCGGCACAAGTGTAAATTGCGCTGAAAAATAGCACCCGCCAGCGGCTTGCAGTTTTCGCGCCAAGGGGGCGATGCGTTCGGGAAGTGCCGCGATTTCTTGTGCTGACTGGCCTGCCCGGCCATAGGCACCTTTAGGATGGATAAAGTCGTTCTGAAGGTCGATGGTCAGCAGCGCCGTTTTGCGCGGGTCCCAGGTTTCTGGTTCGCTCATTCAGTCCTCCCCCAGTGGTTCGATGATCGTGTTGCCAAAGGAGTCTACGCGTCCTTGAAAATCCGGTTCGATCAGAACGGTCGTATCCGGTTGGGTCAAAATGGCTGGCCCTTTGATTACAGTGCCAACCGGTAAAGACAAGCGATCATAAATGGCCGTGTCATGCCAGGCGTTGCCAAAATGAACTTTGCGCGTCGACGAGGGCGCAATGCTGCCTTCCGTTGCCGGGGCAAGGGACGAAAGATCGAATTTCGGCCGCTTGCCCGTAACCGCGCTGCGCAGGTTCAGGATGCGTCGCACACCGTTTTTCAGCAGTCTTCCATAAGTGGCGTGATAAGCCGTATCAAAGGCTTGTTCGATATCGGCTTTGCCTGGCGCAGTCACCTTGCCGTCTGTCATCTTCACAGTCAGCGGAACCGGTACGGTATGCGTTTGACCCACATAGGCCATGTCCAGTTCGAATGAAATCTCACGCCTGTCGAACGTCGTCCGTGAGGCATCAAGAAGCGCCATTCCCTGATCCACGTGTTCTTGCATGAACGCGCCCAAAGCAGCCTGATCCAACTGCGAGACCAATGTGTTGATGGTCTGAACGAAGTCCTGCCGCATATCCGCGATCACGCAGCCCAGTGCCGAGGTGACGCCGGGATAACGTGGAACGATGGCGCGGGCGATCCCCACTTCGGCCAGCATTGCCCCGGCATGCAACGCGCCGCCACCGCCGAACGGCATGAAGGCAAAACGCTTGGGGTCAAAGCCGCGCTCGATGCTTACAAGCCGGATCGCCCCAGCCATACGTGAATTGGCAACACGCAAAATGGCCTCGGCCGCCTCAAGCCTCGTCAAACCCAATGGTTCGCCGACGTGGATATCAATGGCTTTGCCAGCGGCCTCTACGTCCAGCCTCTCCAGTTTGCCACCAATCGGGTTGTCCGGGTCGATACGACCCAGCACGACATTGGCATCCGTTACCGTCGGGCGATCATTACCAAGGCCGTAGGCGACCGGGCCGGGATTTGATCCTGCGCTTTCAGGGCCGATGTTCAGTAATCCGCCCTTGTCGACCCACGCTATCGACCCGCCTCCCGCGCCGATGGTCGTTATTTCGATCATTGGGTTGCGCACAACCATCCCGAAATCAATGGAGGTCTGGGCCGACAGCATCGTCTGCCCTTGTGAGATCAACGAAACATCAAAGCTGGTGCCGCCCATGTCCCCGGTGATGACGTTGTCAAAGCCCGCCGATTGCGCGATGTAGCCTGACGCAATCACACCGGCTGCGGGACCAGACAGCGCCGTGCGCACTGGAAGGCGGGACGCGGTGTTGACCCCCATGACGCCACCATTGGATTGCACAATCATGAACTCACCATCGAACCCGCCGGATCGCAGGGCGTTTTCCAAGCGGGTCAAATAGCCCGAAACCTCGGGTTGCAGATAGGCGTTCAGCGCCGTGGTTGAAAATCGTTCGAATTCACGGATTTCCGGCAGGATTTCAGACGAGGCCGACACATGTGGATTTGGCCAGATTTCGCGTGTGGCCGCGACAGCAGCGGCTTCGTTATCTGGGTTGGCATAGGCATTGGCGAACAGGATCGCGACAGCTTCGCACCCTTGTTCAAGCAATTGCTTTGCCGCTTTGCGCACGGCGTCCAAGTCAACCGGCGTGCGAATGGTGCCGTCCGCAAGCGTGCGTTCCGGCACCTCCAGACGGTCGCGACGATCCACAACGGGTTCGAAATCACCGCGCAGCCCCCAAGTGCGCGGCCGATCCCTGCGGCGCATCTCCAACACGTCCCGCAAGCCCTCGGTGCAGATAACGCCCGTTCTGGCCCCTTTGCGTTCCAGCAGAGCATTCGTGCCCGCTGTGGTGCCATGTACGACAACAGAGATCTCGGATAGGTCTTCCACCTCGCGCCCGATCCCATCGAGAAACCCGCCCGACTGATCCGGGCGTGTGGTGGGAACTTTGGCGACGGTTGCGCTGCCGTCCGATTCGTTCAGAACAAAGACATCCGTGAACGTGCCGCCAACGTCCACTCCGATCATACGCCTGCTCATGGAGCCACCTCGCGCCATGCGGGGCCATAGTCCTGATCCGCCTGTTCGGCGCTTACATGCCCGCGTGCCACGTCCCGAGCGATCGCTTCAGGTGAACGGCGACCCGCAGCGCCATAACCCCCGCCGCCGGGTGTCTCTAGGCGCACCGCTTGTCCTTGCTTCAATTCGATCCCTCTCATTTTTGAAACCAGGGGCGGTGCCTTCCACCCATCGTCCTGTTCATAGGTGAAGACATTCATCGCCCCGTCGCCGCCTTGGGCGATCCCCTTCGGGGCGAACTTGCCGCGTTCGCCAAACAAAAAAGCCTGAGCGCCATTTTCTTCAAGTACTTCAATCTCATAGATGGCCCCAAGCCCGCCCCTATGGGTGCCCGGACCTGCACTGTCAGGGCGCAAAGCCCATTGACGGAACATGACCGGATAGGCGGCTTCTAGAATTTCCATCGGTGGGATCGTCGCCGTTGAGATCGGAGCGTTGCCGTGGTTCAACCCATCGCTTTCGACCGAGCCGCCGTGTCCCCCTCCGTAAAAGCTGAACATCACCCATGGCTGTCCGTTTGAGCGTTTCCCAGCAATGGAAAGCGCATTGATTGTCCCATAGGCATTGGCGACAACCCGATTAGGTGCGGCGTTGGCAAAGGCCGAGAAGACCACGTCGATCATCCGTAGAATAGTTTCCGTGTATCCACCTGTCGGGGCAGGGAACTTGGCCGACAACAGGCTGTCTTCGGGCACGATGACGTCGATGGGGCGCATTACCCCGGCGTTGGCAGGCAGCGCCGGGAAGACGTGTTTGATTGCCACATAGGCGGTCGCAACGGTCGTCGGCAGGGCAATGTTTACAGGCCCGGCGCATTGCGGGGATGAGCCCGTGAAATCCAGCACCATTTGATCGTCCTTGATCTCAAGCGCCAGTTTGATGCGAAGCGGCTCATCTGTGATCCCGTCATTATCGAGGAAATCCTCGGTCTCCCACCGGCCGTCCGGCAGTTCCTGCAACTCGGATCGCATCAGAGCTTCGGCCCGATCGCTGAGCGCCGCAAGTGCGGTTGAAACCGTGTCAGCCTCGTATTCATCCAGCAGCTCGTCCATTCTCCGGACCCCAAGATCCAAAGCGCCCAGTTGCCCGTTCAAATCACCCATCGCCGATTGAGGCAGGCGGGAATTCCGTAGAAGAATGTCGATAATGTCCTGATTTATCTCGCCCTTGCGCGCCAGCTTTACTGGCGGCAGAACGAAGGCTTCCTGGAAAACTTCGGTCGCAGCGGGGTTATAGTTTCCAGGCACAGCGCCGCCCACATCATGCCAATGCCCAACCGACGCGAGATAGCAGAACAACGTGCCATCGCGGAAATAGGGACGCACCAGACGCATGTCGGACAAATGCGTGCCGCCGATATGCGCATCGTTGAAGATATAGATGTCGCCGTCTTCCAGATCCCCGTCCGAGGCTGCCTTTTCGATCACTGCTTTCACCGCAAAGGACATCACCCCCACAAAGATCGGCAAACCGGATTTGCCCTGAACCAGAGTGTCGCCTGTCGTCGCAGAATAAAGCCCATGACTGGCGTCATGCGCTTCGGCAATGATCGGGTTGAAAGCCGCCCGAAACAGGGTGGCGTCCATTTCGTCGGCGATCTGCTCCATGCGGCCTGCAAGAACAGAAAGGGTGATAGGGTCAATTTCGCTCATGCCTGCGCCCTTGTTTCTGCGATATCGTTCCAGACATCCTGGCGTGTGATCAAATCGTTCTGTATCTCGAACCGGTCAATGAAGCGGATGCCTTCGAATGGTGAACCATCAGTCCATTCACCGGATAACGTACCCCTGCAATAAACGATCGCGGCATCACCATCGCTTTGCATGGCATCGAACCCGTCGTAGGTTTTTGCGATGCGGCGATACCGGTTTGCCTCCCAACTCCTGAGATCCTCAATATCTCGCATAGGCGCGGTTCCGGGAAATTGCATTACGAAGTCCGGGCTTAGCCTTTTGCGCGCGCTTTCAACCGTGCCTTCGCCCATATCGGATAGAAACGCACGCACGATATGTTCGGGGTCGTCTTTCGCCCGGGCGGGCTGCCGAACCTTGCCGCCACGATAGTAGTTTTGATCGGATATGTCGTGGATCAAGACGGTCACAAGCTCTGGCGCGGCAGGCACAACGAATCGCACTGCATTGGTCAGCGCCACGCCAAGTCGTTGTTTTTCTTGTGCGCTATAGCCCTTGATCACATGCAATTCGACAATCGGCATGCAAAAGCTCCTCCGGTTATTGTATTATCTGTAATACAGGTTTGAAAATAATTGTAAGACTATTTTTCGAGTTGTAATAATACTAAAGCTTGCTTTTTAGAGTTCCGGTTCTACGATTGGAAGCGCTGTGAAAGGGGAATCATCGGGTGAACAAGATCAACGCGGCCAATCTTCCGGACGGGACCAAGGCGCAACGCGTCTATCTGCATCTGCATGATCAGATCACCGAAGGGCAGCTTGCGTCAGGGGAAACTTTGCCCGGTGAACAGCGGTTGGCTGAAAAATTCGGGGTCTCGCGTGTCACAATTCGGCGGGCGCTGGACGCGCTTTCTCGAAATGGTCTGATAGAACGTCAGGCAGGTAGCGGCACCCGGGTTTCGGGCCAATCCACCCTTGGGGCACCTGCTGCGATGGACTTCAACACGCTGATGCCGCAACTTGTTGAAATGGGGCAAAGCACCACCGCGCGGCTTTTGTCCTTTTCATACGGCAAGGCGCCGGAGGTGGTGGCATCGGCCATGGGGCTGCCGAGTGACCAGCAGGTGCAGATCGCTACGCGCGTGCGCCTGACTGATGATGTTCCGTTTTCACATCTGACGACCTACGTACCTGCTTCGATTGCGCAGAACTATTCGGAAAGTGACCTCGCAACGACACCGCTTTTCAAACTGCTGGAGCGCAGCGGCGTGCAGATCGAGGAAGCGCATCAAACCGTTTCGGCGACCTTGGCGGGGCCTGATGTGGCCGACGCATTGGGCATCGCTGTCGGCTCGGCTCTGTTGTCGCTCAAGCGGATCGTTCGGGACGTCGAAGGCAATGGGGTCGAATATCTTTCCGGCCTCTATCGCTCTGACATGTTTCGGCTCGAGATGCCCTTGGCGCGCGTGGGAACCGGCTCGGCCCGGCATTGGGAACCTGCGATCGGACGCAGCGAGGAGGTCGGGAAGTGAACGCACCGCGCACCATGCTCGACAAACTCTGGGCCTCGCATGAGGTTCTGAGGCGCGAGGATGGTGTGTCGCTGCTTTGGGTGGATCGACACTTTGTACATGAAGGGTCGCATCATGCCTTTGCCAAGCTGGCCGAGCGCGGCCTGCCTGTGGCTGAACCAGCCCTCACCTTTGCGGTGGCAGATCATTACGCGCCCACACGAAGCCGGGAACGGATTGCCGATCCAAAGATTGCCCGGATGATCGAAACCCTGCGAAACAATGCGTCGGCTCACAACCTCAGGATTTTCGATCTGAGCGACCCTTCGCAGGGCATCGTTCACGTGATTGGGCCCGAGTTGGGCCTGACTTTGCCCGGACTGCTTATCAATTGCGGGGACAGCCACACATCCACTCACGGAGCATTTGGTGCGCTGGCGTTCGGGATCGGGGCGACCGAGGTTGCGCATGTGCTGGCGACGCAGACGGTCTGGCAGCGCAAACCCAAGGCGATGCGCATCAACGTCGAAGGTCGTTTAGGGTTTGGTGTAACGGCCAAGGACATTGCCCTGAACTGGATCGCGCAACTGGGCAGCGGCGGTGCGCAGGGTCATGCGATTGAATACGCGGGGCAAACGATCCGGGATCTGTCGATGGAGGGGCGAATGACTCTGTGCAACCTCTCAATCGAAGGTGGGGCGCGGTTTGGCATGGTCGCACCTGACGAGGTCACGTTTGCCTATCTCGAAGGGCGCGAGTACGCCCCTTCGTGGGCAGACCAGCAAAGCGCGCGACAGGTGTGGCGCGGTCTGGTCACGGACAAAAAGGCTGTTTTTGACCGCGATATCACCCTGGGCGCGGCTGACATTTCGCCAACTGTCACTTGGGGCACCAGCCCAGAGCAGGCCCTGCCTATAACGGCCAATATTCCCGCTCCGGACCCCAGCGATCCAGCCACGTCAAACTTGGCGCGTGAAGCATTGGATTACATGGGATTGGCACCAGGGCAACCCTTGGACGGTATTCCTGTAGATCAGGTTTTTATCGGCTCGTGTACGAATGGGCGCATTGAAGACCTTCGCGAGGCTGCTTTGGTTTTGTCAGGGCGCCGGGCGCGCGTACCGGGGCTTGTTGTGCCCGGATCGGAACGTGTCAAGGCACAGGCCGAAGCCGAAGGGTTGGACAGGATTTTCCAAGATGCCGGGTTGGAGTGGGCCGCGTCGGGTTGTTCAATGTGCGTCGGCATGAATGGCGACGTTGTGGCCGAGGGTAAGCGCTGCGCATCCTCGACCAACCGCAATTTCCGTGGGCGTCAGGGACGCGGTGCGCGAACGCATCTGATGTCCCCGGCGATGGTTGCCGCAGCGGCCGTAACGGGCACAATCACAGATGTCAGGCCGCTTATTCAGGGCAGGGCGGCATAATGGCTGGTTGGAGCACACAAAAGGGGCACGCCTTGGCGCTGGCGATCGACAATATCGACACGGATCAATTGATCCCGGCGCGTTTCATGTCGGCCCCACGCAGCGAGGGATATGGCCAGTATCTGCTGCACGACATGCGGCGGGGCGATGACGAACAACTGTCCGCAGATTTTCCGCTGAACCGTCACGAAGGGATCAGTATTCTGGTCGCCGGGCATAACTTTGGAAGCGGGTCGTCGCGTGAGGCTGCGGTTTATGCGCTGGTCGATGCGGGCATTCGCGCGGTCATCGCGCCCAGTTTCGGTGACATCTTTGCCAACAATGCGATCAACAACGGCCTGCTGCCTGCGCAGGTCGATGCCCAGAAGGTGATGCAGCTACAGCACGCGTTGAAGGATGCCCCGGCCCAGGTTTCGATTGATTTGCGCGCAAGCCGACTGACCCTTGGTGACCTAAAGGTGACCTTTGAGCTGGACGAAGGATGGCGTGTGAAACTGATCAACGGCTGGGACGACATCGACCTGACCCGGCAGCATATGCAGGCAATCGGCGCGCATAGGAAAAACCGCAACAAGGCCGCCCCTTGGGCGTGGCCGAATAAACCGAATTAGGACACGTCGCGTGAAGACGGCGTAATACAGGCCAAGCGGCCTGAAATGGGGTGAGACCAAAAAATGCCCCTTCAACAAGTGGAGGAAGACTTATGAAAATGAACTCATTGGCTGCCCTGTTGGCAGGGGCCGTAATCGTCGCCGGAACGGCCAGAGCCGAAGAAACCATCTCGGCCGTTCACGCTTTTCCCGAAACGCTGATTTACACCCAGAGCTTTCTGGACTTTGTCGACAAAGTTAACGAAGCGGGCAAAGGAGTCATCCAGATAGACGTGCGCGGCGGTCCGGAAGCCATTGGCATGTTCCAACAACCCGATGCGGTTCGCGACGGTGTCGTCGACATGGTTTATACCCCAGGCTCGTTCTATGGTGGCGCGCTGCCCGAAAAAGACGCGATGGTCGCCTCGAACCTGACCGCTATTGAAACCCGCGAAAATGGCGGAACAGAACTGATCGACCAAATTCATCAGGACAAAATGGGCCTGAAGTACCTTGGTTGGTTCGACAGCGGCGTCTGCTACAACCTTTGGACCCGTAACGAGCCCAGCTTTGATGCCGACGGCAATCTGGAAGTCGAAGGGCTGAAGCTGCGCGGCAACAACGTCTACAACGCCTTTTTCACAAACTACCTTGGCGCACAGGTGATCGACCTGCCAACTGGCGAGGTTTACTCGGCGCTGCAACGTGGTGTTGTTGATGCGACGGGCTGGACCCAGATTGGCCTGATTGACCTGAAATGGAACGAGTTCCTGAACTTTCGTATCGAGCCATGCTTCTTCTCGACCGATCTTGGTGTCATCGTGAACCTCGACCGTTGGAACTCGTTGTCTGAAGAAGCGCGCACGATCCTGCAAGACGTCGCGATCCAACACGAAAAAGACAGTGTTGAAGCCCTTCGCAGCAAACGCGACGAAGACTTTGCGGCCCTTGATGCAGCGGGAATGACAGTTGTCAGTCTGGAAGGGGAAGCAAAGGCAAACTACCTTGCAGCGGCCCGCGAAAAGACGTGGGAGCGTATGAAAGGTCTGATGGCCGAACAGCCCGGCGGCACTGATAACTATGATCGCCTGATCGAGCTGTTCTACGATCTCGACGCTGCAAACTAAGTCCAAAGACAGGCCCGTTCTGGTTGGACGGGCCTATAACATTTCTGGGGCAAAGCAGGCGGGATGATGAAAAGGATCTATGATGCAGTGCTGTTTGGCATGGCCATAATCGCTGGTCTTTTGCTGGTTTGGCTGATGCTATCCGTCATCACGTCAGTTCTGATGCGAAATGCCGGGCTGCAACCCTTTGCTTGGCTGTTTACGTCTGCAGAATACGGGCTGTTGTACATGACCATGCTGGGCGCGCCTTGGCTGGTACGGGAAAAGGGCCATGTCCACATCGAACTGGTGACGGCAGCGCTGCCGACTGGTTTGCGCCGGATAGTCAGCCGTTCGGTGGCTGCCGCCTGTGTTCTGGTCTGCCTCATCCTTGCCTGGCAAGGGGCCGACTTGGTCCTGACGAATATCGAACGCGGGGACTATGACACCCGCGCTTACTATTTCCCCCGATGGATGCTGACGATCGCCTTTCCGCTTTCGTTTGGAATGATGGCGGTTGAATTTTCGCGCTTTGTCTTCGGACCCGAGCTGATGCACAGCGGAGAAGCAGGGATACACGAATAATGGAATGGTACGAAGCGCTTGCCCTGCTGCTTGGGTCAATAGTGTTCCTGATGGCCATTGGAATGCCTGTTGCGCTGGCGTTTCTTGCGGCCAACATTCTGGGCGCCTGGATTTTCATGGGGGGTGAACGGGGGGTTACGCAACTGCTAAACAACGGGCTGGGCGCGTTGACCAAATATGCGCTGATGCCAATCCCGCTGTTTCTGTTGATGGGAGAGATCTTCTTTCACACCGGGTTAGGTGGGCGCATGTTCAGCGCGATAGATAAGCTGTTGGGCCGCCTGCCGGGGCGGCTGAGCTACGTAACGGTTCTGGGCGGCACCGCGTTTTCCACGTTGTCGGGGTCGTCAATGGGCTCAACCGCGCTTTTGGGGTCGCTGATGGTGCCTGAAATGAACCGCCGCGGTTACAAGTCGTATATGAGCATTGGACCAATATTGGGAACGGGTGGCTTGGCGATCATCATACCGCCCTCGGCGCTTGCCGTTCTTCTGGCCACGCTCGCACAGATAGACGTGGCGGCCTTGCTGATCGCGGGCGTTATTCCGGGCCTGATACTCGCCTTCTTTTATATTGGTACGATCTGGCTCCAAACACGGTTGGACCCCAACGCGGCTCCGGCCTACGACGTGGAGCCTATGTCTTTGGCATACCGCCTGAAACTGCTCATGACCGAGGTCGTGCCGATGGTTGGCGTCATGGTCGTGATCATCATCTTGATGATTAAAGGTTTTGTCACCCCGTCCGAGGCGGCAGCATTTGGCGCATTGGGCGTGTTGATCCTGGCCGCCATATTCCGCTGCCTATCGTGGAAGGCTATCAAAAAGTCGGTCATCGGTGCCCTCAAGGTTACGCTGATGGCCTATCTGATTGTCTTTGGCTCGGCCACGTTCAGTCAGCTTTTGGCATTTTCCGGAGCGTCACGAGGATTGGTGAACTGGGCCATCGCATTTGAACTTGCCCCGTTGGCCATGCTGACCGTGATGTTCGCTGTCTTGCTGCTGCTTGGCATGTTCATGGAGCAGATCTCGATCATGTTGCTGACCGTGCCAATCTTCTTTCCGCTGGCGCAGACGCTTGGGTTCGATCCCATCTGGTTCGGCCTGATCATGTTGCTTTCGCTTGAAATCAGCTTCACCACCCCGCCATTCGGGTTGTTGCTGTTTGTTATGAAAGGCGTCGCGCCGCCGGGTACCACAATGCGCGAAATCTATACATCAGCTTTCCCGTTTATTTTCTGCTCGATCTTGTTGGTGGTTCTACTGATCGCGTTCCCCGGCTTGGCATTGTTTCTGCCTAGCTTATGAGGCTGCCACGACCAGTAAGCCGCCACAAACGTACGATGTATGGTTCTGCACGGGTCGTCAGGCGCGTTGGGCCGCAAGGCTGCGTTTCTCTGAGCGTCCACCGACGATGATGGCGCTTATCAGGACGATGCCAAAAAATGCTGAAACTCCGACAAAGGGGCCTCCTATGGCTGACGCGATGCCGGTTACAGCCAAGACAATAAGCAATGATAGCGACGGTCTTTTGTTCATCTCGAACCCCTCTTTGCGCTTGCGACTTCACTTATTGTTAAGTGGTTCGTCCGGTCGCCTGAGGCTTGCGAGGTTGCGCCAAAATTTTATGAGTTCCCGTCCAATCACGCCGCGCCCATGCGTACCGGTGTTGGCAAAACTGCGTATAAATTTGGCGGCGGGGCGCAAGCCATATCGCCGGGCATCAGCCACATATTCGGCAATCCTGCCGGATAGCGTGGCGAGATCGTCCGCTGAGGGGAGTTCGGTAGGATAAGGGGGTGCGGCCCGCAGCTAACGTACCACGCACTCACAGCCGTTGCGGTGCCCCCCCTTAGTCAACCAAAACGGATGCAGCCTACGATGTTCGCTCGTGGAACTTAGCCATTGCGCATCTCAACCAGTTTCAGGGTGTCCGAAAACGGATCATATGCGCAAAAACCGGGGTCCAATTCAGTTCCCGAAGGGTCTTGTAACCCGATACTGATCAGGAAGCCTTCGTGGCTGATGTGACGTTCTTCGGTTCTGCGAAACGGAACCCGATACCCTGCGTCGTGCCAAAGGATTTTGCATCTTGTACCCAGCGCCAACTCTGGGTCAGTAAAGTTACGATGCAATTGAAACAAAAAGGCGCAGACGAAAGACAGCACCGCCAATCCTGCCAATATCTTGAATTTGTGCTTCAAACAAAAAATCCTGTCTGTCTCAAGGCGTTACGCACACGGCCAAAAAACGCGAAAATCGAAAATCTTACAACTGGTCACAACTTACCTCAGGATGCGCTTTGTCCAAAGCCGTTAATTTGGGCTTGTTTCCAAAATACGGCCTACTACGAATTCAGCCGTTCGTCTGCTGAACCGACAAAGTAGTAACTGCGTCCGGTGTTTTCAGCCCGCGCAGGTCGAGACGCCATAAATCCGTTTTTGGTCATCGAGAGGGCAGGGCATTCGCTCATCTCCGCGGAGAACCATACCAAGTTCAGATCGTTGAGTTGCAAAAGGTTGGGCAACTTAGTGGATGAATATCAGCGATAATGACCCCACTAGGATCAGGCTAAGTGCCCAAACCAGATCCAGATTGAACCAGCTTTTCGACAGAAACCTGAGGCCCAGCCAATGATAGACGCCAAAGGCAAGCAGGCCACCGGAAACAGTCATGGCTATGGTGTGGGCAAGGGCAACAGCAACGGCAACTCCGGCATTTCCGGTCATCAGGTCAGACGCGGCTGCGTGACCTGCATTAGTGGCAACTGTTCGGCAGATTCCCAGATAGATCGGAACCAGCATCAGGCCCGCTCCGTGCGCCATCGCAGCCAGAAATGACCACAGCACAAGCCTTGTCGGAAGCACGCGCGCAAGGAAGCGCGGGTGGCGGCGATTGAAAAGCAGGTAAAGGCCCAGGCCAATCACAAGGCACGACGCGGCAATCTGGATTTCCCGCTGCCACTCGGCCAGAAACAGCAATGCGGTAAAGGGAAACAGTATCGCGGCCATCGCCAGAAGATGCCCGGTTGCCAAGGCGAGCAGCGCCTTGAGCAGACTGTTGCCGCTTTTGTCCATCAGTGCCGCAGACACCGCCAAGGGCCAACCCATACCGGGGTTGACCCCGTGATATATGCCCGAAGCGACAACAGCCCACCAAAGAGCTGCTGCCGTATCTAATCCGTCCACGTGTCAGACAGACGGGTAGCAGAAACTGTCGGTTGAACAATCGCCGCCCTCTAGGCGGATCTGGTGGCTGCGATACCCCTTTGGAAAAGTGACATAGAAGTCCTTGTCCAGCTCCAAACCGCCATTTTCGCCGACATTGGCCATCACCATCTGGCCGCCATCGTCATCGGGGTAGAACTGGTCGTCCCATGTCGAATACAACGAATTGGTCCAGTAGACCCGCTTGCCGTCACGACTGATTTCGACCATCTGTGGACCATAGGCAAAAGCCTTGCCGTTGGGGTGTTTCGTCCCACGCGCAATCCCGCCCAGCTCGACCTTGCCAGTCAGTTTGGGTTTCATTGGGTCGGATACATCATATTGGTGCATTTCACCCTGACCCCAACATGCGACGTAAAGGTACTTGTCATCCAGGCTCAGGTCGATGTCGGTGACCAGTGGCGGCACGGCCTCGAACCCCTGCAACAGGGGTGGAAGGTTTTCGGCCTTTTCTGGCCGGGGGTCGATCGTGATCGTTTTCTTCGCCTCGAACGTGCCATCGTCCTTCTGCCACCACGTGAAAATCGAACCCTGCAGATTGGTCGTATCCACAACGACCCCGCAGAACCCATAATCTTTTGCCGGATCATGCGCAGGCCGGATTTCCAGCGCCATCTGGTGGTTTTCGCCAAGGTCGATGGTCTGGACGTTGCGGCGTTCGCGCAGGTTCCAGAAGTGAATTTTGTGACCGTATTTGTTGGACAGTAAATCCTCGGCCACGATCCCGTTTTCGAATTGTGGGGGCAGGCCCCATTCCGAGCTCACCATGTAATCGCGCGGAAGGTTCCACCAGAAGTCGTAGTGCTTGGTTTGCTCACCCCGGTCCATCTCGTATCGGCCGAGGATTTCGAAGCTTTCACAATCCATGATGAAAATGCCGGGTGGTCCGTCTGTGCCGTCTTTGCCACCACCCCCAAGCGTCGAGACATAGATACCTTCGGGGCCGCAATGGATTGTATGCGGGCGCGAGTATCCTGTCTTGGCAAACACCTCTTCGGGTTCGATGATCTTGTGGATTTTCGCCTTGAGCGGCTCTTTGACGTCGATCACGTAGATGCGTGAGGATCGAATGCCGGGAATGATCAGGTACCTGCGCTCAAGAAAGGCGTGCCCGGTCAGAGGGGACAGCGCAGACGAGCAAGCGTTCCACCCGAAATGATGAAACTCATCACCTTTGTTGGGCATAATGAGTTTGTGAACAATCTTGCTGTAGGTTTTGGAATTCGGATCAACGTCGATAACTGCTAACCCATCCGGTTTCGAACCGTCCGGACTGAGCATCAAAGTAAAGGCTAGCGTTTCCGCCGGAGCCTCCATTGCAAGTTTAGGGGTTGCGTGAAAAGTGGGATCAGGTCTCAAGTTCATATCTGGCTCCTCCCAAAGCGTGGGCGCCTGACCAAAATGGGTTGGCCTATTAGCGCCCAATCCAGAGAATGCCACATAATCGAGATTCGTTAAATCTGTGGCGGCGGCCAATGCCCGACCCCGCAAGTTGGCTTGTTGTTTAAGCCTGAAAACCTCGTCATCCGGCGGGCCCACTGAACCAAGTGCTGACCCAAGGCGAAACGATTACAAATCAGGGGTAGTCCTTCGGTTTGGACAATCGCAGGATTAGGTTTGCGGCAATCGGCGCGCCAATGATGACCAGCACAATTCGCGTCAGGTGGTGCGTGATGACAAACCCCAGATCCGCGCCTGATACAATCGCCAGCACCGTCATTTCCGCCTGTCCGCCGGGTGCGAAAGCAAGGAATGCTTCGACCGGACGCCCCAATCCCAAAGTGGTAACGATGGCTGTGAACCCTGCCGCCAAGACCGCAAGCACTACGACATAGGCGAAACCGGCGGCGACAACGCGCTGAAGCTCTCGCCAAGTGACGCCAACGAATTTCACCCCGATGGTGCAGCCGATAAAGAACTGCGCCGCCAAGATAGCCTCGCGTGGGGGGCGCGAGTGTATGAAATCGCCCAACGACAACGCGGCTGTCAAAATCATGGGGCCCAGAATGGACGCGCCGAACAACCCAATCCTCTCACCCCCTTTCCAGCCTACAACCGCGGCCAGAACCATTAGCAGAACCTCGTGGATGGGTAACTCGCTGGCGGGTTGTCCAATGGGGTTTGTCAGGTCCGCATCGTAGAAAACTGTCAGGAAAATAGGGGCCAACGTCACGATGATCAGAACGCGCGTACCGTGGATCAGGGACAAGGTACGCGGGTTGGCCCCGGCTTCGGTGCCGAAAATGATCATGTCCTGAAGGCCACCGGGCATGGCGGCATAGAATGCGGTTGTGGTGTCAAACCCCCATAGCTTGCGAAAGAACGGCACACCAATCAGGGCGATCAGGAGGATGAACAACGGGATCAGCATGATCGAGGCCGCCATTTTGGGCAGTTCGGCAAACAGGCTGGGGGTGATCGACGCGCCGACTGCAACACCCAGAATTGTCCGCGCCGCAACAGAAACCTGTCCGAAGCCTTCCATCGGCGCATGGGCCAGAGCAGCCATCAGGCAAGCTGTCATCGGGCCGAACAAAAACGGCAGCGGCAGGCCCAAAACCCAAAAGACCCCTGTGCCAAGAACCGCAAGGCCAGCGGTCACGAACCGCTTCATCAGCAGAGAATGAAAAATGTCTTGATTGGCCAACTCTCGTGTTCCATCGGCATTGACTCATTTTGTATCCAAATGTATACAATTGGACGCAGCATGCAAGTACAGGCGTTATGAGCATTCAGGACGATCAGATTAAGCCCGGACCGCAGGGCAGCTCTGCCTATCAATCCCTGCTGGATGAAATTCGCGCAGGGGCTTTGCTGCCGGGGGATCGTCTGCGCGAGATAGAGCTGTCGGAACGGCTGGGCGTTAGCCGCACCCCTGTGCGGGAAGCGATCCGACAGCTAGAGGCGGATGGGCTGGTTACGCATGTTCCGCGTCTGGGCGCGACGGTCCGCAGCCTCGACTATGCCGAAGTGATGGAGCTGTATGAGATGCGCGCAGTGCTTGAAGGGACTGCGGCGCGACTTGCTGCGCGGGCTGCCTCTGACATTGAGTTGGATGAGCTGGACGTTCTCAATGACCGGCTGGCCGAGGCAGGCACAGGGCCGGATGCCGTGCGGATCAACAAGATTTTCCACGCCACGTTGTTGGATGCGGCAAAGAACAGATTTCTGACGAAATCCACATTGTCCTTGCAGAAGGCGTTGTTGATTCTGGGACCCTCACAGCTTTTGGACAGTGAACGGGCCGCGTCAGCCGTGGCGGAACACCGGCGCATAATGGTCGCGTTGAAAGCACGCGACGGTGCTGCGGCAGAATCTGAAATGCGCGCTCATATCCAGGCGGCGCAACGAATGCGCATCCGCGCGCTGCAGGAGCGCGACCGGGCAAAGGACCAGGATTTATAAGGCCGGGAAAAGCTAAGCGCCACTATTGGTCATAGAGGTCGGGAACCAACCCTTCGGACAGTCTTTTCAGAATGTCGGGTGCGGTGCCTGCTTGCTGAACCGGGCCGTAATAGACATCATATGAGCCGCCAAGCTTAGCAATCAGCTCTGACACGTATCGCAGAGACGCGACTTTGCGCCCAAACTCGTCGTTGCCCCCACTCAGGACCCCAGCCAGACGGCGCGTCCGGTAGTAGTGCCGAGAGTTGCGCATGTTTGCCGATGCGGGAACGATTGGCGCCCCGGCCTCTGCTGAAACACGGGTTACCCCGGTCCTCCAGGGAGGTTCGACCAGACGGTCACCTTTCAAATACGGAACCCGGCCAGAGCCGAACACGAGCAGGGCGCCGTCTTTCTTAAGGTGTTGCAACATTCCGGCACGGGTCTGTCGGGCCGTCAAAACCCTGTCCTTTTGATCCAGATCCACCGGGACGATCAGATCGCGGCCCAAAAACCTTTCAGCTTCGCGCCCGGCGACAACCTTCAGGTCCGCGCGATGGTCCTGCAATGCCCCCGCATGGGCAAGAAAATCGAAGGTCCCGATCGGATGGGTCGAGGCGATGACGACCGGGCCTTGGGTCGGAATATTCTCAAGCCCGTGCGCGCGTATCGTGGTTCCGTGGTTCATCTGCAAAACCGCGCGCACCAACTCTGGCCCGGTGCGTTCACCAAGCTCCGACAATATCTCTTCGGTTTCTTTCAGGGCAAAGAAAGCCTGACCAGTCGTGGTGCGGTTGATCCAGTCAACGCCCTCCATCAGGTACCGCAAGACCCTTAACCTAAAGTCTGCTCCAACTGGAATGCGCAGACGGGCGCGCAGTAAGTCATCCACCGGATTATCATTATTGTCGTTGCCCAAGGCGCGCCCAAATCATTGTAGTGTCGTGATCACGACGCTTACACGTATTCGGTTCAACTGCACAACCTTGCGAAAGTCTACAGGCTGTTCAACTCCGGACACCGTGAGATTATGGGGGCTGGTTTGACGGGCGAGGAAGTCGCCCTTTCAGATCGTTTTCGGTGAGGTCCAAACATATCATGCTAATGCTGCGCCTTTGCTATCTTTGGCAAGTTGCAAGGCTTCAAGGCGGCCCAGTTCCTCTAGGGCACGGCCATGATCACCTGTATGGGCCAGCGCTTTCTGATAGGCACGAAGGACTGATCGTGGACGCCAAGGCAACGCGGCCTGAGATACCCACGCACGCAAGACCGGAGGCAGGCGGTCAAACTCGCGCATCGGATTTTCGGCGCGGCGGCGCTTTCTCAGTCTTGTCTGGCCAAGATTTCGCGGCATCAGACGTCTTCCTCGATGTCAAAAATGGGATCGAGCACCAGAACAAGGCGGGTCTCACCTGTTCCCGCAATTGGTGGCGAGCGATGCAGTAACCCTGACGGAGGGTTCTGTGGCCAAAGCGTGCGACGCATAACTATGGGGGCACCGGTTGCCACGGTAAACACGCGGTCTGGATCAAGGCCATCCCTTGAAACACCGTATTGCGTGCCTGTCCCGCGATAGGTGCAGATCAGGCGCGCGTATAAGGCATCTATGTGGAATTTCCTGCAGGCATTGGTGTTGATCGCGTCTAGGCGAAGTCGAAGATAGGGTGCGCGCATCATCTCGGCAAACCGCGTGGCGAGGTCCGAGATGTCATTTTCTAACCAAGTGCGTTCTGCACCTTCGTCCATCCCCGCCATGTTGCACAAGTGACACAGGACGTCCGGAACGGCCTGAGGGCGTAGGACTAGCCGCGCTTTGGGCAGATGCAATGGGTCCAGGGTGTTGATCCATGCCTGAAATTCCGGCGCAAGTTGACGGCGCCAGATAGTCGCCGCGCACCCCGGCATTTCGATTTTGGCCAATCCGTCCGGCTTATCCGATACGCCCACTCCGACGGCTGCGCCGTTCAGGTCGGTGCGATGATAGGTCATGCGGCATCCTCCACTCGGCGCCACAGCGGAAACGGGTCAGGCAAGTCAGATGGAAGGGCATCCGGCCCGGGCGCAACGGCCTGAGATAGCAGGCAGGATTCAAGACGGGACTTGAGGGGTGGCCAGTCGATACCTGCACCGATAAACACAATCTCTTGCCGCCGATCGCCCCAAGGCTCGACCCAGTGTTGTTTGATTTAGTCAAGCACTGACGGGTGATCAGGCCATCTGGTATCGGGCACGGACGCCCACCAAGTTCCGATTGGCTTCACGCTGGACAGAGCGCCTGCAAGGGAAAACTCAGCCACCCAATCGGGACGGGTTGCAATCCAGAAATGACCTTTCGCGCGGATCACACCGGGCAAATCGCCATTCAGCAGCGTCAGGATTTTCTCGGGCTCAAAGGGTTGTCTGGCGCGAAAAACATAGGACGAAACGCCATACTCTTCGGTTTCCGGCACGTGGTCGGCAAAACCATAAAGCTCCTTGACCCACATGGGGTGCTGATGCGCCTTTTCGAAATCGAAAAGGCCAGTGTCCAGAATGGCATCACTGGAAACCTCGGATTGGTTCGTTTCGATGATTTTTGCATCCGCATTGAGGCTACGGATGATCTTGCGCGCTGCATCGGTGCGTTCGGGCCCGGCATCAGCAACCTTGTTCAGGATGACAACGTCGGCAAATTCGATCTGGTCGGTCAGTAGATGCACCAGAGTGCGATCGTCCTCGTCGCCAAGGGTCTCGCCACGGTGGTGAAGGAAGTCGTGGCTGGAGTAGTCGTTAAGCAGATTCACCGCGTCAACCACGGTGACCATCGTGTCAAGGCGGGCCACGTCAGACAGGCTTTCACCGTCTTCATCGCGAAAATCAAAAGTCGCCGCGACGGGCAGGGGTTCTGAGATACCAGTGGATTCAATCAGGAGATAATCAAACCGACCTTCCGCAGCCAGTCGCCGGACCTCGGCCAGCAGTTCATCGCGCAGGGTGCAGCAGATACAGCCATTTGACATTTCAACCAGAGATTCATCGGTCCGGCTGAGCTCCGTTTCGGCCCGAACCAAATCAGCGTCGATATTCACTTCGGACATATCATTAACGATGACGGCGACACGACGGCCTTCGCGATTATCGAGAACCCGGTTCAGCAGGGTTGTTTTGCCAGCTCCAAGAAAACCGGACAGGACAGTAACGGGAAGGCGGGTATCAGTCATAGCTTAAAAACACTTCTTCTTTTGTGGTGGGTATGGGGCGACGGGTTCGCAACATGTTGGCGTGGGGTGGGAGGTCGCAATTTAGATAATAAAATGTAATAACGTAACGATAAGAAAATGTAAACCACAAGCGCCTCGTGGATGTTTGCGGATTGGGGCTAAGGCCGTCGGTCTTTCGTTCGGTTTTAGGGCGAATTTGAAAACGTCAGCGGATCGCGATCACTCGGAACTTGGGCAAACACTCACTTGCGATGCCGCTGACGTTCAACCCGGCCGAATTTTGAACTTCGGCCGGGCAGGGGATCAAAGGCAATCGGCCAGTGTTTGCGCCATGTTGCGAATGACTTGGGAGTAAAGCGCCGCTCCGGGCTCAAGATCAGAGCCGAGCGGGTCGATCACTGCGGTATTGGCGTCGGCACCATCCATCACAACCTCGACGATCCCAGGATTGAACTGCGGTTCGGCCAGAACGCATTTCACGCCTTCGTCCTTGATGCGCGCCTGAATTTCAGCAATGCGGGCCGGGCTTGGGTCGGATGCATCACCGATCGAAATGGCGCCAGAGGCGGGAAAATCAAACGCATTTTCAAAATACTGGTAGGCATCGTGGAAGACGACAAAGCTGCCTCCTCGGACCGGCTCGAGCGTTTCGGCGATCTCAGCAGATAGGGCCGCCATTTCTTCGCGCGCCGCCGCAGCATTTGCGAAATACGTACCGGCGTTGTCCGGATCAGCCGCAGATAGTTGAGCGGCGATCACATTCAGCCACGTATTTGCGTTCTCTGGCGACAACCAGGCGTGCGGGTCATGGTCCCCATGCGCGTGACCATCGTGGTCGTCATGCCCTTCGTGGTCATGATCATCATGGGCATGTTCATCGTCATGGCCTTTGGTTTCAGCATGGTCGTCATGGTCGTCATGTTTGGCGTGATCGTCGTGATCGTGGGCTTCAAACAGGGCGTTCTCACGGAAATCCAGAAGAATTGTTCCATCCGTTTCCAACAGGGTCGTGACGGTTGCGCCGTCGGCAAGAGTCTCGACGGCCCCTTCCATCCACGGTGTCAGGTCTTCACCCATCCAAAATACCAAGTTGGCGATTTGCAGCGCAGCAGCTTCTGAGGGGCGCAGATTGTATTCGTGCGGCGAGGCACCCTGTGAGATGATCAGGTCGGGCGTTCCGACACCTTCCATAACCCGTGCCACAAGCGAGTGAACTGGCGCGATGTCGACCGCGACATTGGGTACATCCGCCAAGGCCGTTCCGCCCATGAATGCAGCGGTGATAGATAGTGGGAGAAGCTTTCTGGACATCAGACCCTCTGTGTGATTTTATAACATTGCGAGCGACATACATGATATGGAATAACATGACAAGTGATACGCAATTCGAATTAACCGGAGATACGGCCCCGGTTGGGTTCCAAAAGCATGACCACAAGACTTGCGTTGCGGCCGGGCTGTCCGCGGCGGAAAACCGGTGCAAGGAAGAAGGACTGCGTCTGACGCCAGTCCGTCGCAGGGTTCTGGAAATGCTGTTGCAAGAGCATCGCGCGCTGGGCGCGTACGCGATACTCGACCGATTGCGCGAGGAAGGCTTTGGGTCACAGCCTCCGGTGGCCTATCGTGCGCTCGACTTTCTTGCTCAGAATGGGTTCGTGCATAAGATTGAGCGACTGAACGCCTTTGTTGCCTGTTCTCACCCGGGGGCCTCTCATTCGCCGGCCTTCATGATCTGCCGAAAATGCGACGCCGTGGCCGAGGCGCAATCCACTCCGGCCAAAGGTGTTTTGGGGGCTGCAGCACGCGCGGCGGGTTTCGAAATTGAACGAACGGTTGTAGAAGCCGAAGGGCTTTGCCCCGACTGCACCGAAAAGGCGTAGAAATGACCCTGATCACCGTTGAAAAACTCAGCGTAAGGTACGGTGCGAACACCGTTCTGCAAAATGTGGATATGGCGATTGAGGCAGGTGAGATCGTCACCATCGTTGGCCCGAACGGATCGGGCAAAACCAGTCTGCTTAGGGCCATCATCGGTGCGACAAATCCCTCTGCTGGCCATGTTTCCCGGAAGCCTGGGCTGAAAATCGGCTATGTGCCGCAAAAACTGCATGTTGACCCGACATTGCCGATCTCGGTTGCAAGGTTCATGCGTCTGACGCACCGTGTTTCAAAAGATGACTGCGCTGCGGCGCTGGCGGCGGCAGGTGTGCCGGATCTTTTGAAGCGCCAGATGTCCCAACTGTCCGGGGGCCAGTTTCAGCGCGTATTGCTGGCGCGGGCTTTGATCAATCGTCCCGACATCCTTTTGCTGGACGAAGCCACGCAAGGTCTAGACCAGCGAGGCTCGGCCAGTTTTTACCAGCAGATCGAGGCGGTGAGACAGGAAACCGGTTGCGCCATCCTGATGATCAGCCACGAGCTGCACGTTGTGATGAGTGCTTCGGACAGGGTGATCTGCCTCAATGGTCATGTCTGCTGCGAGGGGTCGCCTGCCGTGGTTGCTTCGGCACCAGAATACCGCGCCCTGTTTGGAACAGGCACCGGTGGCGCGCTTGCCCTGTATCGCCACGAACATGATCACAACCACGACCACTCTCACGAAGCGGCAGAATAATGCTTGATGATTTTATGACGCGGGCAACGCTCGCCGGTATTGGCGTGGCAATTGCAGCCGCCCCCCTTGGGTGTTTTGTGGTCTGGCGGCGTATGGCTTACTTTGGCGATGCCACCGCTCATGCTGCGATCCTAGGTGTTGCGCTGTCGCTGGCTTTCCAGATGTCGGTCTTTCTGGGCGCATTGGTTGTCGCGCTTATCATGGCGTTGGCCGTCACATTGCTGTCCGGTCGCGGTTATGCCATGGATACCCTTCTTGGAGTTATGGCGCATTCGTCGCTTGCCTTTGGCCTTGTCGCGGTGTCGTTTTTGTCGGGCATTCGCATCGACCTGATGGCCTATCTTTTTGGTGACATACTGTCAGTTTCGCGCACCGATCTTGTCGTGATCTGGGGCGGGGCCGCGCTGGTCGTCGCGTTGATCGTATGGCGATGGTCGCAACTGCTGACCGCTACGCTGAACGAAGAATTGGCCTACGCCACCGGGTTCGACCCCAAGCGCGAGCAGTTGATCCTGACTTTGTCACTGGCGGTTACGGTTGCTGTCGCGATCAAAGTTGTAGGCGTGTTGCTCATTGCCGCGATGCTGATCATTCCGGCGGCGGCCGCGCGCAGCCTGGCGCGATCTCCGGAAACGATGGCATTGATTGCCGCGGCAATCGGGGCTTTCTCGGCCGTAGCAGGACTGCGCTCAGCTTATGTGTTTGACACACCGGCGGGTCCCTCAATCGTCTGCGTGGCCGCGGTTTTGTTTGCCGGTTTCAGCCTCACGGGATGGCGGTCGCGAAGCGGGGTGTAGGACAATTATACTTTGGATTGGTCAATGGGGTTTTGCGTCTGCCAAAAATTGATTGGCTGCCACAATATTGTCGTTGACCTGACATGTGATCTTGGGCACTCGTTCGGATGATGGTTCCCGATGGTGCGCCCAAGGGATGAAAAGGGAATACGGTGAGGCCGCCATTTGGCGCCAAGTCCGTGACTGCCCCCGCAACTGTAAGCGGTGAGCGACGCCAACAACCCACTGGCCCAAGTGCCGGGAAGGATGGCCGAGCATCGACCCGCAAGTCAGGAGACCTGCCATCAAATGTTAACCAACTCGGGGCGGGGCGTCCTGAAAGGAGGCTTTGATGGCACGAGCACATCGTGTTTACATTTCCGGCACTGTCTGCCCGCGCTTTGAAGCTGGCGGAGGAACCCATGCCGTCAGCGCCTGACCATTTTCTTCTCATCTGCAAAACGTGCCAGGGAGAGGCCCACGCGCAGGGCTTGTCCGACGCGCTGTTCGATCGTTTGCCAAATGGTTTTTCCATCCGCATGGTCGATTGCATGGCTGGATGCGCGCGGCCTGTGATTGTTGGATTTCAGGCAGTCGATAAAGCGCAGTACCTTTTTGGTGACATTCTTGATACGCAGGATATCCAGGCACTGACTGAGTTTGCCCACCAATACCAAAACAGCGCAGATGGCTGGACCAATGCGACCGAGCGTCCGGAAAAACTGTTCACAAAGACACTGTCCCGCATGCCCCAAATTCAAAAAGGGGTGTGTCCATGACCAACCCAGCTATTTTGGTTGCGCGTGATCTGACCCATCAGGTTCTTAGTGGCGATATACTGCTGCAGGGGGTCTCATTCACATTATGCGATGGCGCAATCCTTGCAATTGCCGGGCCCAACGGGGCAGGCAAGACGACGCTTTTGAATCTGTTATGCGGCGCGCACGAGGTGAATCAGGGTGATGTTCTGGTCAACGGACGCAGCCTGAAACAGATGTCCGCACGGGATCGGGCGCGGACGATCGCCGTGGTCAGTCAGCAGGAGTTCCCGGATGGCAGGTTGCTGTTGCGGGATTATGTGGCGCTGGGCCAGATTCCGATCCGTGCAGACCGCTCTGCCGAGGAACACGCCGCGGATCTGGTCAGAATCCTGAGCCTTACCGGGCTTAGTGCTTTGGCCGAAAAAAAGATGGCCTTTCTGTCCGGGGGGGAACGCCAGCGCGCGCATATCGCCCGTGCTTTGGCCCAGAATCCTACGCTTTTGTTTCTGGACGAACCCACCAACCATCTGGATCCAGACACGAAGGGGCGGATGCTTTCGCTGGTCGCTGAACTGGGTATCACTGTGGTGATGATCCTGCATGATCTGGTGATGATCCCAGAATTTGCCACTCATGTGGCATTGATGAAAGATACACGGCTGACCGGTTTTGGGCTGGTCGCCGATGTGCTGACCCCGGACAGGGTTAGTGACACGTTTGGCGTCGATTACCTGTGCTTTCACCACGAAGGGCGCGTGATCCGGGCGCTGGATATCCGAAAAACCTCGATAACAACTTATGAATAGGAATATTTCTGAATGAAACAGATCTTGTCTGTGGCGTTGACCACCGTTTTGGCAGGTGGTGCCGTCGCGCACGAAGTCACGGTTGATAATTGCGGTGCGCCGCTGGTGTTCGACACCCAGCCCGAGCGTCTGGTTGTGCATGATATGAACATGACCGACATGGCCTTTGCGTTGGGTCTGCAGGACAAGATCGTGGGTCTGACCGGCATCACCGGCTGGTACAAGACCAGCCCCGAGTTTGACACGCTGCGCGGTGACATCCCCGAGCTTGCGCCGAAATACCCAACTGTTGAGAACCTTGTGGCGGTAGAGCCTGACCTGTTCTTCGCGGGTTGGTACTATGGGATGAAGCCGGGGGGCGACGTGACGCCCGACACGCTGGAACCCTTTGGCATCAAGACAATGATCCTAACGGAAAGCTGTGTGCATCTGGACAAGGACCGTCCCGAGGCCAGCATGGACCTGTTGTTTGATGATGTGCTTCGTCTGGGCAAGGTCATGCATGTTGAAGACAAGGCCGAGGCTCTGGTTTCCGGCTGGAAAGAGGAACTGGCAGCGATCCAGGCGCAGACTGCGGACCTGCCAAAACCCCGTGTTTTCCTGCTGGATGGACCAGCCGACGCGCCCTTTACCGCAGGTAAATTCGCCATCCCTGACGCGATGATCGCTGCAGCTGGTGGTGCGAATGTCACTCATGACATGGACACAAGCTGGGGCCGCACCTCGTGGGAAGCTGTGGCAGCTTCGAACCCCGAATTTCTGGTGCTGCTGGATTATCAGACCGGCAACGGCGCGGAAGACACGTTCAAGTTTCTGCAGGAACACCCCGTGATGTCGCAGACCGACGCGGTCAGGAACGAGCGCTGGATTGGCCTACGTTACGAAGAACTGACTCCCGGACCCGCAAATATCGCGGCGATTTCGAAAATGGCCGACGCGATGCACCCGGGCCTGAACTAATATGGGCCGTTTTGGCCTGACACTCTTGCTGGGGGCGGTTGTTGTGGCCGCCCTTTTGCTGGTTTCGACCATTTACGGCACGACGCAAATTCCAGCCGCGGTTGCGTTGGATGCGGTGATGCTGGGCACCGGCATGGCGGATGGCGAGGTGTCGCCGCTGCACCGCATTGTCTTTGACCTTCGCTTGCCGCGTGCATTGTTTGCGGCCGTGATCGGTGCAGGGCTGGGCGTTGTTGGCGTAGTGCTTCAGACCACAACACGCAACGACTTGGCTGATCCCTTCCTGTTCGGCCTTTCGTCGGGTGCGGCGGCGGGTGCGGTTTTCGTCATTACGGTGACCGGCGACATCCTGGGATTCTGGACGCTGCCGCTGGCTGCATTTTGTGGCGGGCTTGTCGCGTCGGGAATTGTGCTGGCACTGGTTCACGGGTTGCGCACCAGTGCGCCGGAAAAGCTGATCCTTGCGGGGTTGGCAGTTTCGTTTCTGTTTTCGGCGATCACGAACTATCTGATATTTGCGGGCGACAGTCGCGCCGCGCACTCGGTCATCTTCTGGATGCTGGGTGGACTGGGTCTGGCCCGATGGGAGACATTTCCGCTGGTCTGCGCCGGGATGTTTCTGATCTTGATGTATGCCCTGTGGCGCAGTCGCTGGCTGGATGCGCTTTTGACCGGCGACTTGACGGCAGCGACGCTGGGCGTTCCGGTACAGGCATTGAGGTTCCGCATGTTTTTTGTTGCGGCACTTGCGACCGCCGTTTTTGTTTCGGTTGCGGGGGTTATCGGTTTTGTGGGGCTCATGGTGCCCCATATCGCACGTGGGATCGCTGGACCTTTGCACAACCGTCTTGTGCCCGCTGCCGCCATCGTCGGGGCGGCTTTGCTGACCGGTTCAGATATCCTCAGCCGCCTGTTGCTTGCGCCTCAGGAACTGCCAGTGGGTATTGTTACCACCTCGATCGGGTCGGTTTTTGTTTTTCTTTTGTTGTTTAAAACAGCAAGGGACACGAAGTGACGAAGGCACTTTTGTCTAGGTCGAAAAGTTTGCCTGCAGTCTCGCGATGAGCTTCCATTGCCAGGGGGCTGCGCTAGGCGGCCCCCTCGGTCACGGCGACGGGAATATTCAGCCCCCCGATTTGCGCCAGCAGGTCAACGACCTGATCCACGCCCTTGCGATGCCGCAGCGAAGTGAACACGAATGGGCGACCGTTGCGCATCTTTGTTGCGTCTCGGTCCATCACCTCCAGCGACGCGCCAACATGCGGGGCCAGATCGGTCTTGTTGATGATCAGGACGTCCGATTTGGTGATCGCAGGACCGCCTTTGCGCGGAATCTCTTCACCCGCGGCCACGTCGATCACATAGAGCGTAACGTCCGCCAGTTCCGGGCTGAACGTGGCAGACAAGTTGTCGCCACCGCTTTCGATCAGAACGACCTCGACGTCGGGGTGACGCGCCTGCATCTCGGCAACAGCCGCAAGGTTGATCGAGGCATCCTCGCGAATGGCCGTATGCGGGCAGCCGCCGGTTTCGACGCCGATGATCCGGTCCTGCGGCAGGATTTGCATCCGCATCAGCGCCTCGGCATCTTCGCGGGTGTAGATGTCGTTGGTGATCACGCCAACGGATACCCTGTCGCGCAGCGCTTCGGACAGGGCGGCGGTCAGAGTTGTCTTGCCTGCGCCAACAGGACCACCGATGCCCACGCGCAGGGGGCCGTTCATTTTGCTCATGTTCGGAACATCCTTGAATATTGAGTTTCGTGTTTCATCGACGCTACATCTGTCAGAAACGCCGTCGACCCCAGATCATCCAGCCCCAAGGTCACAGCGCCCGTCGCCATATGCTGACACAAAGGCGTTAGGTCGCGGATCATTCGCTGCCCTTCGGTTTGACCCAACGGTACCAAACGCGTCGCACACGCGACCAGATTGGACATGAAGGCCTGCAGGTACATCTGGGCCGTCAGGGCGAGCGGCAAGCCCTGTCGCTGTGCAGCGTATCCCACGGCGACCGGGTAGGTCAGGGTGCCCAGCTCCACCGCCCAGACATCTGCGGTTATGCCGCAAAACGCCTCTCCCAGCAGTCGAGTTTCCATCAACCGCTCGGACGAGGCGCAGAATGCGCGCGCAGCCTGATCCACCTCGGACAAGGAGGTGGTGGTCTGTGCCGAATACGCGGCTGAAAGAAATATGCAGTCATTCCGGCCAGAGCCGTATTCGATCACATCGGCAACCCACTCCTTTGTGTCGGCGGCGTTGGCAACGCTGCCGCACTCGATCGCCCATTCCAGACCGTGCGAATACGCGAACCCTCCCACCGGATAAGCAGGCGAGAGCCATTGGGTCAGCGTCAGGATATCTGTGTCAGTGGGCGTGGCCATGGGTCCTGCCGTGGCCATAAGCACCGCCTTCGGGGGTAAAGGGTTCCTGAACCTCACGCACCGTTGCGCCGATTTTCAGCAACATGTCGCGGATGACGTGGTCGATTTGGATCAGCAGGCGGTCCGCTTCGACCTGACAGGGTGTGTGGCGGTTGCCGATATGCCACGCGATGCGGGTCAGGTCGGGGGCCGTGACTTCCAGCAACGCTTCTGGCGCGGCCTGAATTTCGACCTCGCGCCCGTCGTCAAGGATCAGGGCACCGCCATGATCTAGCGAGGTTGTTTGTGACAGATCAATCAGAATCTGCTCACCGCTTTCACAGGTCAGTACCTTGCGGCGCAGAAAGCGGTCTTCATAAGTCAGTGACAGGTGGTCGGCGGGGTCACCATGCGTATGGTCGGAATACTGCCGTGCCGTGCAGAGAAGGGCGGTCATGCGGTTGCCCCCCCTGCCAAAAGCCGTGTCAAAGCCAGATTGAATCCGCGAAGACGCGGTGTGGGATCCGGTCGCGTGTCAACCCGAGCTTGCGCAAGTCTTCGTCGCTGAGGGATTGAAGAAATCTGATCTGCTGAACGCGCGTTTGTGCGTCTGCCATCCGGATAAGAAACGAATAGATCGACGTCCCGAAGGATGCGATCAGTCCGGGTAGCGAAACGCGCGGGCTGGATTGCGGTGCTGAATGTGCCATGTGGACCTTCAAATTTGTTGGTCCTCCCTTGGTCTTCATGATGTGTCATGTCGGCCTCGTTTTGTAGTAGATGTTTGGTCATGGCTGCGCTGCATATGCTGCAACGCAGCATGCCTCAGAACATGAAATAGCGTTGCGCCATGGGCAGAACCTCGGCGGGTTGGCAGGTCAGCAACTCGCCATCGGCGCGGACCTCATAGGTTTCGGGGTCAACCTCGACCTGCGGCGTGGCGTTGTTCAGCAACAGGTCGCTTTTGCCGATATTGCGGGTGTTTAGCACCGCGACGGTTTGCTTGGCCAACCCCAATGTATCACCAATCCCCGCCGCCTGCGCCGCGCCCGAGACAAAAGTGATCGCCGAATGTTCGACCGAGCGCCCATAGGCCCCAAACATAGGCCGGCTATAGACCGGCTGCGGCGTCGGGATCGAGGCATTCGGGTCGCCCATCTGCGCACAGGCAATCGTGCCGCCCAGCAAGACCATCTCGGGCTTCACCCCGAAAAAGGCCGGGTTCCACAGCACCAGATCGGCGCGCTTGCCTTCCTCGATACTGCCGATCTGATGGCTCAGGCCATGCGCAATCGCCGGGTTGATGGTGTATTTGGCGATATATCGGCGCACGCGCATATTGTCGTTCTCGCCGGTTTCCTCGGGCAGGCGACCGCGCTGTTTCTTCATCTTGTCAGCGGTCTGCCATGTGCGGATTAGAACCTCACCCACACGGCCCATAGCCTGACTGTCCGAGGCGATGATGCTGAACGCGCCCATGTCGTGCAGGATATCCTCGGCCGCGATCGTCTCGCGCCGGATGCGACTTTCGGCAAAGGCCACATCCTCGGGGATGGATTTGTCGAGGTGGTGGCACACCATCAGCATATCCAGATGCTCTTCGACAGTGTTCACGGTGAAGGGGCGCGTCGGGTTGGTCGAAGACGGCAGAACGTGGTTCTCGCCGCAGATCTTGATGATATCGGGGGCGTGACCACCGCCTGCGCCTTCGGTGTGGAAGGCGTGAATCGTCCGGCCTTTCATGGCCCCCACGGTGTTCTCGACAAAACCGGATTCGTTCAGCGTATCGGTGTGGATCATGACCTGCACGTCCATCGCGTCGGCCACCGTCAGGCAGCAGTCGATAGCGGCAGGGGTGGTGCCCCAATCCTCGTGTAGTTTCAGGGCGCAGGCGCCTGCGTTGATCTGTTCCTCCAGCGCGGCGGGCAGCGAGGCGTTGCCCTTGCCCGCAAAGGCCAGGTTCATCGGAAACGCGTCGGCGGCCTGCAACATCCGCCCGATATGCCACGGTCCCGGCGTGCAGGTGGTGGCCAGCGTCCCATGCGCAGGGCCAGTGCCGCCGCCCAGCATGGTGGTCAGGCCGGAATGCAGCGCATCCTCGATCTGTTGTGGGCAGATAAAATGGATATGGCTGTCGAAACCCCCGGCGGTCAGGATACGCCCTTCGCCCGCAATAGCCTCGGTGCCGGGGCCGATGATGATATCGACGCCGGGTTGCGTGTCGGGGTTCCCGGCCTTGCCGATCTTGGCGATGCGCCCGTCTTTCAGGCCCACATCCGCCTTGTAGATGCCCGAGTGATCCACGATCAGCGCATTGGTGATGACCGTGTCCACGGCCCCTTCGGCCCGCGTGGCCTGAGACTGCCCCATCCCGTCGCGGATCACCTTGCCACCGCCGAACTTGACCTCTTCGCCGTAAAGCAGCGCGTTGTCGCCGGCGCCCCCGGTAGCAGCGGCACCCGCGCGTTCGGCGGTCAGGTCGCGTTCAACCTCGATCACTAGATCGGTATCAGCCAACCGCAGCCTGTCGCCGGTGGTGGGGCCGAACATGGCGGCATAGTCAGAGCGTTTGATTGTTACTGGCATCAGAGCGACCCCATGACCTTTTGATTGAACCCATAGATCTTACGCGCGCCCCCGATGGGGATCAGCGAGACCTCGCGCGCCTGACCGGGCTCGAACCGGACGGCGGTGCCGGGGGCGATGTCCAGACGCAGCCCGTGTGCGGCGGCGCGGTCGAAATCCAGCGCTGGGTTGGTTTCGGCGAAATGATAGTGCGAGCCGACCTGAACCGGGCGGTCACCAGTATTGGCGACCATCAGGGTGATGGCTGAGGCACTTGCGTTAAGGGTGATCTCGCCCTTGGCCGGGAACAGCTCGCCTGGGATCATTTGTTCAGCTTTACCATCAACGCGAAGGCGGCCAGCGCGACAACGGCCAGACCAACGCCCAGAGTCGCATAATCCGAGCCATGCGCGTGGATATGTGTTCCGTTATGGGCTGCCGCAGGGCCAGCAAGGATCAGGGCGGGGAAAAGCATACGGGTCATATCAGTGTTCCTTTTTTAGCGGATGGGATTGTGGACAGTCACCAGCTTGGTGCCGTCTGGAAAGGTGGCTTCGACCTGAACCTCGTGGATCATTTCGGGCACGCCCTCCATGCATTGCGCGCGGGTGATCACTTCGGCTCCGGCCTGCATCATATCGGCAACCGAGCGCCCATCGCGCGCGCCTTCGACCACCGCGTCGGTGATCAGCGCGATCGCCTCGGGGTGGTTCAGCTTGACGCCTCGGGCCAATCGCTTGCGGGCGACCTCGGCGGCCATGGCGACCAGCAGTTTGTCTTTTTCACGGGGGGTCAGGTTCATGTCAGATCATCCAGCATCGGGGAAGCGTGTCATTGTTCAGCCGCCGCAGCACCGGCATCAGTGTTCGACGGAGGGTAAAGCTGTCTTCGGCCAGCACCCGGATGACCAGCAGATCGCTTTGGATCAGCGAGGCTCCGGCGGTGGAGGGCAGCATCTCGCGGATAGGGCCGATCTGACCCTCGGCAGTGGGTGAGGCAAAGGCGACCAGCGCCATCGCCCCCGCACCGCCCGCGACATGTGTCTTGGCCAGGTGGGCGTGCAGATCACCGTCGAACTGCATCGCGTCCGTAAACAGAGGTGCGCCATCGCGCGCGATCTCAATTCGGTCTCGCAGGCGGATATTGGTCAGGGTCTCGCCCATCGCCATGCGACCAAAGATCAGGGGTTCGACCATCAGGGCGGTGGCATCCGAGGCAAGGTCGATCTGCAACCGGCGATCCAGCGCGCTGCCGTCGAACAGAATGGTTTCCTGCGGTAGCCAGTTCAGCCGCGCGCCCGGAGCGACGCTGAGATGGTTCACGATCTGACCTGACGGGCCGGGTTTGGCCTTGTACGCGCGTTCGCAGGCTTGGGTGGTCAGGGTCAGGGTCGTGCCATCGCCCGCGTGGCCGCTAAAGCGGAATGCGTCCCCTCCCGTGATGCCGCCAGCGGTGTTCAGCAGCACCGCGTCCAGCGCGTTCCTGTCGGTTCGGGGAAACAGGCACTTAAATGACCCCGATTGGCGAAAACCGTCCAATACCGACTTTTCGCCCAATTGCTTTGCACTTAGCCGAATCGCGCCCTTCGCGCGCGGCGGCATCGCGTCTTGCTTGGGCAATATGGAGGCATGTTGAGTAATGGCGCACCTGCGGAACCAGAAGTTATGCTGCTTGTTTCAACGTTTGCGCGCCGGAACTCTATTCTTCGACGTCGGTTTTCGTCGGTTTTCCGCAGTACGTGATTAATTTTTGGGCGCGACCTCAGGCGGCTGGTCAAAAAACAGGCAGATACGGCGGATTGTGAAAAATGATGGGCCCTGCATTTGCTAAATTCTCGGCGATGCAGAAACCGTATGGGTGCCCGCCGAGGAGATGACCCGGGGGTGTGTGACGGCTGCGCGAATTGGACCTCGGACACAACCGCCACACGGAACGCAACAACAGTTGCGGGGATCAGGTAGAAGAAGAGTGCGCGTCTGCGCAAGCCCTCTCTCCCGGCCCCGCCCAGGAGAATCATATGACATCTCTCAAATCCACGCTCGCCGGATCACTTGTCTTTGCCGCCATGGCGACCGCTGCACTGTCTGCTGAAGACACGATCAAAGTCGGTGTATTGCACTCGCTGTCGGGCACCATGGCGATTTCGGAAACCACGCTGAAAGACACCATGCTGATGCTGATCGACCAGCAAAACGCCAAGGGTGGCCTGCTGGGCAAACAGCTTGAGGCCGTGGTCGTTGACCCCGCATCCGACTGGCCGCTTTTCGCGGAAAAAGCGCGCGAGCTGCTGACCGTACATGAGGTGGATGTGATCTTTGGCAACTGGACGTCGGTCAGCCGTAAGTCGGTTCTGCCGGTGATCGAAGAGCTGAACGGCCTGCTGTTCTACCCGGTTCAGTATGAGGGCGAGGAATCCTCGAAAAACGTCTTCTATACCGGCGCCGCGCCGAACCAGCAGGCGATCCCTGCGACTGACTATTTCCTGGATGAGCTGGGAGTCGAGAAATTCGCGCTGCTGGGCACCGACTATGTGTACCCGCGTACCACCAACAACATTCTGGAAAGCTACCTGAAGGGTAAAGGCATCGCGGACGAGGATATCTTCGTCAACTACACCCCGTTCGGTCATTCCGACTGGTCCAAGATCGTGGCGGACGTTGTCGCGCTGGGCGCGGATGGCAAGAAAGTCGGCGTGATCTCGACCATCAACGGTGACGCGAATATCGGCTTCTACAAAGAGCTGGCGGCTGCGGGCGTTTCGGCGGATGACATCCCTGTCGTGGCCTTCTCGGTTGGTGAAGAAGAACTGTCGGGTCTGGATACCGCGAACCTGGTCGGTCACCTGGCCGCGTGGAACTATTTCCAGTCGGCCGATACCGAAGCCAACGCTGAATTCGTTGAAACATGGAAAGCCACCATGGGTGACGAGCGTGTGACCAATGACCCGATGGAGGCGCACTATATCGGCTTCAACATGTGGGTGAACGCCGCAACTGAGGCTGGCTCGACCGAGGTCGACGACGTACGCGCCGCGATGTACGGGCAGGAATTCCCGAACCTGACTGGCGGCACGGCGGTTATGCTGCCGAACCACCACTTGGCGAAACCGGTTCTGATCGGTGAGATTCAGGAAGATGGTCAGTTCGACATCATCAGCGAAACCGAGGTTGTGCCGGGTGATGCCTGGACCGACTTCCTGCCGGAATCGGCGGTTTTGATCTCGGATTGGAAAGAACTGGGCTGCGGTATGTACAACACCGAGACCAAGACCTGCGTTCAGACGCTGTCGAACTACTAAACCAGATGCAAGGCGGGTGTGATTGCCCGCCTTGCCCATAAGACACCTCGGGTTTCTCTACATGTTACGACTTTTCCTTGCGGGCCTCGCAATACTGTGCGCCTGCCTGACTGCCAACGCGCAAGAGGGCGGTCTGCAACCGATCCTGCAAGAGCACCAGGAGATCATCGCCAAAAGCTCACGCAAGACGATCGGACCTGCGATTGACGCGATTGCCAGCAGCGGCCTGCCTCAGGCGCAGGTGATGCTTGAGACTTGGGCCGCCAAGAATGTGTGGATGCGCAAGTCGGATGGTCTGTTCTTTGCCGGTAAAAAGGGTGAGGGACGGTCTTATGAGCTGACCGATTTCGACACCGGCGAAGTTGTTGGCACGTACAAGAAATCTGACCTGAAACAATTGAAGCCCAATAGCGGTATCCGCGCAATGATCGGGACGGCCTTGGTGCAATTCCAACTGACCGACCCGGACCGTGCGAAACGCGCGGCCGCGTTGCAATCTATACAACGTGATCCTGAAGGGGCCTTGCTGGCCCCCCTGCGCGCGTCGATTGAAGATGAACCCGACGAGGCGTTGAAGGCGCAGAAACAGCGGCTGGAGCGGTTGCTGACCATTGGTTATGACGAAGACAATGCAGCGCGCGTTGCCGCGATTGAGGACATGTCCGGCGATTTGGGCGTGGATGTCCGCGCAGCGCTGAATCCTCTGGTCGTGACCAGATTGCAGACGGCTGCGGAATTGCCCTCGGATGAGAATATAGCGACCGTGCTGGAGCCCGGATCAGACGTACTTTCACGAGATGCGGCCTATGACCTGCTGGTTGCCAGCGATCTGGCCGCCCCGCGCATTTCACCGGACGATATCCGCTCTGCACTGGCTGCTCATATCGACGGTGGCCGCGTCGGCGACGTTCCTGTCGCGCAACTGAATACAGACGCCACCCGCGCACAGGCTTATGCGGCACTGGCAGAAACCGGACTTGTTCCTGCACTGGTCACTGAGGTCGACATCGACGCCGCGCTGGGCGCACATGTGTTCTTTGAAACCTACGCAGAGCCGTCGCCCGAAGTGACCTCCGCCGCCGCGCAAGCGCTGGAGAAGATCGAGCTGAAGGTCGGCCTGAACCAGACGCTCGATTTGACGCTGGACGCGATCTCGCTGGCGTCGATCTATTTCCTCGCGGCCATCGGTCTGGCCATCACCTTCGGCGTGATGGGCGTGATCAACATGGCCCATGGTGAGTTCATCATGATGGGCGCCTATACCGGCTACGTGGTGCAGCAGTTCATCCCCGACCATACGCTGTCAATCATCGTGGCGATCCCGATGGCTTTTGCCGTCACCTTCGCCATGGGTGTGGCGATGGAGCGGTTGGTGATCCGCTGGCTCTATTCCCGTCCGCTGGAAACGCTGCTGGCAACCTTCGGCATCTCGATCGCGCTACAGCAATTGGCCAAGAACATCTTTGGCACGCAGGCGCGTCCGCTGACCGCGCCCGGCTGGCTGGACGGGGCGTGGGTTCTGAACGATGTGGTCTCGATCAGCTATATCCGCATCGCGATCTTCGTTCTGGCGATGATCTTTCTGGGGCTGTTCCTCTACATCATGAAACGCACCCGGCTTGGGCTTGAGATGCGCGCGGTGACGCAGAATCCGCGTATGGCCGGGTCGATGGGGATCAATCCGGGGCGGGTGAATATGCTGACATTCGGCTTGGGCTCGGGCATCGCCGGGATTGCGGGCGTTGCGATTGGGTTGTTCGCCAAAGTCACGTCCGATCTGGGCAGCGACTATATCGTGCAGAGCTTCATGACCGTGGTCGTTGGCGGTGTCGGCAACATTTGGGGCGCACTGGCGGGCGCTGGCATGATCGGCTTCCTGCAAAAAGGGATCGAGTGGATGAACCCGTCGAACACCCTCGCCGCGCAGACCTACATGATCATCTTCATCATCATTTTCATCCAGTTCCGGCCAAGGGGCATCATCGCCCTCAAAGGCCGCGCGGCGGGGGATTGAGCCATGGAACGCAGCTTTGTCGCCAAGAACCCATCCGTTCTGGTCTTTCTGGCCATCCTGTCCCTGTTCACTTTGGGCGTAACCGTCCTGTCCGAAGGGTTCGGGATCGGCGTGATCTCGACCAGTTTCGTCAAGACGCTGGGCAAGACCCTGTGCCTGTGCCTGATCGCCGTCGCAATGGATCTGGTTTGGGGCTTTACCGGTATCCTGTCCCTCGGCCATTTCGCCTTTTTCGGGCTGGGCGGCTACATGATCGGCATGTGGCTAATGTACGAACGCACCCGCCTGATCGTGGTCGAGTCGCTATCGCAGGCCGATATCCCGCCAACCTCAGCCGAGGTCGTGGACGCCATCGGCACGCAAATCTTCGGCGTGGTCGGATCGTCCGAGTTCCCACTGATCTGGGCCTTTTCGGACAGTTTGTTCCTGCAACTGGCGCTGGTCGTGCTGGTGCCCGGCCTGCTGGCGCTGATCTTCGGCTGGTTGGCATTCCGCAGCCGGGTGACGGGCGTGTACCTGTCGATTCTGACCCAAGCGATGACTTTGGCGCTGGCGCTGTACCTGTTCCAGAACGACAGCGGGTTGCGTGGCAACAACGGCCTGTCGGGTCTTCAGAACCTGCCCGGCGTCACGGCCTCGCAGGACGTGGTGTCGATTTGGTTCCTCTGGGCTTCGGCGCTGGCGCTTGGGCTGGGCTATATGCTGGCGGCATGGGTCGTATCGGGCAAGTTCGGCTCGGTCATCCGCGGCATCCGGGATAACGAGGCGCGGGTGCGGTTCCTTGGCTATTCGGTCGAGGTTTACAAACTGGCCGTGTTCACCCTGACCGCCTGTATCGCGGCCATCGCGGGCGCGCTCTACTACCCGCAGGCGGGCATCATCAACCCCGAGGAGATGGCCCCCATCGCCTCGATCTATCTGGCCGTCTGGGTCGCCATCGGTGGGCGCGGGCGTCTGTACGGCGCAGTCATCGGGGCGGCTTTCGTCAGCCTGCTCAGCACATGGTTCACCGGCGGGCAGGCGCCGGATATCCCGCTGGGGTTCTACACGATCAAATGGGTCGACTGGTGGCAGGTGCTGCTGGGCGTGTCCTTTGTGCTGGTCACGCTGTTCGCCCCGCAAGGGATCGGGGGGTTGTTCGACCTCTGGACCAACCGTCGCGCGCCACAGCGCCACGGCGCGGCCCTTGGGCCTGATGAAAGCGCATTGCGCGAAAAGGAGGCCACGGAATGAGCACTCTGCTAGAGGTCAGCGGCGTTTCTGTCACTTTCGACGGGTTCCGTGCCATCAACAACCTGTCCTTTCAGATCGGCAACGCGGAACTGCGTGCCGTGATCGGTCCGAACGGGGCGGGCAAAACCACCTTCATGGATATCGTCACCGGCAAGACCCGCCCTGACGAGGGCCGCGTGATCTGGGGCGAGAAATCCGTGTCCCTGCTGCGCATGAGCGAGGCAAAAATCGCGCAGGCGGGGATCGGGCGGAAGTTCCAGAAACCCACCGTGTTCGAAGATCAGACGGTGCAGGAAAACCTGCTGATGGCGTTGAAGAACAAACGCGGGTGGTTGGGCGTGCTGTTCTATCGCCCTTCAACGGTTGATCTGGACAAGGTCGAAGAACTGGCCGCCGAGATCGGCTTGAAAGATGAACTGACCCGCAAATCCGGCGAACTCAGCCACGGACAGAAGCAATGGCTTGAGATCGGCATGCTTCTGGCGCAGGAACCGCGCCTGCTGCTGGTCGATGAGCCCGCCGCCGGGATGACGCCGCAGGAACGTGAGCATACTACCGACCTGCTGGTGCAGGCCGCGAAAACCCGTGCCGTGGTGGTGGTGGAACACGATATGGAATTTGTGCGCCGTTTGAACTGCAAGGTCACGGTCCTGCACGAAGGCGCGGTTCTGGCCGAGGGGTCTTTGGACCACGTGACATCAAATCAGGACGTCATCGACGTCTATCTGGGGCGCTAGGCGATGCTGACACTTAACGATCTGACCCTGCATTACGGGCATTCGCAAATTTTGAACGGCATCTCGATGCAGGCTGCACAAGGCGAGGTGACCTGCGTGATGGGCACCAATGGTGTTGGCAAGACCAGCCTGATCAAGGCGATCTCGGGGACGCACCCACGATCCGGCGGGCAAATGGTGCTGAACGGAGAGGAGCTGGGCATCCTGCCTGCGCATCGCATGGCATGGAAAGGTGTGGCGTATGTCCCGCAAGGCCGAGAGATTTTCCCATTGCTGACCGTGCGTGAGAACCTGGAGACCGGATTCGCCTGCCTTCCAAAAACCGAACATCACATTCCCGATGAAATTTTCGAGCTGTTCCCAGTGCTCAGACAGATGCAGAATCGCCGGGGGGGTGATCTGTCCGGTGGGCAACAGCAGCAACTGGCAATCGCACGCGCTTTGATCACCAAACCAAAGCTGCTGCTGCTGGATGAGCCGACCGAAGGCATTCAGCCAAATATCATCCAACAGATTGGAGAAGTCATTCGCCACCTTCGCTCCAAAGGTGAAATGGCAATTGTGTTGGTCGAACAGTATTTTGACTTTGCTTATGACCTTGCTGACCGCTTTGTCGTGCTGAGGCGTGGTGAAATCCTGATGAAGGGCAGCAGGCAGGATCTGTCGCGCGAGCAAGTCCTCCAGGGTGTAACTGTCTAAACTAAATAGATTTTATTATTCTGCCCCGCCTTGCGTATGGGAGGCGGGATTTTTTGTGATCGCATTAAAGAATCCTTAAGAATCATGGCGCGACTCTCCTGACTGAGGCCGAATTTAGGACACAAATCTGCCCCAAACGACAAAAAATTCCCGTTATAAGGGAAAACTTTTGCGTTTGTGGGGAGGTTCGGCAGCATTTCGCTTGGTATCGATTTGTTAACGGGGATGTCTGCCTCGTGAGTGCGGATTTCGCACGTTGTAAACAGTCTGGAGTAAAAGTTATGTCGAATTCAATTCGTAAGATCTTCCTGAAGCTGCGCAAAGATGAGCGCGGCGCAACATTGGTCGAATATGGTGTTGCACTGCTGGTTGCGATTATCGCCGGTGGTACTTTCCTGACCACGCTGGCCAATGAGACCAACTCGAACTTTACTGACGCTACTACGTCGATTCAGACTCGCTAAGTTGCGTTGCTTCGTGCGTCTTTCGCACTCTTGTAACAATCTGGAGAAAAAATCATGTCGGAATCTATTCGCAAGATTTTCCTAAAACTGCGTGAAGACGAGCGCGGAGCCACACTTGTGGAATACGGGGTCGCTTTGCTGGTTGCGATTATCGCAGGCGGTACTTTCCTAACGACTTTGGCGAACGAAACGAACTCGAACTTTACTGACGCAGGATCAGCCATTACAGCGCGCTGATTCAGAGCGGCATGAGTTCTTCGAATAGCTAACTCCCCGCGCTTTTAGCGGGGGGATAGCGCCCAACTTAATCATTAGCGTCAGTCTGATCACCGTTTTGTAAAGTAACACAGCAATTCGCCCAAATCTGACTGCCAAAGCCGACTTCGGAAATTGGAGGGCAAAATGCGAGTTAAATCATTTTTGATGACAGTCTTCGGGGTCGCCTTGGCCGGGGGCGCAGTATTCTGGGCCCAAGACCAGCTTGAAAGAAATCAGGCAGCCGCTGTCGACACCACCGTCGTAAGCGTTGTCGCCGTTGCAGATAACATCGCCTTCGGTAGCCCGATCGAAAGATACAAGCTTACTACGATTGATTGGCCGGCCGACTCTGTTCCGCCAGGCGTATTTACAAGTTTCGACGATGTTGTCCCCACACCAGGCGGCGAGCCGCGCCGCGCGAAGCGTGCCCTGGCGCAGGGAGAGCTTTTGCTGGCGTCCAAAGTCTCTGGATTTGGTGAAAAAGTCACAATTGTTCAGACGATTGGTGAAGGCAATCGTGCGATGGCTATCAACGTCAACGCACAGACCGGCGTTGGCGGCTTCGTGACCCCCGGCGATTTTGTTGACATCGTTCTGACCCGTGGTAGCAATGATACCCTGCGTGCGCTGACCATCCTGCAAAACATCCGGGTTATTGGTGTTGACCAGAAAACCGATGAGGAACTGGACCAGCCAGGAATTGCCCGCACCGTAACGGTCGAAGTGACACCGGATGAAAGCCAACGCCTGGCGCTGGCGCAGAAAGCCGGACAGCTGAGCCTGTCTTTGCGGTCGCTGGATGAACTGGACGACAAGCCGCTGGAAACCGTGCGCCTGAGCGACATCCTGCTTGAAAAGTCACCGGTTGATGACGGCACGCCGCAGCCTGTGGTGAAGGTACGCCGCGGCATTACGGACGTCCAAGAGGTTCCGGTCGTAAACAACACCACAGAAGAAGAGACACCTGTCACTGATACGTCCAGCACCGTGAATTAAGGCGCGTCGAATTTGTCCGGAGGGTTAATGATGTTCTCGTTACGTACTTTCAGGAAAGAAGAAGACGGAACCATCCTGGTCTTTGCGGCCCTATGTCTGGCCATGATCATCGGATTTGCCGCTCTGACCTTTGACCTTGGACGTATGGCGTCGACGCAAACTGACCTTCAGGCCTACGCCGACCACGTCGCCTTGGCCGCCGCCGGAGAGCTGGACGGAAACCCCGACTCAATCACTCGTGCCACAAATGCGGCGGGTGCGATGATCGTGGATAAACAGTTCTTCGCCGATGGTGACAAAACCCTGGATTCGGCAGCGGATTTCTCGCTCCGTTTCCTGACGGGTTTGCCCACCCCGGCAGCGGATCCTGACGACGATGATGCCGTAGACAGCTTTGTCACGACCGACCCGGCTTTGGCTGTCATGGTTGAAGTGACAGCGACCCCAAGAACTGTATTCATCCCGTTTGCTCGTGCGCTGGCATCTTTGGTCGGTGCAGCGACCCCCAATGAACAGGTCGGTGCCCAGGCGATTGCAGGGTACACTTCTTACGCTTGTGACGTGACACCGCTGATGTTCTGCATCCCGCCTAACTGGTCGGCCAGCGACCCTGCGATTGTGGGGACGACGATCAAACTGCGTACCGGTGGGAACAATTCCGCTTGGGGTCCCGGTAACTTTGGTTTCCTTGACCCGACGGATTATGGAATCAATCCGCAGGGGCCCTGCAACGGGCTGACCGGGGCCAATCTGTACATTTGCCTGATCGCGGCGGACGGCAACAAAGGGCGCTGTGTTGCGCAGCGCGGTGTTGACACCGAACCCGGTCAAAGAAACGGGATCGGCAGCGCGATCTATAACTCTCGCTTCGATTACTTCTCGGGTACGATGAATAATCTGAAAACCGTAGAGGCCTACGCGCCCGCACCGAATGTTATCTCGGGCTGGAACCGCTCGGGCAATAGCAACGGCAACGGCACTGGCCCGAATTGCATAAACGGCCAGCCAGAAGTTTCGCTGGATACGCTTCCTTTGCCGCCAGATGATTGTTTCGTGGACGACTCCTGTAGTTTCCCCGGCGGTGGCGGTCGATTTGGTGACGGGGATTGGAGTGATGGCCGGTCGGATTACCTGACCCAGAACTATGGCGTCGGCCTGGACCCGGACAACGAACTGCCAGCGCATTCTCAAGGCCTGAAAGTTGACGCGCTGAACGCAATGCCTGCATCGACCACGCGCTACCAGATGTATCTGGAGGAAATTGACCAGTTCGGCAGCGGCGATATCTTGGAACAACGCCAAGAGAACGGCCGCCCCCAATGTAACGCGCCTGCCACGTCAACTGATCCCGACCGCCGGACCTTTATTCTTGCTGCCGTCGACTGCGCCGCAAACAACGTACAGGGACGTGCAGAAGACGTCACGGTGAAAGAATACGTAAAAGGCTTCCTGATCCAGCCATTGGCGAACACCACCGGTACAGACTTTGACATCTTCCTGGAAGTTGTCAGCCAGGTCGGTGGTGACGGTCTGGGCGGTAACGAAGACGACGGAATCTTCCGCGACGTCGTGAGGTTGTACCGGTGAAACGTCTGATTGCTCATATCACGCGGCTCAAGCGCTGTGAGTCAGGCGCGCCTATGGTCGAATTTGCCATCATCCTTCCGGTTCTGCTGCTGTTCATCGCAGTTATTATCGAAGGCGGCCGGATCACCTGGATCCATCAGGCGACGGCAGGCGGTGTACGGGATGCGTCCCGCATGATTGCCCGCATTGCCCCACTGGACTTGTGTGGCACTGGAACCGGCACCGTAACGGCTGCGGATTATGATGATCTTGTGACTGATATCGTAACCAACCAATTGGGTAGCTCGTCGATCATGCCGGGGGGGACGAACGTCGTTGATGTCACTCCTACCTGTATCCCCCGTTCAGGAACGTATCGGGTCAGCCCTGCCTCTATCGTCGAAGTTACGGCCGAGGTTGAGATTGACTTTATCTTTGGTGGAATTTTTGGCTGGTTCGGCGACTCGCTGACATCCATTACCACCGTGATTTCGGATCAAAGCAGGGTGTACGGCGTATGAGACAGCTAGCCCATATAGCAAGGTTGCTTTGCCGTCAGGAACGTGGCGCGGCACTGGTCGAACTGGCCATCGTCATTCCCATATTCCTGTTCCTGATTTTTGGCGTCATCGACTATGGTCGCCTGTATTGGTCAACCACAGCGGCACAGAAAGCGATGCAAACAGCCGCGCGACTGGCCACAGTTGGTCCGCCTTTGTGTGGGGCTCTTCCCCCGGAACATGAGATTGCCAGTGGTGTAGGGGCCGACACCAGATTTGGGACTTTGTGCAGAACGGGTGGATTAGGTGGTATTTGTGTTGATGAAACAAATAACCTGCCAGACCCATGTACTTTGGCGGATGTGCCGACAATATACACCGGCGCGAGTGACACGCAGCCCGACTATGCTGATCGCATTTGGGCCGAGATCGGGCCATTGCTTCCGCCTGGATCGACCCGTGACAATGTTCAATTTACCTATTCGCATGACTGGCAGCTTGGTTTCCTTGGCGGACCCTATACGCCTGTTGTCACAGCAGACCTGGTTGGTGTCGACTTCAATTTCGTGATGCCACTGGCGGGACTGGCTGCCTTGGCAGGTGGAGGCCCTGCGGTCACATCCAATACCCCAAACAGTATTTCCCTTCCCGCCATGAGCACTTCGGTACCTGCCGAAGACCTGGCTGTCGGGGCGGTAGAGTAAGGAGAAAGATAATGAGTGCTAAGCAGATTTCAGTATTGTTAATTTCGCCTGACGAACAAATCTATTCGGCGATCGAAGGATCCCTGGCCAGTCAGGATAACTGCACGTTCACCGGTCAGAAGGACACGGTCGAGGGTGCCAACGGATCGGCCGTCTCGCTGACCGCGCTGCATGATGTTGTGCTTTTCGACGTGGACGAGAATTCGGACGCCATGCTTGAGACCGCGCAATCCATCTGCGATGCCCGGATGCCGAACGCAATCATTATCGCTCTGGCCCCTGAAGACCTGCCGCTTGAAAAGGCGCGTCAGCTCACGAAGCTGGGCGTAGATGATGTTCTGCCCCGTAAGGCGATTAACGAAGAAATCGTTCCTCAGGTAGACGCAATCCGTGCCCGCCGCCAGGCTCAGTTGCCCGCTGTTTGGGGCGGTCAGGCGACTCTTGGCAAGGTCATTGCCGTAGCGAAGTCCCGAGGCGGGGTAGGGTCTTCGCTTGTTGCCGCGAATATGGCCAACGAACTGCAATGCAAGGAAGGTTTTTTCAAGAAAAAGGCCGCGAACGACGTCGCCGTCGTCGATCTTGATTTCCAGTTCGGGTCCATCGCGGCCCTGATGGACGTCGAAGAAAGTGACGCGATGTGGCGGATGGCTATGGAAGAAAGCATCCCTGACAATGCGTTTCTGGAACAGGCCATGGTGAAAGCGCCCTGTGGCGTAGACGTTCTGGCTGCGCCGTCTCGCTATGGGCCGTTGTCTGCGATCAAGGAAGAGCAAATCTCGGCTATTCTTGATAGCCTGCGGCGCACCCATGACTACGTCGTCGTGGATTTGCCTCGTGCTCTGGTAGAGTGGATCACACCTGTTCTTGCTCAGGCAGACCGGTTGTACCTGGTCACGGACGTCGCGGTTCCATCGGTTCGGTCCGCCCGTAAACTGATGGACTTCTATCAAGCCGAAAATCCGGCGATTGATATTCAGCTTGTCGCCAGCCTTGAGAAAAAGCCGCTGTTCCCCGCCGCGCACCATCGGGCAGCGTCGAAATTGCTGGAAAAAGACTTTGCCTATTGGGTGCCCAAGGACGATCGTACAGTGCGTGAATCCGTTGATCGCGGCATCCCGCTGCAGGAGGTCTCAAACCGGGCACCTGCGACGCGCGCCATCAAGAAGCTGGCAGATGAAACCCGTATCGCAATGCCGCCTCGTGTCGGTAAGTGATCGGTCGCCATCTGTAGACGTGAATTAACAAGTAATAAGGGTTTGGAATATGTTTCGTGAATTTGACAGAACAGGTCGCACATCTTCTGGCGCAGCCAAGATTGTGGCTTTGGACACGAAGCAGGTTGCCGACAACCTGTCCGATATTGCAGCATTTGATGCCGAGAAAAAAGCGAACCAGCAAGCAATGGAGCTGGAGCGCATTGATCTGAAGGCGCGGATGCACAACTCGTTGCTGGATAAGCTGAATCTGGCCGTCATCGACAAGGTCGAAGAAGAAACGCTTCGCGGCGAGATTGGGAAACACGCAACGGAACTTCTTCGTGCCGAAGGTCGCGCGATGCGCAGCGAAGAGGTCAAGCAACTGGTCGAGGAACTGATGCATGAGGTTCTGGGGCTTGGTCCTCTTGAACCGCTGCTGGCCGATCCGACGATCAACGATATCCTGGTCAACGGGCATGAACAGATTTTCGTGGAACGTGCCGGTATTCTTGAAAAAACGTCGGCCCGGTTCCGTGATGAACGTCACCTGCTTAGAATTATCGACAAAATCGTCAGCCGCGTGGGTCGCCGTATTGACGAACGCCAGCCCTGGGTGGACGCGCGTCTGGAGGATGGCAGCCGGGTCAATGCGATCATCCGCCCCTGTGCGCTGGACGGCCCGGCGCTGTCAATTCGGAAGTTTGCACGCGTTCCGCTGACGATGCAGCGTCTTGTTCAGAACGAAGCCCTGAATGACAGTGCTGCTGCCCTGTTGCGCGGGCTGGTCGAAGCCAAGATGAACGTCTTGATCTCGGGCGGTACCGGTTCGGGTAAGACAACCATGCTGAACGCTCTGTCATCTTATATTGGTGCCCGTGAACGTATTGTAACGATCGAAGACGCCGCGGAACTGCAACTGCAGCAGGAACACGTCCTGCGCATGGAAACTCGCCCGGCAGGTCTGGACGGAACTGGTGCGGTGGCGCAGCGTGATCTGGTTCGCAACGCGCTTCGGATGCGTCCCGACCGTATTGTGGTGGGCGAGGTTCGCGGCTCGGAAGCCTTTGACATGCTGCAAGCGATGAACACAGGTCACGACGGATCGATGACCACAGTTCACGCCAACACGCCCCGAGACGCTTTGGCGCGGGTCGAGCAGATGGTTCAGATGGGTGGGATGGAGCTGCCGCACACGGCGATCCGGTCAACCATCGCGTCGGCCATCAACTTCGTGCTGCAGCTGAACCGTATGTCTGACGGCACCCGACGCGTAACATCCATTGCCGAAGTCACCGGTATGGAAGCAGACGTGGTGACCATGCAGGATATTTTTGTCTTCAAGCGTCAAGGCAAGGACGAAAACGGCAAGGTACTGGGTAAGTTCGTTGCAACCGGCATTCGCCCCAAGTCCAGCGATGTTTTGGCCGCGGCCGGCGTGGACTTGTCTTCAGTCCAATTCAACTAAGGAGGTCGGCTATGTTTGAGCAAATTCGGGCTTTCTTTGCAGACATCGACATCAACGCCATTTTAGGCCCAGAGTTGGAAGTGGCCGGGTTTGACGCCCAGTTGGTTATGGCACTGGCCATTTTCCTAGGTGCGCTTATTGCCTTTGAGGGTATACGGCAGTTTCTGAAGCGCGGTGAAAACCGGGAAGAGGCGATCAATCGTCGCGTTCAGATGTTGAACCAGGGTTCAACCGGAGAAGACGTTCTGAACCTGCTGAAACCGCAGGAAGCCAGACCGCTGCTGCGGAAGTTTCCCCTGGTCGGCGATTTACCTGCTGCGCTTAAGGCTTCGGGTTTGAATATGGTTCCCGAAGTATTTCTGATGGCTTGCGTCGCTGCGTTTCTGATTTGCGCGATCGGCGGGTCGATGGTGGCTAACCCCCTGCAGGTGGTTCCGATTTCTGCTTTGGTTTTTCTGATCGGGCCGCTTGTTGCCTTGGGCGCCACGCTCCGTCAGCGTAAAGCTGCCTTGATCAAGCAACTGCCCGATGCGCTGGACCTGATGTCGCGCGGGTTGAAGGTGGGGCACCCGCTGAACGCGACCTTGCAAAGCGTCGCCGAAGAAATGCCGGATCCCATCGGAACAGAATTTGGCCTTGTCGTTGACCAAGTGGCCTTTGGCGAAGAATTGACGACGGCCATGAAGGCAATGGCCGACCGTATTGACGAAGAAGACGTTCAATACCTGGCCGTTGCGCTGATGATGCAGCACGGCACGGGGGGCGACCTTGCGGGTATTCTTCGCACACTGTCCCGCGTTATCCGTGCGCGCATGTCTTTGCGCCGCAAGATCAAGGCGATTTCGGCCGAAGGACGGATGACCGCCTATATCCTGTCATCCATTCCGGTTCTGATCGCCGTATTCATGACGATTATTACGCCTTCATATTATGGCTCTGTAATGGACGCTCCGGCGTTTTGGCCGGCAATGAGCGTTATCGCGGTGGCAGTTGTTCTAAATGCCTTCGTGATGTTCAAGCTCGTGAATTTCCGGATATAAGGAGAATTTACGATGGAATTTATTAGTTCACTTTTGGATGGTGGCTGGGCAACACAAGCCTTGATCCTTGGCCTTGTTGCTGTTGGCGCAATTATCGCTTTTCTGGGAATTTCGTCATCGTTAAGCGAACGCTCCACAGCGGCCGAGCGTATGATGCCGAGCCGTCAGCGTCAAAACCTGGCCCGGACAACAACCAATGACCTCGAAGGCGAGGCTCCGGTAGGGTTGAGCGCGGCCTTGATCCCAAGCGATGCCAGTGAACGCTTCGAAGTTGGGCAGGTTCTGGCGAAATCGGGCTTTCGGGGAAAGAACGCGATTGCGGGGTATTATTTCCTGCGGTTGATGTTGGCCACGTCACTGCCTTTGCTGTTCATCCTGTTGCTGAACTGGCAGCCGGCGAACAGTGTCGGTAATTCCATCGGCAAATATATGTCCAGCTTGGACCTGATGGAAATCATCCGTAACGTCGCCATTTTGTGTGCGGTTGGTTTCTTTGGCCCTCAATACTGGATGAACGCGCGCATCAAAGAGCGCAAGCGTCTTATGGAAAATGCCTTTCCCAACATGCTGGATCTTCTTCAGATCGGCGTCGAAGCGGGAATGGGATTTGATCAGGCCCTTCTGAAGGTCGCTGTGGAAATGCAGCTGGTTTCGCCCGAAATGTCCGAAGAAATCCTGATTGCGCTCAGTGAAATTCAGGCCGGTCGCGACCGTGACACAGCGCTCATGCGCATGGCCCGTCGCACCGGTATCGAAGAAATGAGTTCCTTCGTAAGCGTTGTCCTTCAGTCGACAAGATTCGGTGTGCCGCTTGCGGCAGCACTGAACACATACGCCGAAGAGATGCGCGAGTTGCGCGAATTGCGGGCGCAGGAAATGGCCAACAAGCTGCCGGTGAAAATGTCGGGTGTGATGGCCTTCCTGATGCTGCCAGCAATCGCTGGCCTAATCCTGACGCCGATCTTTATCCGCTATGCTGAAACGTTCGGGAACTGATCGTTAACCGGTCAGTTCCGCGACTGATATGGCGATCAGGACCAATCCTGCCGACCCGATTGCGATGCCCATTGGAAACTCACGTGATTGGGCGGTCGACTTGAAACGAGGGGAAGTATCGCGCGCAAGACGGCGGAACAAGGCCATGCCAACCAGACCGACCGCCATCGCGGCCGCAAACAAGAACAGGTAGTTCGGTATCTGGGTCGAAGGAACAGCAAGAAAGACGATGGGTAGCATCTTGGCGTCCCCCCCGCCAAGCCAGTTGATGGCAAACAGACCGAAACAGATCACAAAGCACGCCCCCGCGATCAGCAAGCGCAAAAGAAGCTCGTTCCATGTCAGAAAGGGTGCGGCAGCCACAAACAGGATCAGGCCCACAATGCAGTAGGTATTTGGAATCCGAAGTTGGGTGAAATCCGTCCAGGCCATTGCGACGAACAGCGGTGCGAACAGCCACAATGCCAGCCAATTTTGCCAGTCGGTGTCTGGCATCAAGCCCTTGCCTGATGCTGCTTTCCGTGCAGTGCTTCGCGTTCTTCGACTGAAACCAAACGTCTTGCCAGCATGTGAAAGTTATCCAGACCTGTTTTCGAATAGATATGCTTCAGATGCGTTCTAACAGTTGCTGGCCCAATTCCAAGCTCTGTGCCGATCCCTTGCGGAGAAATGCCGCGCGAAACCAGCGCGCATACGCGCCATTCAGCGCGGGTCAACCCAGCCGGGTTTCCTGTGCTTAGGATTGGAGTGTCCGTTGTGCTTTTCCGAATTGTCGACACTGTTTGGCGCGACAAAGCTTCGGTGACCAAACCCGGTCGACGGCTTTGGTAGGTTTCTGAAAGCTGCGGAGCGATCTGTTCAATGGCTTCCTTGAAACCAGGTTCGGGGGTTTGCCCGAAATGTAGCTCCAGAAAGTCGATCTCGCCCCCTTGGTGATCCAGGCAGACAAACAGAATGTCCTTAATCTTGCGATGAGTTACCCAATCGACAAGGACGGGTGACAAATCGCTGGGATCTTCACCATCCTCACGCAAGCTGAAAACGGATGCCCGTTTCGGCATGTTGCGGAAAGGGCCCAATGCATCGTTGGCAAAGGACAAGAACAGCGGGCGGCTGACGGCCGGATCACGCGTGTCCGCACGGGCGGCAACGCGATGCGCCCCCTTGTTGAGCCAGAGCCGACTAATCACGCCGCAATCTGCACCGAAGGCTTCAACAATGCCCTTCAGCGCGGCGTCCAATACCAGACCACCTTGGCTCCAGTGAATGAAATTTATGATGGCTCTTGCGTGAAGCGTGTTAGGCAGCCACACTCCGCGATGAGCTTTCCCCCCATTCATGTCACACCGTTCCGTTACTCGTAAAAAATTGCAGGTTAATGATTTATAAAGTCTTTTCACATTTACCGATTCTACTCGGCCAACCAGAAATATCACTTGAAAATGAACCGAAAATTAATTTTTAACTAATTCGAGGGTATCGCTTGGAAGTTGTGACTAATTAGTCGCCGTTGCGACGACAATGCGTCGTTTCAACTTTCACTGTGTCTGGGATTGGGCCGGAAAGCAGAGGCAATTCCAGCCGTTTTGTGCTGGTGTCAGAAGAGTCTTTGAGTCGGGTTGATGGCCATCGACTGCCATATCAGAGCGATGTTACGCGTGTGGGTTTATGCGAGGCATTCGGTCTGTAAGTTTCAACCTGGTACTTCGTGGAGGGGTATTACAGTAAGTATGGACTCATGGTTTGCAGAAATATCGGGATGGGCCTGAATGCCGAGGGTGAGCATTTTTACTATTTAATTGAATGAAAATAGAGCCTAACAATCACTGGTGTCAAAACAGTTACAAAACATTCTCGTTTCTGTGTATTTGTTTACATAAGATTCCTTCGAAATTAATGGGTTGTTGTGAATTTTTCAGAAGCGCCTCCATACTTACTGCACGCAGAAATGCGATTTCGTCCGATGGAAGAGGAGCCAGAGGGCGGAAAATGGGAAATGGGAGGAATTAATGACCAATAAATCTGTCACACGCCGCGGCGTGCTGAAGTCCGGTGCCGTTGCGGGAACCGGTCTGGCCCTGCCTACGATCTTTACCGCTTCGTCGGCTGCTGCCTACACCAACGAACCGACAGGGTCCTCTGTCACTTTGGGATTCAACGTCCCACAAACAGGTCCTTACGCCGAAGAAGGTAATGACGAGTTGCTCGCGCAGCAACTGGCGGTTGAGCATCTGAACGGCGAAGGCGACGGAGGCTGTTTGAACACGTTTTCGTCCAAGGCCCTGAAGGGGAACGGTATCCTTGGCAAGAAGGTCGAGTTCGTCACCGGCGATACGCAGACCAAGTCGGACGCCGCACGCGCATCGGCCAAGTCGATGATCGAAAAAGACGGCGCGGTGATGATCAATGGCGGTTCGTCCTCGGGCGTGGCCGTTGCGGTTCAGGGCCTGTGCCAGGAAGCGGGCGTGATCTTTATGGCGGGTCTGACCCATGCCAATGACACCACCGGCAAGGACAAGAAGGCCAACGGCTTCCGCCACTTCTTCAACGCCTATATGTCAGGTGCAGCCCTTGCACCGGTGCTGGCGGCAGAGATGGGCAACGAGCGCCGCGCCTATCACCTGACGGCTGACTACAACTGGGGCTGGACCCAGGAAGAGTCGATCGTCGCTTCGACCGAAGCTCTGGGATGGGAAACGGTCAACACGGTGAAAACACCACTCGCGTCGACAGACTTCTCGTCCTATATCGCTCCGGTTCTGAACTCGGGCGCGGACGTGCTGGTTCTGAACCACTACGGCGGCAACATGGTGAACTCGCTGACCAACGCGATCCAGTTCGGCCTGCTCGACAAGGTTGCCAACGGCAAGGACTTCAAGATCGTCGTGCCGCTTTATTCCGAACTGATGGCCGCCGGTGCGGGCGAGAACATCAAGGGCGTTCTGGGTTCGATGAACTGGAACTGGCAGTTGCAGGATGAAGGCACCAAGGCCTTCGTGAAGTCCTTTGGCGAGAAGTATGGCAAACCGCCATCAAACTCGGCCCAGACTTGCTATGCGCAGACCCTGCTTTATGCGGATGCCTGTGAGCGTGCGGGGACCTTCAATCCCTGCGGTGTTGTCGAAGCTCTGGAAGATTTCGAGTTCGACGGCTTGGGCAACGGCCCGACCTGGTATCGCGGTGCCGACCACCAGTGCTTCAAAGACGTGCTGGTTGTGCGGGGTAATGAAAACCCGACCAACGCGTATGACACGCTGGAAATCGTTGAGATCACGCCACGTGCGCAGGTCGAATACGATCCCGAGCACCCAATGTTCGCCGGTGGCGAACTGGGTCAGTGCAACCCGGGCGCATAACCTGAGGTAATGGTCTGGCTGCCTGACGGCGGCCAGACATTTTCGGCAGGCATGATGGCCTGCTAAGCCACTCAATCTACGCTGACCAATCTCGAGGTGGGGCCAATGGACGCCATCCTATTGCAAATTCTGAACGGTCTGGACAAAGGGTCGGCCTATGCGCTTATCGCGCTGGGGCTGACGCTGATTTTCGGAACGCTAGGGGTTGTGAACTTTGCGCACGGGGCGCTGTTCATGATCGGGGCTTTCTGCGCCGTTACCCTGCAAAAGCTCATGAACCTGAGCTTCGTAACCCTTGACGAAACCCAGACCGATTTTCTGGGTAATCCGCTGAAAGTGGAAACCCCCTATGTTCAGGCGTGGTTCGGGCCCGAGGTCGGAGCGACCATCATCGACTGGTCCGTTCCCCTGGCGATCCTGTTTGCGATCCCGATCATGCTGTTGGTCGGATACGTGATGGAGCGTGGTCTGATCAAACATTTCTACAAGCGCCCTCATGCAGACCAGATCCTGGTGACCTTTGGCCTTGCCATCGTTCTGCAAGAGATCGTCAAGTATTTCTTCGGTGCCAACCCGATCCAGACCCCGCCACCTGACGCGCTAAGCGGTTCGGTTGATCTGGGCACCATGATCGGCTTCGATCCGAACGCGATCATCTACCCGATCTGGCGTCTGGTTTATTTCGGATTTGCCGTAGCCATCATTGGCGCTGTGTTCTCATTCCTGCAATTCACGACCTTTGGTATGGTCGTTCGGGCGGGCATGGCGGATCGCGAAACCGTGGGTTTGCTGGGCATCAATATTGACCGTCGCTTTACCATCATGTTCGGCATCGCCGCCGCGGTGGCAGGGTTGGCTGGTGTGATGTACGGGCCGCTTAACCCGCCGAATTATCACATGGGTATGGATTTCCTTGTGCTCAGCTTCGTTGTGGTTGTTGTGGGCGGCATGGGATCGCTGCCCGGAGCGGTGCTGGCCGGGTTCTTGTTGGGCATTCTTGAAAGCTTTGCCTCGACTACTTGGGCCACGACCACGATACCGGGCATCAACCAGATCATCATCTACCTTGTCGCCATTATCGTGCTGCTGACGCGACCGCGCGGTCTGATGGGGCGCAAAGGCGTGATGGAGGAATAATCAATGTTGGGACTGAACAAAAAAGACACCAGCCTGCTGATCATCGTCGGCATCCTGACGCTGCTGGCCCCCTTCATCCTGAACCCATTCCCGTCGGACAGCGCCATGGCGCAGTTCAACGCGGGCTACCCTGACCTGATGCAGCGTTTTGTGATCTTTGGCATTTTTGCCATTGGCTTCAACATCCTGTTTGGCCTGACCGGGTATCTGTCCTTTGGCCACGCGGCCTTTCTGGGCGTGGGATCCTATTCGGCCGTTTGGATGTTCAAACTGCTCAGCTATAATGTCATTCCGGCCATCGCGCTGAGTGTCGTCGTCGCCGGGTTGTTCTCGCTTCTGATTGGCTTTGTCAGCCTGCGGCGTTCGGGTATCTACTTCTCGATCCTGACGCTGGCCTTTGCGCAGATGAGCTTTGCTCTGGCCTATTCGGTGCTGTCGAACCCCAAGTTCAACCTGACCAATGGTGAAACCGGCCTTCAGGTCTATGCGGATGATCCGCAAATTCTGCAGGGCGCCAATGCGCCGGACCTGCCGCATTTGTTCGGCCTGCCCATGCGGGCGACCTATACGCTGGATGTGGGCGCCTGGAGCTTTGACTTCAACGCAGGTTACTACCTGTGTGCAATTGTCATGATGGTGGTGTTCTATCTGGCAATCCGCATCTTCCGTTCGCCCTTTGGCATGATGCTGCGGGCGGTAAAGTCAAACCAGCAGCGGATGAACTATACCGGTCTGAACTCCAAGCCATATACATTGGCGGCCTTTGTGATCTCGGGCATGTATGCTGGTCTGGCCGGTGGTCTGATGGCTGCGATGGACCCGCTGGCCGGGGCGGAACGGATGCAGTGGACAGCCTCGGGCGAGGTTGTTCTGATGACCATCCTTGGTGGTACCGGTACGCTGATCGGCCCGGTTCTGGGCGCGGGCTTCATCAAGTATTTCGAGAACATCTTCTCGAAGATCAACGACAACGTCCTGCACAGTTGGTTCGCTTTCCTGCCTGACGGTCTGGAAGACGCCGTTGTGTTCCTAATCCACCCGTTCATCGGAAAAGGCTGGCACCTGACCCTGGGTATCCTGTTCATGCTTGTCGTTATCTATCTGCCGGGTGGCCTTGTAGAAGGTGGGCAGCGCCTGATGAAATGGTTCAAGCGCAAAAAATCAGGCACCGACGATGCACCGTCGGGCAAGACTGAGCCAGCGGAATAAAGGAGGGCGATCATGGCAATTCTGCGAGTAAAAGACGTCAGTAAACGCTTTGGTGGCCTCAAGGCGCTGACGGATGTGAACCTGAACGTCGAGGAAAACTCGGTTCACGCCATCATCGGGCCAAACGGTGCGGGCAAGTCGACGCTGCTGAACTGTCTGGTGGGCAAGCTGATGCCGGACACCGGGTCGGTTCTGTTCGACAACAACTCGGTCCTGGGGCTTGAACCGTACCAGATCAATCAGATGGGCATCAGTCGCGTTTTCCAGACGCCCGAAATCTTTGGCGAATTGACGGTGATGGAGAACATGCTGATCCCGATCTTCGCCATGCGGGATGGTGCGTTTCGAATGCACGCCTATGAAACGATTGCCAATGAAAAGGACATCGTTGAACAGGCCGAAGCCATGCTGGAAGAGATGAACATGGCCGACAAACGCGAGATGCATGCCGCATCCTTGTCACGCGGCGATAAACGGCGGCTTGAGATCGGCATGTGCCTCAGCCAGAACCCGCGTCTGCTGCTGCTGGATGAACCCACGGCGGGCATGGCGCGGGCCGATACGAACAACACGATCGACCTGCTGAAACAGATCAAGGATGAACGCGATATCACCATCGCCATCATCGAACACGATATGCATGTGGTCTTCAGTCTGGCCGAGCGGATCACCGTTCTGGCGCAGGGGACGCCACTGGTCGAGGACACTCCGGAGAATATTCGCGGTAACCCCAAGGTCCGCGAAGCCTATCTGGGCGAGGCTGCGTAAGGAAAAGCTATGAACGAGAAACCTGACTTTTCAAAAAACGCGAATATGGCCACCACCGCGCCTGCCTTCCTGTCGGTGTGGGACATGCATTCCTACTATGGCGAAAGCTACATCGTGCAAGGTGTCAGCTTTAACGTGCATGAGGGCGAGATTTTGGCTCTGCTCGGCCGGAACGGGGCGGGCAAGACCTCGACCCTGCGCTCGATTGCGCGGGTGGGTGAGCCTGACGTGCGCCATGGCGAAATCTGGCTGGATCATCAACCGCTGCACAACATGACCAGTTACGAAGCGGCGGCCGCGGGGCTGGGTCTGGTGCCCGAGGACCGGCGGATCATCCCCGGCCTCACGGTCGAGGAAAATCTGCAATTGGCCCAGATCGCGCCTCCGATCGGATGGTCACTAGAGCGGCTTTACGAGTTGTTCCCCCGTCTGGGTGAGCGCCGCAAGCAAGAGGGCGTGACCCTGTCGGGTGGTGAGCAGCAGATGCTGTCGATCGCGCGGGCCCTGGCCCGCGACATCAAGGTACTGTTGCTGGACGAGCCTTACGAGGGGTTGGCTCCGGTGATCGTGGATGAGATCGAAAAGACGCTGGTCCACGTCAAACAGCAGGGCATGACAACGATCATCGTCGAACAGAACGCTGTGCGCGCGTTGGAACTGGCGGATCGAGCTATCATTCTGGATACGGGCAGCATCGTTTTTGACGGCACCGCCAGCGAGGTGCTTGAGAACTCCCAACTGCGCGAAGAGTATCTGGCCATCTGACACAGGCCGAGCGGCGAAATTGTTCAGTTCTGTTATGGCGGGATGGGTTTTCCATTCCGCCATTTTCTTTTGGCGAAGCGCTGCTTCTTACGAAATTTTCGCTTAAAAGTTTTGAACTAACAGGAGGTTAAAGGGGACTACGGGAAACCCCCTATATCTTGCCCCAGCGTAAGTGGTTAACACGGGCTTATCCAAGGAATAACCGCGGACATTACCACTTTTCCCCTGAGGGGCTGGCGACTTACCCCCTATGCTGGCCCCTCGCTTTCACGAGGTCGGTTGGCCCATCTCGTCCAGCACGTCAACTACAAGCGCGGCCAATTCACTGGCGTGGTCGTAGGCGCGCGAATGTGGAATTTCCGAAATTGGTGTTTTTCGATACCCTTCCGTAAACAACAGGAACGGCACCTTTGCCCGCTGCGCTGTTTCGGCGTCAACTTCACTGTCGCCGACATAGAGGCGCGGACCAGCGGATGTAACAGCATCAAAGCTTGCGTTCAAATGGGCAGGGTCCGGCTTGCGGACCAGCAGCGTATCTCCTCCGAACACGGTGTCAAAATGATGATCCAGCTTAAGTGCGCTTAGAATGTGTCGGGCAGGGGCCTCGGGTTTGTTGGTGCATACGCCAAGGACGCACCCCATTTTTTGCAGTTCTGCCAGGGCTTCGGCAACGCCGGGATAAGGAACGGTCCGGTCGCTGGAGGCCGCATTGTAGTATGCCAGCGTTTTTTGCGTCAGGTCCGCGTGGTGCGCTAAGGGAAGACCGCAGTGCAGGATCACCCGTTCGACCAGTTTCGGAAGGCCGTTACCGACAAACTGTTTGATCGTGTCCTGTGGCAAGGGCGCTGTGTCGGTGTCCCGCAGCATCTTGTTCGCCGCGGCAGCGATGTCGGGGATGCTGTCGACAAGCGTGCCGTCAAGGTCGAACATGATTGTTGCGGTCATCGAAAAATCCCCCATTTGATCGTCGCGAGACACCTATCTCCAACCGAAGCGCCTTGCAATTGAGGAAGGTCGATTAAGCATCCGATTATGCCTCTTGACATACCTGAGTAAATTTATCAGATTATCGGCAAGTCAGTCAGCAAACCCGGAACCGGGCCAGCCAGAAACTTGAATTGCGAACACAATCGGCCAAGCGCCAAGATATTCTGGAGTTGCCCTAATGAATATGCAGACCCCAAACCCCGCTCAGTCCTACGCTGTGTCCATGTTGCCTTCGCACAAGGCCGAAGACCTGACCAAGGGTGGCAATCTTGCGCATATCGAGCTGGGTGATCAGCTCTATACGTTGCGCATCACTCGCGCCGGTAAGTTGATCTTGACAAAATGAGCAGTCAAACGTCGCGCGGCGGGGCACCCGTCGGTCGCTTGGCAGATTTAAGCCCGATCGAGGCCGGTGCCGTAATGTACCTGCGTTTATGGAGCGATGGCGGCCAGTCACGTGCGGATGCGGCCAGTGATTTTCAGATCGCGTTGGGCGCGGATGTGGGACACGCGGCCATGATGACATTGGACAGGTTGTGTTCCCTATGCGCCCATCATGGACGTCGGCCCCTGATCCGTCATGGGCTGGGATGCTCGTGCCTGGGTGCTGATGAAAACTGTTTTGCCCAGATGATCGCATCGGCCTCCGAAGGCGCACGCGAGGATGCCATGATGATGGCATCGCTAATTGTGCGGGCGGATTTTGCCCCGGCTTTGGCTTCGCTATCCGAAGAACTGGGGCTGGCGCTGCGACGTATGACGTCAGCGGTCCCCATGCCGACGACTGGCCGCCAACCCCCAGCGACCGTGCTGCACTAAGTGGCGGGCGCGTTAGACCCCGGCACGCTCCTCGCGCCGGGGTTTTTCTGGCTCAACAGCAGCCGCATCCGGCATGGTGATGGTCATGATCGCAGGCCGGGGCAGGGGCATAGTCGCCCACCTCGGTCAGCACAACGCGCAGCGCCCACAGGATCATGTCGACATCATCCGCCTCGATCGTCAGGGGCGGGCGGATTTTCAGGATGTTGTCCTTGGGCCCTTCGCTGCCGATCAGGATGCGGTGATCGCGCATCCGGTTCTTGACGTATTTGCAGATCTCGGTGCCCTCGGATCCGTCTGGGTTGATCAACTCGACCCCCAGAAACAGGCCCATGCCCCGCACGTCGCCAACACAGGCGAAATCACCCTCAATCCCGCGCAGCCCGTCCATCAGGCGCGCGCCCATTACGCGGGCATTTTCCTGCAACCCCTCATCATCGACGATGTCCAACACCTCTTTCCCGATCCGGCAGGACAAGGTTGAACCGCCGAAGGTCGAGAAGAACTCGATCCCGTTGTCAAAGCTTTGCGCGATTTCCCTGGTCGTGACCAACACACCCAGAGGGTGCCCGTTGCCGATGGGTTTGCCCATGACCACAATATCGGGCAGCGCGCCCTGATGCTCGAAGCCAAAGTAATACTCACCCAGACGGCCCAGCCCGGTCTGCACCTCGTCGGCGATACACACCCCTCCGGCGGCGCGGATTTTTTCATAGACTGCGGGCAGATAACCCTTGGGCGGGATGATCTGACCTCCGACCGAGGGGAAAGTCTCGGCGATGAAACCTGCGACGCCGTGCCCTTTGTCCTGCAAAGCGGCAATCGCAGGGTCTACAAAATTCGCGAATTTTGTGGCGCGGTCGGGATCGTCGCGCTTGAATGATCCGCGATAATCGTCGGCCACTTCGACCAGTTCGACCCAATCCGCCTGACCCACGCCGCCGGGCTTGTTGAACTTGTAGGCCGAGATCGCAACCGCTGCATTCGTATTGCCGTGATAACCGTGATCCGGCGTCACGATCCCCTTGGCCCCGGTATGCGCGCGCGCCAGCCGCAGGGCCAGTTCATTGGCCTCGGTGCCGGAATTGACGAAAAAACAGACCTCAAAGTGATCGGGCAGTTTCGACAGCACCTTGTCTGCAAAAGCGGTCTGTGCCGGGTGCAGATAGCGGGTGTTCGAGTTCATCCGCCGCAACTGATCCGCCGCCACCGCCTGAATTCGCGGATGTGCGTGGCCCACATTGGGGACGTTGTTATAGGCGTCCAGGTAAGGGCGCCCCCATTCATCGAACAGGTGGTGTTTCCACCCGCGCACCAGCATCACCGGGTCGTCATAAGTCAGGCTGAGATTGCCACCGAAATGGTCGAGCCGCCCTTGTAGGATCGCCTGCTTGTCGGTCGGGCGATAGAGCATCTTGTCATCGGGTAGGTTCAGCAGGGCTGCGGGGTTTGGGCAGACCGCGTGCCACAGCTCCATCTCATCGGGATCACCAACACCTGGCCAATCATTCTGCATTCCGTCCGTGGTCATCGCCAGTTGGAAATGCACATGTGGGGCCCAGCCTCCGTTCTGGCTGGCATCCCCCAGACGCGCGAATGCCGCGCCCTGAGCCACGGGATCACCAGGTTTCAGTCGCTCGCACACCTCGGGGTCTAGATGACCATAGAGCGTATAGAACGCATCCCCCTCGGGCGTTTCATGATGCAGGATCACTACACCGCCATAGTCCAGATGGGCGTCACGGTTCTCGACCGCCTCAACCCGTCCGCTTATCGGTGCGTGCAGCATGGTGCCCGCCGGGGCAAACACATCCACGGCCAGATGTACCGTCCGCCGATCTGACGCTTTCCACGGCCCCTTGCGGAACCCCGGCTCGGCATATATCAGGCGCGGTTCGTTGTAGTAACCCAGCCACAGGCCCTCGCCATACTCCTCGCCCACGCGCGCGGCCTCGGCCAAAGGCATGTCGAAAGGATTCTGCGGCCAGACACAGTTTTCCACCGACAAAGACCCCATCGGCACATCGGTCAAGTCTTGCCCGAACATTGGGGCAAACTGTCCGCGATGCTCATGCAGATAGGTAAGGACATGCTCGGCGCCGTCGGTGACAGGCAGCCCGCAGGCCACACGCAACCGCGCAGACATCAGGTCACCATTCACCGCCTTGTTCTCCAGGAACCGCCACGCCGGGGCCTGACTGATCGTAACATACGGATCATCAGGGTTTTCAGCCGCCATCAAGGTCGAGTTCACAACCGATACCGCCAGCCGCATCCGTAACAAAGGCCAGATCAGGTCAACCTCTTCCGGACGCAAACGATTGGCCGCGTGATACCCGCGCACCAAAGCGGCCAACGCATGTTCTGGTCTGGGGTGATCCAGAACGATATACGCCCCGGCAATCGCCAGATCGCACACGCGGGGGGCGGCACACATGTCGCCCAAATCTATCAGTCCGGATACGCTTTGGCGCTGACCCAGATCGCCTTCGACCAGAATGTTGTAATCATTGGCGTCGTTGTGGATCGCCTGTTTCGGCAACGTGGCAAGCGCAGTTGAGGTCGCTGTAAATTCGGCGCAAATCTCTGTCAAAAGCGCCCGCTGCGCGGTGTCCGTAATCGCGTCCAACTTTTCCAAAATCCAGCCGGCCTGCGTCAGGTCCCACTTGAAGCTGGCCCGGTTCAACCCGCTATGCGAAAACCCTTCCAATGCGCGATCTGTTGCCCCCAATACGCGCCCCAGCCTGAGTATCAGGTCTTCGGATTTAGGCGCGGCCTTAGCGTAACAATGCCCCGGAAGGCGTTCCAGCAGCCACGCTAGACGCGGCGCACCTTCCTGATCTTCAATTTGTGGCAGTACCACACCTTCAAGATCTTGTATCACCTTCGGAAAGGGCAATCCCGGCGCAACGTGCGCGATGTGATCCAAAGCTTTGACCTGAAGGTCCACGAGTTCCTGCTTACATCCGGCGCGCATGACTTTGAGCACATAGTCCTGACCATTTGTCGCCTGCACCAGAAAGTTAAGGTCGTATTCGCCATCCAAACGGGTCAGTCGCGCATCCAGACCCCAATGCTGGCGCAATGCGCCTGTCCAGAAACCAATCAAGTCGCTCATTCGAATTCCTGTCCCGCGCTCAGCGGGGTCCTCTTCATCTGGCCCTAAATATCCTCGGGGGTGAATTGGGCCACGGCCCAAGAGGGGGCAGACAGCCCCCTTGCTTCATCCCAACGCGCGCAAACGCTTGATCAGGGACGAGGTGTCCCAGCGCCCGCCGCCCAGTTTCTGCACATCCTTGTAGAACTGATCAACCAGAGCCGTCACAGGCAAGGACGCGCCGGTTTCATCTGCGGTGCTCAAGCAGATGCCCAAATCCTTGCGCATCCAGTCAACGGCGAAGCCGTGATCGAAATGGTCGTCCAGCATGGTCTCGTACCTGTTCGCCATCTGCCAGCTTCCTGCCGCGCCCTGGCTGATCACCTCAACCACCGACCGGCCGTCCAGCCCGGCTTTTTCGGCAAAATGCAACGCTTCACTAAGGCCCTGAACCAAACCAGCGATGGCGATTTGGTTGCACATCTTCGTCATCTGCCCCGCGCCGCTGTCGCCGATCCGGCGGCAGATTTTGGAATAGACCTGCATGACCGGCTCTGCCGTGTCATAGGCCGGCTGGTCGCCGCCGCACATGATTGACAGGACCCCGTTTTCGGCCCCCGCCTGTCCGCCCGAGATCGGGGCATCGACAAAGGCGATCCCACGGGTTCTACCCGCCTCGTACAACTCGCGCGTCACCTTGGCAGAAACAGTTGTGTGATCGACAAAAATCGCACCGTCAGACATCCCGTGAAACGCGCCATCTTCGCCGGTGCACACCATGCGCAAGTCGTCGTCATTTCCGACGCAGGACATGACGAACTCGGCACCTTCGGCTGCCTCACGCGGTGTCGCGGCCATTGCGCCGCCATGCTGGGCAACCCATGCTTCGGCCTTGGCTTGCGTTCGGTTGTAGACGGTGACGTCGTGACCTGCGGCCTGCAGATGGCCGGCCATTGGGTAGCCCATGACACCCAATCCAAGGAATGCGACTTTTGCCATTTGGTGATCCTTTCTCATGCCCGGTTGGGTCGTTCAGCAGAGACAAACCAAAGCTGCGTGCAAAGGGCAACCCCGTGTTATGCTTTGCCTCCCAAATCTTGCAGGATTGGACAGTCGGGCCGATCATCACCCGCACATGCGTCAATCAGGTGTCCCAACGTATCGCGCATGGCGTTCAGGTCAGCGATCTTGGCCTCGACCTGGGCCAGATGCGCGCGCGCGACCTTCTTGACGTCGGAACTGGCGCGGGTGTCGTCTTCGTATAGGGCCATCAATGTGCGGCAGTCTTCGATCGTAAAGCCCAATGCACGGGCGCGGCCCAGAAAATTCAGCTTGTGTATGTCCTGACTGCGGTACCGGCGGTACCCGTTGTCATCGCGCAGGGGTTTGACCAGTCCGATGTCTTCGTAATAGCGGATCGTCTTTGCGGGTAACCCGGTCTGGGTCGAAACATCACCGATATTCATGGTGCCACCGTTTGCTGAGTTTCTGTGTGCTCTCTTTCAGGCAAAGTGGCCCGGACCCGGCGCAGGCGCAGCGCATTTGTGACTACGAAAACACTGGAAAGCGCCATTGCTCCGGCGGCCAAGGCTGGGGACAGCAATGGCCCGCCAAAGGGAAAAAGCACGCCTGCCGCAACCGGTATCAGCAAGACGTTATATCCAAACGCCCAGCCCAGGTTCTGCCGGATGTTCCGCATGGTGCGGCGGCTGATATCCATCGCGTTCGCCACACCGCGCAGATCACCTGACATGAGTACCACATCCGCCGTTTCAATGGCCACGTCGGTTCCAGTACCAATCGCAATACCAATATCCGCTGCTGCAAGCGCCGGGGCGTCATTGATGCCATCCCCGACAAAAGCCAGCGATCCAAACTGGTCGCGCAGGTCATTGATCGCGGCCAGTTTGCCGTCCGGCAATACCTCGGACGTCACGTGATCAATACCAAGTTTCCGGGCAAGCGACTGCGCCGTGCCGCTATTGTCCCCGGTGACCATCGCCAGAGTCAGCCCCATCGCATGTAGCCTGCCAAGGGCCTCGGCAGTGCCGGGTTTGAGCGGGTCTGAAACTGCAATCATTGCGGCGGCCTTGCTATCGACAGCCAGGAACAAGGGGGTTGCGCCCTCGGCCGCGCGCTGGTCGGCGTCCTGTTTCAACTCTGACACATCCACGTTGTTCTGCCGCATTAGCCTGAGCGACCCGATGATAATCTCTTGCCCGTCAACCAAGGCCCGAGCTCCCAAGCCTGTCAGTGACTGGAAGTCCGACGCATCGGGCGGCACCGCAGGCCCTGCGCGCGTGATCGCAGTTGCAATCGGGTGTTCGGATCGGGATTCAACCGATGCCGCAAGCCGTAGGGCTTGATCGTTGTCGAACCCGTTGGCCGTCACGATAGTTTCAAGTTCAGGGCGTCCCTGTGTCAGTGTCCCGGTCTTGTCCAGCGCAACGACCTTGGCTTGCTGAAGCTGTTGCAGAGCATCGCCTTTGCGAAAGAGAACCCCCAATTCGGCGGCGCGGCCCGTGCCAACCATGATCGACGTCGGCGTTGCCAGCCCCATGGCGCAGGGGCACGCAATGATCAGAACCGAAACACCTGCGACCAAGGCCATCGGCAAGGCGGGCGCAGGCCCAAACAGCAACCAAGCCGCAATCGTTAGTGCTGCAACACCGATAACCGCTGGCACGAACCACGCGGTGATACGGTCGACCAGCCCCTGTATAGGTAATTTTGCACCTTGCGCCTGTTCAACCATCCGAATGACTTGTGCTAGAACAGTATCGGCACCAACGCGCGCTGCCCTTACCCGCAGCGCCCCAGTGCCGTTGATGGTGCCAGCCACGACCTGATCCGCCTTGGATTTTCCAACAGGGATCGGCTCACCCGTAATCATGCTTTCATCCACGAAGGACGTGCCTTCCAGAACTTCGGCGTCCACCGGAACACGCTCACCTGGTCTGATCTGAAGGATATCGCCCACCACAATCTCTGAGATCGGGCGGTCGATCATTGTGCCGTCCCGTTCCACCCTGGCCGTTTTGGGTTGCAGGCCGATCAGCTTCTGGATCGCAGCGCCAGTGCGCCCCTTTGCGCGTGCCTCCATCGCGCGCCCCAGAAGGATCAGGACGACGATGACGGATGCCGCTTCGAAATAGACATTGGCGCTGCCTTCCGGCAAGGCGCCCGGCGCAAAAGTCGCGACCACCGAATACAAATAGGCCGCCCCGGTTCCCATGGCGACCAGCGCGTTCATGTCCGGGGACCTGCGCAGCAAAGAAGGGATGCCTTTCGCGTAAAAGACCTGACCCGGTCCAAGCAGAAGAAGAGTGGTCAGGCCAAACTGAATAAGGTGGCTTGTCTGAGTTCCAATCGTGGCGTGAACCCAATGATGAAAGGCTGGAATCATGTGCCCGCCCATTTCCAGCACAAAAACGGGCAGCGCCAGCATTGCGGCAAACAGTGTGGCGCGAGTCAGCGAATTGACTTCCTGCGCCTTGCTGTGGTCTGCTTCACCGTCCTCTTGCGCGACGCGGGCTGGATAACCCGCTTTGGTACAGAGGTCCGCCAGCGCCTGTGCGGTGGTTGCCCCGTCCACATACGTCACCGTCGCAGTTTCAGTCGCAAGATTGACCTGCGCTTCAACGACGGCTGGATCACCTGACAAAAGCCCTTCGATCTTGCGCACGCATGAGGCGCAGCTCATGCCGGAAACATTCAGCGTCGTACGAGCAATAGCAGTGGGATAGCCCGCCTGATCCAGCGCGTGTGTCAGCGACTCAACTGGCCCGGAAAATGAGACCTGTGCGGTTTCGGTAGCAAAATTGACCGCGGCCGATGTGACGCCCGGAACGTCATCCAGAGCAGCCTCAACGCGACCAACGCAGGACGCACACCCCATTCCGGTGATTTTCAATTGAATTTTCTGCGGTGTAGTCATCCGACTCATCCCGAAGTGCTTTTCACCCTCTAAATGAGGGTTCCAGTCACGGGAAGGTCAAGGGGGTGCGAGTGGATATATGTGTATTTTGAAGAAGAATTAAGCCCCATCTGCCTTATCGCTTCGCGAGATGCTCCAGCAACAAAGAGTTGTAGGTAGCCGGAGGAGAAGAACGCACCGCTTCGGGAGATGCAAAAAAGCCTAGCATCAGAACTCCGGTCGACAGGGTACAGCCAATCAGGCAAATAAAAGCGAAATTCAACGTGGAACGCGGCATGAACTGCTTCCTTGCTTACAGAACATAATCAGGACTTCCGGCAAGCCGTTTCAGGATCGGCTTGCCAGTTGCTGTTTCAGTTTCTCGTTTTCGGCCTGAAGCTGCGCCAGTTGTTGACCAAGCGTGTTCAGGTGGGGGCGCAGTTCCGCCTCGGTAAAACGTGGTGTGATGTGGCGCGGGCAATTCCAATCCAGCCCCTCGACCCGAATAATGACGGCGCGTTCTGCCACAGCATCGGCTTCATCGGGAAACAGGCTGGCTGCGGCGGCTTCGCCTTCGGTGAACGCGACCCGCCCCAGAATCTTCAATCGGCGCTGGTTTGCATAATCCATCAGGATCATGGCCACCCGGTCGTTGCCGTCCAGATTCCCACGAGAAATATACTGCTTGTTGCCGGAAAAGTCGGCGTATCCAATCGTTGTCGGGCCAAACACTTTCAGAAATCCGGCAGGCCCACCGCGATACTGAACATAAGGCCAGCCGGTCTCGGACACCGTGGATTGATAGAACCCATCCCGGGCTTCGATAAACGCTTTTTCTGCGGGGCCAATCTCATGACCTTGCTGGGGGCCGCCCTCAAGGAACTTGGCATAGGTCTTGGCAGAACCCATACGTTCCTGATGGGCGCGAACGGCAGGCGTGAACATCAGTTCGGAAAATGCACGGGGCATGGGCTGTCCTTTCTACAGGCCGAGATCTGACAGGCCGGGGTGATCATCAGGCCGGGGGCCGCTGGGCCAGTGAAACAGCCGGTCTTCTTCCGAAATCGGCACATCATTCAATGACGCATGACGTTTAGCCATCCGGCCATCAGTAGCAAATTCCCAGTTCTCGTTCCCGTATGAGCGGAACCACTGACCGCTGTCATCGTGCCATTCATACGCATAGCGCACGGCAATCCGGTTGTCTGAATGTGCCCAAAGTTCTTTGATCAATCGGTAATCAAGTTCCTTCCGCCACTTTCGCGTTAGAAAGGCGTGGATTTCTGCATGGCCGGTAATGAACTCGGCGCGATTACGCCATTGACTGTCTTCGGTGTAGGCGGGCGTGACGACATCCGGATCGCGGCTGTTCCAGCCGTTTTCAGCCATCCGAATCTTTTGAATGGCGGTTTCCTGCGTGAACGGGGGAATAGGGGGGCGTGTCATTCTGGTTCCTTTCAGGTCAATGAGGCCGCAAGCAATGCGATGGTCAGAAGAATGGGGACATACTGAGGTGAGAAGGGGCTGGCACGGCGTCTCATCTGGAAGCTCCAAAGGTTTACTGATCGGTACATGTTGTGATTGAAGGTGTACAGATCGGTAATGTTTTTCAAGTGTCACGTCGATATTTTTCTCGGGGCTGTGTTGTAAGGTGCTTGTGTTACTTGAGATATTCCCCGCAGATTTGGAAAGAGGTTGTAGTTTTCAGATCAAAATAATATGTACAGATCAGTCAAGGATTGAGCTAATAAATGCGCCCAAACAAACGAGATGAACTGGTCCGCAAGGCCCTGCAGGTCTTTTACCAAGACGGATTCCACGCCACGGGTATGGATAAGCTGGTGGTGGAAACTGGCGTGTCCAAGACCTCGATGTACAAGCATTTCCGAACCAAAGAGGAATTGATCCTTGCTGCGCTGCGTTTGCGGGACGAGAACTTTAGAAACTGGTTCTTGCGTCGCATAGAAGAACTCGCCGACACGCCGGCTGATCAGTTGATCGCCAGTTTCGACGCTTTGGGCGAGTGGTTCGAAGGGGATGGATTTCGCGGCTGCATGTTCATCAAGGCTGGTGCAGAGTTTCAGGACAAGACGCATCCGATCCATGTTCAGGCGGCCGAACATAAACGCCTGCTGTTGGAGTATTTCACCGATCTTGCACGCAGGGCAGGCGCGTCTGTCCCTGAGGCGCTTGCCTGTCAGATTCTGCTGCTGAAAGAAGGGGCCATCGTTACGGCGGTTCTGCTTAAATCCTGCGACCCGGCCCGCGAAGCCAAGGCCGCCGCAAAGGTTCTTTTGGAAGCGGCGTTGCTGAATTAGGTTCGGCCCGTTCGAATTCCTGAAATGACGTTGCGTTGCGGGTCTTTGCGCGCCTTGGATCGGCTGTCGGTGCAGATTACGGTGCGCAAAATTTGTTTTTGGGAGGACGCTCTATGTCTCTGTTTTCTGCTACATCCGCTTGGGCGACAGAAGAACACAAGATGTTCGCTGAAATGGCGAGCCGATTTATGGCAGATGAACTGGTGCCGAATATCGAACGGTGGAACGCCAACGGTGTTGTTGACCGGGAATTCTGGCGCAAGGCCGGGGATATGGGGCTGATGGCGGGTGCCATCCCCGAGGAATACGGCGGCGTTGGCGGCGACATTGGGTTTGACGCGATCACGATGTATGCGCAAACCTCACATGGGGACGCAGGTTGGGGGTATGGAATTCAGTCCATCGTGACCCACTATATTAATGCCTACGGAAGCGATGAGCAGAAACAAAAGTGGCTGCCCAAGCTGGCCTCTGGCGAAATGGTTGGCGCATTGGCGATGACCGAACCTGGGACGGGATCTGACGTTCAGTCCATCCGTACAACCGCAGAAAAGGACGGGAACTGCTATCGCCTGAATGGCTCTAAGATTTTTATCACCAATGGGCAATCTGCCGACCTTATTCTGGTTGCAGCGAAAACCGACAAGTCCGAGGGCTCCAAAGGAGTTTCACTGGTCGCCGTCGAAACAGACGGCGCCGAAGGGTTTCGCAAAGGGCGCAACCTGAAAAAACTGGGTATGAAAGGCAACGATACGGCCGAGCTGTTCTTTGAAGACGTGAAGGTTCCGATGACGAACCTGATCGGGCCCGAAGAAGGGCAGGGTTTCTACCAGATGATGAAACAACTGCCGTGGGAACGCCTGACGATCGCTATCATCGCGCTGGGTTCCATTGATTACGCAATCGCCGAAACGGTGAAATACACGCAGGAACGCAAAGCCTTTGGGCAGCGTGTCATGGATTTCCAGAACACCCGCTTCAAGCTAGCCGAGTGCAAGACCAAGGCCGAAATTCTGCGCAGCTTTGTGAGCGATTGTATTGCCAAGCTGGAGGCAGGAACTTTGGACGCTGCGACGGCGTCCATGGCCAAATATTGGGGGTCCGAGGCGCAAAACGAAGTCATGCATGAATGCCTTCAGCTTTTCGGTGGTTACGGGTTCATGATGGAGTATCCCATTGCCCGCCTTTACACGGACGCGCGGGTTCAGATGATTTACGGTGGCACCAACGAGATTATGAAGGAATTGATCGCCCGTTCGCTGGATACCTAGATCGAAAGAGGCTCTCCCGCCCGTCGTCGATGTTTCTGTCGAAACACCTCCTCCCGTTGGGCATGGCAGGTGCGGGCCTTGCCCGCACCTGCCGCGCGCGTTGCCAACTGGCAGTTAAGTTGAAGGCGGCGCTGGCTTAGTCCGCGTCAGAGCTGTCGGTATCTGAAGCCGCAACCTGATCTTGCAGCCAGAGCCGGAATGACTTGAGCGGCTCAGGCTCTGCTCTGGATTGCGGCCAAACAAGGTAGAAATCGCCCAGACTGAAACCCGGACCGTCCCAGGCAAGGGCCAGTCGTCCAGACTTTAGGTCATCATCAACCAAATAGCTGGGCAGCAATGCAACGCCCAGCCCATGAATGGTTGCCTGGCACATTGTCGAGAACTGGTCAAACAGCATTCCCTGAATGCCCGAAACCTCGTGCCCTTGAACGGCGAACCATTTCTCCCACGCGTCGGGGCGCGTTTCCAATTGCAGAAGGGGCGCTTTCAGCAACCACTCGATGTTGCCGTTCTGGTCGGGTAGCAGCGCGGGCGCGCAGACCGGCAGGACGTCTTCTCGCATGATGGGAAGGTAGTTGACGCCGGTCCAGTCTTTGCGGCCGAAATGGATTGCGGCGTCAAAGCGTTCCCTGTCAAAATCAAAGGGGCGCAGGCGTGTATTCAGGTTCACCGTGACCTCGGGGTGCTTGCGGGCAAAGTCCTGAAGGCGTGGCGCCAACCAGTGCATTCCGAACGCGGGCAGTATCGAAAGGTTCAGGGATCCGCCGGTCGGGTTGGCCTTTAGTTTCAACGAAGCCTGCGCCAACTGATGCAAGGTCGCGCGGGCCACCTGAACATATTCCTGTGCCGCAGGCGTCAAGTGAAGCCGCATATGACTGCGTTGGATGAGGTCGACGCCCAACTGTTCTTCCAAAGTCTTGAGCTGCCGACTGATTGCGCTTTGGGTCAGGGACAGTTCTTCGGCAGCGGCCGAGGCGCTTCCCAAACGATCCACGGCCTCAAGCGCCAGCAGCGAGGGGATCGAGGGCAGAAACCGACGAGGCGCAATCATATGATATTTCCTCATACCTTTTGAATGGAATATCACTGGCCTTTCGTGTGCGCCAGTCCGATACAGAGATCTGGGTTCACTTGTGGCGAAGGTGCCTTGGGGCCGGGCCGGATGGGATGTGTTGGCGGTGCAAGGTGCAACGGCGACTTTCCGTTGCCAAAACCGTGTGAAGCCTGTGACAAAGAGAGTATCCCATCGTGGATGCTGCTGCGAAACAGTTTTTGAATGAGGCCGCTGATGGATCGCGCTCAGATCGTTCACGACAATTTTCTGACCCGGGTCGCACAGGGGGATCTGCCAGACGGCCCATTGCCTTGCCCGGGGTTGAACAAGACAGACGCGGTTTCCCTGTTTCGGTCGCAGGTGCTTAGTCGGGCGTTGGACCGGACCAGCCGTGCGATGCAGAAGGCGGGGCAGGGGTTCTATACCATCGGCTCCTCGGGGCACGAAGGGATGGCTGCGGTGGCTCATGCATTGCGCCCGACCGATATCGCGTTCCTGCATTACCGCGATGCGGCGTTTCAAATTGCGCGGTCCGAGCAAGTGCCGGGTCAGCAGATAGCGTGGGACATGTTGCTAAGCTTTGCCTGCTCGAAAGAAGAGCCGACATCGGGAGGGCGGCATAAGGTCTTGGGGTCCAAGGCGCTGATGATCCCGCCGCAGACGTCTACGATTGCCAGCCACCTGCCCAAGGCGGTTGGCGCGGCCTATTCATTGGGCGCGGCACGGCGTCACGATCCCGAACACCGGGAACTGCCTGAAGATGGAATAGCGATGTGTTCCTTTGGTGATGCGTCGGCCAACCATTCGACAGCTCAGGGCGCGATCAACACGGCGGGTTGGACCAGTGTTCAGTCAACGCCGTTGCCTCTTTTGTTTGTGTGCGAGGATAACGGGATCGGCATTTCGGTGAAGACGCCCACCGGTTGGATTCAGGCGTCCATGCAGCACCGACCGGGGATAAAGTACTTCCAAGCCAACGGTTTGGACATTTTTGAAACTTTTGCCGTGGCTAAAGAAGCTGCTGACTACGTCCGAACCCGGCGCAAGCCAGCGTTTCTGCATCTGCGCACTGTGCGCCTTTATGGTCATGCCGGGGCGGACGTGCCCACGACCTATTTGACAAAGTCCGAAGTTGAAGCGGATGAAGCGAATGATCCTCTACTGCATTCGGTGCGACTGTTGGGTCAGGCAGGCGCGCTGACGCCCGATCAGGCGCTGAAGATTTACAATGACACCTGCGCCCGAACTGAGCGTATCGCAGCCGAGGCCGCTTCGCGCCCGCACCTGGCCGACGCGGCTGAGGTCATGGCAAGCCTGATTCCCCCAACACGTGCCTGCAAGCCCACCAATGGCCCAAGCGCCGAGGCACGCACGCGCGCGTTTGGAAGCGATCTACGCGCGATGGACGATCCCCAACCCATGAGCCGACTGATTAACTGGGCACTGACCGATTTGATGCTGGAGCATGGCGAGATTGTCTGTATGGGCGAAGATGTCGGTCGCAAGGGCGGCGTCTATGGCGTGACGCAAAAGCTGCAACAACGGTTCGGGCCGGATCGGGTTATTGATACGCTGTTGGACGAGCAATCAATTCTGGGGCTGGCAATCGGCATGGGGCATAACGGGTTCATCCCGATCCCCGAAATCCAGTTCCTCGCCTATCTTCACAATGCCGAAGACCAGATCAGGGGCGAGGCGGCAACCCTACCGTTTTTCTCGAACGGCCAGTTCTCGAACCCGATGGTTCTGCGGATTGCGGGTCTGGGGTATCAGAAAGGGTTCGGGGGGCATTTCCACAACGACAACTCTCTGGCCGTATTGCGCGATATTCCCGGGGTGATTATCGCCTGCCCTTCGACAGGATCGGACGCTGCGCAGATGCTGCGTGAATGCGTGCGGCTGGCGCGGGAAGAACAACGTGTTGTGGTGTTTCTGGAACCTATCGCGCTGTATCCCATGCGCGATCTGCACGAAGCTCAGGATGCCCGGTGGATGACGACCTATCCCTCGCCGGATCAACGCATCGCGATTGGAGAGGTCGGGGTGCACGGTGACGGGACCGATCTGGCGATCGTCACCTATGGCAACGGGCACTACCTGTCGCAAAAGGCGCTGCCTGCTTTGCGGGCGGCTGGGCTAAAGCCTCGTGTCATTGATATGCGCTGGCTTGCGCCACTACCGGCAGAAGCGCTGCGCGCGGCGACCAAGGGATGCAAACATATCCTGATCATGGATGAATGCCGCCGGACCGGAAGCCAGTCCGAGGCGTTGATGGCCTTTTTTGCCGAAAACAGCGCCGATACCCCTGTCGCACGGGTCGTGGCTGAGGACTGCTTTATCGCGACCGGCCCCGCCTATGCCGCGCCTTTACCGTCAGAAGAAAGCATCGTTGAAGCTGCGCTCAAGCTGACCGGAGGCCGATCATGACCCGCACCGCTGTTGTCATCTGCCCCGGGCGGGGCACTTATAATAAGCCTGAGCTGGGATATTTGCATCGCCACCACGCAGACCGCATGGACATGCTCCGCCGGTTTGACGATCTTCGCGCTGAAGCCGGACAAGAGCGGGTAACTGATCTGGACGGCGCGGGGCGCTTTTCGGTCAGCAAATATTCGCGGGGGGATGTCGCCTCGCCTTTGATCTATGCGGCATCCTTATCGGATGCCTTGGATCTGGCTGACGATATCGAGGTGGTCGCTGTCACCGGGAACTCGATGGGGTGGTATATCGCCCTGGCCGTGGCGGGTGCGTTGTCGCCCGAGAACGGGTTCCGCGTCGTGAACACCATGGGGACGCTGATGCAGGATCACCTGATTGGCGGGCAGCTTGTCTATCCCTTTACGGATGAGAAATGGAAAAACGATCCGGTCCGCAAGGCGGAGTTGCTGGCCGATGTCGCGCGGATCAATGTGATCGACGGTCATGATCTGGCATTGTCGATCGACTTGGGGGGTATGCTTGTGCTGGCGGGCAATGAGGTGGGGCTGAAGGCCTTTGAAACCTCTCAGCCTGTTGTCCAAAATCAGTTCCCAATGCGACTGGCGAACCACGCCGCATTCCATACACCTCTGCAAGCGCCAGTCGCCGCTGAGGGGCGGTCGCGCCTAGGGGTTGAACTTTTCAGCCAACCGACCCGGCCCCTTATCGACGGGCGGGGCAAGGTTTGGTGGCCGGGCGCTACGGATACGCAGGAACTTTGGGATTATACGTTGGGGCATCAGGTGACGGAGGCCTACGACTTAACCCGTTCCGTACAGACGGCGGCCCGCGAATTCGCACCTGACCTTTTCATAGTCACCGGTCCCGGCGCAACGCTGAGCGGTGCTGTTGCGCAATCACTGGTGCAGGCGAATTGGCGTGGGATGCAGGACAAGGCCGCTTTTCAGGAACAGCAGGACACGCAGCCAATTCTTCTTGCCATGGGGCGCGAGGATCAAAGGGTCCCTGCAACCGGCTGATGCAAGCCGGATGATCCGAACAATTTTCAAGGAGCAGCCCGTGCGCGACCACGACCAGTCCCTTTGGCAACAGACCTGCCGCGAAAGGGTCGAAAGCACTGTGCTGACAAATACTCTGACCGTCGATCTTGCGGTGATCGGCGGGGGGTATACCGGCTGCGCGGCGGCGTTGACCGCTGCGCGTGCCGGGGCGTCGGTTTGTTTGCTTGAGGCGCAAGAGATCGGGCATGGCGGGTCAGGCCGCAATGTGGGTCTTGCAAATGCCGGATTGTGGCTGCCACCCGAGGATATCCGGGCACATCTGGGGCAGCGTCAGGGGATCGCCTGATCAACCTGCTTGCTGTCGCACCTGCCGACGTCTTTGAACTGATCGAGCGGCACACGATTGATTGCGAACCTGTGCGCAACGGAACCCTGCATTGCGCCCATTCCGGTGCGGGTTTGAAAGATCTGCAAAACCGCTACGCGCAGCAACGCGCAGTGGGTGCGCCGGTTGAGTTGTTATCCACCGATCAGACGCGCCAACGCACAGGCAGCGCGGCTTTCCACGGATCACTGTTTGACCCGCGGGCCGGAACCATTCAACCGCTGGGCTATGTGCGCGGGCTTGCACGGGCTGCGTCCGAGGCCGGGGCGCAGTTTTTCACGCGCAGCCCGGTTCAATCGTTGACCCGTAGCGGGGATATCTGGGTGCTTGAAACGGAACGAGGCTCAGTGCGAGCCAAAGCCGTGATTCAGGCCACAAACGCCTATCATCAAAGCCTTGCGGCGTCGGCACCGGCTTATGTCCCCGTCTACTATTTCCAGTTTTCCACCGCCCCCTTGTCGGACAACCTGCGGGCCAGCATTTTGCCGGGCGGAGAAGGGTGTTGGGATACTGGGTTGATCATGACCTCATTCCGCGTCGATCAGGATGGTCGGTTCATTATCGGTGCGATGGGTGATCTTTCACACGCGGGGAGTGGAGCGCACAGGCGTTGGATTCGGCGCAAATTGTCCGAACTGTTCCCGCAACTGTCCGACCAGCCGTTGACTGAGGGCTGGCATGGGCGGATCGCGATGACCTCGGATCATATCCCGAAGATCACCGAGATTGGCCCAAACGCGCTTTCTGTCCATGGGTATTCCGGGCGAGGCATCGGGCCGGGAACCGTGTTTGGCCGGTTGGTGGCCGAAAGCCTGTTGCGCGAAGATCCCGATCTCTTGCCCGTCCCGATGGTGTCGGAATACTGCGAAAGCTGGACCGGCCTGCGCCGCGCCTATTTTGAGGCCGGCGCGGCGTTGACTCATTTTGTCAAAGCGCGGTTCTGAATTCAGACCGACCGGGTAATGCCGCCGTCAACGCGTATGTTTTGGCCCGTGATGTAACCCCCGCCTTCTGACGCAAGCAATGCAACGACCGAGGCGATCTCATCATAGCTGCGCCCATATCGGCCCATAGGAATGCGGGCGCGGAAATCCTCGTTCTCGGGCAGGCTGTCGATAAAGCCGGGCAGGACGTTGTTCATGCGGATATTGTCAGCGGCGTATTTGTCTGAATACAGCTTGGTGAAGGCGGCAAGGCCAGCGCGGAACACGCCCGAGGTTGGAAACACGGGGTCAGGCTCGAACGCGGCAAAGGTCGATATGTTGATGATCGAGCCACCGCCTTGCGCCTGCATGATTGGAGTCACCAGCCGCGTTGGCCGGACGGCGTTCATGAAATACACATCCATTCCCGTGTGCCAGTCTTCATCGGTCAGATCCAGAATGGGCGCGCGCGGCCCGTGCCCCGCGGAATTCACAAGCACATCTATGCGTCCCCAATGGGCCATCGCTGCATCGACGAGTTTTTGCAGGTCGTCTGTCGACTGGTTCGACCCGGTCACGCCGACCCCGCCCAGTTCATGCGCCAATGCCTCGCCTTTGCCCGACGAGGACAGGATGCCCACCTTGAACCCGTCGGCGGCCAAGCGGCGGGCGGAATCTGCCCCCATGCCGCTGCCGCCTGCTGTAATTAGCGCTACTTTCGTCATCTCAAGCCTCCGATGTCTGGTGCCCTAAGGATGCGCTCTGACTGGCGGTTTGACCAATCAGTTCTTCTGTCTTTATACTGTAGAAAAACTACAGGATAGGCAGATGGCAGCCTTGCCCCCATTGAACGCGCTCCGCGCCTTTGAAGTTGCGGCCCGGCATTTGAATTTCCGGCTTGCTGCAGATGAGCTTGGCGTCACTCAGGGTGCCGTGGCGCAGCAGGTCCGTGGGCTTGAGGCGCGACTGGCGGAAAAGCTGTTTGAACGTCTGCCGCGCGGTTTGGCGCTGACCGAGGCGGGTCGTCGTTTTCTTGCGCCACTGCGCCGGGCGTTCAGGTTGATTGAAGACGCCGTGGATGAATTGTCCAGCGATCAGCAAGTTGTTGTTTCAGTGACACCAAGCTTCGCTTCGAAGTGGCTGGTGCCGCGTTTGCCAGATCTGACAGACAAGCATCCCGACATCTCGGTGAAAATTGATGCGCGGGAACGGCTGGCGGATTTCAAGGGTGACGGCGTGGACATCGCCGTGCGGCAGGGACGAGCGCCGTTTGGGGCGGGCCTGATATCAACCCCTTTGTTTTCAAATGCGTTCGTTCCGGTCTGCAGCCCCGAATTGGCAGGGGAGATCACGCGACCAGCGGACCTTTTGGACCACGTTCTTCTGAACGATACGCATGGGTTGTGGCCGCTGTTCCTTGAACGCCTTGGGCTGGTTGGCAAGCCTCGGGTTATGAGTTTCAGCCAGACGAGTCTGACCATTGACGCCGCTGCCTCGGGGCAGGGGATTGCACTGGCACATGAACCTCTGGTCGCGACGGAACTTGCATCGGGGCGGCTTGAACGGCCCTTGTCGGATGTTCTGATCGAAGACCTTGGGTTCCATGTTGTCAGCCCGGCAAAACCGCGGCAGCCCGAATTGGTTGCGTTGATGAAGAACTGGCTGCTGTCTCAATCGTGAAGCGTGGCCGCTATGTTTTCTATTCGTCCCCGCAACCAGCGATGCGCGGGGTCATTGGCAAACCTCTGATGCCAGACCATGTAGATCGAGACCGGTTCACAGTGAAACGGTAACGGTGCGCAATCCAACGCGGCGAGGGGACCGTGCATCATCAAGGCCGTGTCGGTTGAAATCAGGTCGCTTCCTTTCACAAAGGATGGGATGCCGTTGAAATGGGGTAAGGTGACCGTGGCGGGCCTGATCTGGTTTTGGTCCACACCCCGCATGACCGCGCGCGAACTGCGCCCGTCCGTGAACCGCACCTCGACATGTTCGGTTTCGCAATATGTTTTCCAATCGGTTGGCGGCTGGCGGCGGGTTCCGTCGTAATAGATCATCAGCGGGCTGCTGAGGACACGCTTTTGAAAGATGTCTGGCCCATCCGGTGGCAATGGGGACAGCATCAACTGACACCGGTCGCTGCGCAGCAGGTCCGGATCCGGTACGCCCGAGGGAATAAAGCCAAGCCGCAGTCTGATACCTTCGGCGCGGACGGTGCGGAGCAGTTTGGGGAAGATCAACTCTCGCGGCATGTCGTTTGTGGCGATTTGAACGTGCAATTCCTCGGATAGCGGATCGAACGGGCGATCGTCGGTCAGCGCCCGCAATCCATCAAGCACGCCTTGCACCGGTTCTTTCAGGGACAGGGCGCGTTCGGTCGGTATCAGGCCTTGACCTGAACGAACAAACAAAGGGTCTCCCAGAACCTGCCTCAGCTTGGCCAGTGTATGGCTGATCGCCGATTGCGTAACGCCCATTCGGTCCGCAGCCTTTGAGACCGAGTTCTCCTCGAGTATCGTCAAAAAGACGCGCAGAACTTTGCCATCAAGGTCAGTGAAATCAATTTTACTCATGCCGTCTATGATAATTCATGAATGGATTGGCGGTCCATGACGATTTAGATGACGTTGAGCAAACAGGAGGCACGCGATGGGGATCCGCTTTTTCTCGGACAGGAACAGGCCGGTACATATGGGGTCGTACCCTTTGGAACGGCTGGCCCGGCAGACCGCGATGCCAGATATGTCTGGGGCCTGTCAAATGCCGGTTCTCAGTTTCCAGCGCCCTAATCAGCCCGAAAGTATCGTGAATGCGATGGGTGAGTTTCAGGCGATGATGGATGCGATCCGCGACGGGTTCGTGAACCCGGTGCCGTCCGATATACCCACAGATCCGACAGAGCGTGCCAACCACCTGAAGGCGTTTGGATATTTCAACGATGCATCCATGATGGGCTGCGGTCCGCTTCCCGCCGAGGCATTGCTGTCCGAACCCCGCCGCAACCCCGATATTGACCGTCTGGCCCATGCGTTGAAGACGCGCCAGACCAAGACGCTGGCGTCCGGCATCGACCTGATCATGGCCGATTTGAAGGAAAGCATGGAGGCCGAGCCGCGCCCCATGGACCGTCATCGTCATGCGATTGTCTTTCTGTACGAATACAACCGCGACCCAAGTCCGGAAGAACCCGGGTCCGACTGGATCATGAACGCGCAGGACCACCGCGCATGTCTGCTGGCCACCGAGAACGCGGTGGTTATCGCCAATTACATCCGCATTCTGGGGTTTGACGCGCGGGCGCACACGGTCATGTCGTCCGAGGTTGATCTGGGAAAGCTCGCCGTCGCGGCGGGCCTGTGTTCGGTCGAGGACGGAGAGGTCGTTGCCCCATGGCTGGGCAAACGGTTCGGGCTGGCTGCCGTGACGACCGAGATGGAGATCGCGCATGATCTGCCATTGGCGCCGATGGCCCGGCAGCCGTGGTTTCACACCCAAGGCCCCGCTTGGTGGCTGGGTACGGGGTTTGCCAAGAACGCGCTGAATCGCGACGCTTATGCCAAACGGCGCTATGTCGATGGGGCGCATCCGTTTGAAAAACTCAAGCGAGTCGACGCACCCACCACGTATATTGACGAAGAAAACGTCGCCCGCGTCCCCAAACGCGCTGACATGTTCGCACGGGCGCAATTCGGAGATATGGGGAAAAATCTGCAGGACGCGGCGAAAGGCGGTTATTACGTTCGCAAAGCGGCCCCCAGTTTTGCGCAGCGCCGCGCGCTGGGCGCGTTTGTGTTGTTGCAGGATGGGGAAAGCGCGGACACTTCGCCACCAACCGATACCGCACGCAATGCCGCGAATATCAAGGCGGCAACGTATTTTCTGGGCGTTGATGCGGTGGGCCTTAGCCGCTGCCCCGAGTGGGCGTGGTACTCCCATGATGCGACGGGCGAGGAGATCAATCCGCCCCACGACCAAGCCATCAGCATGATCATCGACCAAGGCTATGAAACGATGGAGGGCGCCAGCGGCGATGACTGGATCAGCGTCGCGCAGTCGATGCGCGCTTATCTGCGGTTCTCGCTTCTGGGTGGGGTGATCGCGCAGCAGATCCGTAACCTCGGGTACAAGGCCCGCGCGCATACGGTAATGGATGGTGAGGTGCTGCAACCGCCCCTTCTGTTGCTGTCCGGGTTGGGTGAGGTCAGCCGGATCGGAGAGGTGATCCTGAACCCCTACCTTGGGCCGCGCCTGAAGTCCGGTGCGGTGACAACGGATATGCCGATGGCCCATGACAAGCCGATTGATTTCGGCCTGCAAACCTTTTGCGAGTCTTGCAACAAATGCGCCCGCGAATGTCCCTCGGGCGCGATCACCGCCGGGCCAAAGCTGATGTTCAACGGCTATGAAATCTGGAAATCCGACAGCCAGAAATGCGCCACCTACCGCGTGACCACGCCGGGCGGTGCAATGTGCGGGCGGTGCATGAAGACCTGCCCATGGAACCTAGAGGGGATATTCAAAGAGCGTCCGTTCCGATGGGCCGCGATGAACATCCCTCAGGCCGCGCCCGCGTTGGCGAAACTGGATGACACTGTCGGCAATGGCGGCCTGAACGACATCAAGAAATGGTGGTGGGACATTGAAGTGCAATCGGACGGCGCTTACCGCCCGACCGAGCATCCGTTGAACCGACGAGACCTGCAAACCGATCTTGATCTGAAATACGAAGACCAGACGCTTGCGGTCTACCCCGCCTATCTTGCGCCGCATCCCTGGCCCTATCCTTTTGGAATGGACCGCGAGGCCGGGATCGCCGCGTATCAGGCAATGGTGACCGCAGATGAATACAAGGCCCGCAAAGCTGCGGGTGATATGTCCGTGATTCACCGCTACGCGATTGCTGGCGATGCTCCGGTGATGCGGGTTGAACTGACGAAGGTCGGTAAGATGACGGCAGATGTGACCAAGTACGAATTCTCTACTCTGGACGGCTCGCCTTTGCCGGAATGGACCGCTGGCGCGCATCTGGACGTTCTGGTCGCGCCGGAATTCCTGCGGCAGTATTCTATGTCCGGCGACCCGTCCGACCGCATGACCTATCAGATCGGTGTGCTGCGCGAGGATGACGGGCGCGGCGGCTCGGCCCTGCTGCACCGGATTTTCAACGAGGGGCGCAAGGTCTTCATCTCGAAACCCATCAACCATTTTGAACTGGACGAAGGCGCGACCAAGAGTTTTCTGATGGGCGGCGGGATCGGAATAACGCCGATGATAGCCTTCGCCCATCGGTTGCACGCCTTGGGCAAACCGTTCGAACTGCATTATTCCGCCAGCACCCGCGCCGGGGCCGGGTATCTGGAAGACTTGGCGGGGATGCCTTGGGCGGATCATGTGCATTATCATTTCTCGGACGAAGGCACGCGCGCCGACCTGGATGTGATCTTGAAAGGCTATCAGGACGGTTGGCATGTCTATACCTGCGGACCGGATCGGTTCATGGACGGGGTGATGCAGGCGGCTGAGCGTCAGGACTTTCCCGATGAGGCGCGGCATCTGGAGTATTTCTCGGTCCCCGAACAACCCGAATACGAGAATCACGAATTCACCTTGCGGCTGGCCAAGTCGGGCCGCGATCTGACCGTGCCCGCAGACAAGGACGCCGCGCAGGTGTTGAATGAGGCGGGTATACATGTGGATGTGAAATGCGCTGACGGCATCTGCGGGGTCTGTAAATGCGGCGTGGTCTCGGGTGAGGTCGAACACCGTGATTTCGTTTTGTCCAACAAGCAGCGCGAGGGGGCGATCATCCTTTGCCAAAGCCGAGCTGCGCAAAAAGATGGCGTGATCGAGATCGACCTCTGATCGGAAGTTTAGAAACGACATTTTGAATCGCAGAATTTGGTCGTTCCAGCCATGGACGCCGGGGCGGTGCTGCACTAACGTCCCCTGCGAACCCCAGTGAATCCTGATCAACAGGTGCGAGGTATTTTCATGGATTATCACAGCCCCGCCAGTTTCGCCGAGGCGTCGGCTCTGGCTGCAAACGCAACGGGCCTCACCCGCTTTCTGGCTGGCGGAACGGATGTTCTAGTGCAGTTGCGCTCGGAATTGGTCACGCCCGACACACTGATCGACATCAAGAAAATCGACGGTGTCAGCGACATAACCCGCAACGCTGATGGAAGCTGGACGCTGGGCGTTGCCGCCACCGGCGCCGAGATGAGCGAACACCCCGAGCTTGGCCGCGACTGGCCCGGCGTGGTTGAGGCGATGGATTTGATCGGATCCACGCAGGTGCAGGGCCGCGCAACGCTGACCGGCAACTTGTGCAATGGTTCTCCGGCGGCGGATTCGGTGCCTGCGATGGTCGCGGCAGGCGTGACTGTGACGGTCACCGGCCCCAAAGGTGAGCGCGAGGTGGCGGTCGAAGACATCCCCACCGGCCCCGGCAAAACGTCGCTGGCCAAGGGCGAGGTTGTCTCAGCCGTGAATATCCCTGTGCGCGGGGACAACGCGGGCGACGCCTATCTGCGGTTCATTCCGCGCACCGAGATGGATATCGCCGTGGTCGGCGTAGGTGTCAGCCTGCGTCTGGATGGCGATACTGTGGTCGAGGCGCGTGTGTCGCTGGGCGCGGTCGCGCCAACAGTGCTGTTGGTTGAAGATTGCGCCAAAGCCATCATCGGCAGCACGCTGGACGACGCCGCGCTGGACGCGCTGGCAGCAGCGGCCTCTGCAGCCTGCAACCCGATTGACGATAAACGCGGCACGATCGCATTCCGCACCGAGGTCGCTGGCGTTCTGGCCAAACGTGCCGCGAAAATCGCCTATGCCCGCGCGAAGGGAGAAAAAGCATGAGTAAGCTCCACGTATCCACCACCGTGAACGGGGATGAGGTCGATTTTCTGTGCGACCCCCGTGAAACCTTGTTGGACTGTCTGCGCGACAAGCTGAACCTGACCGGCGCGAAAGAGGGCTGCGGAACCGGCGACTGCGGCGCGTGTTCCGTCACCGTCGATGGCCGTTTGGTCTGTTCGTGCCTGATGTTGGGTGCCGAGGCCGAGGGTAAGCAGATCGAAACCGTCGAAGGTATCGCGGATGGTGACGTGCTGCACCCGTTACAGCAGAAGTTCATCGACCATGCCGCCCTGCAATGTGGCATCTGCACACCGGGCATTCTGGTGGCGGCCAAGTCGCTGCTGGAAAAGAACCCCAACCCGACCGAGGAAGAAACCAGGTACTGGCTTGCAGGCAACCTTTGCCGCTGCACCGGTTATGACAAGATCATTCGCGCCGTGATGGAAACGGCAGAAGAATTGCGGGAGGCGTCGTAATGGCTCTGGACGATCGTAAGACAGAATTTACCTTTGTCGGCACTCGCCCGAACCGCCCAGACGGGTTGGACAAGGTCACGGGCCGGGCCAAGTTTGGCGCGGACATGTCAGCCCCGGGGATGCTGCACGGTGCGATCCTGCGCTCGCCCCATGCCCATGCGCGGATTGTGAAGATCGATGCGTCCAAAGCTGAGGCGTTGAAGGACGTCAAAGCCGTCGTCACCCGCGCCGATTTCGCCGAAGTGCCGTTCATGCCCGGCCTGGAAGGTGAGTTCTGGAATGTGCTGGAAAACGTCATGGCGGGGGAAAAGGCGCTGTATGACGGGCACGCAGTTGCGGCCGTTGCGGCGACATCGGCTCTGGCCGCGCGCGACGCGCTGAAACTGATCGAGGTCGAGTACGAGGTTCTGCCCCACGTCACTGACGTGGACAAGGCGATGGCCCCGGATGCGCCGGTCATCCGCGAAGGGGCTGCGGATTATTCCGTGCCCGAGGGGATGCATCCCAACGTCGTGCGTTATCACGAAAGCGGCCACGGCGATGTCGAGGCCGGGTTCGCTGAGGCAGATCTGGTGATCGAAGACAGTTTCGTCACCGAAGCCACCCATCAGGGCTATATCGAGCCGCACGCCTGTCTGGGCATGCTGGGCAATGACGGCAAGGGTGAGCTGTGGTGTACCACCCAAGGTCACTGGATCGCGCAAAAAACCTGTGCGGCGCTATTGGGCATCGAAACCTCGCAATTGCGCGTCACCGCATCCGAGATCGGAGGCGGTTTCGGCGGCAAGACAACGGTATTCATCGAACCTGTCGCGCTGGCACTCAGCCGCAAGGCCAACCGGCCCGTTAAAGTTGTGATGACCCGATCCGAGGTGTTCCGGGCGACTGGCCCGACAGCTTCGGCGTCGATGGATATCAAAATCGGGATGAAGAAGGACGGCACAATCTCTGCCGCGCAGGGTGTGTTCCGCTTGCAGGGTGGGGCATTCCCGGGCGCGCCCGGCGACATGACCGCCATGTGCGCCTTTGCGCCTTACAACCTGACCAACGTCAAGCAGATCGGCTATGACGTCATGGCCAACCGTCCGAAACAGGCCGCCTACCGTGCGCCGGGTGCGCCAATGGGCGCGTTTGCCGTTGAGTCGGTGATTGACGAGCTGTGCAAGAAGCTGGGTCTGGACCCGGTCGATGTACGCCTGAAAAACGCGGCCCATGAAGGGACCAAGGCCAGCTATGGCCCGCGCTATCAGCGGATCGGTCTGGTTGAAACGCTGGAAGCGGCCAAGGCGCATCCGCATTATTCGGCCCCACTGAAGCCAGGGCAGGGGCGCGGGATTTCCTGCGGGTTCTGGTTCAACCACGGCGGCGAGACAAGCGTGTCGCTGGCCCTGTCCGAGGACGGCTCGGCGCAGTTGATGGTGGGGACGCCGGATATTGGCGGCTCGCGCGCGTCGATGGCGCTGATGGCGGCCGAAGTGCTTGGTATCCCTTATGAAAACATCCGTGTGACAATCGCGGATACGGCGACGCTGGGCTATAACGATGTCAGCCACGGTTCACGCGTGACCTATGCCAGCGGTCTAGCGACCATCAAAGCGGCGCGCCATGCGGTTGAGAAACTGAGCGAACGCGCGGCGGCCAAGTGGGGCATCCCCGTGGACGCGGTAAAATGGGAAAACGGTTGCGCTGTCCCGTCTGGCCCCAATGCCGGAGATTTCGATCCGATGCCACTGGCTGATATCACGGCCAATATGGGCAGCACAGGGGGGCCGATCTCGGGCCATTTCGAGGCGACGCCCGAAGGTGCTGGTGTGTCCTTTGGTACGCATATTGTGGATGCCGAAGTTGATCCGGAAACGGGTAAGACCAGCATCACGCGCTATACGGTCATTCAGGACGCGGGCAAGGCCATCCACCCGACCTATGTGGAAGGCCAGTACCAAGGCGGCGCTGCACAAGGGATCGGTTGGGCGCTGAACGAGGAATATATCTATGGCGAGGATGGTCGGCTGCAAAACTCGATCTTCCTTGACTATCGCATCCCCGTCGCCAGTGACCTGCCCATGATCGACACGGTGATTGTCGAGGTCCCCAACCCCGGCCACCCGTTCGGCGTGCGCGGAGTGGGCGAAACAGGAATCGTGCCGCCTCTGGCCGCTATCGCAAATGCGGTATCGCAAGCGGCGGGCGTTCGAATGAAGCAACTGCCGATGTCCCCGCCGCGCATTCTGGCCGCGCTTAGGGACAATGGTTGAGGTTCACCTCTGGTCTGGTCTTCGGTCTTTGACCGGGGGCCAGCAGGTGGTGGAGGTCGATGCCAAAACCACGGGTGAGCTGCTACAGGAACTGGTGCGGCTACATCCTCAGCTTCAAGGGCCGATAGATGCCGGCGTGTCCATCGCGATTGACGGGCGCGTTGTAGCCAGCGGTCTGACCGAGCCGATCCCTGAAGGCAGCGAAATCTATCTGATGCAAAGGCTGAGGGGCGGTTAGCCCTTCGGCGACCACGGCTCGCGCCCAACCATCCGGTCAGCCTCGGCGGTGATGTCGTTCATATGTTTTTCAAGGCTGAGGCGCAGCGCTTCGATCTGGTCTTCGGTCGCTTTGCGCGGAACGGAATCCGTCCATTCGCGGCACAAAAAGACGCCCTCGTTCCGCCACGGGCGCGGCATCAGTAGGCGATCCCAGGTTCCGGCCTCGCTTCCGTGTTTGGCTGAGAATGTGATGCCAAAGACCCGTTTGCCCGACGTGCGCGCCCAGATCAGGGGCACGGTTGAAGATACGCGTTCAGGCCCACGCGGACCATCGGCAGCGATCCCGATCGAGATACCCTGCTTCATCTTTCCAAGAACCTCACGCGACAAGGCGACGTGGCGCTTGTGGCTGGACATGGCAATCGTGTCCATGCCGAACAGTTTCTGCACCCTGCCTACCATGCTGCCTGCACGTGCCGACGAGGTGATCGAACAGATGCGACCCTTGTCCAACGGAAAGAAATAGGGCGACTGCGCCAGTCGCTGATGCCACAGAACAACGATGACCGGTTCGCCTTGATCGGCCAGTTGGTCAAGTTCTTCGTACCCGATACGTTGCCACTTGGTATTGCGGTTGACCATCCGGATATAGCTTGCGATCCGCCGGGCCGCCCAGTTCAGAACGGCTTCGCTGTCGGCAATTTTCTTGCGGAGGTTCACGTCAAGCGTCCTTCTGTTGGCGAAAATGTGTCTTATAGAACTCAACGCCGCGCGCAACTTGTTTGTGAAATACATAACTGTGGTTGAATCTCAAAAAGCCTCTTGAGTCCGCCGCGCGGCTGGCATATCTGAGGCGCACCATAGGGGTATAGCTCAGTTGGTAGAGCGACGGTCTCCAAAACCGTAGGTCGCGGGTTCGAACCCTGCTGCCCCTGCCATTTCCCTCAAAATCTCAGGCGAGCCTGTGCCGTCGGCACCGTAGCATTCTGACCGGAATTTCTAAATTTTCAGCAAATCAAGTAGTGTTGGTCGCGTTCTTGATGAGTTTTTGCTGTTTTGGGGGCAATCCATGCGTATTTTCTTTAAACAAAGCCTTGTTGCGTTCTGGTTTGTATGGTGGGCTTTTGCGTTCCTCACCGACTTTGTCGGTGGTCTGGAGCTGCTTGGGTACACGTCTACGCCGTGGTTCGATGGGCACAACTATCCGTTTCTGCAAAAAACACTTGAGCAGTTCGGAGCGACTCCGGCCGTGGATATCGCCTTGTTTGTCGGTATCATCGCTTGGGCTTTGATTGCGGCCTTGCTGTTTTTGATAGCAGTTGCAACGCCTTATCAGAACAGGAGGCTTTGGATCAAACGCGTGGATACGGCCTTTGTTGTGTCAATCGGCCTGTGGCTTGCGTTCTTTCTGTCTGATCAGACGGTCATGAAATTCGATCTGGAAGAAAACCATATGGTTCAGGGTGGTTTTCAGCTTTTGTGCTATCTGACAATTCACCTGCTGCCGGATTGAGGTAAAATTCAGCCGAGTGTCCAAACGCGGTTTCCACGGCTTTCCGAATACAATACTGTCGGCGGGAACTTGATCAGACGGATGGAGTCTCATGTCGCGCTTCGATGGCTATTTCCTGCGGCAACTGCTGATTCTGTTCGGCTTTTTCACCCTGGTTCTGGTGGGTGTTTTCTGGATCACCCGCTCGGTCAGCCTGTTTGACCGTGTGATCAGCGGCGGGCAGTCGGCTATGGTGTTTCTGGAGTTCACCGCCCTGACCCTTCCCACCCTGATACGAACCGTGATGCCGATGGCGGTGTTCGCCGCCGCCGTCTATGCCACCAATCGTCTGAGCCGGGAAAGCGAACTTACGGTCATGTTGGCCACCGGGTCCAGCCCGTGGCGGTTGGCGCGCGCCGTGTTTCTGTTTGGGCTGATAACCGGGCTGATGATGGCTGCGATCAGTGTGTTCCTGCGCCCCGCGTCCGTTGATCAGCTTGAACGACGTCAGGCCGAGGTCGCAGGCGATGTCACCGCCCAGCTATTGAATGAGGGTGAGTTTATGCACCCCGCGGTTGGTGTGACGGTTTATATCGGGCGGATTGACCTGGACGGGACGCTGTACGAGGTGTTCGTCTCTGACCGTCGGGATGAGGATAATCCGGTCAGCTACTCAAGCAAAACCGCCTATCTGGTCAATAGTGGCGAGGGGATACACCTTGTGATGGTGGACGGGGTCGCTTTGCGGTTGACCAAAGATGGGCGAACGCTGTCTTCGACACTGTTTGAGGACGCGTCTTATGACATCTCTGGGATGACAAACACCAACCGGATAAATAATCGCAGTCTCGAAGCCATTCCCACCCTCGAGCTTTTGCAAAGCCGGGACAAGATTATCGCGGCAGGGGAGTTCAGCGAAGGTGAGTTGATCGACGAACTGCATCAGAGGTTTTCGTGGATTGCCATATGCGTGGCAGTCGCGATGGCCGGATATGCCACTTTGATGTTGGGAAGTTTCTCAAGGTTCGGGCTGTGGCCGCAGATTTTCGGGGCGTTTACGATTCTGGTTCTGCTCGAGGGCGTTCGGGGATTTGTGTCACCTGTCGTGATCGACGATCCGGATCTGTGGATATTGCTTTATCTACCAGCGATTTTGGGCATCTTGATTTCGTGCGTGTTTCTGTTGATCGCAGGACGCCCGCTTTTGCGGACCAGACGACGAAATGCGACACCAATGCCGACTGCGGCCTAGCTTGCTCCTCTAAGGTCTGTCACGCACCCCAGAACACTTTCCAGGGCTGGGCTGTTCTTCCGGGCGATCAGGTAAACAGGCAGCAAAAGGTCGCGCGAACCGATCACGCGGCATAGATCGCCAGCGTGTAAATACTCAGCAACGAGATATTCGGGGAAATAGCCGGTTCCGCCCCTCTTGAGGATATAGCGCAGGGCCATCATGCAGTTTCCCAGAAAGACCGATTGAGTCGACGCCTGTCGCGCGATTGACCGAATGTGATCCTGATAGACCTTGCCCAATTCCAGATTAACGAAGACGGGATCGTGCAGGTTGGTTGTTGCCTGAACCAATATCAACCGTTCTGGGACAAGTTCCTTACACTCAACCCGCGCATCTGTTGGTTTTTCATGTGTCAGCGCAGCGTCAAGTACATGGGTCGCCACGGCGTCGACCATGTTCAGATCGTGATCATAATTCAGCGTCAGCAGAATTTGCCCAAGACGCTGTTCAAAGCGCACCGCGAGGTCGACCAGCAAGGGGTCCCAAATGCTGAGTTGCGCACCTAACCGCAAAGCGATCCGGTTCTGTGTTTGTGCAGGCAGATCGCGGGATGCAAAGGACCAAAGCGACAGCATCTGTTCCGCATAGGGTCGGAATTGGCGTCCGAATTCTGTCAGCCTTGTACCCCCGGCACCGCGTGTGAATAGGGGCTTTCCGGTTTCTTCTTCGATCAATCGGATACGGGCGCTGACAGCCGTCTGGGTGATGTTCAGCTTGCGGGCCGCCGCGTGAAAGCCTCCTGACTCGGCAACGCATAGAAAGGTCTCAAGGGCTTTGGTTTGCATATTGAAAGTATTTTTTGATTGATGTGATAAAATCAATTCATTTTTTTGGGCAAGCAGTTTGCGCTATCCTCGCTGAACAAATCAGCCAAAGGACCGCGCGATGCTGGACAAAAGCAACAAACCCACCTGGACCAGTTTCGAGGAGGCGACCAAAGCCGACTGGGATGCCGTCATCGAATATGAAGAGGCCTATAACGCCGCTCTGCCCGAGCGAATTCTGGATGCGATCCGCTCGCTGGACGAAGATTGGACGCCTTATCCGGTGAATCGCTACCAGCACAGTCTTCAGGCCGCGACCCGCGCCTATGAGGATGGCGCGGATGAGGAATTGGTCGTAGCGGCCTTGATCCATGACACTGGCGATATTCTGTCCCCCTACAATCATGGTGAGTTATCAGCCGCAATGATGAAGCCTTATGTCAGCGAAAAGACCTATTGGATTTTGAAACATCACTGTGTCTTTCAAGGGTATTACTACAATCATCATTGGGGCGGAGATCGTAATGCCCGCGACAAGTACCGCGACAGCCCGTACTGGGAGGACTGCCGCTATTTCTGCCACGAATACGATCAGAAGGCGTTTGACCCGGGCTATCCGACCAAACCGTTGGAGTTCTTTGAGCCTATGTTGCGCCGCGTCCTGAGCAAGGGTGAAGGGCACATGGAACTGAATGAAACGTCCGAGGGTTAACAGGCTGCCATCAGTCGATAGACGATTTGTGCCGCGGTAAAGTCCCACGCTGCATTGCCGTCGGGGGCCAGCTCGACCACGTCGAAGCCTACGCATTTGCGGCCCTTCAGGGCGTGTTCGACCAGGCGCAGGGCTTGGTAATATCCAAGCCCGCCCGGAACCGGGGTGCCGGTGGCGGGCATCAGCGATGGGTCCAAACCGTCCACGTCAAAGCTGACATAGACCAGTTCGGGAAAATCCTCGGGCAGGTCGACCGCGTGGATATTGCCGGTGACCAACTCCTCGGCATCCACGTGGAAGACGTGGTTTTTCAGACGGCTTTGGGCTTCTTCGGTGGAAAAGGCGCGGACGCCGAATTGGGCCAGTTTGACGCCTTGCTCGGCCAGCAGGTGCATAACCGACGCGTGAGAGTGTTTCTCGCCCTGATACGCGTTGCGCAAATCGGCGTGGGCGTCGATCTGCACGATCCCTATGGGTTGGTTAAGCGCCCGTGCCACGCCCATTACCGCGCCGTAACTGAGCGAATGCTCTCCGCCCAGCGTGACCGGCACCTTGCCTGCGCGAATGGCGGCCTCGGTGCGTTGGGCCAGCCGTTCCATCACCTCGGGCAGCGGGCCGTCGCAGTCCAGCGGGGGTTCGGTAAAGATCCCCTCGACGCAGGGTTCGGCATGGCCGGTAATGCGCTCCAACTCATTGCTGGCTTCGATGATGGCACCGGGGCCCTTGGCCGTGCCCGCGCCATAAGACACCGTGCGCTCCAGCGGCACGGGGATCACGCGGAACCGGGCGTCTTCGGTGCGCTCGGATGCGGTCAGTTCACTGTCGAGGAAAATGCTCATGAGAGTCGGTCCTTAAAGTCGTCATAGCCGAACTGCTTGATGATTTTCAGTTCGTCCGTTTCGCTGTTCCACAGGGCTATAGTCGGCAGGGGAACACCGTTGAACGTGTTGGTCTTGACCATCGAGTAATGCGCCTGATCGAGGAAGGCAAAACGCTGGCCGATCTCAAGCGGCCTGTCCCATGTGTAGTCACCGATCACATCGCCTGCCAGACAGGAAGGGCCGCCGAGGCGGTAGGTGTGGCCCGCCTCAGCCTCGTCCATCAGGGCGGGGCGATAGGGGGCCTCGATCACGTCGGGCATGTGGCAGGTGGCCGAGATATCGGTGATCGCAAGGGGCATTCCGTTGGTCGGCAGGTCGAGGACTTCTCCGACCAGAATACCGGCATCCAGCGCCACGGCCTCGCCGGGCTCGAGGTAGATGTCGATATTGTATTCGGTGCGGATGGCTTTGATGAAACCTACCAGCCCGTCGCGGTCGTAGTCGTCTCGGGTGATGTGATGGCCGCCGCCGAAGTTCAGCCATCTGAGCTGACCCATAAAGGGTTTGAGCTTATGTTCGATTGCCGCCCACGTGTGTTGCAGCGGTACGAACCCCTGTTCGCAGAGCGTGTGCATGTGCAGGCCATCAACCCCGTTCAAGGTTTCGGCGGTCAGTTGACTGACCGGTGTGCCAAGGCGCGAGCAGGGCGCGCAGGGGTCGTATTTGGGTATCTCGCCTTCGGAATGTTCTGGGTTGATGCGCAGGCCGACCTGAACTTTGGCGCTTTCGGCCTTGCTCAGAAACCGATCCTTTTGCGCTGGAGAGTTGAAGATGATGTGGTCCGACAGCGACAGGATCTCGTCGATATCCGCGTCCTTGTACCCGGCGCAGAAGGTTGCGACCTCGCCACCATATTCCTCGCGGCCCAGACGCGCTTCGTAGATGCCGCTGGCGCAGGTGCCACCAAGGTGCTGGCGCACCAGCGGGGCCAGAGAGAACATCGAAAACGCCTTGAGCGCGCTGAGAACATGCGCGCCTGACCGGGTGCCGATGTCTGAGAGGATGGTCAGGTTTCGTTCGACGGCTTTTTCGTCGACCACGAAGCAAGGGGTGGGGACGCGGTTAAGATCGAAATTACGGAAGGCACCGGCGTCGCCGGCTTGGGTGGTCATCATGTCAGACATATCGGGCGTCTCCGATTGTGGAGAGGCCGGGGGGCCAGCCCCCCGGACCCCCCGGGATATTTTTGGCCAGATGAAGTTCCGGATCTAGAACTCGACTGGGCCGTCGAGTTCGTGGACTTGCCACGGGAGGCCGTGATTGTTCAGCATGTCCATGAAGTCATCCGGGTCGAGTTGTTCCATGTTCCACACGCCGGGTTCGCGCCAGTTGCCTTTCAGCACTTGTGCCGCGCCGATCATGGCGGGGACGCCAGTGGTGTAGCTGACGGCCTGGGAGCCGACCTCAGCGTAGCATTCCTCATGGTCGCAGATGTTGTAGATGTAAAAGGTCTTCTCGCCCGAGCCATCCTTGGCCTGACCTGTGGCGATGTCGCCGATGCAGGCTTTGCCCTTGGTTTCCGCGCCCAGATCGCCGGGATCGGGCAGAAGGGTTTTCAGGAACTGGATAGGTATGATTTCCTTGCCGTCATGCATCACCGGGTCGATGCGGGTCATGCCGACATTTTCCAGTACCTTGGCGTGCATGATATAGGCGTCGCCGAAGGTCATCCAGAATCGGGCGCGCTCGATTTCGGGGAAGTGGGTGCTGAGTGACTCCAGTTCCTCGTGATACATCAGGTACATGTTTTTGGGGCCGATGGCGGGGAAGTCGAACTCGACCTTGTGGGTCATGGCGGGGGAGTGTTTCCATTCGCCACCTTCCCAGTGGCGGACCTCGGCCAGCACTTCGCGCAGGTTGATTTCGGGGTTGAAGTTGGTGGCGAATTCCTGATCGTTGCTGCCGCCATTGGCATCCAGAACGTCGATCTGGCGGATTGTCTCCAGCTTGTGTTTCTTCAGCCATTTGGCGAACATGGATGTCACGCCCGGATCAAAGCCCGAGCCGAGGATGGCGGTCAGGCCCGCCGCTTTGAACCGCTCCTGATAGGCCCATTGCCAGTGGTATTCGAACTTGGCCTCATCCTCGGGCTCGTAGTTCGCGGTATCGAGATAGTGGATTCCGGCCTCGAGGCACGCATCCATCAGCACCAGATCCTGATAGGGCAGGGCGAGGTTCACAAGGATTTCAGCACCGGTTTCCTTGATCAGTTTGACCGTATCTTCGACCTTGTAGGCGTCCAGTTCGGCGGTCTTGATATCCACGCCAACGCGATCCTTGACGGCCGCTGCGATGGCATCGCATTTCGATTTCGTGCGGCTGGCCAGCGTGATTTCGGTGAATATATCTGAATTCATCGCCATTTTGTGCACGGCTGCGTGGGATACGCCGCCGGCGCCGACAACCAGTGTTTTGCCCATGGTCTGTCTCCTTCTTATTCGTAATAGGTGTAGCCGTTGATCGAGTCGCGATAGGCGCTCATCAGGGTTTTGCGGTCCTTGGCTTGCAGAGTACCGGTCGAGATCGCCTCGTCCACCATTTTGCGGAAAGCGGCGACGCAGTCTTGCGGGTCGAATTCGACATAGGACAGGACCTGACTGATCGTGTCGCCCTCTTGTTCATGCAGCAGGTCGAAGCCGCCATCGGCGCGCAGGTCGATGGTGACGACGTTGGTGTCGCCAAAGAGGTTGTGCAGATCGCCCAGCGTTTCCTGATAGGCGCCGACGAAAAAGACGCCCATGAAGTATTCGCCCTCATCCGGGAGCGAATGCACCGGCAGGCTGGGTGAGACCCCGTCGGCCAGAATGAACTGGTCGATCTTGCCGTCGCTGTCGCAGGTGATGTCGGACAGGACAGCGCGCCGGTCGGGCGTTTTGTTCAGGCCCTGCAACGGCACGATCGGGTGTAGCTGGTCGATGGCCCAGACATCGGGCAGGGATTGGAACAGAGAGAAGTTGCAGTGGTAGATATCGGCGACTTTCTCAAGCTGGTCATCCACATCCGTGTCCAGATCATCGCTTGCGGCCAGCGCCTTGAGGCGGGCCATGAGCGACAGGTAGATTCGTTCAGCGCGCGCCATCTGGCGCAGGTCGACATAGCCGCGTCTGAACAGCGCGCGCAGTTCGTTGCGATAGAATGTGGCGTCGTTCCAGCATTCCTGTAGGCGGGTTTTGCTGAGGTATCCGTGAACGGCTGCAAGGTCAGCGACCATGTGATGATCGTCGGGTTCAACCTCGGGGCCGGTTGGGGCGTCGTAGAGCGTGCTTTCCAACACATTGAACACCAGCATCGAGGATGTAGCCACCACGGCCCGCCCGCTTTCGGTGACAAGCGTTGGGTGGGCGATCTCGGCCTCATCCATGGCATAAGCCACGGTTTCGACCACGTTGGCGCAGTATTCCTCGACCGTGTAGTTGATCGAGTTCTCGGCGGCTTTCTTCTCGCCCGTGTAATCCACGCCCATGCCGCCGCCGAGGTCCAGATGGGTCATCGGCACGCCTTCGCGCGTGAGTTCGGTGTAGTAGCGACACGCTTCGCCCACAGCACGGCGCACGTCGTTGACGTCCTGTACCTGACTGCCCAGATGCGAGTGTTGCAGTTTCAAGCAATGCAACAGCCCCGCGTCGCGCAGTTTGTCCACCGCTGCGACAAGTTGGTCAGTGTTCATGCCAAAGGCTGAGCGGTCGCCTGAGCTTTCTTCCCATTTGCCGCTGATCTGGTTGGTCAGCTTCACCCGCACGCCGATCAGCGGTTCGATGCCCAGCTCGTTACAGACCTTGATCACTGTGTCGGCCTCTTTCGGGCTTTCCAGAACGATCACGGTATTAAAGCCGATCTTGCGGCTGAGGATGGCCAGTTGGATGAACTCGGCATCTTTGACGCCATTGCAGACAATCAACGCCTCAGGCGCAAGGCGATGCGCCAGCGCCACAACCAGTTCGGGTTTTGATCCGGCCTCAAGCCCGTAATTGTACTTCTTACCGAACTCGACGATGCGGTCGACGACCTGCGCTTGCTGGTTCACCTTGATCGGAAAGACGCCGCGATAGGAGCCTTTGTAGCCCACGCGCGCAATGGCGTCGCGGAAGCTTTCGTTCAGATGCGCAATTTCATGTTCCAGATAAGAGGAAACCCGCAGCAGCATCGGGGCCTTGATCCCCCGATCATCCAGATCGGCCAGAATCCCGGGCAGGCTGATCGCGGCAGCGTCGGGCGCGAGCGGATTGCGCAGACCGATTTCACCCTGCTTCGTCACCTCGATCAGGTCTTTGCCCCATTTATCAACCCCGTAGATGGAATGCGGTGCGTCGGGCGTCTGTTTCAATCGAGTCAGTCCTTAACTCAGAGGGGAGCCGGTGTTTCGCCCGCCAATACGGTAGCTGTTTGATTCTTCCAAGTGTAATCTAAGGGGTGGATTTGCCCAAATTACGCCGGACGTCCCACGGGGATCAGCTGGTTGTCCCATTGGCAGTCCTGCAGGGCCGACGTTTTGACCGTCGCGCCCAGCGTTCCAACCGCGCCGGTGCCTGTGGTGTACACAAACCCGTCTCCGCCGGTGCCAAGTCCGCAGACGTCATCCAGTTCGAAAGCACCTATCAATTGACCGTCCTCGACACGAAATTGGTGCAAAGCGTTTCCGCGGGGACAGGTGATCGCGACCGATGCACCATCGCCGGAAAAAGCGATGCTGCCGGCATAGCCTTGCAACCTGCTTTGATACGCATTCGGGGCGGATAATAAGCGGATTTCGTCGCCCGGTCTGTGCAGGCCAAGCAGGGGCGGGTGTTCAATGGTTTGACCCTGCCATTGGGTCGCAAACCCAATCAGCCCGTCAGGCCGGACCGCCAGATGACGGATCGAGTTCTGGCGCAGCCCCGGCGGCAATTCGGCCTGTTCAAGCATGGAGCCGTCGAGGTCCAGATAGGTGAGGTTCGGCTGCATGACCGGCAGGTTCAGCTTGGTGCGGCCGGTGTCGGGGTGCGTTTCAATCCCTCCGTTGGCGATGACCAGTGTTTTCCCGTCCGCCATAAGGCGAATGTCATGGGGGCCGGTTCCCCCTGACGGAAACTCGCCCAACCGAGTATATTGTGCAGTCTCCCAGACACCGATCACGCCTTCTCCGGCTTCGTAGTCATTTTCTGTTGTGAATAGTCGGGTGCCATCCTGTGAAAATGCGCCGTGACCGTAGAAGTGTCTGCCGTCAGGCGCGTTTAACGCCGCGGTTTGCGCACCTGTTGTGCAGTCGATGATCACGGCAAAGGTCCCCGGTCGCCGCGCGAAGGCAACAGCCTGCGGGCGATGGGGGTGCGCGGCGGCGGCGTGGCCTCGGGCGGGCAATATCAGTGAGAACAGAATACTTCCATCCGCCATCAAACCGACCAAACGGTGTGATCCATCAGGAAACAGGGCGGCGGCCAGATAGTCGGGCGCACCGACGGCCGCCCATCCTTGGGTGGGGGCAAGGCTAGCCGCAGCCAGTCCTGCCAGAAATCGGCGGCGGCTGGTCATACCTTAATCCCCATCTAATGCGTTGAATCCGGCATTGATGCCCAATGTTGGGCCAAGGTCACTAGTGGCAACCGACCGGATGTCGTTGATCGACTGTTGCAGAGCTTCAACCCGCAATCGCCCCTGAGGTGTCGCGATGCCCGCAAGCCCCGGATCATCCAAACGCTGCGCGCGGTCGATGGCCTTTTCGAACGCTTTGGCCAGATCGGTGTCAATCTCGGGGTGATCAGCCGACAATCGCGCCGCAAGATCCCGCAATGCGATCAGGGACAGTTCGACATGGCGCAACGAGCGTTCAGATCGCCGCGCCTCGGCACGCTTGGGCCGGGGGCGGTCTAACGCTCCTAATAGCCGCCCGAGGCGGGTGTTGGCCGTGAATTCCAACCCCGTGACAAGCGCCTTGTACAGCTCTTGCACGGCTTCACTGTCCGAGCGGAATGCGCTTTGGCCTCCGGGTTTGGTGATTTGACTTGCGTATAACACCCAATCCGCATCAATCGCATTGGCGTTGTGATTGATGTCGACTGCGATTGCTTGAACAAGGGCGCATTGGTACGGCTCGTCTTCGGTTTCCATGAAGGCGGGGTCGTACAGCATCATCTCCAGCGCAAAGAGACCGCGCCCGGCGACTGACGTCTCAGCAAATCCTTCGGGCGTTTCGACGGCGGAATCCCGAACTGCGATCAGACCTGACAGCGCCTTGGGTGTGAACCCTTTGGTATCGGGCCAGAACGCCAGCGCAAATGCCCGGTTGTCGGTCTCGGAGGGACCGAACCGCAAATGACTTACTGTAATCCAGCGATCAAAAGCAGCATGATAAGCCGCTCGCAATTCGGGGGATGTGGCTGCGCAATCCCCTTGCGCCGCGCTGCTAAGTGCGCCGGTTGCCTTGGACAAACGCGCATAGCCGGGCAGGATGTGCCCTTCGACCACGTCCGTCAGGATCGGCCCCCGGTTCTGAGCTGTTGCGGGCAAAGGGGTCATCAGAGCGCAAGCGAGTAGAACGGCACGCACTACAGGCTCTCCAAAAACCGGATGAGGGCCGCACGGTCCGCCTTGGGCAGCGTGACAATCTTGTCGCGTGCCACCTGAGCTTCGCCGCCATGCCACAGGATAGCTTCCAGCAGCGATTGCGCGCGACCGTCGTGCAGGAACTGGGTATGCCCCGAAACCTGCTCCGTCAGGCCAATTCCCCACAACGGCGGTGTACGCCACTCGCGGCCTGTCGCGCGGGACTCGGGACGGTTGTCGGCAAGACCCTCGCCCATGTCGTGCAGTAACAGGTCGGTATAGGGCCAGATCAATTGGAAACTATGCTCGGGCCGGTCTTCCAGCCGGTGCGTGACGTGTGATGGCGTGTGGCACGCGGCGCACCCGCTGTCGTGAAACACGCGCTTGCCGCGCAAAACTTCGGCATCGTCCACGTCACGACGCTCTGGCACACCCAGATTGCGGCTGTAGAAAACGACCAGATCCATGCCCTGCTGGTCTATTTCAAACGTGCGATCGTCACCGTCTCCGTGCGGGGCGCTTACACACTCTGCCTGCAATTCAGTGCAGTCCCCATAAGCTGCCGGGTACAGGGGACTTGAAATTCCGATGTCCCCGGCAAAGGCCGCAGCGGATTGCTGCGCAATCGTCGGCATACCAGCCTTATGCCCAAAGCGGCCCATCATCGGCGCGCCATATTCGATCGACCAGATGATATTCGGTCGGCCAGAAATACCATCGCCATCTGCATCGTCGGCGTCAGCCTTGGCGAGCAAGTCATCGACGGGGATCGCCTCAAGCAGTCCCAACCCGATCATCTGCGGTGCGACACGCGGGCTGAGCATCGCATCGGGGTGCAGAGGGCCATAGCCCAGATCAGCGGCCTTATAAGTTGGTTTGCGCAAGACGACAGTTTCATCGCCCGAAAGCTTTATGGGCACGTCCTCGTAAGTGATGTCCAACCTGTATTCCGCCGGGTGACCGGGTAGGGACAGGTCCTGCATCTGTCCGCCGTAGTTCGGCTCGGGCTGTGTGGCGATGTAGTCTTTGATCTCCTGTATCGAATCCCCGCCGGGGATCGACACACGCAGAAACATCGAAATGGCGTTGTCATCCGGCCCATTCGGCGTGTGCCCCCGACCGTCCTTGAGGTGGCAGCGTTGACACGAGCGCGCGTTGTATAGCGGCCCCAACCCGTCCGAAGCCAGAGTGGATGACGGCGATGAGACCCAGATTTTCTTGAACAGCCCATTGCCGACTTTGAAGTCAAGTTCCTGGGCGAATTCCAGATTGCCGGACGGTTGGGAAAACGCATCCGCGTCGGTGCGCAGGCGCACGGTTGCTGCACCCGCAGGTAGTTCTTCAAACCGTTGTGGGGCGTCGAAATCCAACGGAGTAGCCGTGACAGCCGCAATCCGGGATTTTTCGTCTTCGGTTCTGGGGATGACGTTTAAGTGCAGGTCCTGTAATTCGGCCGACAGGGATGGGGTCGTCGCACAAACGGCCGCCACCGCAAACGAAAGTTTACTCGCCTTCATCCATTTTCGATGCGTTGAGGTGTGCATAATTGGCCTCGCCGATCCTTTCAAACAGATCAAGCTGCGTTTCAAGAAAATCAATATGCCCTTCTTCATCGGCCAGTAATCCTTCAAACAGAGACATGGTGACGTAGTCTCCGGCGCTCTGACAACATTCGCGCGCTTCCTTGTAGAGGGCCCTGGCGTCGATCTCTGCCGCCAGGTCGCATTCGAGTGTTTCCTTTGGGGTTTGCCCGATGCGTAAAGGGTCCAGTTTCTGAAGGTTTGGATGGCCGCCAAGAAAGATGATCCGCTCGACCAGCTTGTCCGCGTGCCCCATCTCTTCGATGCTTTCCTCGCGGCTTTTCTTGGCCATGTGACCAAGACCCCAGTCTTCCTGCAGACGATAGTGAAGCCAGTACTGGCTGACGGCCGTCAACTCATGCCGCAGAGACTTGTTTAGATATTCTATGACCTTTGGGTCGCCCTTCATTCGTATTCTCCTGTGATGCATCGGTGCGCAACGCACGAAGCTGCATGGGGACTTCCAGTTTGTCGCTGGACCGCATCGTGTCTAAGAAAAGCGGCATGCAACCGCCACAATCCGCAGACTTTCCAAGGGCATGGTAGATCTTTCCGGGCGTGATGACCGCGAAGGGATCAGCCGAGCGCATCCAGTCAATCGCTGTTTGGATGTCGTGATCCGTTATATTTGTGCAGTGGCATACGATCATAGCGACTCGGTGCTTGATATATTTCTTACTTAATTAGTAAGTTATTTGACCTTGGTCCAGAGTCAACTGGTGGGTCTGCGGGATCAGGAATGTCGGAGGCGTGGCAAAAGACGCGCCTCCGGCAATGCTTGAGTTACTGGAAAACAGCGTTTGGGTTGTCCAGACTGTCCGAGCCTTCAAACTCGATCTGGTCCAGTTCCAGAGCTGTGACGATCCGCTCGATCGTCTTCGTCTGATCGACCAGACCGTTAACGCCGCCCATGATCAGTTGTTCACCGCCTTCGTTGCCACGCTCCAGCATCTGGTCATAAGCAAACCCGGCCTCAGCCGTGGATTTCAAGCGCCCCAGCGCCTGCATTGTGTTCGCCAGCTTGATCTTCATCTCGGCGTCCAGTTCCGGATTGCTTGACGACACCAGATCAGACAGAGATGCACCGCTGACCGGGGTGCCGTCTATGCGGGTGTAGCTGCCCAGATAGACATTCTGGATACCAAGCCCGTCATAGTAATGGCTGTTGTGCGTGTTGTCAGAAAAGCAATCATGCTCTTCCTCGGGATCGTTCAGCATCAGGCCAAGGCGCATCCGCTCGCCCGCCTGTTCACCGTAAGACAGCGAACCCATTCCGGTCAGAATGGCGGACACACCGGCGGTTTCGTCCACGGCCAGAGCGGCCCGCGCTTCGCCGCCTTCTTTCCATTGATCGGCCATCCAAGCCAGATCGCTGACCAGCAGGTCGGTGGCTGCACTCAGGTACTGCGCGCGGCGGTCGCAATTGCCGCCTGTGCATGCATTGCCCTGCACGTAGTCCGTGAAAGGACGGTTTCCTGCGCCAGAACCGTGGCCGTTCAGGTCCTGACCCCATAGCAGGAATTCAATGGCGTGATAGCCGGTCGCGACATTGGCCTCGATCCCATCCGCTTCGTGCAGAGTATCACTTAGAAGGGCTGGGGTGATCTCGGTGGCGTCAATTGTTTCGCCTGAAAGGTCGAAGCTGGGATTGGCGATCACGTTCAGAGTTGCGAATTCGTTTTTGTCGCTCGAGCCACCATAGGAGGCATCGACATAGTCGATCAGCCCTTCGTCCAGCGGCCACGCGTTAACCTTGCCTTCCCAATCGTCGACAATGGCATTTCCAAAGCGATAAACTTCGGTCTGCTGATACGGCACGCGCGCTGCGATCCATGCAGCCCGGGCAGCGTTCAGTGTTGCATCTGACGGTTGTGCGATCAGCGCGTTCACGGCCGTCTGCAGGGACTTTGCCGCAATCAGGCTGTCTTCGTATTTCGCCTCGGCAATGTCGGCATAAGTGGTCAGGACATCGGATTTCGAATGAGTATCGCCCGCGGCAAACGCGGTTGCTGCGGTAAGGGTCAGGACGCTGGTGGCGGCAAATAACTTTATCATCGGGGTAGGGTCTTCCATTGCTGAGCCGGTATTTGGCGGGCATCACGACGCTTGCTAATTGGTAACTGAGTGAAATAGTCAACAATGTCAACCTGACTTTTATTGTCGGATACTTTCCTCGTCGAAGCCCGCGCACTCCCCATATTTGGTGGGGTCTTGGGGGCTCGTGTTGTGGTTGTACCGGGTGTAACACAGATTTATTTTTGAGGCGCAGAGCTCAGGTCGGGTGTTGCCGTGTTAAAGAAGTTTTTTGTTTTAGTTTTGGCCTTGATTACCGCAATCTCCGTGCCATCCACGCAGTCCAAAGCGTATGGGCAGGTCGGGTCAGGCCGCCTGAATATCGCAATTTCGGATGGGCAGATCACTTTGTCATTGTCTGCCCCCGGTTCGGAAATCATGGATCAATTGGGTGTCGAACAAGACAGCCAAACACGTGTGGCGATTGCAGTCTCGCGCCTGTCTGATCCGCTGGAATTGTTTCGCATGGCTGACAGTGCAAGGTGCTTTGCAACCTCGGCCAATGTCACACTGCCGGGAAAACGCTTCGGCGTGATTTCCGACAAGGGCGGAGAAAGAGATCAGGTCAAAAATTCTGAGTTTCACGCCGATTATGAGATCAGGTGTCAGAACATGGACGCGTTAAGGGAAATCGAGTTCCGGTATTTCGATCGTTTCCCAAGCGCCAAGACATTGGCGGTGAAAATCACCGAAGCCGAAGGAATCAGCACACAGCAGGTAACCCGCACAACGCCGGTTTTAAGCGTAGCCCCCGCGCGCTGACTTTCGGTTCAGCGAGAATGGAAATGATCCCGAAATTCCTGCCGCATGCGCAGGCGTTCGGGGTATTCCTGCAGGAACTGTTGCGGAGGTTTGCCTTCCCAAACCTGCGCATAGACCCGCATCTTGTTGCCGCCGTAAATCTTCGCCAAGTCCTCGTTGCTGTAACCGCGCGCCCATAGGTCGTCAGTGATTGCGGCCAAAATCTTGGCAAGCTCTCCGTTGCCGGTTGCGCCTTTATTGAAGGCGTCAATCATGTAACCACCGTCGTCATACATGCTGGCATTGGCCGTCGCGAATTGCACCACAAGTTCGAGTGAGAACATGTCGTCAGTGGCGATGCCCACGTGATCAACGCCCACCAGTTGCACGTAATAGTCAATCATGTCCGCAGCTTGCTGGGGTGAGATATCCTCGGGCCAGATGCCGTCCATCATCCATTCCGTAAATGTGGGCGAGACATAGCCGCCCGACTTGGCGGCACGCAGGGCTTCATCGTCGGGGATCGCGCGATAGCACCCGCGCGCGGTGGCTTCTGGCGCGTTTTTGTACAGCCCGGCAGGAACCGAGTGGGTATAGACATACGGGACGCCGGGATAGGTCTCGTCCATGTAATCCATAGCATCATTGGCGGTTTTTGACCCGGTATGGCTAAGGTCCAGTAAGATCCCAAACCGCACCATTTCGTCGATGACGGACTTGCCCCACGGCGTCAGGCCAATGTCACGCCCGTTATACGCCGCCAGTTGCCCCGAACCGGTTCTGAAAATGTCGTTATAGGCAAGGATCATGCTTTTGACCCCCATGTCCTTGAGTAGCGCCATTTTCGTCAGGTCGCCGTCCAGAACCGTGGCTGTCTGACTGTTCCAGATCACAGCCGTCTTACCTTGGGCATGGGCTGCTTCGATGTCGCGTGTTTCGTTCACGATCAGGTAGTTCTCTGGCTGCTGGGCCATCGCCGCCCGAAAGTGATAGTGCTGTTCAAGCAGCGCTTCAAAAGACATGCCCGCCGCCGCAAGCGTCATTTCGTGCCCGGTTATACCGTTGTCTCGGGCGCGTTCGAAATAGGTGTGAAGCTGGTCGTATTCCGTCCAACCTGTGCCATAGGGACTGGCCAGCATACCCAGAACAATCGTGTCCTGAACAAATTGCTTGGCCTCATCAGAGGCGTCCCAGGTTTTGCTTTCCTCGCTGGCAAGGATCGGGGTACCCAAAGACAGAGCCAAAATACCGGCGGCGATCAATTTGTTCATCAGGATACTCCTTTGGGATAGGCGGATGTCAGAAGACGATGCGCGTGCGAAGGCTGAACATTGCGATGCTGTCCTGATCGGGATTAAGCAGCGGGTTGGAAATGAATTGGGCAGACGGCGTGATCTGCAGCCCCGGCGCAATCGAGAACCGATAAAACGCTTCGAGCGTGATCTGATCCCCGTCCACGCCGCGCGCTTCGGCCCAGTTCAGGCCCAGACCGGCAAGGTCCGTGTTGCGCCCATAATACCCGATACCGGTCGAGACGGATCGGTCGTACAAAGCTGCCGTTCCCTTAGAGGCACCTGCGCGAAGGAACGGCATCCACGTGTTGCCAACGAACCACGCTGCGGAAAAGGCGGCACCGTAGTCTTCGGCGCGGCTGCCGTCTTCTGCGGCGTCTGCATGCCAAAGGGTCAGGTGGACATTGTCGAAGTAGATACGATCAAAGGCAGAGGTATAGCCCAGTTCTAACGACTTAAAGAGGTTGCCGTCGCTGAACACGTTGAAATTCGGGTCGGAAGGATCCGCGTTGGCGTCGGCGATGCTGGCCACCGCGTATAGGTTGTTGTTGAGTTTAAGCCCCCCGGCGATCCCCAGTCCCTGATTGGGGGTGTTGATCGTGGGGTTTGTGTTGAAGGCGAGGTTTTGAAAGCCGCTATAGGGGCTGACCAGCCCGTAGATATCGACGAAATCTGTCACGTCGATTTGCCCAACCTGCAAGGTCCATGCACCGTTCTGGGCGCGCTGGGTCCAGAACAGATTGGTCAGCAGAAGCCCGCTATCGTTGAATGCGGTGCCGGTGATCGACAGCGCCCCCCCGTCTAGTCCCAGAAACTGCGGCGCGACATCGGTATAGCTGCGGCGATCTTCGATCTTGAAGGTCAGCGAGCCAAGGTCGCTTGCTTGCCAGTTCCCATAGAACCGCGCGATACCTCCGGCGGCTTCGGCTTCGCCCAGATCAGCATTCGTTGTCTGTCCAAGTGCGAGATAGTCGATGTTGAACCGAAAGCCATTCTCGGCAAGGCGATCTTTCCACGCAAACCAGTTCGGCGCGATATTGCGGGGAAAGTCTGATCGGTATTGCGGGTCGGTCAACCCGTCACCGGGCTCAAGCTCTGCGCCGACAGATGATGGCCCGGACAAACCCTGCGCCAGAGCTGCAGTGCCGCAAGACATGAACGCCAGTGACGCGCCGAGCATTTTGATCGTCCCGAACCCCTCGGACCAGTGGATAGGCAAGCGTTACTCCAGCGTATTCTTGTAGATCACCCCGTCTTTCATGATCAGGTGAATGGTCTCGGGGCTTTCGGGACGCGGATCAGCGCCGAACCATTGATCACCTGTGCCAACGACGGAAAAATCCTCGAGCGGGTTGCCGTCGATCAGCAGGATGTCGGCATAGGCGCCTTCTTCGATCACACCCAATTTGCCCGCAGGGTAGGGGTTCATGAAATCGCCGGACAGGGCGACGATCTCACCACCTGTCGAGGTCAGCGTTGTCATGGACACGAAAGGGCCGAAGAAATCGTTGTTGAGCTTCTTCTCGTAGGCAATCTGGATACTACAGGCTTCGACCGAGCCGACGCAGTCGGTCTGAAACCCGCGTTTGACAGGACATTCCTTCATGTTGTTGATATAGCCAGCAAAGGTCTCGGACGCAGACTTGGCCTTGGCGAGGCTGGACGGCACGCTGGCAACGGCGGGAATTTCCAACAGGCCGGGGTCGAATGCGGTCAGGTTGGTCGTGATGTAGGCACCTTTCTCGTTCATCAGAGCGGCGATTTCGCAATCAAAGGAAAACCCGTGTTCGATGCTTTTGACGCCCGCGTTGAGCGCATTCATGATGGCCTCTTTCCGGTAGGAATGTGCCATGACGTAACTGCCGTATTCACTGGCAACCTGCACGGCGGCCTCAATTTCTTCGGGGGATCCGGCCAGCAGTTGCCACGGGTCAAAGGCAGACACCACGCCGCCCGACTGCATATATTTCAACTGCGTCGCGCCCATCCGAAAGTTGTTCCGGCCAAATTTCTGAACGTCTGCAACGCTGTCAACTTCCTGTGCCATGTTCAGGCGGCTGAAATTCGTCGACGCGCCGGGTGGAGAGGTAAAGCTGGCGAAATCCGCATGTCCGCCCCGCGTGCCGAGAAACGCACCTGAAGGATAGTAACGCGGACCAAGTATTTGCCCTGAATCAATGGCCCGGCGCAGCCCTCCATTCGCGCTTCCGGCGTCCCGTACAGTTGTGAAGCCCTGCATCAGGTACATCTCGGCCATACGCGTGCCGTGGATGCCGAAATCTTCCCACGTGGCATTGGCTTCCATCGCGGGAATGCTTGGCCCCATCAGCATCAGATGCGCGTGCGTTTCGATAAACCCCGGCGTCAGGGTGCGGCCTTCACCGTCGATCACAGTGGCATTGGGCGCGTCTATCTGTGAGGTCGAGACAGCTTTGATCAGGTTCCCTTCGACCAGAACGTTTGCGTTTTCGACCCGTTGTTCATTCACGCCGTCGAAGACATGCACGTTGGTGAAAAGCGTTTGCTTGGGCGTGGCGTCCTGCGCAAAAGCAGCGCCCGAAAAAACGAGTGCTATGAGCAGGTTAATCTTGGAAAGCCGCATCCATCCCTCCTGATCAAGTTGGTTCTTAAACTATCATATTTTTGAATGTGACGGGGATGCCCGCGCGGTGTCAACGATTTGAAAAGGGCGCATTTGCGTATGTCGAACAATGAGCGTCACGGTTCGATCACCCTTGACGGCGACCCGTGTTTTGGCCGCCGTCGGATGGCATAACCCTGTGCCGTTCAGGTCGGCAGGATATTATGATTGACTCTAAACAGGTTGCCGGGGTCGTACTTGCCCTTGATTTTGGACAGCTTGCCGCCGTTCGCGCCGTAGGCTCCAGCCATATGGTCGGCCTCATCCTCGGGCATGAAGTTCACATAGGCGCTGCCGGTCGCGTGCGGCTGCATTCTGTCATACAGAGTACGCGCCCAGTCGATGCATTCGGCGTCCTTGGCGGGATCTTCCCAACGTGTGTGCACATTCATGATGAAATGCGCCGACCGTTGTGGATAGGCCGTTGAATCTGCTCCAACCCGTGCCATCGCACCCCCGACATGGGCAATGAACACCTCGCACGCCGGATCCGGAAGCGTGGCAATGCCGTCCAGCAATCCCGTTATCGCATCCGAAGACAACGTTTCGAAATCGTGGCTTTTCCAATAATTTCGAGCGCCGGGTGTCAGAAGAGCATCGAAAGCAGCCTGCCAATCCACGAAGGAATGCGGCGAGATAACATCGACAATCGGATCACCCAACGCGCGCAACCCGGCGACGGCCTTTTCGCCATCCTCCATTGCACCGGCATAGCAGGCGGCAAAGATCAGGATTTCTCGTCCGTGCCACTCTTCCGGCAGGAAGGGTAATGGCGGGGCCTTTCGCATGACGCTCCAGACGGTCAGCTCGTCCGGTGATGTGTCCGCGATTTTGGCATATTCTGCCAACAGCGCAGGGGCGTTTTCAATGGGATGCACAATCAAGCCTGACAGGACCTCTGGCCCCAAGTCATGCAATTGAAACTCAAAGGACGTCACGACGCCAAAGTTTCCGCCGCCCCCTCGGATCGCCCAGAACAGCTCGGGGTGACTGCTGGCGGATGCGGTGACAATTTCGCCCTCTGCCGTAACAACCTCAGCCGATACCAGATTGTCGATTGTCATGCCGAACTTCCGCGTGGTCCAGCCGAAGCCACCGCCAAGCGTAAGTCCAGCTATCCCTGTGGTCGAGTTGATACCGGTCGGAACGACAAGACCGTGGGCCTGTGTCTCGCGGTCCACATCGCCAAGCAGGGCACCCGGAGCGACCCGCGCAGATTTTGCAATCGGGTCAACGTGGACGGATCGCATATGCGACAGGTCCAGCATGACTGTTTCGTCCGCAACCGCGTGACCTGCAATCTGGTGGCCGCCAGATCTGACAGACATCACCAACCCGGCATCTCGCACGAAATTGACTGCCTTCTGAACATCGCTGGCGCCCAAGGCCCGGATCACGAAACCGGGGTATCGCTCGACCATACTGTTCCAGGTTGTTCTGGCTTCGTCGTATTCGGGGCTGCCGCGAAGATAGACGCCCCCCCTGAGCGATGCGCTAAGGGCATCGAGCGCGTCTTGATCAACCGTTACCATATCGCCGTGCAGCGACTTCAAATCAAACATTGGGATAACCTTTCATTTGCATAAAAGGTTTCTTGCGCTACTGCCCCAGTAATCGAAGTTCCACCTTTTCCCGGTGTTGAAGTGATTTTTGATCCGTAAGAGAACGGTTGGGCTTCAGGCAAAAATTCCGGGGTCGATCCTGTCGACCGGCGTAATGACGTCGGCTGGGATATTCAGCCTTTTGGCCGCCTTGCGCAAACTTTCTTCGTCCGGGGCTTCGTACAGGCAGTAGGTTTTTCGCTTATCCGCGCTGAGGAACGAGAAAATCCACTCGATCCCTTCTTCGTCGTTGATTTCTTTAATCTTGATCTTGTCGTCGTCTGTTACATCAAGCTGTTCTGCAAAATTTCTTTCGATAATGTATCTTGGCATCATGCTCCCCCAAGCATTTTTAAGGGGTCAAACGGCAGTTCCTTCAAGCTTTGACCTAAGGGAAACCATACTTAATTTTTGTGCCGTTGCCAACGCTTCCGCTTCCAGTTGAAATGCCCGGCGTATGTCGGTCGCGCGCCCTCGACGCCGCAGCGCCGAGGCAAAAGCCGCCTTGCTATGCGCAATCCAGGGGACCGAGGCCATCCGCGTGTCGATCTCGATTGCCTTTTCGAAAAGGCGCTCGGCCGCCTCCCAATCCGCAAGCAAAGCGGCAAGGCTGCCCAGACGCCGCGCTGCGGCACCGGCACACACTGTGGTTGCGCCTGCTGTAATCGTCAGCTCTTCGTAGGGTTTGAGAATTTCAAAAAGCGCTTCCGCGTGCCGCTTGTGTTCGACGGCGACGCTGATGTCAGAAAGGTAGGACAAGGTCGTCGTATACATCGCGTCGGGCGGCAAAACGAAATTGTTTTCAGCCATTTCGTTAAGAATACGTTCGGCCGGTTCCTTGTACCCAAGCTCGGCTGCGATCAGCCCGAACCCCGGTTTCCAAGCGACATCGCCGGGGCTTTCCGACATCAGCTTCTTGATGACTGGCGCCACTTCGTGCAATCGGTTCTGTTCGCGACGGATCGTGAACATCTGAACGCCATAGACGCCTTCGACATGCTCACCATGCGTCTTTCGGCCAATTTTGACGGCTTCTGTCGCGTGTTTCTCCGCCGCCTCAAAGTCTCCGTCCATTATGGCAACCATTGCGCGCGCATGTTTTTGCACCCAGTAAAGCTGTAGGTGATTGTCCTTTCTGGATATTTCGGTCAACAACTCAAGCGAGTGCTCCATTAGCTGGCGATCTGCCATTTCCGCACCCACAAACAGGCTTAGGGTTCTGTCGCGACCCTGATCAATGCTGCCAAGCTTTTCGGCAACTTTGTGCATTGCTTCTAGGTTCTCGCGCCAGTTACGTGCTTCGCTTTCCTTTCTGGCGACAAAGGGCGCGCCATAATGCATCATCATGACCGAAAACTGGGACTTATGATCCCCAAGTTTCGCTGAAAGCTCCATGGCAAGCTGTCCATATCGGGAACCCTCGGCTAATTGGCCGACAAAGATATAGGCCCGTGCAAGCTGGCTTATCAGGCGGCAGCGGCGGGTTTCATCTTCTTCCGGCAGGGCGTCCAGAGCGTCTCTGCAAAGCTCTATGGCTTCGGCGTGTCGTTCGCTGGACATCATGCAGGAATCCGCAAAATGGTTGGCGGCATCCGCCGCCAATCCGATATCGCCAATCTGACAGGCGGCGTCTGACGCCTTTTTGAGAACCGCAATCCCTTCCGGCAACTCGCCAAGGCTGTCATAGCTTCTGCCAACAAGAATCTGCCCGACAATCGTTTCCACGCTAACCCCAGCGCCCATATTTTGGGCCGCCATAAGCGCCTCGCGCGCATTGGACATTGCCTCTTGGCTGGCGGACCGGGCAAGGGCCATTTCGGTTGCTGTGCACCACTTGTCGAAAGCAGCGGTCCAGTCCTCGGCCTCGGATAAATGGCGGGCGACCAGTTCGGGCCGGCGTGCAATTTCGGCGGATCGTAGCGTGTTCAGGGCCTGTGCGACATCCGCATGTTGCTGCCGCCGTGTAGAGCCAAGCATGGATTGATAGGCCGTGTCGCGGATCAGGGCATGGCGAAAGACAAAATGCCCACGGTTATGCCCGCTTTCGAAAATCAGGCCAGTACGGGACAACTCATCCAGACTTGTCTGAACGCTTGACTTGTCTTCTCCCATGGCAGCGCCCAGCAAGACCGGGTCGAATTCACGGCCAATGACCGACCCCGTCAGCGCAACCCGCTTTGCGGTTTGAGAAACGGCGTCCAGACGGGCCATCAAAGCACCCTTGAGCGAGGAGGGAATGGCGACGTTGTCCTGACCTCCGGCCTCTAGGATTGCGCGCGTCAGTTCCTCGACAAACAGCGGCACGCCGTCGGTTTTTTCGATGATCAGATTGATCATCTTCTGATCAGGCTCTGCCCCCGAGATATTGCGGATTAAATTCGCGACGTGAGCGGAATCGAAGCGCCGCAATTTCAGTGTTTGAACATGCGCTTCGCCTTCGCTCTTGCCCAACTCCCATTCTGGTCTGTGGGTAATCAGGATCATCAGGCGTAGGTCGGCACAGATCGTTTTGAACCGCTCTAACAGGGCCTGAGTCGACGGGTCGATCCAATGCGCATCTTCCACGCACAGGATCACGGGTCGTGCGTTCGACCGTATCTTGACCGTCTTGATCAGAGTTTGGATCGTAAGGTCGCGTTGTTCCTGTGGTGACAATTCAAGAATCTGTCGGGCCAGCGCACTGCGCGGGGCAACCAGAGCGGCGAAAACCGGCAGAACCTTTTCCAGATTCAGCCCGGGGCGCGAACTGAGCATGTCGCGCACATGTTCCAAAATTTGATTGTCGTCGAAATCGGGCTCGACACCTGCGTCTTGGGAAATTCGTTCCGTGACCGGATGGAAGGGACTGCTGGTCAGGTATGGAGAACAGTTCAGCCGGATAACGTCTGCCTGATCATCCGTCGTGCAGTCAGCCAGGAACTCTTCTGTCAGACGGGATTTGCCAATGCCCGGTTCGCCCGACAGAAGAACCACCTCGCCCTGTCCGTTACGGGCCCTTTGCCACGATTGTAGAAGGATGCCCTTTTCGTAATCCCGCCCAATAAGGGCGCTGGTGCTTTCGTCCCCGTGGGAGGCCTTGAACCGGCTTTCGGCACTGCGTTCGGCCACCACCTCTAACAAGGTTCGGGGGTCTTTGAACCCTTTCAGATCCACTTCCCCGAGCGTTTCAAACTCAAAGATACGATGCAGGGCAGCTTCGGTTTCTTCTTCGGGTACGACAACCGTATTTGGTTTTGCATGTTCCTGAATCCGTGCCGCCAGATTGAGGATCGGGCCGGTCATGGCGCCTTCCTCATAAGTGTTTTCGGTGACGGTGTCCCCGACCACGACATCGCCGCTTGCGATGCCCAGCCGTGCCGACAGTTGGTCCCCATCAGGTGTTCTAAGCTCTCTGACGCGGTTGATCGCATCCAACCCGGCCTTGACCGCGCGAATGGCGTGATCTTCGTAGGCGCGCGGCCAGCCGAAGAATACAAGAAGCCCGTCGCCCAGATATTTTGCCACGTACCCGCCATATCGACTGACGGCCCCTGCGACTGCGTCCTGATAGTTCAGCAATAAGATCCGCATGTCCTCTGGGTCCAGCCGGTTCGTCAATTCGGTCGACCCAACAAGGTCAGCGAACATAACCGTCAGGTGGCGTCGCTCGGCGACCGGGCTTGCGCTGTCCGATGTTTCTGGCACGGGGGTTGATCGGGTGGGCCGGTCGATGGGGTCCGTGTCCACAGCCTTGGGCGCGGGCGCGTCATCGGGTGTCAGATCAGAGATCGCCGCCAACAGAATTTTGCGATGACCGAGGCTGACGCCTAATTCCTTCAGGTCTTCCGCGGTCAAAAGTGGCAAGACCCGCGCGTCAACGTCATTCTGGACAAAAGCGTCAACATACTGGTCCAGACCAAGACCGTTCAGCCAATTTTGGATCCCAACTCCCATCTTTGGATCATGCTGAGTTGTTGAATACTAATCAAGAACGTCGAGTCTGAACCTGTAGGTGGTGATGCTGACTTCGGTACAACAGGCAAATCCTCAAATCGACATGAGCCATTTCTTGAAAATTCTCACCGTGACCCGCTCCTGATCGCCGGGGCGACAGACGAAATACAGCCCACGGTCCAGTGGGACGCTGCTGTCATCCAGGCGGATTAGTCGGCCAAGTTCCAAGTCTCTGGCGGCCAGCAGGTTTCTTGCCAATGCCACGCCCTGTCCGTCAATAGCGGCCTCCAACAAAACGGCGCTATCCACGTACTTGACACTCTGTGACTTGATCCGCTCGGGGCTTAGCCCAACCTGCGCAGCCCAACTTTCCCATCCAACGTTGAAGGCGTCGTGCAAGAGCGGGAGGTCAGCAACCTCCGCGGCGTGCATCGGTCGTCGTTGTTTTTCAACAAGCGATGGCGCGGCGACGACAATCAATTCTTCTTGCTTTATTTGCTCATGATACAGCTCGCCCCAGCCGGGCTTGCCGAAACGCAGGGCTACGTCGACCTCGGACCTGTCGAAGTCCGCATAGGCGTCATTTGTGTCCAGCAGCAGGGCGATACCCGGATGCTCCTGTTGAAACGAACTGAGCAATGGGACAAGCCATTTGAGCGCCAGAGATGTGGACAACGACACTGTAATCGACTGGCGATGACGAATCCGCTTTACCTCTGACACACCCAGTTGCAATGCGGAAAACGCCCCTCGCGTCGATTGATACAAGCGTTCCTCGGCCTTGGTCAGTTCGACTCCATTGGGACGACGATGAAAAAGCACCGCGCCAAGATGCAGTTCCAGTAGCTTGATTTGACGGCTGATCGCCCCGTGGGTGACGTTCAGCACATCCGCTGCCTTTGTCAGGCTGGAATGGGTCGCCGTTTCATCAAACGCTTGAAGGGCCCGTAGGTGTCTGAGATTTTCCATCATGTGAGAATATCTAACATCAGGATACCAAAAACTCGATAGTACTGTTTCCTTTCCAGCAATTAGGCTGATTTCGATTGAGTAAATCTCATAAGTAGTCTGCCTGAAGAAAGGAAAGATCATGCCCGAACTTAAGGTCGCCCTGATGACGGGAACCGGACAAGGTATCGGCCGGGGATGCGCCATTGAAATGGCGAAAGCCGGCTACAAGGTCTCGCTGATGTCCCCATCTAACCGTTCGGTTGAACTGGCAGAGGAACTTGGCGGTATTGGACGCAGGGGGTCCGTGCTGGATGTTGATGATCTGCAAGCAATGATCGACGACACCATAAGCAAGTACGGGCGGATTGACGCGATCGTCAGTAATATGGGCCACGGTGGGACGGTGCCCGAAGCCATCAAAACCGTCGGATTCGATCCGGATTTTGACGGGCCGCTGCTGGAGCTCAGCGACGCGCTTTGGCACGAAAGTTTGGACATGTACGTGCTGAACGTTGTCAAAATTGCCCGCATCCTCACGCCCATATTGATCGAGCAGGGCGGCGGTGCATTCGTCAATATCTCATCCATGAACGCTGTAGAGCCGCGTGCGCCTTACCCCATGAGCATGCTGCGCGGTGCCTTGCACAGTTTCTCGAAGCTGTATGGTGATCGTTACGCCCGGCACAACATTCGCATGAACAACCTGCTGCCCGGATTCTGCGAGAATGTGAACCTGTCCGATCGGGCCCGTCGGGAAATCCCCGCCCAACGGCCCGCTACCTTTGAGGAAATCGGGCAGGCCTGCGTGTTTCTTGCCAGCGACGCCGCGCGGTATATCAATGGCCAGAGTGTACTGTCCGACGGTGGAATGAACCGGGCGGTGCGATAGCAAAAAGGCGGAGAAAGATGATTGTTACAGCACTTGCAGATATCCTTGAGACAGATCGGGACGTCTCTGGTCCGGGGTGGAGCAGCCGAAGGTTGCTGCTTGCCTCTGACGGATTAGGGTTTTCGCTGACGGACACGATCATCAAAAAGGGTGCTGCGCTTGAACTTGAATATAAACATCATTTCGAGGCGTGCTATTGTATCGAAGGTAAAGGGCAGATCAGGGCGTTTGACGATGACACATGGCACACCCTTGAGCCATTCACCCTGTATGCGCTGGACCAACACGACCGGCATGTGGTGCGTGCGACAGACACGGACCTGCGGCTAGTCTGCGTTTTCAATCCGCCGCTAAGTGGACGGGAAGTGCATCGCAAGGATGGAAGCTATGCGCCCTTGGATCACGATGATGGCGGCGAGGTCTGAACAGCCCAACCAAGGATGCGATGTGCGGCGCAGTTTCAACTCATGCAACGCCCGTGCAGCGAATCCCAACACCTTTCGTAGGTGAATTTTCATCTGCTGTTATCCGGATTGTCACCCAGTGCACATTCCACGCAAAACCAACGGCGGGAAGTTCACGTACCAAACGGAAAATGAGGGGGATAATGGTAGCGGAGGAGGGACTTGAACCCCCGACACGCGGATTATGATTCCGCTGCTCTAACCAACTGAGCTACTCCGCCACGAGTGAAAGGCGATTTAAGGGAGGGGCCCGAGGGGGTCAAGAGGGAAATGACCCCCAAACCGGGATTCTTTTTGACGGTGCTTCAACCTGTCTTGTCGGCGGCCTCGCCTTCGGCGTTTGCGGCCATCGCAATGCGGCGGATAAAAGCAACGCAGGTTTCTGGGGCCGTAATTGGTATCATGTGACCCAGCCCCTCAAGTCGTTCGTCTGTCAGACCAAACTGCGTCATGGGGGCGGCATGCGCCTCGGGCGACAGGATGGCGTCTTCTTGGCCGTACAGGATGCCGCCGGGGACTTTCAGATCCGGGTAGCGCGCGACCTGCGTGTCCATGCTGTCGTCAATGCCCGCAACATCCTGTGACGCGGTAACGAAAGCCGTCGGGCGCAGACCCAAGGCACCACCCGCGCGATCCAGAAAATCTTCGGGCGCTGGCTCGGGGCCGAACACGATGCCCAGAGTATGAGGGGCGGTTTTTGCGGCCATTGGCACCGCGATCGTATTACCGATGAAGCTGCGCAGCCAATCCGTTCGGATCGCCAACGGTTTGAAAACGTCAGGCGGCCCCGGCATGACTTGCGTCAACGGAGCCAGCAGTGCCAGCGCCTTTGTCTTGCCAGGATTGTCTAGTGCCATGGCCAGTGAAACCGCCCCGCCCAGTGAATGTCCGACCAAGACGGCATTTTCCACGCCCTTGGCATCCAGCAACTCTTGTATCATCCGGCCCTGTTGGTGCAGTTGACCAAGATCGCCCGTGTCGCGTGTCGAATATCCGCAGCCGGGGCGGTCGACCGCAATGACATGGTAATCATCGGCCATCATGTCGACCATCGCATAGGTGAAATGCTGCAACTGCCCGGCAAGACCATGGATCATCACGATGGTCTGTTTTGCAGGATCGCCCGCCTCGACATAGTGAATACTGCCGCCTTGCACCGGTGCGATCTGACCCAGTTGCGGAACTCGCTTCAAGCCATCCTGTGTCAGCTTTCGGGTCCAGAGATTCATGGCTCCGAAAAATGCCGCGATCAAAAGAACGATAATGAATAGGGTGGTCATCTCAATGCTCTCCACTTTGGGTCGGGACGACCGAGTATTGCTCGATCCCGGACCGCGCCATGCGCTTTTCATATTCTGATACGGTGCCGGGCCAGAGGGTTGTGTTGCGGCCCTTGGCATCCTGATACCAGGATGTGCACCCTCCGGCTTGCCAGACACTGTCTACGTGCCGGTCCTGCATTTCCTGCAGGAAAGAAGCCTGCTTTTCAGCATCCGGCGTGATGGTCTGGGTGCCATTGCTATTCATTTTGTCCAAGACACGCCCGATATGGCGCACTTGCGCCTCGATCATCAGAACGACCGAGTTATGACCCAGCCCGGTATGGGGCCCCAGCAGGATAAAGAAATTCGGAAATCCGGCGATAGCTGTGCCCAGATTGGCTTTCATCCCGTCAGACCACGCGTCCCGCAAGCTCAGGCCATTTGTTCCATTGATATTCAGAAATTCGACCGTTTCCGTGACATTGAACCCGGTGCCCCAGATCAGGATATCGGCCTTGGTACGCGTGCCGTCAGAGGCGATGATCTGATCGCCTTCGATTGCGGCCACACCCTGCGGTACGACCGTTACGTTGTCGCGTGCAAGGGCAGAGTACCAGTCGTTAGAACTGAGGATACGTTTACAGCCGATCTGATAGTCGGGCGTCAGCATGTCGCGCTGGGCTGGGTCCGAGATCGCTTTTTCCAGCGAATTGCGCCACATCTTCATAGCAAAGTTGACGGCCCCCTTTTCGCCGCGAAAGACTCGGTGGCGGTATTCGAAAACCAGATAGATCAGTTTGCGGCGAAGCCAAGGCAGTATGGGCAGGCGTTGATACAGGCGGCGCACCCACGGCGCGATCGGTCCATCGGGGCGGGGCAGTACATAAGGCGCGGTGCGTTGAAAGATCGTGACTTGGGCTGCCATCTTCGCGATCTCAGGGACGAACTGGACAGCCGAAGCGCCTGTTCCTACGACCGCGATACGTTTGCCTGTAAGGGAAACATTGTGGTTCCACTGGGCCGAATGAAAGCTGGGGCCGGGAAAGCTGTCTGCGCCGGGAATGTTTGGAATACTGGGAATATGCAGGGCGCCTATGGCGGAAACAAGAAACCGGGCCGACCAGAGCTGACCCTCGTGGGTTTCGACCTGCCAGCGCGCTCCGTCCCACCGCGCCGCCTTCAGGCGATGGTGAAAATGGCACAGGTCGTACAGCCCTTCGTCCTGTGCGACTTTTTGTAGATACGCCTGTATCTCGGCCCCGCCCGCATAGGCGCGGCTCCAGTCAGGGTTCAGATGCGTGGCCATGGAATACAGGTGCGAAGGCACATCGCAGGCCACGCCGGGATAGGTGTTCTCGCGCCAGGTCCCGCCGATATCGTCTGCCTTTTCAAGGATTGCGATTTTGGTGATCCCTCGCTTTCGCGCCTCGATCGCCATGATCAGACCCGAGAACCCCGCGCCAACGATCAGCATATCCGTTTCATGTTCCATGCGTCCGCCCCTCCCAAAGCGACCGTGGTGGTGCGATCAGGATATAAACTGCGCAGGCTCGTGGATAGGGTCCCGTAGGGTCAGGTGCTAATCCACGTGCTTTCTTTCACCATCGGTGCAGGAAGGGCAACTGACGCAGTTCTTATTTCGGGTCGAGCAGGCTTAGTGCCACGCTAATCCAGAAAGTCCAACCGATGCACACGCCCATAAGCAGCCAGTCGCGCGTTCAAGGCGTCTGCCTCGGCTGCGCCGGATTCCAGTGCAAAGACAAAGGCGTGGGTCAAATAGAAACAGGCCGCGTCGATGTCCTGCTCGGTCTCACACTCGTCAGCGGACATGGTGAAATAGCGGATCAAGGCGTCAAGATCATTGCGATTATGCGCCTCAAGTAACAGACGGTCTAGATCGGTCTTGTCCATTCGGTCTCCGTCGGGATCGGTCGGCGCAGGCCAACCGGTTCGTGGCTCTACTCCGCGCGACCGTTTTCGATCTGTGTTGCGACCCAGTGATGGAAGTTATGCGTCGGCCCGTCCATCGCGGGCGAGAAGCGGCCGCCGTCGAACAGAACACCGTGGCGGCCTTTCTGCATGCCTTCGACAACAAAGACGTCTTCTTCGAATACGGTCTTCCAGAGTTGCGCGTTTGAGGCGCGCAGGCCGTCATGCTGGGGTGTGTCTTCTATGCTTTTGGCATAGTACAGTTCGATATGCTCGACCGTGTTTTCCTGATCGACGGGTTCCAGCACGATTGCAAAGGCATGGTCGCGCTGCACGCCCAGCAGGACATTCGGATAGAGCGCCACATACTCCGCGCCCTCATCCCATTGGTCGCTGAGGCCTTCAAAGTCCTCGAAGGTTGCGCCGTCCTGATCGGTCAGTTGCCGATAGACCAGCGTGCCCTGACCGGAATAGTGCCCGCGTTCTTCGATATTGTAGTGATCCTCAAGCCGGGAATAGCTGTTCAGGCCGGGGTGGACCCACGGCAGGTGATAGCTTTCGCAATAGTTCTCGACCGCCAGTTTCCAGTTGGTCTTGACCTCCAGCTTGAACGAGGATGTCTCGCCGCCGTGATACACGGGCTGGTCAAATTCCCTCCAACGCTCCAGCAGAGCGGCATGGGCGTCCTCGAAGGCAGGGGCATTGCCGTCCACGTTCACAAAGATCACATCGCGCCAGACATAAGATCGCACGCGGACCAGCCCCAGGTTCTTGCGGTCAACATCTTCGTGGGTGTTGTGGCCGGGGCCGCCCACATGTGGGGTCGCGCGCAATTCCCCTTTCAGGCTGTAACACCAGCTATGGTAGGGGCAGCGGATCGCGCCGCCGATTTTGCGGGGGGTATCGACCAGAATCATGCCACGGTGGCGGCAGGTGTTCTGGAAAACGCCAACCTCTCCGTCGCGGTCGCGCACGATCAGCAGGGGCATTCCCAGAAAGTCGACCGGCTTGGCGTCGCCTTCTTCGGGCACATCCTTGCCGAACCCGATGCCGGACCAGTTCGCGTACAAGACCGATTTCCGTTCTTCGGCGAAAACGGTCGGGTCGACATAATGTTCGTTAGGCAGGCCGTTGGCGACATTTACATCGGCCAGAACGGAGGATAGCGGGCTATGCTTGTTCATCGGGCTCTCCTGAAGGTGTGCTGGATGCGCTTTATCTGTATTGGCGGAAGGGAAGGGCACCACACAACATCAGAAAACCTCATCAAAGAGTGATTTCACCTAAACCGAACCGTTCTGCACCTCTTGAATGATCCAGTTCTTCAGCGCGCGCGCGCTGTCGGACAGGTCTTCATCGGGGCGACCGACAAGGTAGAACTGGTTTGGCGCGGTCAGTTGATGCGGGCCGATGGTGACCAATTTGCCGGATTGCAGCATCGGCTGGATAAGCCGCTGCCACCCCAGCGCCAACCCAGCCCCCTTGCGGGCAAGCTGCAAGGCAACCGAATAGCTGTTTACGCGGGATTCAATTGGAATTGTGCCGTTAAACCCCAATTGCTGAAACCATTCGGGCCAGGTTGTCCAGCTACGGTCTTCGGACTCAAGGTGAATCAACCGCTCGGCTGCAAGTTGATCCAAACTAGCGCCGATCAGTCTGTCGGCGACCTCGGGGTTGGCGACCGGCACCAAATGATCGCGAAACAAAGGCGTATTTGTAAGGCTGGGATCACTGTCACGGCCATAGCGGATAAAGAAGTCAACATCCGGCCTGTCGCGAAAGGCGCGGTCTTGAGACAATTGATCAACGTTGACCTCGGGCATGTCGCGCCAGAACCGGATGACAGCCGGGGACAGCCACAGGGCGGCAACGGCCGTGGTCGATCCCACCGTGACCTTTTCGACCGAAGCGCGATTCCGGATTGCGCCCAGAGTTTTCGAGATACGAGTGAAAGAGGACGACAGTGCCTCGTACAAGGCTTTCCCATCTTCGGTCAGATCAACGCCCCGGTGTTTTCGTTGGAAAAGGGCTGTGCCCAGATCGCCCTCAAGCGCCTTGATCTGGTGGCTGACCGCGCCGGGGGTGACCGAAAGTTCCTCGGCCGCGTTCTTAAAGCTCAGGTGCCGCGCTGCGGCCTCGAACGCGGATAAGGTGGTTAACGGCGGGAGGTTATAGTGGCGTCTGGACATGATGGGCGGCAATCATCGGCGGGTTTTGGATTACTTTCATTCACCTCAGTATTGGCAATTCGACGGGTGAAAGCCAGTCAGCATTTAAGAGTTTAGCGGATCGCTTTCTTGTCAATGTCGCTTCTTGCAAACAGATATCGCAATCAGTGACGTACGTGGCCTGCGAATCCTCCAGTCTGGGGTCAAGATCGGAGGATTGCCCCATGAACATTCGCACCGCCAACCGCGCAGGAGGCCGTTCCGCCCGCCGCGCCCTGCGCACCGCGCCCAATTTCGACATGCTGCCCGGCCTGACCCGTCGCATCCCCTTGTGTGAGGTGATGGACGGCGCGCAGGTTGAACGCCTCGATAACGCCTCGATGGATATTCTCGAGAATGTGGGTGTCCAGTTCCGCGATCCCATCGCGTTGGAGGATTGGAAGAGGGTTGGCGCCAAGGTCGAAGATGAGATGGTCTATCTGGATCGGGGCCTGGTGCGCGATCTGATCGCCACCATCCCCAACGATTTCACCTATTACGCGCGCGATCCGAAAAAGAATGTGCGGCTGGGCGGGCCGCATTCGATCTTTGTGCCGATGACCGGCGCGCCCTTCCTGCGCGACCTGGACGATGTGCGCCGCAACCCGACGCTGGACGATCTGGCGATGTTCCACAAGCTGTCGCACATGCTGCCCGCGCTGCATTCCAGCGCCCATCACATCGTCGAACCCTATGATCACCCGATCAGCCAGCGCCATCTGCGGATCACCTATTCGTCGATGAAGCATTCGGACAAGACCTTCATGGGCATGACCACCAGCCCCAAAAACGCCGAGGACGTGATGGAGATGTGCGCCATCCTGTTCGGCGAGGATTACCTAGAGGATCACCCGGTCACCACCGGCAATTGTAACGGCAACTCGCCCTTGGTATGGGACGAAACCATGCTGGGGGCCTTGCGCGCTTTTTGCCGCCGCAAGCAACCGGTGCTGTGTTCGCCCTTCGTACTAGGTGGGGCGAATACACCGGCATCCGTTCCAGCCACCGTGGCGCAGTTGAACGCCGAAGCGCTAAGCGCGCTGGCCTATACGCAGATCATCCGCAAGGGTGCGCCCGCGATCTACGGGCATTACTTGTCGACCGTCTCGATGAAGTCCGGTGCGCCGATGGCAGGCACGCCCGAGATCAGCCTGATGAACTTCATGATCGGCCAAATGGCGCGGTACTACGGCGTGCCGTGGCGTACCTCGAACACTTTGGGCGGTGCCAAGACCTTTGACGCGCAGGCCGGATATGAATCCGCCACCACGTTGCAGGCGGTGGTCCATGCAGGTGCCAACTATATATGGCACAGCGCGGGCTGGAATGAGGCCGGGATGCACTGTTCCGTCGCCAAGTTCATCGTCGATGCGGAACAATGCGCCATGGCCTATCGCATGGCCGAAGGGCCGAAATGGGATGATTTCGATCAAGCCTTGGCCGCTGTTCCCGATGTCGGTCCCGGCGGACACTACCTGGGCCATCCGCATACGCAGGACAATTTCCAAAGCGCCTTTTTCATGCCTGAGATGTTCGACAACAACTCGATCGAGCAATGGCAGGCCGAAGGCAGCATCGAGATCACAGAACGCGCCCTGACCCGGGCCAAAACCCTGCTGGCCGAATACCAGGAACCAAAGCTGGACGAGGCCAAGAACGAAGCGCTGCTGGATTATATCGCCCGACGGGAACGGGAAATCCCGGCGGCGGATGAGTTGAACCAAAGCTATTGAAAAGCGGTGGGTCCGTTCATTCGTCGCGGGCCCGCCATTCCTTCCATCGTAATACTGCATTCGCACCAAGCTCGCGAAAGGGCTGCGGGGGCAAGAGTTTGGGGGGGTGTTCTGTTTCGAAGTGCCGGGTGATGTCCGAGTTGTACCCGCAGGCGCGCTCGGACGCTGCGATGCCTGTCAGCGTTCCGCGTGCGGTGCCCAGCCCGTTCTGGACGCAGCCGGAAAAGACACCCGGTTCGATCTGCCGCGCGACGGACACTCCGTTAAGGCTCAGGCACAGATGGCCCGCCCATTGGTACTGCATTGGCAGGCCTGCCAACTGTGGAAAACGCTGATCAAACTTGCGCTGCATGACCCGCGAGGCGCGTTCAAGATCGCGCGGCGTGGCGGCCATTCCGGGACGCAGCGCTGCGCAGGTCCGGGTAATGATACGATTGCCGCCCTGACCGGTATCTATCCGACGCATGGTCGTGCCCATCGGGTCAGACGGGGTCACACCCCAGCGCGGCTGACCGCCGATAAGGGCCATTTGATCCACGTTCAGCTCGGGCGTCATTGCAGCAAAGAGAAACAGTTGCATCAGTCGGTCGGTCTCGATCCCGAAGCTTTCCAGATGACCGTTTACGGTAAGGATAACCGCGCCCGTGCTGACCGCGCCACGCGCCGTTCGTACCTGCCACGCGCCGCCTTGTTTCTGAAACCCAGTGACGGCTGAGTTCTCGAACACCGCGACCCCATCCCCGACCAGCCCAGCCGCCAAACCGCGCACATAGCCCGCCGGTTGCAGCATCACCGTCCCCGGTGTGAAAAGACCCGAGCGATAGTGGCGCGAGCCGGTCAACTCATACATTTGCTGTGGGTCCAGCATTTCACTGGTCTCGCCCAGACTGGCCAGATGCTGTGCGTAGCTTTTGTTATGCACGTGCCCGGCTGCGCTGGCGGCGCCGTTCACTTTGCCCGCCGCATCGAAATAGTTCGGGTCGATCCGGTATTGCTCGACGGCTTCACGCGCGAACGCAATAGCGCGGCGGTTCAATGCGATCATGGCCCTGTCATCGCCCGCGCCCGCATAATCGTCGGACGCCAGATCATGCGGCAGGTCGATCATAAAGCCTGAGTTCCGCCCCGCCGCGCCTTCGGCCACGCGCCCGGCCTCCAGCACTACGATCTTGGCACTGGGCTGCAGTTGCGTCAGACGCCGGGCTGCGGACAAGCCAGCAAATCCTGCGCCTATGATCGTGAAGTCAGCATTGATTTCGGCCTTCAGCTCGCGGGCCGAGGGCTGCGCCCCCAAAAGAACGCTCCACGCCGCAGGCCCACGGTGGAGGGGCAGGGTGCGGGCGGTGTAGCTGCTCAATCCACCGCCTCATCCGCGTCATCGGCCAGATCAATCCAGATGGTTTTCAGCTGGGTGTATTGATCATGGGCGTGAACCGAGTTGTCGCGCCCGCCAAAGCCCGACTGTTTGTAGCCGCCGAAGGGCGTGGTGATGTCGCCCTCGCCAAAGCTGTTCACCGTGACCGTACCGGCCCGGATCGCCCGAGCGCCGCGAATGGCGCGTTTGACATTGGCCGTGAAGATCGAAGCACATAGGCCATACTCAGTGTCATTGGCAATCTTGATGGCCTCGTCAAAGCCCGAGACTTCGATCACCGACAGCACGGGGCCGAAGATTTCCTCGCGCGCCAAAACTGCGTCATTGCCGGGCACCTCAACCACCGTGGCCTCGACAAATCCGTCCGTGGCGGTGCCGCCGATCACGACATTATCGGCCTGTTCCAGATAGCCGCAGACCTTGGTAAAATGCCCCTCGCTGACCATCGCGCCCATGCGGGTTTCGGGGTTCAGAGGGTCGCCGATATTCCATTGTTTCGCGTGATGGGCGATGCGTTCCAGCAGCTCAGTCTTCACGTCCTTATGCACGATCAACCGGGACGAGGCCGAGCAATTCTCGCCCATATTCCAGAACGCGCCGTTGACGATATGCGCGGCCACGCGGTCCAGATTTTCGGCATCTTCCATCACGATGGCGGGGTTCTTGCCGCCCATCTCAAGCACTACCTCCTTGGCGTTGCTTTCCGCCGAATAGGTCAGGAACCGCTTGCCGGTGACGGTTGAGCCGGTGAAGGACACCATGTCGATATCCATATGTCGCCCGATGGGCTCGCCCACCTCGGCCCCGCCACCCGGAACAATGTTCAGCACGCCGCGCGGCAGACTGGCCTCCATCGCCAGTTCGGCCAGACGCAGGGCGGTCAGCGTGGTTTCGGCCGCCGGTTTCACGACCACGGTACAGCCCGCCGCCAAGGCTGGTCCGATCTTCCACGCCAGCATCAGCAGAGGGAAGTTCCACGGCAGCACTAGACCCACTACGCCAATCGGTTCACGAACCACCATAGCGATGTGATCGTCGCTGGCGGGTGAGACCTGATCATAAATCTTGTCGATCGCCTCGGCGTGCCATTTCAGGCAATGGATCGCCTCGGGGATGTCGACGGTTTCGCAGTCATAGATGGTCTTGCCGCTGTCGATGCTCTCCATCACCGCCAGCTCGCGGGCGTTGCGCGTCATCAGTTTGCACAGGCGGATCAGCACATCCTTACGGTCCGAAGGATGCAATCGCGACCATCGGCCATCGTCAAACGCCTCGCGCGCTTTTTCGACGGCAAAATCTACGTCTGCGCCGCCGCAGGAAGCGATATCGGTCAGTTTCGCGTTGGTTGCAGGGTTCACCGTCTCAAACGTCTGGCCCGAGATCGCGGGGCGATAGCCGCCGTCAATGAAGGCCCCGGTGGGCAGGTCCAGCCTTGCGGCGATGGATGTGTATTCGTCCTGTGTCAGCAGTTCCATTGCCTTACCTCTCAGCCACAATGTCAGCGATTGTTTTCTTCAATACGCGTGTCACCTGTTGCAGCGCGCGCTTGTCATCCTTGTTCAACCCTTTCAGCGGGGGGCGCATCTCGCCCGCATTAATCCCGTTCATGGTTACGCCGTGCTTGATCGTCTGGATGAATTTGCCGCCCTGCTCCAAGACCCGCATCAGGGGCATCATCGCCGACATGATCCGGCGGCCCTTGGCAAAATCCCCCTCGGTCACGCAAGCCTGATACAGCGCCACATGCTCGGCAGGTAGAAAGTTTGATCCACCGCAAACCCAGAACGGAGCGCCCCAGGCAAAGAACTCCAACGCCTGATCGTCCATGCCACAGCCCAGTTGGATATGCGGGTAATCCCGCGCCAGCAGATGCACCCGGTTGATATCGCCCGAGCTTTCCTTGATGCCGCAGAAGTTTCGGCTGCGACCAACCCGGTCAAGGAATTCTTCTCCCATCATCGTGCCGGTGCGGTGCGGATAGTTATACAGCATCACGGGCAGGTCAGCGGCCTTGTCGACGGCCAGCGCGTTCAATGCGTTCTCGCGGTCGGTGGGCACCGCGTAGGGCGGGCTGGCCAGCAGGATTGCATCCGCGCCGATCTCGCGCGCGCCCGAGGCCAGAGCGATCGAATCCGCCGTCAGCATCGCGCCTGTGCCGATCACCAGGGGAAGACGGCCCTTCAACTGCTGATGCGTGAACCGCGCCAACTCCAGCCGTTCTTCGACCGTCTGGGCATAGTTCTCACCCGTCGACCCGCCCGAGATCAACCCATGCACACCGTGGTCGATCAGGTACTCGATTACCTGCGCCAGAGCGTCCCAATTCACGGACCCATCGGCGTGATAGGGCGTGATCACCGGGGTATAGATCCCCTCAAACTTGAAAATCGGGTTCATTGCATCCTCATGCAGGTTTCGACAGGGGCGCGCCCATGGGCACATCCAACGCGTCGGGCATCACGAACAGTTCGATCTGATCGCGTGACAGGTTCCAGTGGTCCTCGGCCAACTGTGCAGCCGCCGCCTCATTGCCCGCCTCGATGGCGGCGATGATGGCGTCGTGCTGGCGACTGGCTTCAGACAGGTTTTCGGTCATCTTGGTGGTTTGAGGGCGATAGAACGTCATCCCGATCCGGGCGTGATCTATCAGCAGGCGGTTGAACGAGGGCAACAGATAGACATTGCCCGACATCTCTCCGGTCACGTCGTGGAAACGGTTATTGGCCAGGGCGCGGTCTTCGGCGGACCCAGCGCGCAAGGCCGCCTTGAACGCCTGCTGCGCATCTTTCAGCGCGTCGATCTGTGCCCTTGTCGCGTTCTGCGCCGCTAGTCGCAGAATGGCCCCGTAAACCATCGGTGCGGCCAGAAAGAAGTCGCGCAGGGTGGTATATGACATCTCGGACACCCGCGCAGATCGGTTTGTGCGCAGATCCAGATATCCTTCACCTGCAAGTTGTCGGAACACCTCGCGCAGAGGCGTGCGGGACAGGCCGAACGCATCGGACAGATGCGCCTCGTCCAGATCAGTGCCGGGTTGCAAGCGCAGGGTTAGAATTCCGACCTTCAGATGTTCGGTCAGCTCCGCTTTGCGAGATTTGGCGTCGTCTTTCATCCGGTTTCCCCCAGTCAAACACGATTCGTGTTGGGTCTTCCCTTCTGTATTCGAAAAAAATACAAATTGTATACAGAAAAGAATCGTGCAGCATGAAACACGCCCAACTAGACGGATCACCCCATGCGCCAAACCCGGCACATCACCTTCATCCTGATCGAGGAGTTTTCGCACCTTGCCTTTTCATGCGCGGTCGAACCGTTGCGGATCGCAAATCTCGTCAGCGAGGAACAGCTTTATGACTGGACGCTGGTTTCAGAGGATGGTGAACGCGCGGTCTGTTCCAATGAACTGGTGACATTAGTGCATGGCGGGCTGGACGATCTGCCGAAGACCGACCAGCTTTTTGTGTTGTCCGGCATCCATATGCGCAACCACGTCACACGCCCTTTGCTGGCGACCCTACGCCGCGAACGGGCGCGAGGAACGGCGATCGGTGCCTTATGTTCGGGCGCATGGCTGCTGGCCGAGGCAGGTTTTCTGGATGGAATGCAGGCGGCAATTCATTGGGAATACCACGACGCCTTTATGGAGGCCTTTCCCGAAGTAAACCTTGTCCGTAGCGTTTTTGTGGCAGATGAAAAGCACATTACCGCGTCCGGCGGTACGGCCACAGCCGACCTGATGTTGCACCTGATTGAGCGCGACCACGGCGAGGAACTGGCCATCGCGGTGGCTGACCAGATGGTTTACAACGCCGTGCGCAATGCCACCGCAAAACAACGCGTTTCGTTGCAATCCAGAAACGGGATGCGTAATGCGCATTTGGCGAAAGCCATCCACATCATGCGAGACTGCATAGAGGCCCCCATGTCTCCGTCTCAGATTGCCGAAGACCTTGGCATTTCGACCCGGCAACTTGAGCGACTGTTTGGAAAATACCTGAATACGTCCCCCAAGAAATATTTTATGGAGTTACGTCTGGAGCGGGCGCAGAAATTGCTGTTGCAAACCGAAGCGTCAGTCACCGAGGTGGCGATGGCCTGTGGGTTCGAAAGCCCGGGCCATTTCTCAAGGGTGTATCGGTCGAGTTTCGGCGTCACCCCGCATGCGCAAAAAAGCAAGATCGATTAAGTCGCTATGATGGGGGAGCTGCTCTGCCCTTGGGCGAGTCGGGCTGGGCAGGCGCTCACCCCCCTTAGTCCCGCTCGTACCCCCTCGTTAAAGTCTTACTGGTAAACAAATCCGCGGGATTGAACTGGTATAGGCGGTGAAATAGGCATAACTGGTACCAGATCATGTCCGTTTTGAGGGCATTTTGCGCGGGAACGCCTGATTTTGTTGCACGGTTCAGCCGGTGCTTGGGACGGGCCGCGTCACGGCGAAAACAAACTCAGAGCGGATATGTTTGCGTTAAACGCCCATTTGTGTCATTTTTGTAATTGCCAGAAATCGAGGGATTACAGCGAAATAAGGCAGAAAAAAACATTAGAATGAACTTTGAGTTTCCCATGTCCTCATCAAGGGTTTTTACCGGAGGGCTAAAATGAATTTTGAAACACAAGACGCCGCAGTGAGTTCAGCATCGTGCGGTGTTCCTACAAAAATGCGCGAACATCAGATCTGTCAGGCATCCTCGGCGGCAGAAGCAGCGTTTGAGCAGATTGCTCGCGCTGCCTCTTTCGGTGCGGGTTTGACGGGTGAGTTCCAGAAACGCGTGTTCTCCATTTTCCGGTGGTATTTTCTTTCAGCCTTTTGCACGCGGATGCTTTCAGAGTCCGTGCATCGGTTGGAGCATCAGACGTTGCAGGTATCTATGGATATCTACAGCGCCGTCAGCATGGTGCTGACGGAAAGCGAAATCGAGGAATCGATGGCGCTTGTTCGCACGGAACGCACCTCTTTGACATTGGGTCGGGCGAACGACATTGGCGCTAGGGGTCATACGGTTGGCTGGGTCGCCGCTGGTTTGCATGAAAAAGGCCGCGAATTTCCCGGTGAGATCGAGAATGCCCTGGCGGGTGCGCTGGCAGCGTCCAAGCGATTGAACTGACGCCATCGGCGGCAAATGGCCCCGCTTACGCAGGCTGGAACCCTCACTAACAATCGGGCGGTTTGCGCTACAGAAGCGCCGGGCAGGGTTGAGTAATCAACATCCTACTCCCGGGCTTCTAACAGACCCCAGGTTTCGCCTCCAAAGCCGCCATTGAACAAAAAGCGGAACCTGGCTGACAGCGTGCCGGCCTCGACCGCGGATGTCAGGCCGTCGCCCTTGAAGGCACCCAAGGAAAAGATGAAGTACAGTTCTCCGGTGTCAGTAACTTGGCCGACACCTTCCGCCCGTTGTTGGTTTTGGTCGTCGGAAATAATCGTCCAGTGTAGGCGTGCATAGTTCTTTAGGTCTTCCTCGGCCTGAATCGAGAGGATTCCGTTGTAGCAGCACTGTTCTTCAACATAGGTGTTTGTCGCGTTATCGAAATAACCGTCGAAATACCCCTCCACAAAATACGTGCCGACGATCCGCTCAACGTCTTCGATGGGTTGCATTGTCATCGGGGCAGCCGCCTCTAAGCCTGAGTCTGGATTGCAGTCGCGGCTTTCAAGTGAACCGTCAGGCATGATCGTGTCGCACAGGATCGCGTTTTGCAGCGCTTTCCGGGCGACTTCAAAGTTCTTTTTCAGGGTTTCCTCTTTCTGAGCGTGCTCGGGGTCGTGGATTTCCTCGATAAAGCTGGCATTGGTCAGATTCGCGCCACTGAGATCGGTGCCCAGAAACGAAGTCCCGATCAGGTAAGAGTCATCCAGCAGCGCCCCTTGCAGATCAGCCCAGTTGAAATCGGCGCCATCCAGAAATGCCGCCTTGAAGTCTGCTTTGCGCAAAAATGTTTCTGACAAGTCTGCGTTTCGGATATCGGCGGCCCAGAAATTAGCGCCTTCCATGGACGAACCCCTGAAATTCGCGCGGCGCAAGTCTGCGGCCTCCAGATTGGCCCCTCTCAGAAAGGAACACCTCAGGATTGCACCGGTCAGCCCTGCACCACGCAATTGGGTATTCACCAGATAGGCGCCTGTCATTTCTGCGCCGATCAGGTTCGCGGAACTAAGGTTGGCCCCCCGTAGATCCGAGTTGACCAAAATGGCCGAGGACAGGTTGGCATTGCGAAGATCGGCTTCGCGCATGTCCACGTCGGTCAGTTCGACGGCTTGCAGATCCGCGTTGGCTAGGGACACCCCGATCAGTTTGGTATCCTCCAAGGAAAGAAACGCGCGATTATCAACTTTCGTCGTCGATTGCGGCGTACAGTCATTGTTTTGATAGAACGGGACGACTGTTGCCGGCTGCCTGTGAACAATGAGGTTGGCGTCTTTCAGAAACTGAACAACCAGACCCTGCCGTTCGCGGTTGATTTCCCGCATGATGGTCTGCGTCTTGGTTCTTGCGATCGCCAATACCGCCGGTCGGACCCAGACTTTTCCCAAGGACTGTTCCAACTGAAGCTCGCCGATCGCGTCGAAATACGCCTGCAGCGCGTTGGTCTGCAATCGGCTTTCATCCCTTTCGCGTTGCCGAAGTGTTTCTTGCTGCTGAATTTCGTTCTGACGTTTGACCGAAATATCGTTCAGCCAGAACCCACCCACCGCCAGAACAAAAGGCACGATCAAAAGGTTTAGGACATCCCACAGCGTGCGCCCCTGAAACCCCGACCAATTCGCACTGAGCGGAGCACCGCAAGACGAACAGGTTCCGGACGCTATATCCGTAAGCTGACCGCAATTCGGACATTTGGTCGTTTGGGGTGGCCGTTTCGTACCCATCCGTCGCTCTCGTCCTTCGGAAACAATAGTTTACTGAGACACGTGCTTTGGTGAGTTATGCCACATTTTCGGAAACTCTGAAAATTTCGCCGAAAACGCGCTGGGACTAACACCAGCCTGTGACAGCGAAATAAGTATTTGATGCACTCCTAGGTCGGAAGATATCTGTCCAGCAGGGCATCGACCAACCCCTCTTGAAGCCGGTCACCGGTCGGCTGGTCCACGCGCAAAATGTCTTCGAGAATGATGAATTGTTCCATTCCGGTTGTCATGGAAAGCCGGTTTGCAAGATCTTCGAACTTTGAAGGGCCCAGAGCAGACCGAACAGGGGTAAGAGCCTCAGCAAAGGCGGCAACGCGTCTGGCCCCCCGCATCTTTACGGTTCCGTCCTGAAGCGATGCTTTGAAGGATTCTGACAAAAATTGGCGAAAATACGCCTCATGCGTGCGCGAGAATTCAAGGTAATACCGCGCCACCGCATGAACACGCCGCCGAACGTCCGATATCCCCTCAAGCAAGTCTGAAGTCGGCCTGACCTCCATGTCCAATGTGGCATCCAGAGCCAGCACCCCGGGATCGGAGAAATACCTGTAAACCGTGGCGCGGCTGATCTGCGCGTGTTCGGCCACTTTCGCCAGGGTTACTTCGGTGCCCTCGGACATGAGCGCACGCGCCGCCGACAAAAGTGCCTCGCGCGTTCGGTTTTTCTGATTTGTCCGTGTTGCCAAGTTCAGGTCCTTTTATGATACACTTGTCTCATAAGTAGATATGTGTATCATAATGACATGAAGATTGAAGTAAAGGGAGTCGCCCGATGACTGAATCTCGTCCACGCATTTATCACCTGCTTGGTAATCTTTTGACCTTTCACGCCTTTCCGGCAGAGACCGGGGATCGTTATACGATTGTCGAGATCAGGACCGCCCCGGGTGCTGGCGCGCCGCCTAATCATCATGCGGGTGAAGACGAAAGTTTCTTCGTACTGGACGGGGAGTTTGAGTTTCTTGTGGACGGTGAGACCATCAAGGTCTCAGGCGGTGATTTTGTAAAAGTGCCAGATGGCGCGGTTCACGCATTTACTTGTACTAGCGCCCAACCCGGTCGGCTGCTTTGCGTCAATTCTCCGGGCGCCATGCATGACGCGTTTTTTACCCAGGCTGGCGAAGCCATGCCCGACGGAACAACCGAGATTCCGGTTATGGACGCGCCCCCTGACATACCGGCGATCATGGCTGTCGCAACCAGCGCCGGTATGACGATCCTGGCACCTGCTGACGCCTGATCCCTTTCAACTGCGCCTGACAAGGCAACAGAGATTTGCCTTGTCTTGCCCGCTAGATGCAAAGCCTTTTGTCGCTTGGACACATGTTTCTGGCAGGGATTCATACGTAGACCCGCAGGGCGCTTGCCATATGCGCGGCAGTCCTGCTGTATCGTATGGTTGCCACGTCAACCGAGGGGGTTGCGGCGGGATCAGGGGGTGCGGCGCATAGCCAAAACACCAAGCACTCGCGGAGGCTGTGATGCCCCCCGACTGTAACCACATTCAGACTTGGAAACCCATTTGGCCGCAATGCGCATGTCATTGGCGCTTTGCAACATGCTGCGTGAACTGCCTCCTTCCACATCATTTGGGTGATTGGAATGGAGATAGACGTATGGCGAATATCGAAAGACTGATTGAGGAGCCCACCTTGGATATGCTGAATGCAAAGATTGCGCAGATGTCCCAATATGGCTGGAAACCGATTGGTTGTCCGAAAAGGTCCAGAACGGGGTTTGTGCAGACTGTACAGCGGATATGTTGTATCTGTTGAATATGATACGGTCTCGCTAATCGAACAATTAGACCCGAATGACAAACCGGTACACCAATGTGGGTCGTAACTGGCGACGATGTGCCAGCGGTGGACGGAGGCCCGGAACGACTAAGTAAGGAACCGAACGCCGATGAGGTATTCCGACATGGTCAAAAACCGATCTTGGCAATGCGCCACGGAACTGGCGATGGCCGGAGAACATGAGCCTGCGGGAAAAATCCTGCACGCCTACGGGTTGATGAAATCAGAAAGCGATGACCTTGAGACTGTCCTGCGCCTAATGCGCGAGGCGCGCGACGACGTGAAAGAACAGGGCAACAGTCAAAAGCCAAAGCACCTGGTTCTGCATTTCGAAGCACATTTTACGGAATAGCCCAAACGGGGCTGACCAATTGCGACCAAAGCTGGATGCAGGAGGTGGCAAAACCTATCGATAAACAGCGTTTCACCCACGGGCGCCCAATACCGGCGAATTCAGTTTGCTAATCCAGTGTTCGACCGGATTTTCAAACAAAAAAATTTGGGGGCTTGATGGTGCTGCTGGAGGGCATTGAAACCCTATATGTAGATGTCTCAAAGAATCTCAGATAGAGATTAACTATATGAAATACATCAACTTATCTCCCTCATTCGGCCTCAATTAATCTCGACTAGCGGCAGTTCATACAATACCTAGAGGTGGACTAATAGGTGGACTGGTAGAGAGCTATATGGCGAAAAACAAATTGAGCGCGCGTGGCGTTATCGCGCTAGAGGCTGGAAAGCACTGCGATGGCGCTGGGCTCTGGCTTGTGAAGGCAGATCCTAACAGCGGTAAGTGGGTTCTTAGACTGACGGTTTTCGGTAAGCGACGGGAAATGGGCCTCGGGCGGTGGCCGGATGTTGGCTTGGCGGAAGCCCGGGAAACAGCTGACGCAGCACGACGCGAACTGCGAGAAGGCCGAGACCCGATTAGAGAGGGGCAAAAGCGGCGTGTAGAAGCCCAGCGCAATTTGCATCTGTTTAGAGACATCGCTCGGGACGCGTTTGAAGCGCGGAAGTCTGAGTTGCGGGGTGGCGGAAAGGCGGGGCGTTGGTTTAGCCCGCTGGAGTTACACGTCATACCCAAACTTGGTCATGTGCCGGTTGCTGAAATTACTCAGATCGATCTGCGGGATTGCCTTGCGCCTATCTGGCATGAGAAAGCCGAGACTGCTCGGAAGGCGTTGACACGGACATCTATTTGTCTGGAGCATGCAGCCGCGCTGGGCATTGATGTTGACTTGCAGGCCCCCAGGAAGGCACGTGCATTGCTTGGCAAACCGCGTAAGGCCACCACCAACATTCCGTCGCTTGCCTGGAGTGAAGTGCCTGAGTTCTACAAAAGCTTGGACGAAGGTACAGTCACCCACCTCGCTCTGAAACTTCTAATTTTGACCGGGGTAGGCGGTCCAGGGGAGTTCAAGATCGGGTACGCTGGTGATACGTTCAACACAGCTTGGTATTTAGCGAAAATATTACCGAATACAGAGGTCGCTTATTTTACGACAGTTGGTGACGACAAACTGTCCCGCGAAACGCGAGCCTTTATTGACAGAACAGGCATCGATACCTCTCACATTTGTGAAATCCCGGATGGAACGGTGGGTCTCTATATGATCCACCTTTCCAACGGCGAGCGTAGTTTTTCCTACTGGCGCAACAGCTCTGCCGCCAGACGGCTTGCTGACGACCCAGATGCGCTTGACCGTGCTATCGAAAAAGCGGATTTGATCTATTACTCAGGAATTACGCTGGGAATTCTTGGTCCTCAATCGCGTGAAAACCTACTTGGTGCTCTCCAAAAGGGGCGCGATGTAGGGAAAACCGTGGCTTTCGATACGAACATCAGACCCAAACTTTGGTCGAGTACCGAAGAAATGAAGCGTTCAATCATGCGCGCTGCTGAACTCTCGGATATCGTGTTGCCGTCTTTTGACGATGAAAGCGCGTGGTTTAATGACGACTGTCCGACCGCTACTCTTGAACGATATGCAAGACATGGTGTGGAGCGGATCGTCGTAAAGAACGGCGAGCATTCTGTGGTTTATCAAGATGGGAATATTAGAGGGGAGGTGCCCGCTAAGCCGGAAACTTCCGCTATTGATACAACAGCCGCTGGTGATAGCTTCAACGCTGGCGTTTTGCTCAGCGTTTTGGAGAAAAGCGATTTCCGCGCAGGAATATCATTAGGCTGCCAATTGGCCAGCTACGTAATCCAAGCCAAGGGAGCGCTGGTTCCTGTCGATGCACTGCGTGTTACAGCCTGAGGCGATTAATCCCGACTTGTGTTTAACGTGGAATATTCGCACCGCACGGCCATTATCTCAAGAAAGGTAACTTTAACACTGAAACAATAAAGGCATTAGAAAAGGTCATTCGCTTAAGTGCAATCAAAAGACCGCAATACGCAGTGTGCCATTGGTCGTCTAAGTAAAAAGCAGATGTGAGTGTGCCCTAGTTTCAGCGAAAATCTCAATGGCAATTGACGTTGGCGTGGGCCAGTTGGGATGCAACACTGCTTCAACAATATCTGCGTCAGCTATAAACCGCGCGTTATGTTTCGCCGCAAGATAGCGCATGTGGTGGTTTTCCTTCAGACACATCATTTGGATAGTCCGGACGCCTCTGTTCTGCGCCATCGCGTACATCTGTCGAAACAAAGCGTCGCCAATCCCAATGCCTTGCCATTCGGCTTCGACAGAGAGTGCAACCTCTGGCTTTGATGGCCATGAATGAAAGAGGCCGCGCAGTTCCACAAGGCCCCTCAATTGGCCCCAGACAAACGCTCCACAAGCGATACTGTCGTATCGAAGGATATTCTGTGCGTAACTCAAGACACCATTGTCGTCGACGGCTCCACAAAACCGTGCCCGCCGCGTTTGGACATCTAAACGCAGAAAATGATCACAGATTTTATCTTGATCGCCGAAACCGAGACGACGGACGACCAGATCTTGTGAAGTTCTCCTATCGCTCATTTTTCGGGGCTCCTGCTTGGCAGGTTGGTTTGGGCCAGCACTTTCGGGAGGAGTTGAAAATGCTGGCCCGTGCGTTGGCGCTCCCTGTTGGCTTTTTCGCCACCGCTCATGCTGGCTTACTCTGGGAGGAGCGAGAACCAGCATTTTCCGTGTAAGCTTTTGGACCTGAGGGCTCGCTTAGCTATTCGTCAGCCATCAATTTTCCGGCATATTCCGGGATCTCAGATCGCGAAATTCCGATCTGAGAGAGTTGGTAATCGCTCATATTTGAAAGCGCAGAGAGCATCCGGGCCATTTTCAGTGCCTTCAAGGCCGCATTGGCCGTGGCTCCGATCCTCGCCAGGAAGCTGATTGATAGGGCGATGGAGTGACTACGATCTGTACTAGCCGTTTGGGTGTTAGCAGCCATATGCAGCCTCCATAGAAAGTCTTTTGATGCTACTGCGTGGAATGCCCAGATCTATTAAGTCACGGTCAGATAGCACCGAGAGCTCATAATACGTTGCGCGATAAACCCTGCGTTTGGCCTGTGCCTTTCGTATCGTGTCCAGATTTTGATGAAAGAACGTGCGGCCAGCTTCGAAAACGACATCCAGCGCGCTGTTTGATCGTGTAATTGCCATGATATTGCCTCGTCCGTTGCTGCAGTGCAGTATTTATGCTGCAATGCAGAGGTACGCCTGTTTGGTAGCGCTCACAATTTGGCAATCTGGCATAGGCCCCATGCCAGATTGGAACAGCAAGGGTCATGACATGGATATTTCTGCGCAAATGTTAATCTTTGCGACGGTTGTCGAGCAGGGCAGCATCTCTGCGGCTGCAAGATCAATGGGGCAGACCCCATCAGCAGTAAGTAAGCAGATCGGATTACTTGAAGATCAGGTTCACTACCGCCTTCTTAATCGCACCCGAACGGGTGTCTCTCCGACGCGAGAAGGCCAAGATTTCTATGAAAAATGCAAAGCGATGGCTGACAAATTCAATGAAGCCAAAGCGATGATCCATAGCTTTGACGGCGTCCCACGCGGAGAACTCAGGATCGCGTCCACTGTCGCCTTTGGTAAGTCACAGCTGATCCCCGCCTTGCCTGAATTCATGGAGGAGAATCCTGAAGTTCAAGTATCGTTGGACTTAACCGACCGGGAGATTGATCTTCGCAGTGAAGGGTTTGACGTGGCGATCTGCTTTGCGGAACAACACAAGAATCCAGATATGGTCATCAGGCGCATTATGCAGAGTCGGAGGGTACTATGTGCCTCACCTGAATACCTTGAGCGTTCTGGAACACCGTCGAATTTCGCCGAATTGGCTGAGCACAATTGCTTGAGAGTTGCTGGGAGAAGCCAGCGGAACGCTTGGAACAGCATCGAACCGAACGCAGGCGAAAAATTTGAAGCAACGGGTAGTTTTGAGGGAAACAGCACCGATGTCGTCTTTCGAGCCGCTCTTGCGGGCATCGGGATCGCACGGCTGCCATGCTAAATGGCAAACATTAAATTTAGCTCCGGCGAACTTGTCCACGTCATGCCGGAGTATGCACCACCCAGCACAGATATTGTCGTAATGTTTGCCGAAAGGCGGAATCTGGCACCAAAAACCCGCGCGTTCGTAGATTATCTCGTGCGGCGGTTTCGGGATACCGAAGAGAACCAAAAGAACGGCTAACTACGCGTAGAAACGATAGCAGTTGTCCAAGTTTATCCGATCCAATCTGCTGTGACTGTTTAAAAGCCCAGCCGAGTTTCAAACAGAACTGACTGGGCACCTCGATCAAAAATCTGGTAGCGGTTGGTGAATATAGATTTGGTTAATTCAAACTAAGAGGAGCCTTTCTCCGAACACATAATCAATGGCTGCTATTAGCGGCATTAAAGTGATAGTGTGCTTAACCCGCAGATAAGCTGAACACTTAACGATGGATCGCTTCACCCAAATCTGCTTCGACATTACTTTCCAATCGTTTCAACACCAAAAAAATATCCAATGTTTGGGATAGTAGGCCAAGACCTGGTCGCGGAAACGCAGTCTGCGAAAGTCAAATTTCTAAGGCCACTGAGGGCTCGGCCAAGATGAACCTTGGGTTGGGACGTAGCTATGAAAACACAATGCTCGCTTCGCTGTACACTGTAGTTACTTCAGATAAGTGTTGAACCAATCAATGGTGCGGTCCCAGGCTAGGTTTGCCATTTCCTCGTCATAACGAGGCGTGCTGTCGTTATGAAAACCGTGGTTGGCATTTTCGTAGATGTAGGCCTCGTAAACTTTTCCGTTGGATTGCAGAGCGGCTTCAAAATCCGGCCAACCTGCGTTGATGCGCTCATCAAGCTCTCCCATCTGAATCAGCAACGGTGCCTGAATATTGGCTACATCCTCAGCTGCTGGCTGGCGACCATAGAACGGCACGCCTGCGGCCAGTTCCGGGTAGGCCACGGCAATTGCACTGACTATACCGCCGCCATAGCAGAAACCCACTGCGCCGACCTTTCCGGTGCTGTCATCTCGGTTCAACAGGTATTCAAACCCATTGAAGAAATCGTTCATCAACTCGACACGGTCCACTGTCTTTTGCAACTCGCGCCCATCGGCGTCGTTGCCCGGGTAGCCGCCAACCGATGTCAGGCCGTCGGGGGCCAACGCCATAAATCCGGCTTTTGCCAACCTGCGCGCCACATCCTCGATGTAAGGATTCAAACCGCGGTTTTCGTGGATCACCAGCACCCCAGGTAGGGGCTCTTCAACGCCAGCGGGCCGGACAAGATACCCTCGGACATCACCGGTTCCATTGGGTGACGGATAGGTAATGTAGTCTGCGTGGATATCGGGATCGTTGAATGACACTTGCTGAGCCATCGCATAATTCGGGCTGAGCATGTTCAGCAACGCAACCGCCGTCACGCCGCCGACCGTGAACTTTCCGGCGCGATCCAGGAATTGGCGCTTGGTGATCTTGCCGTGCGCGTAAAAGTCGTACAGGTCCAGAAGTTCCTGGTCGAAGTCTTTTGCCGTCATGCGGGTCATTATGGATCTCCTAATGAGTTTGGCAGTCTGAAGGGGAGGGTAGTATCCGATCTGAAAGTCTTTATTTGATTGAGCGTCTGGATGGGCTTACTAAGATTCTGCCGGCGACAGTTCCATGTCCGCGTACCGTTCGCGCAGCACGTTCTTTTGAACTTTTCCCATAGTGTTTCGCGGCAATTCCGAGACGAATTCGTAGCGGCGCGGATGTTTGAAGCGCGACAGCTTGTCCCTGATGGTCTCTGCAATCTGATCCGCTTCAAGTTTTACGCTTGGCTCAATAACCAGAGCGGCGATGATTGCTTCACCAAAATCGTTGTCGGGGACGCCGAAAACCGCCGATTCCAGAACACCGTCGATGTCGTTCAGTATCTCTTCAATTTCTTTGGGATACACGTTGTAACCCCCGGTAATGATCAAGTCTTTCGACCGCCCCACAATCGATAGATAGCTGTCCTCGCTGAATTGGCCCAAGTCCCCGGTGATGAAGAACCCGTTCTCTCGTAACTCTTCGGCGGTTTTCTCGGGCATCTGCCAATAGCCTTTGAACACGTTGGGGCCGCGGACTTCGATCATTCCAACTTCGCCCGGGGGAAGTGGTTCTCCGGTTTTCGTATGTGTGACGATCACCTCGATGCCGGGCAGTGCCATGCCAACAGTTCCCGCGCGACGTTCGCCACTATAGGGGTTAGAGGTGTTCATGTTTGTCTCGGTCATGCCATAGCGCTCAAGTATTCGGTGGCCGGTGCGCGTTTCGAATGCCTGATGGGTTTCGGCAAGCAGGGGGGCAGAGCCCGAGACGAACAGGCGCATGTTCCCTGTGATCTCTTTTGTGAACCGGTCGTCTGCCAACAGTCTGGTATAGAAAGTGGGAACCCCCATCAAAAGGGTCGACTTGGGCAATTCATCCAGGATGGCGCTGAGGTCGAACTTTTGCATAAGGCGAACTCTGGCACCGGCGAGTAGTGACGTATTCATCGCCACGAAAAGCCCGTGCGTGTGAAAGATCGGCAGCGCGTGAACCAAGCGATCGTCGTTTGTGATACCCCACAGACCAACAAGAGCTTGGGCGTTGGACAATAGGTTTTGATGGCTCAGCATTGCGCCTTTGGAACGGCCTGTGGTGCCTGATGTGTAGAGCAACGCGGCAAGATCGTCCGGAGCGCGATCCACGGTTTCGAAGACGCAGGGCTGCGCGTCGGCCTCGCTGCTCAGGCTAGGGTAAACGCCGCCGAGTGTCCGCAGCTTCGCCCCAGACCGAGCCGCCAATTTTCCGACTTCAATTTCGTCTCTGCTATCGCAAACGATCATCGAAGGTTGGGCATCAGAGATGAAATAGTCCAACTCTGCCAAAGTGTAGGCAGTGTTAAGCGGCAGATAGACTGCACCTGCCTGTACCGAAGCGGCGTAGAGGGCAATCGTATCGGCCAACTTGGGCGCTTGCACAACGATGCGATCGCCTGGTGAAACGCCGTTGTTTTGCAAAACATGCGCGACCTGCGCGGTGCGCTTCAAAAACGCGTCATAGGACACAACCTGGTCATCGTCGAGTTGCAGGAACGGAGCCTCGTTGCCCTCATGCCGGGCAAACAGGCTGTCGTATAGAGTGTTGGTCACGCGGTATTTTCCCTTGGCTTGGTCGCAAGCGCAGCGGTTGAGGCCGCGCGAACAGAACGCGAGGCTTCGATCGTCGCATGTGTCGCGAACTCTTCGTGATGACGTTCTGTTTTGTTTAAATCGTACAGGTAGTTCACCATCGCACCGCCGGATTGTGATCGTCCGTTCGGTGACAAATCGGCTTCGGCGTGCAACTCGTGCAACTCAGCACCGTTTCCGAGGTGAAAGCGGGCCACGGGATCCAACGGCATCCCATCCTCGCGCTTGGCGAACAACAGGTACCGGGCGGCCATTGCGCGCAAATCTTGCGGCGAGGTTGTTGCCGCAAGTACGGCCTCGGCGGCGTGGCCGTGCTCAGGATTGTCTGTTTCGCCCTCTAGCCAACGGTTCAGTCCCGGTATCGGCGACAAGGTCACAAATGTATCAAGCCCCTCAAGTTCTCGCGACAGCTCAGTTACAACCTGTTTGATCAACAGATTGCCAAAGCTGATACCGGTCAAACCTTTCTGGCAATTCGAGATAGAGTAGAACGCCGCGACTTTCGCTTGTTCGGTTTCGATCGGTTCCCGATCTTCGGACAAAAGCGCATCGATTGCGTCTGGAACTTCAGCCGTCAGAGCAACTTCGACAAAAATCAGCGGCTCATCTGGCATCGAAGGATGGAAGAATGCAAAGCAACGACGATCCGGCGGGTAGAGCCTGCGTCGCAGATCATCCAGATCGTTGATTTGATGGACCGCTTCGTAGGCAACGATCTTGTCCAAAACGCGGGCAGGGGTATCCCAACTGATTTGTTTGAGGACAAGAAAGCCCCGATTGAACCAACTTCTCAGCAAATGAACGAAATCAATATCTGTTCGTTTGAGCTCGGGGTTGGATTTAAGAAAGCGCAATAGGTCAACGCGCATTGCTACGAGTTCTTGTGTCGCGCCGGACGGTTGGTTCAATCGGCGCAACAACTCTTGCCGTTTGGGTTCCGCGAATTCGCTAAGCTTTTGATATAAATTGACACTTCTGTCGTTTGCATAGAGGCTTGCCACTTCGGCAAGCTGATCCGCGTCCAGCTCAAGTTGGTCATTCAAATAGGCAAAAAACTCCAATTTCTCGGGGTCTTCTAAGGTCTGGTACCGATCAAGAATTGTGGAGGCGAGGGTGAAGCCCGATACTTCGCCTTCTGCGGACAACAAGGCCTCACAAAGCTCTGCAATGGATCGATAGTCATCGTTGCCGCGCTTTTTGCCGGGACGATCGAACAGCTGATTCAGCAGATCGCCCAGAAACCAGTTCCGCTGCATTTCAGGACTCCATCTGACTGCTCAGGTACTCACCCGTTCGGCGGTAGTGGTTGAGCAAGTGCCGGGTCGCGCTGTCTGCATCGTAGTCGAGTGCGGCATCCAGGATTTGCTGGTGTTCGGCAGCGATATCGCGCTTTTTGTAACTGGGCCCTCCCGCCGCCAGATAACGATAGCGAATGTTGAGGTCATAAAGCTGCGAGCAATACCGTAGCAGCAACGGCAGTTTTGCATTTTCCAACAAGGCCATATGAAACACTTTGTGGGCGTCTTCGAAGTCTGGTGCACTTTTTTGACTGGCCTTTTTCATATGGTGATGCCGCAAAACAAGCCTGTCCTCCCAAGCTCCATCTGCATTAGCGATGGAAGCGCGCAGCGCTGTTTCCTCGAGGTTGCATCGGAGCAACAGTATTTCCTCGAAGTTGGATTTGCTGACTGGCGCCGCCCGAAATCCGCGCTGATCAATCCGCTCGACCAGCATGTCAGACGTCAGGAGGCTAAGCGCCTCCCGAACCGGGCTTGCGCCCGTATCCAGAAGGCCACGGAGTTGTTCGATCTTGAGCTTCTGTCCGGGCGGCAACTCGCCTGTGAGGATCATATCGCGCAGCCGTCGATACGCACCATGAGTGGCTGATTTCTCTTTGCCCTCGGTATCAAGCATGACGTCCATATCCGACTTTTCCTCTTTGAATGCGCAATCTTTGAAGTGCTTTTAACTGAGGGCGCTTGTTCCGGTCGATAGACCGACTGTCAGGTTCAGTGAGCCTTCGTTGATCATCCAGCGCCGAAGAACAAAACTGCGCGCCCCGCTTTTATGCATCGGGTCGTCCTCGGCTAGATTTCGAGCGGCCTCAAGGCTGTCGGCGCGGTAGATGATCAGGCCCATTCCCTGCATATGCTCACCGGTTTCATCCGACATTGGTCCGGCAAAAGCCAGCTGACCCGAACGTTCAAGCTGCGCCTGATATGCCAAGTGATCAGGAAGTGACGCCTTCACGTCTTCGGGCGCTTTGGCAGGCGTGCTGTGTGCAACGTAAAGCTCCAAAGCAAGTGCGCCGCGGCTCTGTGCTTCTGATTTGTAGTCTGCCCAGGCAACCATCTGCGCCCTCCAATAAAATCGATATTAATTGACATATGGCAAAATAATCGGCAAAAATCAAGCAAACTGATATGGATGATGAAAATGAAATACCTAGTGGGAGAGACTTTGGAAGGTACCGCGGTGTTTGCCGTGAACGGCGAAAAAGCAGTAAATTTAACGGCTTTGGACTCTGGTGTCGGGACAGATCTGATGGGGTTGATTGCCGATCCTGGTTTGAGCGACTCACTGGCCGATAAAATCTCAGCAGCGGTGCCTGTGCCAGTCTCGACTATCACGCCGGCATTGCCGGTGGCCGCCCCCGGCACCATTGTTTGCATGGGATTGAACTATACCGACCATATCAAAGAAGGTGGATACGACATTCCCGCGTACCCAACGCTATTCATGCGCGGAAAGAACTCAATCATGGCGGCTGGCAAACCCATGGTGCGACCGGCGGCTTCCGAGCATTTCGATTATGAAGCGGAATTGATGCTGATCGTTGGGAAACGCGGTCGCCATATCTCGGAAGAAAAGGCGCTGAATCATGTGTTTGGTTATACCGTTTTCAACGATGGTTCGGTGCGGGACTATCAGCGCAAAACGGTTCAGTGGACACCGGGTAAGAACTTTGACGACACGGGCGCAATTGGCCCCTTCACCGTGACTCAGGATGAGTTGCCCGAAGGCGCTTCGGGCCTCAAGATCGAAAGCCGCGTTGGCGATGAGGTTCTTCAAAGTTCGAATACCGCCAACATGATCTGGGGTGTCCGCCAGGTGATCGCGACAATTTCGGAATTCATGACCCTGGAACCGGGAGATCTGGTTGCATTGGGAACACCGCCGGGCGTGGGCCACGCCAAAAAACCCGACCCTCGCTGGTTGAAGCCGGGCGAAACCGTTGAAGTCGAGATCGAAGGTATCGGCGTCTGTTCCAGCCCGATCGTGGACGAAAAAGACAACAGGTCAAAGGTGGCAGCAGAATGAGCGCACCGACCGGGGCAGAGCTGGAGGCACTTCGCGCCAAGGCGCAGCAAGATCATCGCGAACTGCGCGCGCGCATTCCTCGTCTGTCGGATGACGCAATCGCTTTGATTCTGCGCGAGTCCCGGTCGCACTATGCGTGGACAAACAAGCCGGTTTCCGACGCGATGCTTGAAGAGATTTACGACATCACGATCAGCGGCGCGACCAGTATGAATACGCTGCCTGCGCGGTTCATTTTCGTGAAAAGTGCCGAGGGCAAAGAACGGCTTGCCAAGTCTTTGAAGCCAAAGAACGTGCCAAAGATGATGGGCGCGCCAGTCACGGCCATAATTGCCCACGACATGGAGTTCTGGAAGGAACTGCCCTTCCTTTTCCCACACGAAGATCGTCGGCCGTTGTTCGAAAATAATCCCGATTACGTGGCCGATACGGCGTTTCGCAATGGTACGCTTCAGGGTGCCTACTTCATGATCGCGGCACGGGCCGTTGGGTTGGACGTTGGTGCCATGTCAGGCTTTTCGAACAAGATTGTCGACGAGGAGTTCTTTGCAGGAACCACCCTCAAATCGAACTTTCTGTGCAATCTAGGTTACGCCGATGAAACGGGTTTGTTTCACAAACTGCCGCGATTTCCGTTCGACAGGGTTTGTTCTTATGCATGAGGAAATGACGCAAGTGGGTGGCCAATCGGCCAAGTACTTTGCCGTCGCAATGCTGCGCAAATCCGTTGGTGTGGAAAAGACTGACTGCCGGGGTTCAAGGCGAACAAATAAAGGGCAACAAGATCAAACTTTCTGGGAGGAGAGATAATGAAAAACTGGACCAAGTGCAGTCTACTGGGTGTTGCCGTGGCAAGCACTATGGCACTGTCAGTCGCAGCGGAAGAGACCATTTCAGCTGTCGTAATTGATGGTTACCCAGACCGGGCCTTGTGGGTGAAAGAATTCACAAACTTCTTTATTCCTGAAGTGGATAAGCGGTTGGCCGAGTCCGGCAATTACAAGATGAACTGGCAGGAGAACTATGGCGGTTCTATTGTAAAACCCAAAGGTGTTCTGGAAGGCGTACAGTTGGGTTTGGGCGACATTGGCATCGTCACAACCATCTTCCATTCGTCCAAGCTGCCCAGCCAGGGGATCTCGGGCTCGACACCATTCGTCGCGTCGGATGCTCGTGCAGTGGCCAAGGCAGTTGACGAGATCGCGCGAGAATACCCGGCTATGCAAAATGAGTTTGCTGCGCAAAATCAGGTTTATCTGGCGACGGGCGTTGTGCTCGACACATATCAGATGTTCTGCTCAGAGCCGGTCGAGAAAGTTGCAGATCTTGAAGGACGCAAGATCGCGGGTGCTGGTTTGAACCTGCGCTATCTCGAGGGTATCAAGGACGCGGCTGGCGTTCGCGGTGGCCTTACAGATTTCTACAACATGGTCCAAACCGGCCTCGTCGATTGCGTAATGATTTGGCCGGAAGCTTCCAAGACGTTCAAAATCGTCGAAGTGGCCCCTTACATGTTGAAGGCAGACCTTGGTGCGGTGAATACAAAAACAGTTACCGTCAATGCCGACTACTGGGCGAGTCTGCCCGATGAGGTCAAAGAAGTACTACAGGCCGTGGCTATTGACTACCGTGACCATGTGGCAGGCATTGCGATGGACCGAGCCGCAGCGTCACGAGATGCCTTTGTAGAAGCTGGCGGATCGATCATTGAAATCTCGGATGAAGACCGCGTCGCGTGGGCAAATGCTATGCCCAATGTTGCGCAGGAATGGGCTGCAACGCTTAACGAAAACGGCGAACAGGGCACAGAGATGCTAGCCGCTTATCTGAGCAAGCTTCAGGGCGCCGGATTCACTGGTGTGCGCGACTGGACGGTCAAATAACCTTTCGGCGACCTGAGAAAGGGGCCTTACATGCTGAAGACTGCTGTTGCTGTCCTGTCACGGGTTGCCAATTCGCTTGCAATCGCTGCCAACGCTTTGGGTACGCTCGTCGTTCTGGCGTTGGTGGTTATCCTAAACGTGGATGTCGTTGCGCGCGGTCTGTTTTCTGCCCCACTGCGCGGAACCTACGAGATGGTGCAGTTTTCGGTCGTGATGATCGTCTTCCTGCAGTTGGCCGACGTAGTCAGAGTGGACCGGCTGACACGTTCTGACGGGTTTCTAAACCTGCTGCACCATCGCCGCCCCGGCCTGACAGCCAACCTGCGGCGTATCATAAACGCCATCTCGGCAATCTTCATGGCTTTGATCGCTTATGTGACTTTTCCAGAATTTCTACACATGTGGGAGACGCAGGACTATTTTGGCGTTCCGGGTCTTTTCACACTGCCATGGTGGCCGGTCAAACTGGTCATCGCGTGCGGTACTGCGCTTGCTTGCGTGATTTTCCTGCTCAAGGTCGTCACGGCGCAGGACCGCCCGCAACTTATTCGCACCCCAGAGCATGACGAGGCCGCAGAATGACGCCGATTGAGATTGGCCTGATCTCGGTCATTGCAATCGTCTTTCTGATTTACGCCGGCGTCTACATTCCGATTGCTTTGGGCGTGGTTTCGTTCGTGTCGATCTGGCTGATGCGGGACAACTTCACGCTGGCGCTCAACCTGCTGAAAGTGGCGGTCGGCGACAGCGCGATGGAATACAGCTTCGCGACAATCCCTCTTTTTACCTTCATGGGGCTCATCGTTTCAAAGGCTGGATTAGGTAAGGACATCTACGAAGTCATGACGATGCGGTTTCGCAAGGTCAAAGGCGGAATCGGCATGGCGACCGTCGGGGCCAATGCCGTTTTTGCTGCCGTAACCGGGTCGTCAATTGCATCCGCATCCGTGTTCACCAAAGTCTCAGTGCCGCAGATGATGGCGCAGGCCTATAACCCACGCTTTGCTGTTGGCGTGGTTGCCGGGTCTTCGGTTTTGGGCATGATTATCCCGCCTTCGGCGATGCTGATTATCTATTCTTTTGTGGCGGAACAATCCGTGGGGGACATGTTCCTAGCGGGGGTTATTCCGGGGATTATGCTGGCAATCGCATATGTCGGCGCGATCTGGGTCATGGGGCGTTTCACACCATCTTTCGTTGGAGGCCGCGTTGTCGAAGACACCGAGTGGATGTCAGGGCGCGAGATCGCATCTAAAACCCTGCCGACATTGTTCATCATCACCGTGGTGCTCGGCGGCATTTACACGGGGTGGCTAACTGCTGTCGAGGCAGGGGCAGCCGGGGCGCTGGTCGCGCTGGTTATCGCCGTTGCGCGCAAGTCCATGACGCCCAGAGCCTTCTGGGATGCGTTGCTGGAGACCGGCCATATCACAGCGGCGATCCTGTTCCTGATCACAGCAGCGTCAATCTACAGCCGCATGCTGGGACTCGCCGGGCTACCCAACCAGTTGCAGGACTTGCTCGCTGGGAATTCGGCGTCCTTCTGGTCGATCATGCTGCTCTATGTCTTTCTGATGCTTTTCTTGGGAACGTTGCTCGACACTGCGTCCATCATTCTGATCGTTGTGCCATTGTTCCTTCCGATGGCCGAAGCCCTTGATATGTCGCTGATCTGGTTCGGGATAATCACCGTGGTCGGAGCTGAGATCGGGCTTTTGACACCGCCTTTGGGCATATCGTGCTTTGTTATAAAATCCACGATCAACGATGATCGCATATCACTCAAGGACGTGTTCATGGGCGCGCTTCCCTTTGCGTTCGTGATGCTAATTGTTCTGTTCATTCTGATCGAGTTTCCGATCCTCAGCCTTGCCCTGATTTAAGGAGGCCAAGATGCGCTCTGTCACCAAAGACAATATCACCGACGTCTTCATGGGATACTTGTCCAAAGACACTGATCCGCGGATGCGCGAAATCATGGGGTCACTTGTCAAACACCTTCATGACTTCGCGCGCGAAACCAACCTGACGCATGACGAATGGCGAGCTGGGATTGCGTTTCTCGAGGGCTGTGCCGCTGTGGAAACCGAGGACCGGCACGAGTTTGTGCTGGCGTCGGACGTGCTGGGCCTGTCTTCTTTGGTGGACATGCTGCATTCAAGTCCAGACGCAACAAGTTCGTCGGTGTTGGGCCCGTTTCATGTATCCGGCGCACCTCCGCTGCCCATGGGTGGGGATATGAAACGACACTACGGCGGGTCGGTTCTGCTTGCTGAAGGCATCATTCGGGACACAGCGGGCAATCCCATTGCAGGAGCAGAACTCGACATCTGGCAAACGGCACCCAACGGCCTCTACGCCAGTCAGGATGAAGAACAGGACACCTACTCTTTCCACGGGCTGATGACAGTTGGTGACGATGGCAGATACGCGTTCACCACAGTAAAGCCAGTTGAATACACTGTGCCGTCTGACGGGCCAGTTGGCGATATTCTGCGTGCTTGCGGTCGCCATCCGTGGAGGCCCTCACACCTGCACTTTATCGTCAAAGCCCCCGGCTATCGCTCACTCGTGACCGAGATTTTTCCGGACGACGATCCCTATCTGGATCAGGATACGGTCTTTGGTGTTCGAGACGATCTGGTGATGACGTATGTTGAACGACCAGCTTCGGAATTTCCCGATGACATGGCACTTTCTGGTAGGATCACTGAACCTTACCTACACGTGAATTTCGACGTCACGCTTGCTCGGGACTGAACGCTATGGAGGATGCTTGAAGTGCTAAAATACATATTCATTGTATATGCAGCGCTAGTCAGCGGAGTGGCCATCGCCGATGAGCGACCGATTTTCGATGCACATATTCACTACAGCCATGATGCCGTGAAACTGGTTCCGCCCGAACAAGTGGCCAAAATCCTGCGGGATGCAGGCGTGCGGAAAGCCCTGGTTTCCAGCTCGGACGATAGCGGAACGCAACTGCTTTTGGCTGCAGCGCCGGACATCGTTGTTCCGGCACTTCGTCCCTATCGTCGTCGCGGTGAGATCAACACCTGGATGCACGACGAAACAGTAATCGATTATCTGGAAGCAAATCTGTCGAAGAACGACTACGAAGCCATCGGCGAGTTTCACGCCTATGGGGACGATATCAAAACGCCGGTTATCCAGCGTATGATCGCACTGGCGAAGGAACGGAACTTAATTCTGCACCATCACGGTGATCGCGACGCGGTTGACCTGATCTTCGAAACCTGGCCGGAGGCTCGGGTATTGTGGGCACATTCTGGCTTTGACGATCCGGGAAAGGTTGTCGACGCTTTAAATGCGTATCCCCGGCTTTGGGCCGATCTGGCGTTCCGTTCCGACATGGTCTCGCGGGGCCGTGTCGATCCGGATTGGCAAGCTGCGTTCGAAGCGCATCCTGATCGGTTTATGGTCGGTACCGATACATTTGCGCCGGAGCGCTGGTATTACGTCGGCCCGCATGCAGATTTTTCACGCGAATGGCTGGATTTGCTTCCAGACCAGATAGCGGACAACATTGCCTATGCCAACGCAGAACGATTGCTGGCAACAAAATGATCCGCTGGCTCGTCTGGTTTCTGGTATCTTCCGGCGCTGCCGTCGCTTGTGAGGCGACCGGGCAACGGATGGGTTCGGAAATTCAGAACGCGCCTGCTGTGCGTTTGACTGTCAACGAAATTCCGTTGGCTCAACCGTTTTCAATACTCCTCACTGTGTGCAGCGAAATTGCCGTGAGTGATATGCGCGTCGATGCAATCATGCCTGCTCACCAACACGGGATGAACTACCTTCCAGTCGTCACTGCAAAAGGCGACGGTGTGTTCCGTGTTGATGATATGCTGTTTCACATGCCGGGAATGTGGGAGCTTAAAGTGGACGTCGAATACAAAGGGCAATCGGTATCCTACACCTTTGACGTTGCGCTGAAATGAAGTTGTGGGTGACAACTGCGCTAGTCTTACTGACGAGTTCGGTGCGTGCAGAAGTCCTATTGTCAGAAGATGAAATCCAACAAACGCTGTCCTTTGGGCCGTGGCCACCATCATTCCAACCTGATCCAAGCAACAGGGTTTCAAACGATCCCCGAGCGATTGCGCTGGGCGCAGCGCTTTTCGACCATCCGGTGTTGTCGATTGATGGTGCATTTGCCTGTGCAAGTTGTCACGACCCCGAGCAGGCACTCACCAACTCCGAGGCACGAACATTCGGTCGCGTGATTTTGGATCGGAATACGCCATCACTGCGAAATCTGGCAGGTCTGCGATGGTACGGGTGGGGCGGAAAGAGCGATAATCTGTGGGCTGCCAGCTTGCATCCGATCATTGAAGAACAAGAGATGGCGCACAGCAAAGAAAGCCTAATGAGAGCCATTTCCGAGAGTACGTACATTGAAGATTTTGAGGTCATTTTTGGCGATGTTCAAAGCCAAGACACAGAGCAGGTCTTGGTAAACATTGCCAAAGCCCTATCAGCTTATCTGGAAACGCTGGTAACCGAGCGGACACAATTTGACGATTTTCGCGACGCGTTGGAGCGCAGCGATCTGGCAGAGGCTGCGAACTACCCCGAAGCTGCCCAGCGAGGGCTTCAGCTCTTCTTGGGGCGCGGGAATTGCGCGTTCTGCCATAATGGCCCGAGATTTTCCAACAACGAATTCCACGACGCGGGCGTGCCATATTTTCTGAGTGAAACCGAAGTTGACGATGGCCGGTTCGGAGGGCTGAACTTCTTGCTCTCCAGCCCTTACACATTGGACGGAGACTGGGCTGACGATCCGGAAAAGCAAGGCGCGTGGGCGGTCCGAAATGTACGAAGGAGCCATTCCGATTTTGGAACCTTTCGTACGCCCAGCCTTCGAGGTGTGGCCGAAACCGCCCCCTACATGCATGACGGCAGCCTGGATGATCTGGACGCCGTGGTCCGACACTATAACGAAATTGATATAGAAAGGCTTCACGCCGATGGCGAAGCCATACTCTCTGAACTGAATTTATCCGAGCAGGAGATTGCAGACCTGGTTGAGTTCTTGGAGACTCTGTCCGGCGTTACGCGGCCTTGAGATACTCCAATGCAGCCTGAGTACCGCCTGTAGTGTGCGGCACGCCGCTTTTGGCGAGTCCCATTTCTACGCCTGAGAGTGTGCCCATCAACATCAGGTCGTTGAAATCGCCCAAGTGACCTATTCGGAATACCTTGTCGGCTACTTTGGATAGACCATTTCCGAGTGAGATATCATAGTGCTCCAGCGCCGTCGCACGAAAGGCATCAGCAGAATGTCCCTCAGGCACTTTGACAGCGGTCAGTACGCCTGACTCCTGACCTTGGCGGGCACACAATACCTCAAGCCCCCATGCTTGCACGGCAGCTCGAGTCGCGGCTCCGTGGCGGGCATGACGAGCGAATACGTTCTCCAGCCCCTCCTCGTGCAACATATCGATGGCCTCATTCAATCCATAGATAAGATTGGTGCCAGGGGTATAAGGGAAGAACCCTTTCTGGTTCGGCTCGACCATATCCTGCCAATTCCAATAGCTGCGTGGCATGGTCACGGATTTTGAATGTTCCAGAGCACGATCGCTCACAGCGTTGAAGCTGAGACCCGGCGGTAGCATCATCCCTTTTTGCGAACCGGAGACACAGACATCTACGCCCCATTCGTCGAACCTAAGATCGATCGATGCAAGGCCAGAGATTGAATCAACCAAAAGAAGGGCAGGGTGTTTCGCCGTGTCTATTGCCCTGCGCACTTCCTCAATAGGCGAGACTGACCCGGTAGAAGTTTCATTGTGGACGACGCATACCGCCTTGATCTCGTGCTGACTGTCCGCGCGCAAGCGGTCTTCTATCTGATTGGGGTCCGCACCGCCACGCCAATCCCCTTCAATCAACTCTGGCTGTAACCCAATTTTTTCAGCCAAGTTGCACCACATGAATGCGAAATGTCCTGTTTCGTACATGAGAACATTTCCGCCCGGCGACACTGTGTTCACAAGCGCAGCTTCCCACGCGCCTGTACCGGATGAAGGATAGATAAAGACGTTTTGTTGTGTCTTGAAAATTGTTTTCATCCCAGCGAGGGCTTTGTGGCCTACTTCTGCAAAATCTGGCCCCCGGTGATCGATGGTCTGCATGCTTATGGCCTTCAGGATGCGTTCCGGCACGGCACTTGGCCCTGGGATTTGCAAAAAATGTCTGCCCGCCTGGCGCATCTGAACTGATCCTTCCGCTGGCGCCGAAACAGTGGCGCAATTACCTATTGGCAAAAGTTAATTATGAATTCATTATTCAGTCAACGGTGAAGTGAAGCTTCTAATTGGCTAGTTGGGAAGGGAAGGCGAACCCGATGCTTGAGAATGGATCGTTGCATCGCCGACTGATGTCTGACGTCCAAGGCGAGGTGATGGCTGACCCGGCATCACGCGCACGATACTCGACTGACGCTTCGATCTATCAGATGATGCCGGACGCCGTGGTCATTCCCCGAAACAAAGAGGACGTGCAGGCCGTGATGTCTGTAGCGCGCGACGAAGGATGCTCCGTTCTTCCGCGCGGCGGCGGCACATCGCAATGTGGGCAAACGGTCAACCAAAGCGTTGTCTTAGACAACACCAAGCACTTGAATCGTGTTCTTGACGTGGACGTTGAGAACCGTGTCGCGCGTGTTCAGCCCGGCGTTGTTCTGGATCAGTTGAACCAGTCACTAAAGCAATATGGCTTATGGTTTCCCGTAGACCCCTCGACCGCGTCGCGTTGCACGCTTGGAGGAATGGCTGCCAACAACTCTTCTGGTGGAAAATCCCTGCGCTACGGGATCATGCGCGATAACGTCCGTGCAATAAGTGCAATCCTCAGCGATGGTATGGAAGCACGGTTCAGCGCCGATACGACGGCATCTGGCGATTATGCCGATCTTGTTGGGGACATGCGTGCTCTGGGGCGTAGCGAGGCTGCGGAAATTGACGCCCGGTTTCCCAATCTCCAGCGTCGTGTGGGCGGGTATAACATCGATGCGCTTGTCGGCAACGACGTCAACATGTCTCATTTGCTGGTGGGGTCAGAAGGCACTCTGGCCTATTTCGCTGAATTGGAACTGAACCTTGCTCACTTGCCGGGCGAGAAAGTTGTCGGCGTGTGTCATTTCCCGACGTTCCGTGCTGCGATGGAGGCAACACAGCACCTCGTGACGCTCAAGCCGCAGGCGGTAGAATTGATCGACGACACCATGATTGCGTTGGGGAGAGATATCCCATTGTTCCGCAGTACGATTGAGGCGTTTGTAGAAGGCAGCCCTGAAGCGTTGTTGTTAGTGGAATTTGCTGAGGGTAGCGCTGACGCCAATGCTGCAAAGCTTGTCGAGCTATCGCAACTGATGGGAGATCTCGGGTTTGATTTCAGTGGGACTGAAAACCGTTGGGGCGGGGTTGTATCAGTTACTGATACCAAACTGCAAAACTCGATCGCCGAATACCGAAAATCCGGGTTGAACGTTATGATGTCGATGAAGGAGGCCGGCAAGCCGATCTCTTTTGTGGAAGATTGCGCCGTCCCGTTGCCTGATCTCGCCGATTATACCGCTGGCCTGACCGAAATTTTTACCCGGCACGGCACAAAAGGGACATGGTACGCGCATGCCTCAGTCGGGTGTCTCCATGTTCGTCCTGTCCTGAACATGCGGCAGGACAAAGACGTCCGGACAATGAGGGCGATTGCCGAAGAGACCTTTGATCTAGTCAAGAGATACAAAGGGTCTCATTCAGGCGAACACGGTGATGGGATCGTGCGATCAGAGTTTCATGAAAAGATGTTCGGCCCTCGTATCGTTTCCGCGTTTGAACAGGTTAAGGCCCGGTTTGACCCTGCCGGGCTAATGAACCCCGGCAAAATCGTGCACGCGCCTGCCATGGATGATCGCCGCCTATTTCGCTACAGCCCGGACTACTCAGTTCCTGAATTCGAAACGGCGCTGGACTGGTCCGCTTGGCCGGGTGCCGGAGGAGGATTTCAGGGTGCCGTCGAGATGTGCAACAACAACGGTGCGTGTCGCAAGCTCAAGGGCGGAGTAATGTGTCCTTCCTTCCGTGCGACGAGAAACGAGCGTGATGCCACACGTGGGCGGGCAAACACGTTGCGTTTTGCCATCAGCGGGCAGTTGCCGGGTGGTTTAACTTCAGACGCAATGCAGGACACGATGGAATACTGCGTGTCTTGCAAGGCTTGTGCGCGTGAATGCCCGACTGGCGTCGATATGGCCCGCATGAAGATCGAAGTACTTTCAGCAAAGCGCAAAAAAGACGGGCTGACATTGGCTGATAAATTAATAGCTTATTTGCCGAGATATGCGCCAAAAGCTGCAAAAGTCGCGTGGTTATTGAATGCTCGGAACAAAATTGGGCCCTTGCGTACGCTGTTGGAGAAACCAACTGGAATTTCGGCGCGACGTGACCTGCCAGTGTGGTCCTCCGACCCGTTCCGGGATGTCGAGGCCCAAGACATAGATCCGCAGGTGCTTCTGTTTGCCGATGTGTTCAACCGATATTTCGAGCCAGACAATCTGCGCGCCGCTGTCCGGGTTCTGCGTGCGCTAGGGCTTCGGGTTGCCATAGCAAGAGATGACCAAACAGGAAGGCCGCTGGATTGCGGGCGCACTCTTTTGGCTGAGGGTTGCGTGGAAGAGGCGCGTCACGAGGCACAGCGTGTGATTGACGCGACGCGAGAAGCAGCTGCACAGGGCATACCGGTAGTCGGTCTCGAACCTTCTTCTATCCTCACATTCCGGGACGAATATTTGGCTCTTTGTCCGGGGCGGGATGCGGAGTTGCTATCCAAAGCCTCTCATACTTTTGAGGAGTTTCTGGCCAAACAGCCGGATCTGCCTCTCAAATCGGTAGATCGCCCCATTTATGTGCATGGTCATTGCCACCAGAAAGCACACGATGCCGTTACACCGAAGCTCAACTTACTTAAGCGTATTCCCGCATCACAGGTTCACATGATCGAAAGCAGTTGTTGTGGTATGGCCGGGGCGTTTGGATACGCGCCCGGTACTATTGATGTCTCGATCAAGATGGCAGAGCTCGACCTGTTTCCAGCTTTAGAGGCGGCGCCTGCGGATGCAATTGTTGTGGCGGATGGAATATCATGCCGCCACCAAATCGCCGAAGGTACGCAGCGCCAAGCGATGCACGTCGCGCGCCTGCTGGATATGGTCCTTGAATATTAGGATGTGGATATGAACCTGACGGATAGCATTAATCGCCCGACCCTACATGAAGAGTTGGTCGAACGCTTGCGCAATCTTGTCGTCGAAGACGTTTTGAAGCCGGGTGAGAAAGTGCCCGAGAAACAGCTTTGCGACTCATTGGGTGTTTCCCGGACACCATTGCGAGAGGCCCTAAAGGTTCTTGCATCCGAAGGCTTTGTGGTGCTTCAAGCCAACCGGGGTGCCCGTGTCGCGAGTGTTACGAGGGAAGAATTGGAAAACACGTTTCCAGTGCTCGCAGCGCTTGAGCAACTGGCGGGGGAACTAGCGTGTCAGAAAATGGACGTTGCGGAAATTCAACGGATTGAAAGTAGCCACAAGGATATGCTGAGCGCGTACGAAGCGCGTGATCGACAGGCGTACTTTAAAGCCAATCAAGACATCCATCAGGCACTTATAAAGGGCGCGCGAAACGACATACTGGAAAACCACCACAAGCTTTTGGCCGCGCGGGTCCGCCGTGCACGTTTTTTGGCCAACTTGTCGGACGAGCGTTGGGCACAGGCAATAGACGAACATGAAACCATGATGGAGTTGCTCAAGGCCCGAGATGCAGATGGGCTTGGAAAGGCAATGAAACTTCACATGATGAACAAACTTTCGGCGCTTGTAAAAGCGCTGAAGCCAGAAGTGACGCCTCGCTAAACCCTGGTCAAAAGTGCAGTCCGGCTACCCTCAGATATGCCGCTAGTCAGTGTTAACATCAGGAAACGGGGGAGTCAGTCCACAGTCCAGGGCGAGATTGTTAAGGTCTCGACAAAGAGCGGGGTTGAGGCTTACACCGTCTTTGCGACGGGCCTCAGCTGCAGCCGTTTTTCCGTCTCCGGGCAGGCGTACCGGGTCATGACCGGGCAGGGGGGCGGATGCGCGCATTTCAGAGAAGACGCGGGCTGCATTCGAAGCAAAGTCTTTTTCCATTCCAAAGGCCGCCGGATCAAGCGCCATTACGAATTGCCCTGTGTTTGTGGGTGAGGTTGTGTCTGATGTGAAGTTGACTACGTCAGAGCCGAAGGCAGCGCCGTTCAAGACTCCGGCCATCAACCCTATGGCCACGGAAAGGCCGAAACCCTTCGGACCTCCGATCGGCAAAAGAAACCCTTCTGATTTGCGGGCAGGGTCCGTTAACGGATTGCCATCACGCCCAACCATCCAACCTTCGGGCATAGGTTCGCCTTGCTGCAACAGGGTCTTGATCTTACCCATCGCGGCAACTGTCGTCGCCATATCAAACACAAACGGGTCGGGGCCATCGGCAGGTGCAGAGAAAGCGATAGGATTGGTGCCAAGAAGCAAGTCGCTTCCGCCATAGGGCGGAACGTGGTTAGCACTGCCCACCGCTGCGGCCATGCCAAGCATTCCAGCTTCGGCTTGTGGGCGCACATAAAGTGCCAAAGGTCCAGCATGATTGCCGCGCCGAACACCGACCCATCCGATACCTGCCTCTTTCGCCTTTTCTATCGCAAGATCTCGCGCCGCCGACATAGCCAAATGCCCAAGGCCGTCATCGCCGTCAATCAACGCGGTCGCGACAGACTGATGTATGACGGTAACGTTTGGTTTGGCGTTGCACCCGCCTCCGGCCAATCGGGCAAGATACTGGCGCAAGCGAAAGACCCCATGGGTGCCATATCCGAATATGTCGGCCTCAACCATCGTCGAGGCCACCTGATCTGCATCCGCTTTTGGAACACCTCGAGTTTCGAGCGCGCTCGCCACAAATTCACGCAAGGTCTGGCAGTTTATTTTCACTGGCTCAGAAGTCATCTCTGCCAACCTGCTCTTTGTGCCAGAACACCAGTTTTCGCTGTGTCCAAACCACCGTCGCAAATACAGCGAGACCAACGAGACTTAGGTACAGGATCAAGGAGAACACGCGCGGAGTATTGAGCTGCGATGCCGCAACACGGATCAACTCACCAAATCCCTTACCGCCCCCCAGGAACTCTCCCGTGATCGCGCCTGCCATAACACCAACTGCTCCGATTTTGAGGCCGGTGAATATCTGCGGCAGACCGGTTGGCAGCTTCATCTTGATCAATGTCTGCATCCGGCTGGCGCCCATCGTCTTGAACAACATGCGCGCGTTTTCGTCGGCGGCGTGAAGTCCGGCCGCAGTCCCAACCACGATTGGAAACGTCGCGATAAAGGCCGCAAGTGCCACCTTGGATTCAATGCCGAAACCCAACCAAGCCACAAAAAGAGGAGCGAACGCGACTTTCGGCATCGTATCGATAGAAACCAAATAGGGCATTACTGCCTTCTCGCCAAAGGCTGTTTCGCCAACCAAAACACCCAGCGAAAATCCGATCGCGATTGCCAGCGCAAAACCATAGATGACCTCTTTGATGGTAATCCACAGTGCCCCAAGCATGTAGCCGCCGGTCAAAAGGTTTTGCCCCACGAAGATCATATCTTTGAGGGTCTCCATCGGCGTGGGTAGAATGATCGGAGAGACCAGCCTAAGGCTGGTCACAATTTGCCAAGTTCCGACAAAAACCACGAAGACAAAGGTCATCGCCAGCCAGCGAGGAACCGAGTCGATAAAGTGAACCTTCTGCTCCCATACAGTGTCTTCTGAGGGGGCAGCGTCTTTTACGGAAGGTGAGTAATTCTGAACTTCGCTCACATTTCTTCTCCCTTATCAAGGAGGCTGCGAATGTAGTCAACGATAGCGCCGAATTTGGGTGTCGTCATCATGTCGAGTGTTCGTGGGCGTGGCAGGTCGACCTCAACGATTTCAGCAACCCTGCCTGGGCGCGGTTTCAAGACGACGATTTCGTCAGACAAAATAACAGCTTCCTGAATTGAGTGCGTCACAAGAAAAGCAGTCGCATCCTGTTCCCTGCAAATCCGCTGCAATTCCATGTTCATCATGTCGCGTGACAACTCGTCGAGCGCGCTGAACGGTTCGTCCATCAATAGCACGGCTGGTTCCGTGATCAGCATTCGGCAGATCGAAGCGCGTTGTGCCATACCGCCTGACAATTCGTTCGGATATACGTTTTCGAACCCTTGCAAACCTACGATGTCCAAAAGTTCATGCGCCTTGGCCATAGCTTGCTTGGCCGCCGCTTTTCCATCGCGGATCTCAATTGGCAAGACGATGTTTTCCACCGCTGTTTTCCAGGGGAAAAGCGTCGCTTGCTGAAACATCATACCGATGTCCCGGCGGGTCCCAGTGACTGGTTGCCCCTGAAGGATTACACGCCCTTTGGTGGGCGGGATCAGACCCGCCATGATCTTTAGTAGAGTTGACTTGCCGCACCCGCTGGACCCGATGACAGATGTGAAGCTTCCTTTCCGAAGCGTCAGATTGATGTCCTCGAGAGCGACAACAAGATTGCGTGCATAGGTCTTGCTTACATGGGTCAACTCATAGACCGGCGTGCCCAAAGGCGCGCCGGAAAACTCATGTGTGACTACAGCGTTCATTTGCTGACAGCCGCATTGCCAATGGCAGCAAACTCGTTGGTCCAAGCAGCGCTCAGGTCATCCAGCGGCCCTGGGATTTCGCCCCCTGCAACAAGTGCGTCTTGCCATTCCTGCCAAACTTCGGCGGGGTACCATCCCAGGCCATTGCTCGGATCCGCCGCGATAGTTTTCGAGCGTACGGCATCGAACAGTGCTGACTGGAACTCCTTGTCCTCGCCTTCCTGCGGGTTGCCATCCGCCAAATGCTTCAAAACAGCTTCACGGTTGGCATCATCCAGTGCAAATGCATGACCACGTGCGAACGCGCGGCTCCAAGCTTCGACTAATTCACGGTCGTTGGCGATTGTGTCAGCCATTGTGGCGATGCCGTTACCGAAGAAACGCCCGAACTCCGCAGGCGTGATGTCACGCACCGCCATTCCGCGCTGGTTCAGAATTGCCGTATCAGCCGTCGAAGCAGAGTAAGCGTCGATTTCACCGTTTAGGAAAGCCGCGGTCGCCGGGCCACCGTCGCCGACGGTAAGGAAGGTAAAGTCTTCACCCTCTTTCATGCCTGCTCCGGTCATCACGTTACGTGCAAAGCCGACTTCTGCGCCATCGGCCGTACCTGTTCCGATAACTTTACCTCGAAGCTCTTCAACACTTTGGATGTCAGAGTCTTCTGGCACGGCTATGCCAAAGTTGCTGCGTGCCGCAACGTTGTAGATGTGTACGGCATCTACATCCCGCGACCGTGCGGCAATTAAGGGGCCAGGACCGGGGCGACCGAAGTGAGCCTGTCCGGCGGACAATGCTTGAAGCACGGCTCCTGAGCCGTTGATCGCCTCGACGGTCACATCCAACCCTTCATCAGCGAAATAACCTTCGCCGATGGCGACAAAAACCGGAAATGAATTGATTGCCGAAGGGCTTGGCTGCACGAAGGTAATTTTACGCAAGGCCTGCGCAAAGCCCTGTGTTCCTAGTGCTCCTGCTACCGGAACCGCCGAAAGCAAGGACGCTGTGAAAGTCCTTCTGTTCATCATTTTAGTCTTCCTCCCTTGCATGGTTGGCAACCCGCAGATTCAGCTATGCAGGAGCCACTTAAACGACGCGCACGGTATTCCTGAGCGTGCCGATTTCTGAAATTTCACAAACCACAGTGTCCCCGTCTTTCAGGAACTGTGGTGGGTCCATGGCGTATCCGACACCAGACGGTGTGCCGGTCGCGATTACGTCGCCAGGTTCCAGGGTCATACCTTCTGAAAGGGATGCGATCAGCGTTGGAATGTCGAAAATCATGTCCGACGTCGATCCGTTTTGGCGCTGTTCGCCGTTGACTGTTAATCCGATTGATAGAGCGTGCGGATCACTGATTGTATCAGCGGTCACTATGAAGGGGCCCAATGGGCAAGACCCATCTAAACCTTTGCCTTTAAAATACTGCCCACCATGTCGGCGTTGAATGTCGCGTGCGGTGATGTCATTGAGGATCGTATAGCCGTATACATGGTCGTATGCGTCAGCCTTGGCTATGTTTCGCCCCGGTTTTCCAATCACAACTGCCAGTTCAACTTCATAGTCAATGGCATGTGAGACCGAGGGGAATATCAGAATGTCTGCCTCTGGCGCCACAATCGATGTCGGCGGTTTTGTGAAGAAGACCGGATGCTCTGTTACGCCAATTTTTTGGTTTTGGGCACGTTCGCCCTCGGCGATGTGTTCAGCATAATTGCGCCCGACACAGAAAACGTTCTTACGCGGGGAAGGAATTGGTGCCAGAAACGGCGCGTCATCCGGGACCAGTGCGTCGTTTAGATTACCCGTTTCGGCCGATGAAACGAGGGTTTTCAAAACGCCGAGCGTTTCTTTTCCGCCTGCGATCAGATGCTGCATTGAACCTGCGTCCAGCGCTTCGCCAAGCACTTGCGCTGCGCGCAAAACGTCCAACTTGCCGCCATCGTTTAGTATTGCCACGCAAACGGCGTGGCCCTCTACGGAAACAGTTGCTAACCGCACTCGGCACTCCTCCCTCGTGCTTGTGTCAAGACGTGGTCACGGATCCTGTCCGGCGACTCGTTTCTTGCTTTCCTCTTGCCCTTGAGTTTTTTCCGACTTGGCGTTTCAATCAATCAACCAATCGCCAAATTGGGTGGAGATATGAGTGCACCAACCGAACTCGCGCACCGTGTACGCGACATGATTAACAATGCCGGATACAGGCATAACGACAGGCTCCCACCTGAACGTGAGCTGTGTTCAAAACTTGGGACCACTCGCAATCAGTTGCGAAGAGCGTTGGCAGAGCTTGAGGCCCAGGGGCTGATCTGGCGTCATGTGGGGCGGGGAACATTTGTTGGTTCCAGGCCGGTTCTCAACCTCACCGATGTAACTTATTTGGGCAACCAAATTAAACCTGAGCAGGTTGTATCTGTTAGATTTACTATCGAGCCGCAGCTTAGCCGCCTCGCAGCGCTCCATTCCACACGTTCCGATCGTGAGCAAATGAGGCTATGCGCGGACAAATGTCGTACCGCAGAGGATTGGCGCACGTACGAAGCTTGGGACAATAATTTGCATTACGCTATAGCCCGCTCCACTCGTAACCAGCTCTTTTTATACTTCTTTGAGACTTTGAATTCGGTTCGAAGATCGATTGTTTGGGGGCAGCCACGCGAAACTTTAAAGCCCGCAGAAAACTATTCCAGCTTTAGCGAACATGATGTGATCGTGTCTGCCATAGCAAAGGGCGACTGTGAGCTTGCGGCCAGTGCCATGGTGGATCACCTGAAATCGGTTTATTCGCGGGTGCTGCCTACGAGCATCCAGTCCGACAGCTGAAGTAGCGCTGGCGCCCAACCAATTCGGGAAATGGTCGGGGCAGATTGTAGCCGTTGGTCTTGCAAAACAGCCTGAATTTTGGCGATGACTTGGTAAGCCGCCGCGCCCGTTTGAATGTGGCGTGGCATCGATCGGAAGGTATCTGACCGTTCGGAAATCCGATCTTTGGCAGTCAAGCGTTCAGGAGGAAAGCGATGTCCGATCATGTAATTCCCGCGCCGCAGGTGCATGTCATACCCGTATCGGGGGGCGGCACGTTCCCGGTCCGGCGTGTCTACTGCATTGGGCGAAACTACGCGGCGCATGCAATTGAAATGGGCCATGACCCGAACCGGGAACCTCCATTTTTCTTTCAAAAGAACCCAAACAATTTGGACCCTTCAGGGGAATTCCCGTACCCTCCGCACAGTTCCGACGTGCACCACGAAGCAGAAATGCTTGTTGCGCTCAAGTCCGGCGGCACGAATATCTCGGTGGACGATGCATTGGATCATGTCTTTGGGTACGGCCTTTCGCTTGATATGACCCGTCGCGACCTGCAAGGGCAGATGAAAAAGATGGGCCGCCCGTGGGAAATTGGGAAAGCGTTTGAGCGCTCGGCGCCATGCGGACCAATTCACAAGGCATCAGAGGTCGGGCATCTCGACAGAGGTCAGATTACTCTGACGGTGAATGGTGAAGTTCGGCAAGAAGGCGACTTGAACCAGATGATTTGGAAAGTCCCCGAGATGATCTCGTATCTGAGCGACTACTTCGAGCTTGCGGCCGGGGACGTTATCCTTTCAGGGACACCTTCTGGTGTTGGTCCCGTCAACCGAGGGGATGTTATGGTCTTGGCCGTCGACAAGCTGGGCAGCCTGAACGTACGCGTGACTTAGAACCTGCTGCGACGACCTAACATTGCGAAAGAAACCGATGCTTGTGTAAACGGATAACAGATGCCCCATTTAGTCGCTGAAATGATTGCACACCATGCAGACACGGCAAATGCCATTGGCGCCCCTGGCCAGCCTTGGTTAAGCTACCTTGGTTTGCGCGAGCATTGCGCGAAGGTCAAAGAGGATCTGCATCAGATCGGAATAGGGCGCGGCGACAGGGTGGCAATTGTGTTGCCTAACGGACCAGAGATGGCGACGGCATTCATATCCGTCGCCCAAGTGGCGACGACGGCGCCTTTAAACCCTTCTTATACTATCGAAGAATATGTATTCTATCTCAAAGACTTGAAAGCCAAGGCTCTTGTAGTAAGCGAAAACGAAAGTGGCCCAGCCGTGCAAGCGGCGACTGAACTGGGTGTGGCCGTCTTGCGGATTTCTAGCGATAGTTCTCGTCCAGCTGGACAGTTTTCCGTTTTGGCCTGTGACCCAATTGGAGTGGCTGATACATCAGCGCCGGGTGAAGATGACGTCGCCCTGATACTCCATACATCAGGAACAACGTCGCGCCCCAAGATCGTTCCTTTGACGCAGGCCAATATCTACTCGTCGGCACGGAACGTGGCTTCGTCTTTGAAGCTGACAATCGATGATCGTTGTCTAAGTATCATGCCGCTGTTCCATATCCATGGGTTGATCGCAGCAGTCGCGGCTTCTTTAGGCGCCGGATCGCAAATTAGCTGCGCCCCTGGGTTCAACGCTCTTAGTTTTTTTTCACAGGTCGCTGAGGTTGATCCGACATGGTACACGGCGGTTCCGACAATGCACCAAGCTATTCTCGCCCGAGCCGCCCGAAACCAATCAGTCATTGAGCAATCGCGCTTGCGTTTCTTGCGGTCGTCTTCCGCGTCGTTACCCGCGCCGGTCATGGAAGAGTTGGTGGCGACATTCAATGCGCCTGTCATCGAGGCCTACGGTATGACTGAGGCCACGCATCAAATGTGTTGCAACCCGCTTCCTCCACAAAAGCAAAAGCCCGGATACGTCGGAGTAGCAGCGGGCCCTGAAGTCAGAATTGCAGACGAAACGGAAAATGTATTGATCGCTTCGCGGGATGTCGGAGAAATCGTTATCAGCGGTCCGAACGTGACCCCTGGGTATGAGAGCAACCCGCAGGCAAATGCAGACAATTTCTTTGAAGCGGATGGAAAACTCTGGTTTCGCACCGGTGATCAAGGGTCGTTCGACGAAGAGGATTATCTGCGACTGACTGGACGCCTTAAGGAGCTTATCAATCGCGGTGGAGAAAAAATCAGTCCACTTGAAGTTGACGCCGTGCTTCTAAGCCATCCGGACGTTGCTCAGGCAGTTTGTTTTGCCGTTCCCCACGAGAAACTGGGCGAAGACATAGCGGCGGCGGTGGTGCTCTCAGAAGGAGCGACGATTGCAGGTCAGGACGTCCGGGATTTTGTTGGCGCACGGCTCGCAAAATTCAAGGTGCCGACTTCAGTGGTTATTCTCGAAGAGATACCAAAAGGTGCGACTGGTAAGATACAAAGGATTGGGCTGGCCGCTAAATTGGGACTGGCAAAGGCTTAGACACATGAAAGTTTGCATCTTTGGTGCCGGAGCTATCGGAGGTTACGTTGCTGCGAAGCTCGCGCAGACTGACATCGACGTCAGTGTCGTTGCACGTGGCCCACATCTGGCTGCAATGCAAGAAAAAGGGCTTACTCTCCATGAGGATGGGCAGGACCCGATCAACGTGCCAATACGCGCCTCGGACAATGCCGCCGATCTCGGCCCCCAAGACTATGTCTTTGTGACACTGAAAGCGCATTCCGTTCCAGCAGTTGTGGACTCGATCCAGCCACTGATTGGGGATGAAACGACAATAGTGAGCGGAGTGAACGGGGTACCCTGGTGGTATTTCCACAAGCTGGGCGGTCCCTTCGAGGGGACGAGATTGTCATCTGTAGACCCGGGAGACGCGCAATGGAACGGTTTCGGACCGGATCGTGTGCTTGGGTGTGTTGTTTATCCGGCCGCGGAAGTCATTGCTCCGGGATCGATCAAGCATGTCGAAGGCAATCGTTTTTCTTTGGGTGAGCCCGATGGCACTAAATCAGACCGTGCCTCCAATCTTTCGGCTGCATTGTCTACCGCCGGGTTACGCGCGCCCGTAAGACCAAGAATACGGGACGAAATTTGGCTGAAGCTATGGGGCAACTTGTCGTTCAACCCGATTTCCGCACTTACCCACTCAACACTTGATGTCTTGTGCACTGATGAAGGTTCACGCTCCGTGGCACGTGGAATGATGCTAGAGGCTCAGGAAATCGGTGAAAAACTGGGGGTTAGGTTCCCGATTGATGTCGAAAAGCGCATTGACGGAGGAGCGGCTGTCGGAGCACACAAGACCTCGATGTGGCAGGATTTGGAGCTGAACCGACCTATGGAAATTGATGCCTTGGTCACTTCAGTACAGGAATTGGGGCAACTGACCGGGATCGCAACACCCACAATCGACACTGTTGCATCACTGACAAAACTTAGGGCAAAGGTCGCGGGTCTTTACTAAGATTCTGCTGGCGATCATCTGAAGAGATCAGTTCTGGGCGGGCGGGGAGCTGAATAGCGATACGGCGCTACAAACGCAGATCTTTCAAGCGTCTTGTCAGAAGAACTTTGCTTGGGCGGGGCAGGAGTTTTGCTTGCTTTTGCCTATGCCTAGACCTGCCTCTTTCAAATTCTTAAAACCAATCTCGAGATCATCCACCTTTCGGTGATGCTGTACATCCGTTTTGTCCGCATTGTGTGAGTTCAGCCAGCCGATGAATTTGCGCTTGCAGCGAACGGCAGGTTCGGCGGGCCGCGTAACAGCACCAGTTGCCGACGGTCAATGGCAGGTTAGGGCCATTGGAACTTCCGGATGAATACAAGGTTGGAAAAAACGCACCGGTTTCAGTAGCAATCAGTGATCGTTAAAACCGAAATGATTTGAGTTTTTGTAATGAAATCAATGTGCGGTTTCTACGAACGCGACGCGAACCTACTTCCATCAAGACATAGACAAAGAACAAGAAAAAGAAATTGATAAAGAGCACCCCATCCGCTTGTGTTACGCAAATCACGGTCGCTGTGTTTGCTGCACAATGCCGAAAAACGAAGGCGCGGGTTAGCGAACCTGACGATGGTCGGGGCAGATCTATCGCTGACGCACGAAGGACGCTTAATCAGAAAGCGGCAACCAGATTGTTTTGCCGGTCCTTCTGTCTCGCCCAGCTTCGCGTTCCTTTTGTCCGTCGCGGATCCGGGTGCGGGGATTTTCAATCGGGTCTAGGCTGTTCAGATAGGGTGTCAGGCAATAGAAATCTTGCGGATGCTTACGCGATGGTTTCCGGGTGATCATCGCCCACATCCGCTTCAACATTTTAGCACCTGAACGTTTGTATTAGCTGGGTTTTTCACCTGAATAGTATTGCATGGATTGGGTTGTAGCGACCAGCGATTTCCCTGGGAATTGGGTATTCACCGAAAAACCTCATCTCCTTATTGTGACCTTTAGCTGTAATGTGCCAGCTGCCTACTTTTTTGCTGCAGCCAACGCTCCTTATGCCCGCAACCCGACCCCTTTGTTGTGCAACTCGATCACTGTAGCGACTCAAGTGATTAATCGGTGTGGGAGAAATTGTAGCGGTTAAAGTGAAGCTCTGATTTTGGATGCTCAATATAGCACCACCTACATTTTTTCAGAATGCTTAGGTTTCGGACGAAAGTGAGAATTAAAGAAAAGTCCTTTAGCTTGTGGTATCGAACCCCGAGAATCAGCTTACTTTTCTATCAGTTAAGGCCTGCCAATTTAGAGGTAGAAGTGTCGCAAGGCTTCGAGAAAACCAATTTCGTATACCACAGTTGGCACTCGCGCCGATTTTTCGGATAGCAAACAAGGAAGTTGAGAATGGTATTTTCAAAAGGTGGGCCCAGGGGTGGGCTGTAAATAGAATCAAAAACACAACACATTGATAATTAGATGAATTTTTTGGTGATATGGTGCTGCTGGAGAGAATTGAACTCTCGACCTCTCCCTTACCAAGGGAGTGCTCTACCTCTGAGCTACAGCAGCGCTGTGGGCGGGTGATTAGACTCAAACGAAACGGTGCGCAAGGGTGTCTGGACGGTTTTTTTTGCCTCCTGTAGAGAAAGACTATGGCAGATAGAAATACACCTAAAAAACACGGTAAACCCGGTGACGCACGCGAGGAACGGCTGAAGGCCGCGCTTAAGGCGAATATGGCGCGGCGCAAGGCGCAGGCCAAGGCGCGTGCGACATCTGGGGACAAGGCCGGCAAGGACGAGGGATAAGAGCAGATGGATTCGATTCTGGTGACGGGCAACGGGCCGCTGAACGGTCAGATACCGATTGCGGGGGCCAAGAATGCGTGCCTGACCCTGATGCCCGCCACGTTGCTAAGCGATGAACCGCTGACGCTTACCAATGCGCCGCGGCTGAGTGACATCAAGACCATGACCGCCCTGTTGCAATCGCTGGGCGCCGAGGTGTCGGCGCTGCAGGACGGGCAAGTGCTTGCAATGTCCAGCCATGACCTGACGAGCCATACGGCCGATTATGAGATCGTGCGCAAGATGCGGGCTTCGAATCTGGTGCTAGGCCCGCTGCTGGCGCGGTTTGGTGAGGCTGTGGTCTCGCTTCCCGGCGGTTGCGCGATCGGTGCGCGACCAATGGACTTGCACGTCGAAGGGCTTGAGGCGCTGGGCGCCGAGATCGAGTTGAAAGACGGTTATCTACATGCCAAGGCTTCAGGTGGGCTGAAGGGCGCTGTGCATGAGATGCGTTTTGCATCCGTCGGTGCGACCGAAAACATCGTGATGGCAGCGACATTGGCCAAGGGCACCACGGTTCTTAAAAACGCAGCGCGCGAACCCGAGATTGTCGATCTGGTGGAATGCCTGCGCAAGATGGGCGCGCAGATCGCCGGTGAGGGCACGTCGACCATCGAAATTCAGGGCGTCGACCGTTTGCACGGCGCGACCCATCAGGTTGTGACCGACCGGATTGAACTGGGCACCTATATGCTGGCTCCGGCCATGTGCGGAGGTGAGGTCGAATTGCTGGGTGGCCGTATGTCTCTGGTCGAAAGCTTCGCGGCGAAACTGGATGCCGCAGGTGTGAAAGTCACCGAAACCGATGAGGGTCTGAAAGTCGCGCGCAAGAACGGTCGCGTCAGCGCAGTTGATGTGGTCACCGAACCATTCCCGGGTTTCCCGACGGACCTGCAGGCGCAGATGATGGCATTGATGTGTACGGCCGAGGGGACATCTGTTCTAGAAGAGCGTATCTTTGAAAACCGGTTCATGCACGCACCCGAACTGGTGCGTATGGGGGCCGACATCGAAGTGCATGGCGGCACGGCCACCGTGACAGGGGTCGAGCGGTTAAAAGGCGCGCCCGTCATGGCGACGGATTTGCGTGCGTCGGTATCGCTGATTTTGGCGGGATTGGCGGCAGTAGGTGAAACGACGGTCAGCCGGGTCTATCATCTGGATCGCGGATATGAACATGTGGTGCGCAAGCTCGAAGGCGTGGGTGCCAAGATTGAACGGATCAAGAACCAATGACTGATGCAAGTTTCCACGACGGTCGCGAGGCCCCTCTGAACCTGGGCGCGCAGGACCCTGACGACCTACGGGTGATCTCGACACTCACTCAGGACGCGGTGTTTCCGATCACCGAGATGACGTGGCGCCCGTCGCAACGTCGTTTTGGCCTGCTGCTCAATCGTTTTCGGTGGGAAGACAAGGAGGCTGCTGCCCTTCGCGATCGGCCATTCGAGCGTGTGCAGTCGGTGTTGGTCTTTGACTCGGTCCTTTCGGTTGCCAGCCAGGGTATCGACCGCAGCGACAAGGACATGGTCATGTCCCTGTTGTCGGTCGATTTCGAGGCCGCAGAGGATGGTGCAGGTCAGGTCTTGCTAACCTTGGCCGGAGATGGCGCAATTCGCCTGACGGTCGAAGCGCTGGACGCCACCCTGAAGGACGTCACCCGACCGTATCAGGCTCCATCCGGGCAGGCCCCGCACCATCCGGAATAAGCGCGGCATAGCGCAGGCGTTCTCTGGGCCATCCACGGGTCTGGAGCTGCGTCGCGCGACCGTGTTTGACGTGTTTCAGATTAGCCGGGTTCTGACCCGGTCGATCACCTATCTTTGCGCTGGTGACCACCATAAAGACGCCGCTCTGCTGGCGGCGTGGACGGGTAACAAGGATCCTCAGACCATAAGGCGATGGATACAGTCGGGGGCGACCTTATGGCTGGCCGAGGTAGATGGCGTCGTCGCTGGTGTCGGTGGGGTGCGCCACGGGGCGGAACTCTCGCTGCTTTACGTCGACCCCGCCTATGTGCGGCGCGGGATCGGGTTGGCATTGCTGGTCCGATTGGAGCATGAGTTAGCCGGGCAGGGATGCACGACGGCGCATCTGAATGCCACGACAACTGCCCGCGCGTTCTATCGTCGCTATGGGTGGTTAGATGTAGGCGCGCCGACAAACTGGCTTGGTATGCCGCATTATCCGATGCGCAAATCGCTGCACCCTGCTGCTGAAGGGTTGAGGCCAGCCCATCCGGGCGATATGTCCCGGTGAAACGCCCCGGAGAGCACAATATGCCCGTCTTTCTAGATACGACCTCGCGCGAATTCGAACCAGCGTTCAAGGCGCTGTTGTCCGCCAAGCGCGAGGATAGCCCCGACGTTGACGCCGTTGTGGCACAGATTATTGAAGATGTGCGCACCCGTGGTGACGCGGCAGTCATAGAACTGACCGCAAAATTTGACCGACTTGGCCTGACGCCTGACACATTGGCTTTTTCAGCGGCTGAAATCTCCGAAGCCGTGGCACAGGTCACGCCCGATGATCGCGCCGCCTTGGAATTGGCCGCGAGCCGAATTCGGGCATATCATGAACGGCAGATGCCGTCTGATGATCAATGGGTTGATGAAACCGGTGCGACATTGGGCTGGCGCTGGTCTGCCGTATCGGCGGCTGGCTTGTATGTGCCGGGTGGTTTGGCCTCGTACCCGTCCTCTGTGTTGATGAATGCCATTCCGGCAAAGGTGGCAGGAGTTGAGCGGCTGGCGATTGCCGTGCCGACGCCGGACGGTCAAGTGAACCCGCTGGTTTTGCTGGCGGCGCAACTTTCGGGTGTGGATGAGATTTACCGCATTGGCGGAGCACAGGCGATCGCGGCGTTGGCCTATGGCACGGGCACGATTGCTCCGGTCGACAAGATTACCGGACCGGGCAACGCTTTTGTCGCCGCCGCAAAGCGTCGTGTCTTCGGCAAGGTCGGCATCGACATGATCGCTGGGCCCTCTGAGGTTTTGGTGATTGCCGACAAGGATAACGACCCGGATTGGATTGCACTGGACTTGCTGAGTCAGGCCGAGCACGACGAAAGCGCGCAGTCGATCCTGATCACGAACGATGCTTCGTTTGGGCAGGACGTAGCAAAGGCCGTGGCGAAACGGCTTGAAACGCTGCAGCGGAGCGCGATCGCCGGTGCCAGTTGGCGTGATTTCGGGGCGATCATAACAGTGCGCGATCTGGATGAGGCGGCGGAGTTGTCCAACCGAATCGCACCCGAGCATCTAGAGCTGTGCGTGTCTGATCCAGTCGCGCTTAGTGAAAAAACGGTCCATGCAGGTGCTATCTTTCTTGGGCAATACACCCCCGAAGCGATCGGAGATTATGTCGGCGGCCCCAACCACGTGCTGCCCACGGCGCGGTCAGCGCGCTTTTCGTCGGGCCTTAGCGTTATGGAATTCCTCAAGCGGACCACCCTTAGCCAGATGACGCCTGAGGCATTGCGCGAAATTGGCCCCGCGGCCGAGCAACTGGCCCAGTCAGAAAGCCTTGAGGCACATGGTCTGTCCGTCACGGCACGGCTCAAACGGCTGAACGAGTGAAAGCTTGGCGGCCCAAAGTTGGAACCCGACACGCATCTGACCCACTGGCATCCCGGTATGTTCGCCGACCCATTGCTACAAAAGAGCAAATTGACCCAGCGGAGCCGTCGATTTGATCCATTCCCGCGTTGTCCAATTATTTCTGTTGCGATAAGCCTGATCCGACCTGAACGGACTGCACACACATGACCCGCATTTCGCATATCGAACTGGATGACCGCAATCTGCCTCCGCCGACCCCTGAGATCGAGCAGGAGCGCAAGGTCGCGATCTATGATCTGTTGGAAGACAACTCGTTTGTCCTGCCCAAACGCGGGGACAGAGTGGTGCCAGACGGTCCCTACCATGTGCAGTTGTCGATCCGCGACAAACGGCTGGTGTTCGACATCGCGACCGAGGCCGAGGAGAAAGCGGCCGAATTCCATCTTTCGCTGGGGCCGTTCAAGCAGGTGGTGAAGGATTACTTCCAGATTTGCGAAAGTTATTTTGATGCGGTGAAGTCTCTGCCGCCCAGCCAAATCGAAACCATCGACATGGCCCGGCGCGGCATCCATAACGAGGGCAGCCGGGTCCTGCAGGAGCGGCTGGAAGGTAAAGCCGAAGTCGATACCGACACCGCCCGCCGCTTGTTCACGCTGATCTGCGTGCTGCATTTCGGGGGGTGACGGGTGACGCCTCTGCCGCAGTCCATCCTGTTCTGTTGCGACCATAATTCGGTTCGGTCACCCATGGCCGAAGGCATCATGAAAAAATTCTATGGCACCGGCACATATGTCCAGTCCGCCGGTGTTCACAATGACTTGGAAATCGACGGGTTCTGCATTGCAGTGTGCCAGGAAATTGGTGTCGAACTGTCCCGCCATCGTTCACGCTCGTTTGATGAGATGCAGGAATGGGGCGACGACCTCAGCTCGTTTGACCTGATCGTCGCGTTGTCGCCCGCCAGCCAGCGCCGGGCGCTGGACTTAACCCGGATTTTTCATCTGGATGTCGATTATTGGCCAATTATGGACCCTACTGGACTGGGCGAGAACCGCGAAGAAAAGCTACATCACTACCGACAGACCCGCGATCAGATCATCAAGCATCTGAAAGACCGCTGGGGCGAGCCTACGGAGTGATCATGAACGAGACCGTCAAAATCTATTTCGACGCCTTCAACGCAGGTGATGTGGAGGGCATGTTGGCGTGCCTGTCCGACGATGTGGCCCACCATGTGAACGAAGGTCAAATACGGGTTGGCAAAGAACAGTTCGCAGCCTTTTGCGCCCATATGAATCGCTGCTACCGCGAGAACCTGACCGACATCGTGGTGTTCGACGCCGAAGGTGGCACCCGCGCGGCGGCCGAATTCACCGTGAACGGCACCTATCTGGAAACTGATGAAGGCTTGCCCGAAGCGCATGGACAGACCTATCGCCTTCCTGCGGGCTCGTTCTTTGACCTAAAGAACGGAAAAATTACCCGCGTTACGACCTTCTACAACCTCGCTGACTGGACCAAACAGGTCTCGAATGGCTGAGGTTACAGCCGTCCGCCCCCTAACCGGAGCGGCGTTGGAGGCCGCTCTGGACGATGTCGCGCGCTTGCGGATCGAAGTGTTTCGGGCGTGGCCTTACCTTTATGATGGCGATCTGGATTACGAACGGAAATACCTGCAATCCTACCGTGATAGCGACAAGTCCATCGTTGTAGGTGCCTTTGATAGTAATCGGCTGATCGGCGCATCCACTGGTGCCCCTCTGACCGACCATTCCGACGATTTCGCAGCGGCTTTTGAGGGCGCAGGTCTTGACCTGTCGCAAATCTTCTACTGTGCGGAATCCGTTTTGCTGTCGGACTATCGGGGGCAGGGTGTTGGCCACAAGTTCTTCGATCTACGCGAGTCGCATGCCCGTGAACTGGGCTTCAAGAAATGTGCCTTCTGCGCGGTCCAACGCCCGGTGGATCATCCGATGCGGCCCGATAATTACCGCCTGCTGGACGCGTTCTGGCGCGCGCGCGGGTATGAGCCTATGCCCGGTGTAGTTGCGCAGTTTTCGTGGAAGGATATCGGCGAAGAGGCCGAGACAAAGAAACCGTTGCAATTCTGGATCAGGAATCTGAACGCGTAGCTGCGCTGTCAGGTATCAACGGGTCTGTCTGCGGCTGAGAAGACCATATTTCACCGCCCACCCTCGAAAAGACCGGCGTCTGGGCTTTTCCTGTTGAACTTCGGACTTAGTTTGCGCCCCGCCTTTTCGATTGAACTCGAATACGTCGATGACGCGTTCGGCGCAGCCACAGACCTCGCCCATGCCAACTTTGGCGAAGTAGAACTTTTCGAAGCTTTCAGGGTTTTGCATGGGCGTCCTCCTTTCCCTATTGAACCAAGTCGCGGCCTTTATGCCAATTCACTTTCCTGTCGGGTCGCGTCGGGGTGTATACAGATCGCGCGCTCCTGACTTAGTGTTGCACCAATCCAGAACCGAAGGATACCTCAGATGAAAGTCGCAACCGCCGCCTTTGACCTCGACTGGCTCGACAGTTGGGCACAGTATGAGGACAAGTTGGATCGCTGGGTCAGCGATGCGGTTAGGCAAGGGGCCGAACTGCTGGTCTTTCCCGAATACGGCGCGATGGAATTGTCGACGCTGGACGGGGCAGAGGTAGCCGGCAATTTGGAGCGGTCGATCCACGCAGTTTCCGACCGGATGGAAGACGTGCACACCCTGCATCAGCGACTGGCCCGTGAGTACAAGGTTTATATTCTGGGGGCATCGGCCCCGGTTGTGGACGGACTGGGCCGTCCAGTGAACCGGGCTGAGCTTTATGCGCCGGATGGCGGGCAGGATCATCAGGACAAACAGATCATGACCCGATTCGAGCGCGAGCAGTGGGACATAGCCCCCGGCGGTCCACTGAAACTGTTCGACACTGCGCTGGGCAAGATAGGCGTGCTGATCTGTTACGACAGCGAGTTCCCTTTGCTGGGCCGCGCGCTGAGCGAGGCAGACTTGATCCTTGTACCGTCCTGCACCGAGGCATTGTCCGGCTATTGGCGCGTGCGGATTGGCGCGATGTCCAGAGCTTTGGAAAATCAATGCGTTACAGTGATGGCCTCCCTGGTGGGAAGCAATGACTGGTCCGAGGCTGTGGATATGAACACCGGCACCGGCGGTATTTTCGGGCCGCCTGACAAGGGATTCCCCGCAACTGGCGTGCTGGCGGAAGGCGCGCTTAATCAGCCCGGCTGGACCTTCGCGGAGATCGACCTTGGCGCGATCGCGGCGGTTCGTGCGGACGGTCGCGTGCTGAACCGCAGCCATTGGGACGAACAGACCACCCGAGTCGAATCCGTCACATTATCCCGACTTTAGCGATTCCGGCCTTGAAATAAGCCCAAAATAGGCTCATTTAGGCGCACATCCTCGTAGATTCTGCGAGTGCAACGTAAATGTGGAGACAACATGGCCAAGGAAGATACGCTCGAATTTCCCGGTGTCGTGAAGGAACTCCTGCCTAATGCGACGTTTCGGGTCGAGCTGGAAAACGGCCATGAGATCATCGCACATACGGCAGGCAAGATGCGCAAGAACCGCATCCGTGTTCTGGCCGGCGACAAGGTTCAGGTCGAGATGACCCCCTATGATCTGACCAAGGGTCGGATCAACTACCGCTTCAAGTAACGCCCAACCCAATGGCGTTTATCTTAGGATCGGGCAGCCCAAGGCGGCTGGACCTGCTGGCCCAGCTTGGCGTGCAGCCCGATGCCATTTGCGCCCCCGATATCGACGAAGCGCCCCTGAAGGGCGAATTGCCCGTCCCATATTGCAACCGCATCACGCGGGCAAAAGTGCAGGCGGTTCAGGCCGATAGCGATGATATCACCCTTTGCGCCGATACCACGGTCGCACTGGGTCGCCGGATATTGGGCAAGCCCGAGGACGCTGGGCAGGCGGCCGAGTTTCTTCACGCTTTGTCCGGCAGACGCCATCGTGTCATTACCTCGGTCGCGGTTCGGCGTGGCGAGCGTGTGCTGCAGCGCGATGTGGTGTCTCAGGTCAAGGTCAAACGCCTTTCTGACGTTGAGATCAACGCCTATCTGGCGACTAGCGATTGGCAGGGCAAGGCAGGTGCCTACGCAATCCAAGGCCCCGCTGGCGCATTCATCCCGTGGATTTCCGGTTCCTTCACCGGTATCGTCGGCTTGCCCCTGTCTGAAACCGCTGCTCTGCTGCAAGGCATCGGATACCCGCTATATCGTGAGGCATCATGAAAGGCCGCACCATTGTACTGGACCACATAGACGACCGCGAAGCTGCGGCATTTATGGTTGACGGAAAACTTGACGATTTCCTGATTGCTGGGGATGCGCCCGCGCCCGGAACAATCTATCGCGCCCGCGCAGACCGTCCGGTCAAGGGGCAGGGTGGCATGTTCCTGACAACGCCGGATGGGCCTGCTTTTCTGCGTCAGGTTAAAGGCTTGTCGCCCGGTGCCCTGATGCTGGTTCAGGTAAGCGGCTATGCCGAGCCGGGCAAGGCGTTGCCGGTCACTGATCGGGTGCTGTTCAAAAGCCGTTATGCGATCGTGACGCCCGACGCGCCGGGTCTGAACATCTCGCGTTCCATCCGGGACGAGGATGAGCGTGACCGTCTCCTGGAAATTGCGCATGAGTGTATGGATGGAAGTTCCTACGGATTGATTCTGCGGTCGTGCTGCGCCGGGGAAGACGCGGGTGAGATCGCCGAGGACATCAACGCGATGTTGGCTCATGCGGATCAGGTTATCAATGATCCGGGGACCGAGCCTGAACTTCTGTTGGAAGGCGATGGGCCGCATGTTCTTGCGTGGCGCGACTGGACTGATCCAGCCGAGGTTGTAACGCAGGCCGGTGGCTTCGATACGCACGGGGTGCTTGACGCTTTGGATGTTGCTTGCGGGGTATCTGAGCCATTGCCGGGGGGCGGTCATCTCTATATCCAGCCCACCCGCGCCTTGATCGCTGTAGATGTGAATACTGGTGCCGACACGTCGCTGGCGGCGGGAACTAAAGCCAACTTCGCTTGCGCCAAGGCGTTGGCCCGCGCATTGCGCGTGCGCGGCCTGGGCGGGCAAATCACCGTGGATCTGGCCCCTATGCCAAAGAAAGATCGCCGTGGCTTTGAATCCGCCTTGCGCGCTGCTTTGAAGGCTGACCCGATCGAGACAACAATGGCCGGCTGGACACCTCTTGGGCATTTTGAGCTACAGCGCAAACGAGCCCGAATCCCGCTTTCGGAGGTTCTGAAATGAGCTGTCCCATCTGCGGAGATGACACCGTTACGAAGTTTCGCCCCTTCTGTTCAAAACGCTGCGCCGACATCGACTTGGCCAAGTGGCTGAATGGGTCATATTCCGTTCCGTCCCAGCGTGAAGAGGATGTCGAAACAGACTTATCGCCGGAAGATGAAGGGCCGCACCGCCCACATTGAAAAAATGTGAAAAAGGCTCTGGACACTGCCAGTGGCAAGTCATAGAACGCCTCCACCCAACGGCAGTCGCCGTTCCCGTGCCCGGGTAGCTCAGGGGTAGAGCAGTGGATTGAAAATCCTCGTGTCGGTGGTTCGATTCCGCCCCCGGGCACCATTCCCAACAGGTAAGCCTCTGTTTCCCTTCAGCTTTAACTGGAGCTGACCAAGGGCGTAGTACATGCTGGAGAACAAAACCGTTCCCTTCTCATTTGTGAAAGCAGGGGTCTTCTATTTCACACGACGGGTCCCGAAGGACCTCGATCACCACTATACCACCGGAAAAATATCCTTCTCGCTGCGGACAAGATCAGCGGCGGTCGCAAAGTCCCGAGCGCAAAGAGCTGCTCAGCAACTGGATGAACACTGGTATCACCTACGCATCCAAGACGTAGACCTACCGGGCAAGCATCTTCTGAGAATGGGAGCTGCGGTTGAGTTTGGGTCTTCGACGCCATGCACCGATCAAGCCAGCGTCGACGCTGTAAAGCTCTCAGAAGCCGTGTCAGTCTATCTGCAGCTTAAGGGGCAAGGACGTCCAGTCACTTTCCACAGGGCTGCTGAGCGGTCATGTGGTTATGTCTTGGATGTCTGCAGGGACAAAGACATCAGGTCAATACGGAGTTGGTCGATGTCGGTTTCGATACTTAGAGCGGTCATAATTTGGTCCTTTTGATACAGAGAAGTAATCCATCTGGCATCGCCGTTGATGGAGCCACGGTTCATCCGTAACAATGGTGGAACCTAATTTGCTGAAAAGAGCGAATGCCTCATAACTGCATAGCTCCAGCATGTACTACGCCCTTGGTCAGCCCCAGTTAAAGCTGAAGGGAAACAGTGGCTTACCTGTAGGGAATGGTGCCCGGGAGCAGAACGGGGAGACAAAGCAGCCCCCGGGTACCACGTTCTCATGAGAACCCATTGATTGCCCTCAGTTCCGTTAGAACCTCGCGAGTGGCCATTGAGTAATTTTTGCGTGTACAAACGCAGATCGTCGCAATGCTCTAATGCAGACTTGGTCGGCAAAGTGAAAGCCCGCCCCTATTTTGGGCGGGCTTTCTTCGCTTCTAGAGTAAGTAATATGCGCGCTTCGATAAAATGAAGTCGCTTCCAGTAAAAATTCTTGTTCGGGTATCCGGGCCAGCCTGAGTTCATGTAGGTGGATGTATAGGCTGGCCCGGCACTCGTTGCCTCCGTGAGTATTTGGGCAAGGAGTTCAGAATTTATTCGAGGCCAAGCATGGCCTTGACCGTTGCCTCCACTTCGTCGGTTACAGGCTTGTTAGCAGCGTTCTCTAATGCTTCACGTTCTAGCTCAGGTTGTGCTTCAACTTGCTCAGTCAAATCATCGACCTCTTCTACCGCGTCCTCGTATTCATTGGCCGCCTGAAGCTCATCGTTCAGGTCCTGAGCGCCCTCAATTGACTCGTCCAATTCACCTTGAGCGGTCTCCAACTGCTCCAGCAACTCGTCGCTTGGATCGTCGGTTTCGTCCACTTGTTCCCGAAGATCATCAACGATGTCCTGATTTTCCATTACCTCGGAAAGAGCGGTTTCCAGTTCATCTTCGATCTCGTCGATGGGGCGATCCGGAGCCTCGAGGCCGTCCAGAAAATCTTGGGCTTCCTGCAGGTCGTCGCGCAGTTCTTCCCCTGCAAGAACTGTGTCACGATACGCAGCTATCCGTCCCACGCGCGAGTTTGGTGAGGCGTTCAACAATGCGGTTTCGCTTGCATTTGCGGCGTTTAGGGCACCCAGTTCTGATGGATGGGCTGCCAACAAGGCTGCGGCCTTATTCCCAGTCGTGCGGGCGGTCGGGCGAATAGAATGGGTTACTTCTACATTTTTGGCAGGTTTAGACTGTGTCGAAGTGGTTTTGCGGCCAGCTTTCGTTGTTTTGTTGCCTTCAAAGAAGCTCTTTAGGGAAAAGCCTTTGCCCGTTCCTGACTTCGAGCCGGAGCCATTCGTCTTGGCGAAACCTCGGCCGGAAAGGCCAAACCCCTTGCCCTTATTCGCCCCGGCTGCACCTTGGCCCTTGCGACCATTCTCGGAGCTGCCGCCTTTACTGCCGCTTTTCCCTTTGTCGCCCCCATTACCGCCGCCGTTACCATTACCGCCGCCGTTACCGTTGCCGCCACCATTGCCCTTGCCCTCTTTAGCGATGGCGGCATCTGGAACGGAAACCACCCCCACGATTGCAACAGACCCCATAAGGGCAATTGCGATTGATGTGGCTTTCAGAAGGCGGGCGGTTTTGGTTCTCATTTTGAGCTCTCGTGCAAATCTCTTTTCAAAAACGTAGTCAATCGTAACAGAATCACCTGATGCTCTCATTTGAACTGATGTAGGCTGAACACAGGCGAAACCGATTGTTAATCAGCGGTTCACTTTGTTTTTTTTAGGCTTTACGCTCTCGAGCGCGATTTTGAGTGACGTCGATGATGAAGCATATTGCGATAGTGGTCTGTGCTTCTCTTCTCCTTGTAGGAGAGGGGGATGCTGCGCCACGCGAGCTTAAGCATTCTGAACTGCGTAAAGTCACAAGATCAGGTGGTGCAATTCGTCTGAAAAACGTAATCAAAGGTGTCGAGAAAATATTCGGCGGAACCCCGGTTGATGCTCGGGCATTCCAAGCCGACGAGGTCTATTACCGTATTTTGGTCAAAAAGCCGAATGGTAGCATTATCAGTGTGATAGTGGATGCAAAGACCGGGGTAGTGGTGCCGAACAAGTCCCGCGTGGGCCAACAAATAAAAGAAGCGGCGCGATCCAATCTTGGTAACTCGGCAACCGCGAAAGCCCAGGCCAACCTGAATGGATTTTCAGGAAATCGCGGTGTTGGCAACCGTGGTGGAAACGGAAATAGCGGCGGGAACGGCAACGGCAATAGCGGCGGGAATAGTGGCAACAGCGGTGGTGGCGGAAACGGAAACAGTGGCGGTGACAACAGCGGTGGCAACGGTGGTGGAAACAGCGGTGGCAACGGTGGTGGTAACGGCGGCGGCGGTAATGGTGGCGGAAACGGAAACAGTGGTGGCGGAAGAAGATAATTGATGAACAATTGCGACTATACCTGTAACTTTTTCGCATGAGAGTATTACTGGCAGAAGATGAGCCGCACCTGTGCGCTCAGATAAAGAAGCTCCTGAATGCTGAAGGGCGCGTGGTTGACATAGCCCGCACCGGAATGGAAGCCCTTCACTTGGGGTCAACTGAACCTTACGACGTCATCATCCTGGACGTTGGCCTTCCAGAGCGGGACGGTATTTCGGTTCTGCGCGAATGGCGCGGCGAAGGCGTTAAGACCCCCGTTTTGATCCTGACCGCCCGAGACGGCTGGAGTGATCGCGTTGATGGTTTGGACGCCGGCGCGGATGACTATATGGTCAAACCGTTCCACATGCCGGAATTGGCCGCGCGAATACGTGCAATTCTGCGTCGCCAAAGTGGGCAACTTAATCCCCTGATCGAAATGGGTGATGTGGTTCTGGATCCAAAGAACGGTCGCGTGACCGTCAAAGGGGTCCCTGTTGAATTGACCGCTCAGGAAATTGCGGTCCTTGGCTATCTTTGTCACAACCGTGGTCGCCTGATTTCCAGAATGGAGCTCTCGGAACATATCTATGAATATGACGGGGATCGGGATTCAAACACGATTGCCGTTTTCATTACGCGCTTGCGCAAAAAGCTGGGGTCCGACCTGATCAAAACGGTCCGGGGCCGAGGTTACATGATCGACAGCGAATGATGTTTTCACTTCGTGAGCGGGCATTGTTGGGGGGGGTTCTATCCGGTGCCGTGTCCGTCGGAGTGAGCACTCTGGCCGTGTTTTCCTATATCAACGCAAGAGTGTCGGACCAGTTTGATACCGCACTTCGCGACCGCCATACTCAACTTGTGGTTGGTCTGAGCGTGACGACTGAAAATCCCGATGCCCTGCGCGGTTTGATGTTTGATCCGGCCTATGGTGCGCCCTATTCAGGGCGCTACTGGCAAGTGACAGGAAGCGGCGGTGAAATCTATACCTCGTCTTCTTTGTTTGACGAAACATTGGCCGAACCCGAGGCCGCGTCAGAGGAACCAGCCCTGTGGAATACGGCAGGTCCGGACGGTGAGGCCGTTCGGAGTATTTATCAGGAAATCTCATACGAAGACGGAACAGTCTGGGGGGTCAGCGTCGCTGAAAGCCGCGCGCAACTTTTTGAAGAAAGGCGCGCAGCACAGCGCAGCCTGTTGCCAGCCTTTGCGCTGCTTGGGCTGATTGGCGTTGCGGGTTCACTGCTGCTGGTGTCGGTCATTATGGGTCCTTTGCAAAAGCTAAGGAACGACGTGGCCCATCGTTGGGACACTGATGAAGGATTGAAGCCGGAAGACTATCCCGAGGAAGTGTCGCCGCTTGTTGAGGAACTCAAACAGTTGTCGCGCCGAAATCGCGATATTGTCGCGGGTTCCAGGAGACAGTCTGCGGATCTTGCCCATGCTTTGAAAACACCCACGGCCATTTTGCGCAACGAATTGATTAACATTTCCGAAAGTGGGTCCGAAACTGAAATTGCCGAAGAAGCCTTGGATAGAATTGACGCGCAACTCAGCCGCTCACTGGCAAGAATGCGGGCCATGAACACGGCGGAACTGAGTCATTTGCAGACGGACCTGTCGAACTCGATCGACCGGCTTGCGCGTTTGTTTTCGTCTATGGCGGAAAGAGAAGGCAAAACATTCGAGGTTACCCGCCCTTCGGGGCTGTGGGTGCGTATGGACCCGCAGGATATTGAAGAGGTCTTGGGCAATCTCATGGATAACGCCCTGAAGTGGTGCCAGTCCACGGTGCGCGTGTCGGCGAAATCAAAATCTAAGACCATCGAAATCTGCATAGAAGACGACGGACCGGGAATAACCGAAGAAGATCGGCGCGAAGCTTTGCGATCCGGGGGGCGGTTGGATACTTCGGTGACAGGCAGTGGCTTAGGACTGGCGATCGCGGTCGATTTGCTTAATGCTTATGGCGCGAAGCTGGACTTGGGAAGATCCAAGAAGCTTGGAGGGTTGGAGTGCCGCGTGATCGTTTATTCCGGAAGCGGAAAGGCCGTGTTCTGAATGAATTTTCATTTCGATAAATAGCCTGGAATTACAGTAACAAGATAAAATCTATTGCACTTGGCTGGCAACGAATTTGTTCAGGAAAGCCAGTGGGTTTTGCTCTGACTGGCTGACATCTATTTATCGTCAATAATGATTAGTCCGGCTAAAATGTGCTGGAAACAGAAATGTCTTGGTGCTGCATTTCGAATGGCGAGAGAAATTGAATTTCTCAGATATTTTTCACGATTACAGAGCGAGTTTTGCAATTCAGTGTGTTCATTTAAGGTAAAAAATCCGTTCATCTTTGATTAATGAGCGGTTAATTTCGGGTAGCCTAAATGCCAATTGGGCGACTTCTTGACGGCAAATTCATCCCGCATCTTGTCAAAAATATCTTGATGTAGTGGAGAGCGAAATGTCGTCAGGACGTGTCTGGGGGTCTTCGAAATCGCAACGTTTTTTGTTGCCTAAGGAACAAGCAAAATCTTTTGCGACCCAAGAAGATGGTGGGTTAACTATTTTTGCAGTGTTCCTGTTTCTCGCCATCTTTGCTTTGACGGGCATTGCAGTGGACGTCATGAATTATGAGCGCGACCGCGCCAATCTTCAGTGGACACTTGATAATGCCGTGCTGTCGGCCGCCAGCCTTGAGCAAAAGCTGGACCCGGCAGAAGTTGTGCAAGCCCATTTGGACGTGCGCGGGTTGGGAGAGTACCAAAACAGCATCAGTGTTCAGGATGACTATCTGGATCGTACTGTTACCGCCAGTTTGTCGAAAAGGTTCTCTACGAATTTCATGCAATTCAGCGGTGTGGATTCGCTGCCGATGAACGTATCATCTGCGGCTAATGAAGCTGCCCCGCATACCGAAATTTCGCTGGTTATCGACATTTCGGGCAGTATGGGAAGCAACAACCGCATGGAGTTGATGCAGGCAGCGGCCAAGGCTTTCATCACAAAAAGCCTGAGCAGGAACGAGGACCCAAGCACTGGTCAAAAATCTGATAAACAAACTTCGATCAATGTGGTTCCGTTCGCAGGTCAAACCAACCCGGGCGCCACAATGTTTGAATACTTGGGTGGCGAGCGTTTTGGGACAACGACCGAAGAAGACCACTTCCAGGAATGGGAGCAGGACGTGTCGAACGTCGTCTTCTGGTTCGACACAGATAGTCCGAGTGATGGTGTAGCGGATTTTTCAGCGAAAATTGAAGGGTATCCGGGTAACGATGTTGAACTTTTCAACAAAGATGACGTGGATACCTACCATCACTACGTGAAGGATTTCATCATCACCAAAACTGCGGCCCTGCCGGAAACTGCTACGATGCTCGGGGCATCCATCAAAGGCGGTAAACAGACTACGCAGTACTTCAGCCTTGATCATACGGTTACGACTGACGGGTCTACCAAATTCAATCAGGTGGATTTGGAGTATCAATTCGACGAGTTCTACTCCTACGTTTCGACCATTCCAAACAATGTGTCGTCCTGTCTTGAGATGGAATACTCGGACTTCATGACCTCTGAGCTTCCGTCGGCGTCGAATGTTCAGGTGCCATATTTCGTGAACTGGGACTATGATGAGACCACTCAGAACTGGGGTTGGTGCCCTGATGATGAGATGAGCATCAAGTACGCCCAGAACGATGAGCTTCTGCTGAACAACTTCATCGACAATCTGCGCCTGTTTGACGGTACCGGAACCAACTACAGCCTGAAATACGCGCTGGCATTGCTGGACCCGTCGTCACGTGACGCCTTCGCGCATCTCAGCGCAGCAGGTGAAATTCCGGCAGAGTTCGCGAACCGCCCGCTGAACTGGGATCATGAGGACACCTCGAAATACATCGTGATCATGACGGACGGCCGCACAAGCCCGCAGGTTCGCCCCACCGACCAGATGGAAGAGGAAAACGGTCTGACGGAACTGATATCCCGCCCGTCGGAAGACACGACCATTACGTCTTCGCAGACGACGAACCTGCAACTGTTCAAGCAGCAGTGCGAATTGGCCAAAGCGAATAACGTGATTATCTATGCCGTTGCTTTTGAAACGTCCGATCAGGCAGCCGCCGAAATCAAAGCGTGCGCCTCATCGCCGTCCCATTACTACGAAGTAACGGGTGATGAGATCATCGACTCGTTCGTATCCATCGCAGGTTCGATCCAGAAACTGAGACTCATCCAGTGAGGTCAGAGTAAAGGTCGGTTACTGGAGAATTGCTTCGATCTTGCCCAGTGTGGTGACGTTGACAGCTACTCCGGTTTCCTGCGCAGCAATGCGTTTGGCGCACCTCCCGTCCCCGGGCAGGTGCGCCCCGTCTTGTGAACGAATATCCGAGACAAGCTCGGCGATACTTGATGCAAATGCGCCGACGGACGTGGCCGACGGGTCGACGGCAATAAAGAATTGCCCGGTTTTGGGCGGCCCTCCGGCCGTTCCGGAAAAGGGTGACGCGTTCAGGCCCAAGGTCGCTCCTGTCAAAGCGGCCGCCATAATTTCGGTAAGTAACGCGACGCCCACACCCTTGTAGCCCCCCGAAGGCGCCATGGAGCCTTTGAGGCCGACATTCGGGTCGGTCGTGGGGTTGCCGTCAGCGTCCAGCGCCCAGCCAACGGGAATGGGCTTTCCTTCACGGGCATGTTTCATGACTTCGCTTTTGGCGATGGTGCTGGCGCTCTGGTCGATCAAAAGGGCAGGTTGGCCGTCCGTGCCGGGAGCGGCGATCGAGAAAGGATTGGTTCCAACCACGGGCTTGGAGCCGCCCGATGGCGCGATGGATGCCGGTGCATTGGTAAAGCCCAATCCGACCAAACCGGCTTGAGCCAGGCGATAGGTATGATACCCAAGGACACCGCAGTTATAGCTGTTGCGGATGGCAAGCGCCGCGATGCCCTGTTCGCGCGCGGCAGGGATCAGCGCATCAAACCCGGCGTCAATCGCCGGATGCGCAAATCCTGTGGCAGCGTCCACCGCCACCACGCCGGGTCGGGGCCGCGACAGAACCGGTTCGGCCTTTCCATCGACCTTGCCGCACTGAACATGCTCGCAATAGATCGGGATGTAGGCGAGGCCGTGGCTGGCGACGCCGTCTGCCTCGGTTGCGGCTGTGGCAATGGCCAGAGGGCGCGCATTGGCCTCGCTGGTACCGGCTGCAACAAGTGCGCGAAAGGCGAGGTCTTCGATTTCGGTCAGGGTTAGGGTGCGAGTTTCAACCATTTCAACCTCATCAATCGTTGTCGGACAGGCCCGCTCCGGCACCGCGTAGGCGGGATTCCTCGGTCGCGGGGGCATAGGTGCGATGGGCAAAGCCCGTCAGAGCGGACCAAGCCGCAGGATCAGGTGTTGCGCGTGAGTGCTGCCGTTGGGTCGGGGGCGCAACCTGTTCTAACCGCACAGTAACGGATTGGGCTTGATCCGGCATCGGCCCGGTCAGGTGCAGGGCAATCCCATCAGTTTGTGCCTCCGCGCCGTCGATCGTGATCGCGACGCTTTTGTTCAATATGCGTGCTACGTTGGATACGAACGGCAGCAATAGGGTCGGCGTCGTAACATTGGTCAACGTGACCGGTGCGGCCTCTAATACCAACGCGCTGTCTGAAAGCGCGCTCCCTGCAGCAAGCGGACACAGTACGTCCGTTCCGGCCCAGCCTTCGCCAGAAATACAGGGCACGTGCATTTCGGGCGAGCGCGACAGATCTTGCTGCAGCAAAGATGCAAGCGCCGCCACGCCGTCCAACCCTTGTGCGCAAAGCCAGCGGGTCGCCTTTCCCGCCTCTTCCGCATGCCCCCAAGTGTAACCAGCGCCACGGGCGGCACGTTTGGAGGTCGCCTCAATCTCGTTTAGCGAAAAACTCATGCAGCAGGCTCCGGGTAGACCCAAGTATCCGCCGTGTCATCAGACAATTCTTCGGGATAGGGCGCGCCCGCATACATGCAGATCCGAACCCAGCGATCGGAACGCGGATCGAAATGCGTCGCGCCAAAGAACGAAAGCTTGGCACGCAACATGTCTATGGGCATGACATCGGCGCTGATCGTATTGTCGCGGATTTCTCCGTAGGGGGCGACACGCCCGATCTGTACGCGCCGGATGTTGTGCCGATGTTCCGGGTGCTGCAACAAGAAGTCGCGGATCGGGGTCTCGCCGTCCCAGTCAGCAAGCTCCTTATACGCCAGGGCAGCGTCCCGCGCGGGGGCCAAGGGTTGCTCGTATTCGGCGATGGGTTCCTCAAACCGTTCACCCAATCTGGGTTCCAGCTTTTCCTCGGACACATACCAGGCGCGGGCGCAATTCGGCTCGGCCGTCCAATCCAGTTCAAGCGCCCATTCAAAGTTGCTTAGGATCAGTTCGCGGACCTCGGACACCGGCATCGCACCGTCGATGATTTGCGCATTCAGGTTGCTGTCGGCCATGCAACTTGCCAACCCGTCCACCAGATCGCCATAGGGCTCCAGCATCAGCGACGCGAGAAGTTCCTGACCTTCCTCGCTGAGCGCGTCCTCAGCCCATGTGATTAGCCGGTCCCACGGGGCGTCCTGCGTCAGGACATCCCCGTCCAGATGTTTCGAGATTGCCTGAATGTCTGAGGTCAACGCCGCCAGTTTCCTGATTTGGACAGGATGCTCGGATCGCCACCACGACATCGACAATGTGCTGCGGTCAAAAATGTTCAGGAACTGCGCAATTTCCGCGTCAGAGGCGCTGGGCAAGGACCGCACGCGCGAGATCGCCTCTTCGCGCACCATGATCCAGTTGTTGAACAGGATCGGATGGTTAACGATAAACGGCGCCATACCCAGCCCTGTCGAATTGCCAATGCCCAGCCAGCGGGCGATGTCGGCGTCCAGATCGGCTGTATTCTTGCCGCCTTTGACACGGGCCATGTGCTGAACCAGATCGCGGACAAATGTGCGAGTCAGATAGACCGATAGCATTTCGGTCTGGAACGGGGCGTTAAATTCCGGGCGGCCAGCGGTTTTTTCCCGGTCCGCCGCGCCGAATTTGCCAGAGCCGTACACGGCCGTCGTGCGCATCAGGTAGCCGACGTCGTAAATTTGATCGAGGTCCGGTTGCTGACCACCGGCCAGCCTGTCGACGACATGTGCCCATAGGCGCACAGAACGGTTTGCGCGCGACAGTGACAGCTCGTGCTCACTGACGCGGCCAGCCTCCTGCAAGGGAACATTTTGGGAAAGGCGTTCAATATCCTGCGCGGTCGGAACGCCGTCGAACAGAGTGAAAGTGGCATCCCAAGCTTCGGCAATCACCCGGTCAGAGCGTTTTTCGGGGGGCAGGTCATGTGCGAAGGCGACCAGCGAATAGGCATGGTCCGGGCCTTGTGCGGTATAGACGGCGTGGCCGACCCCGTTTGCGTCGATGTCAAAAGCAGGTCGGGTAAAGGTCCATTCTTCGCGCGCCATGCGTCGCGTCAACTGCCGCATAAAGCTGAGGCGGCATTGGTGCAGCGACCCCAGCCGCGACAGGCGCATGACCTGAGCGGGGTCTCTGCGGGCAATATGCTGGCCGGATTCGTTCATTTCCCCTGCGGTCCGAAATTTTCATTGAAGAAGCGGTACCAATTACCGCCCATAATACCCGAAACCTCATCTTCGTTCATACCAACCGCGCGCAGCCCTGCCTCGATATTTCCGAAATCGCGGTTGTCCTTAAACCAGCCGGGCATCGGCGGAAAACCGGGGGCCGAGGCCGAGCCTTCGCCATAGTCGATCTCTTTGGTCCAACGCCCCACACGCATCCATTCGACCACGCTGTCCGGCTGGTCCTGACACAGATCGGTGCCAATCCCCAGATGCTGAACGCCGAATTTGTCGGCAGTGCGGGCGATCATCTCGCAAAAGCTCTCTACTGTGCAGGCAGACTTGTCTTTCAGGTGATGAGGGTAGACCGAAAAGCCCAGCATCCCACCGTTTTCCGTCACGGCCCGGATCACCGCATCGCGCTTGTTGCGCAGCGCGGGGGCCCAGTCATGTGGGTTGGCATGAGTGATGGCGATGGGACGATCCGATATCTCGGCGGCCTCGATGGTCGAACGGTCTGCGGAATGGCTCATGTCGACCACAAGGCCCACGCGGTTCATTTCTTTGATCACCTGCTTGCCCATGCGGGTGATGCCGGTGTCTTCTGCCTCGTAACACCCGGTCGCCAGCAGGGACTGGTTGTTATAGGTTAGCTGCATGAACCGCGCGCCCAGATCGTGCAGGATTTCGACCAGACCGATATCGTCTTCGATGGGCGAGGGGTTTTGAAAGCCGAAGAATACCGCCGTCCGCCCGGTTTTCCGCGCCGTGTCGATATCGCTGGCCCAGCGGCCTTTCATGATCAGGTCGGGGAATTGCTCGAACCAGCGGTTCCACTTTTCAAAGTTCAGAACCGTTTCGCGGAAGTTTTCATGATAGGCGATGGTGACGTGGATCGCGTCCACACCGCCTTCGCGCATTTGCCGGAATATTTTTTCCGACCAGTTGGCGTATTGCAGCCCGTCGATGCGCATCAGGCCGGCGTCCCGGTGCTGATGTATGCGGTTTTGACTGTGGTGTAGAATTCCGCTGCCGCCTTGCCCTGTTCGCGCGGGCCGTAAGAGCTGTCTCCGCGCCCGCCGAAGGGCACGTGATAGTCGGTTCCGGCGGTGGGCAGGTTCACGGTGACAACCCCGGTGCGCGCGTTGCGGCGGAAATGGGTAGCGCGGGCAAGGCTTTGGGTGACGATGCCCGAGGTCAGGCCGAAATTGGTGTCATTAACGACGCTCAGCCCCTCATCATAGCTGCCGACCTTGATGACGCTAGTCAGCGGCGCGAACATTTCTTCGCGGTTGATGCGCATGTCGTTGGTGGAGTTCAGAAACACACCCGGCGACATGTAGAACCCGTTATGAGGCATCTCCAGCCGCGCGCCGCCACAGGCAAGTTCTGCGCCTTCGGATTTGCCAAGCTCGACATAGGCGAGGTTCTCTTGCAACTGCTGCTCGCTGACGACCGGCCCCATTTGGGTGTCGCTCTCCAGCGCGTGCCCAACCTTCATCGCCTGCGCCCCGGCCACCAGTTTTTCCACAAAGGCGTCATGTATCCCGGCATGAACCACCAGACGGGAAGAGGCTGTGCATTTCTGGCCGGTGCCCCCAAACGCACCACCCAGCGCCAGCGTTACCGCCAAATCCAGATCGGCATCATCCATCACGGCCAGCGCGTTCTTCGACCCCATCTCCATCTGCACTTTGGTCAGGTTCTGGATCGCGGCAGCCGCAATGCCCTTGCCCACGGGGACCGAACCGGTAAAGGAAATGGCATTGACCTTGGGGCTTTCCACCAGCCGCTGACCGATGTTGCGTCCCGATCCCATCACAAGGCTGAACAGACCTTTGGGGATGTCCTGACGTTCGATGATCTCGGTCAGCGCCACCGCCGAAGCCGGGGTGATATTCGCGGGTTTCCATACCACCGCATTGCCGTAGCACAGCGCCGGTGCGATCTTCCACGAAGCAGTCGCGGTGGGGAAGTTCCACGGGCTGATAATGGCGACAACGCCCACGGGTTCACGCCGCACGTCAATCTCAACGCCGGGGCGGACAGAGTCGGCGTTCTCACCGATTTGGCGCAGGCATTCAGCGGCGTAATAGGTAAAGAACTGACCGGCGCGATAAACCTCGCCCTTGCCTTCGGCCAGTGGCTTACCCTCTTCGCGTGACAGTAGCGTGCCCAGTTCCTCGGCCCGGTCCATAAGTTCGGTGCCAATGGTGTTCAGAACCGCTAGCTTGCGCTCGGGAAGGTAGGCAGCCCACTCAACTTGCGCGGCACGCGCTTGGTCCAGCGTGGCGTCCAACTGATCTGCACTGGCCTGCGCGAAAGTGCCAACCAGATCGCTCAAGTCCGATGGGTTGCGGTTCTCGATTTCGGATTCACCTGCCAGCCATTCGCCGGCAATCAGGTTCAATTTGGTCACAATGCGCCCCAGAGTCGTATTTTGGTCGCGCTTAGAGTGCGGGGGCCTTGAGGTATCAGTCAAATTCAAATAAATTGATTAAAGTTCAGAAAAACTGAAGTATGCCTATCAAGATTGAGACATTGCGGTGCTTTTGCACCGTGGCGCAAACCGGCAACCTGATGGAGGCCGCCGATCGGCTGGGCAGAACTCAGTCCGCCATTTCAATGACGCTGAAGCAGTTTGAAGATCACCTTGGTAAGAAGCTCTTCGAAGGTGAGCGCAAAAACCGCCTGTCCCCGCTGGGTAAGCAGGTGTTTGACTTGAGCCTGAAGCAACTGCGTCAGTTCGATCAGGCGGTTCTGGATATCGAAGCCGCTGTGAACGCTGAACACGGATTGTTGCGGATCGTATCCGTGCCATCGGTGGCGGCAATCGTATTTCCCAAAGTTTTGCAGCACATGACGCAGAATTTTCCGGGCGTGAAGGTCGAACTGCGGGATACGGATACCGCGCAAGTGCTGGACGCGTTGACCGAAGGAAAGGCTGATATAGGCATTGCTTCGGGGCACCATGCGTTGAACGGTGTGACGGCTCTGCCGCTGTTTGAAGACAGGTTTGGCCTTGTCTGTGCCGTGGACCACCCCTTGATGACACAAACTAGCCCGCTGGTGATTGACGATATTCTATCGGTGCCGTTCATTCGGAATGCGCTGTGTGACTTGATCCAGTCGCCGCGTCTTCATGAGGCGATCGGACAGGCCGAAATCACCATTCACAACACACATTCCTTGATCACTATGGTCCGGACAGGGAATTGGGTGACGGTTCTGCCGCAGACCGTCGCCGATTACATTCCTGAAGCAACGGCGTTCCGTCCGATCAAAGATCTGCCGGAACAACGGCAGGTCTATTTGTATGTAAGCGAACGGTCTCGCTTTCCTGATCTGACCAATGCGACAATCGAATTTATTCTGTCGCACGGCACCTAGTCCGAGCCTGACTTTACATCTCCGGCAAAACGCGCTGCGTTTTCTTTTGCAAAGGCCGATGCGTCCGCCGCCGCGTCCCAGAACTGAGGATTTGCCTTGGGTATTGTCAGCGCCTTTTGAACAGCGGGGCGTGCGTCCATGCGTTCGAACCAGGCATTCAGATACGGCAAGCCATCGACCTCGACCCGGGCCCAGACATAGGCGCGCGCCCACGGGTAAAGCATCATATCAGCGATTGTGTACTCATCTGCGGCGATCCAGTCGCGCCCTTCCAGCCGGGTGTTCATGACTTCTAGCAACCTGCGGCTTTCGTCGACGTAGCGGCGGATCGAAAACGGCTCTTCGTGGCCGTTCGGGGCCGCGATATGCTGGAAATACATGGCCTGACCCATCATCGGACCAATATGGCCCACCTGAAAAAAGACCCACTGCATAACCTCGGACCGTTTGACCGGATCGGTTGGCAGGAACTTTCCGTACTTTTCGGCTAAATGCCACAAGATTGCGCCGCTTTCAAAGATCGCACGCCCCTCTGACCGATCAAAGATCGTAGGGATCTTGCCGTTGGGATTCAGCGCCAGATAGTCCGGGGCCTTTTGTTCCTGTCTTGAGAAGTTGATATGCGTCAGGTCGTAGGGAACGCCCGCTTCTTCCAAGAAGATGACGGGCTTGTATCCGTTCATCGTTCCAGCGGTGTAAAGATGAATATCAGGCTGCGACATCGTCTACCTCTGCGAATAAATGGGCAAAATGGGCTTCAAACCATAACTAATCTGTCTCGATCTTCGGAATTTTCAACGTGTTTACCGCCCACTTGGTCGGGCTGGCACTCAGTTTCCAGTGGCGAATTCATTCGGTTGTGAGCTATTTGAATATTGAGTTTGCGCGTGCTTTTTTCGATGGCCTGTATCGGCGCAGCGAAGCTTTGCCCGAGGCTTACACAGAATCCGAAGTTGTCAAATCGCAATAAACCGAAACAAATATATGATAATTTCGCATACGCTGTTTTGGTTTACGTAACGCTTGATGGGCGGCGCGCATGCGTGCTTGAATTTTCCTACCATTCCGGCACCTCAAGCCGTTGGTCAAAAAAACCGGAAAGCTATTGCTTTTTGATACTGTTTGCAAAGTGCGACACCGACCCAGATCGGACAAAAAACAGCACCGTGAACGCCCAACATGGAGAAACCTGATGAAAAAACTAGCCACGCTATTGGGAAGCGCAACAGTTGTCGCAGCCGGTCCTGCCATTGCTGCGGACATCGTGATCGGTGTGCCGAACTGGGCATCGGTGAATGCCACCGCGCATATCCTAGAAGTCGTTATCGAGGAAAACCTAGGCCTTGATGTGGAATTGCAGAACGGAACCAACCCAATTGTATTTGAGGCTATGGACAGCGGGTCGATGCACGTGCACCCCGAGGTCTGGATGCCGAACCAGCAAAACCTGCATGACACATACGTCAAGGATAACGGCACAGTCGTTATGAACGAAAACCCTGTGCAAGCCGAACAGGGTATGTGTGTTCCGACCTATATCGCCGAACAGCACGACATCAAATCTATTGATGATCTGAGCGACCCCGACAAGATAGCGATTTTTGACACGGACGGTAACGGCACGCCAGAAGTTTGGATCGGCGCGCCGGGCTGGGCCTCGACCGTGGTTGAGAAAATTCGGGCCAAGTCTTACGGTTATGACCAGGTTTTCGACCTGACCGAGTATGAAGAGACAATTGCCTATGCCAACCTCGCCAACGCGACCAAGGCAGGCGATCCGTGGATCGGGTTCTGCTATAGCCCCCACTACATCTTTGTGACGCAGGACCTGACAGTTCTGGAAGAGCCCGCGCATGATCCGGCCACGTGGACCATCGTTCAGCCGACCGATGATCCGGATTGGCTGGCCAAGTCTGAGGCATCTTCGGCATGGAATGGCGCGACACTCCATCTGCATTACGCCAAGGAGCTGGAGGAAAACTATCCCGAAGTGGCGGCCCTGTTCCGCAACTACCAGATGGAGGGCGACGACCTAAGCGCGATGGGTAAGGCGCTGGCTGTCGACAATGTCGAAGCGGCGGATTTCGCCCGGCAGTGGGTGGCGGATAACGAGGACACAGTCATCGGTTGGCTCACCAACTAACATCCAAAATCGGGGGGCCGTCGCGACAGTTCGCGGCGGCCCTTTGCTTATATGCCGGGGCAAAGCCCTGCACATGAGGGGCAAATGGACGAACCTGTCGTAAAACTGGAAAATGTCTGGAAGATCTTTGGCGCACGGGCAGAAGAGGCCATGGCCGCCGTTCGCAGCGAAGGCATTGGAAAACCTGAAGTTCTGGAGCGTTTCAACTGCGTTGTCGGCGTGCAGGGCGCAACCTTCGAAGTGCCGCGCGGCGAGATTTTCTGTATCATGGGCCTGTCGGGGTCTGGCAAGTCGACGCTGGTGCGTCACGTCAATCGCCTGATTGAGCCGACCGCAGGTAAGATCGAAATTTTGGGGCGGGATGTCTCAAAGATATCCGAGTCTGAATTGCGCCGCATCCGGGCGCAGCAGATCGGGATGGTCTTTCAGCACATGGCGCTGATGCCGCACCGTTCGGTGCGCGACAACGTGGCGTATCCTCTGGAAATCCGCAAAGTGCCGAAATCCAAGCGATGGGCGGTGTCTGACCATGCTCTCAGCCTCGTGAACCTGACCGGTTACGAAGATCGCCTGCCCAAAGAGCTTTCTGGCGGGATGCAGCAGCGCGTCGGTATTGCCCGCGCATTGGCCTCGGACCCGGAAATCTTGTTGATGGACGAGCCGTTCTCGGCGCTTGACCCATTGATCCGGTTGCAGTTGCAGGATCAGTTCAAGGCGCTGGTGGCGCAGCTCAAGAAGACGACCTTGTTCATCACGCACGACTTGGACGAGGCGATCCGGATCGGACATCGCATCGCAATCATGAAAGACGGTGTGATCGTTCAGATCGGCACTCCCGAAGATATCGTCATGAACCCTGCAGACGATTACGTGCGCGAATTTGTGCAGGGCATCTCGAAACTCAAACTCGTCAAAGCGCACTCGATCATGGAGCCGATGGGCAGCTATTCCGGGTCACTCAACGGCGCGCCGCGCGCGGATGAGGGCGCGGATCTGGACCAGTTGATCGACCTAGCGGTGAATACCGAGATGCCAGTGGTCATAACGGATGCAGGTAATGACGTGGGGATCGTGACCAAGCCGCGCCTGCTGCGTGGTATTCAAGGGGGCAAAAATGACTGACGCAACCACCGAGCTGAAAGTTACAGCCGCCTCTGATATCGAAGTCGACCGCGAGGCGCTGGACCGTTCGATCAAGGAATTCGTCGGACCGAATGGCGACTATTACGTCAACGCGTTTCACAAGATCCATGACGCAACTAGCCCTGTACCCAATACCTTCAACTTGTGGGCCGCCGTGCTGGGGCCATTCTGGTCGGCCTCGCGCGCGATCTGGGGGATGTTCTGGACCTTCCTGATCCTTGAGATCATCGCGTGGGTTCAGATTGGCCGGGGCGCCTGGGGCAATCCCGGCGCTGATTTTGCGGAACGGGCCGCGCGCCAACAGGAACGGGCGGCCGAGTTGATGGCACGTGCGGCGGATGCCACTGAAAAGGCCGATATCGACCGCTTTACCAAGCTGGCCGAGAACATCCAAAAAGCAGCGGACACCAGCCTTGAAAGGGCTGCCGCCGCGCAATCCGAAGCGGCGGGTATCCTGATCACTGGCCTGTTGATGTTGCTGGTTTTCAAACTGGTGCAGGGTTTCTACGCAGATCGGGTCTACGAAAAGCAATATTCGAAATGGCGGATTGATCCGGGCAGCACGGAAAGCGGACAGTCCAGAAGGAACACCGTGCTGGGCGCGGTTCTCATCGCCGCGATCGGCCCGTTGATCGTGTACAAATTCACGGTCAACGCATCGCTGCCCTTGCTGGATGCATTCCCGGAACAAGAGGTTTCCGCGATCTTTCTTGGCGAAGGCAACGGAACACTGTTTTCTGCCCTCGCCAGTTGGATGGAAGCCAAGATTGATGCTGCTGCAGCGGCGGGTGGAGACGTCTTTGACGGGATCGTGGCTGGCGTCCGCTCGGTTTTGGATGCGTTGACGATTGCGTTGATCGGGTCGCCTTGGCCCGTTGTCATGCTGGTCATTTGTGTCACCGCATGGCGTGCAGCAGGCCCTCGGGTTGCGATCTTCACCGCAGCGTCGCTGGCCTATATCGCGCTTCTTGGGTACTGGGACGTCGCAATGGAGACAGTGGCGCTTGTCGGCGCTGCCGTGATCCTGTGCGTGATCTTCGGCATCCCGCTGGGCATCTGGTTCGGGAAGTCCCAGCGCGCCTATCGTGCGGCAGAACCGGTGCTGGATTTGATGCAGACGCTGCCCGCCTTCGTCTACCTGATCCCGATCATCGCCTTCTTTGGCACCGGCAACCCGCCTGGCATTCTGGCCACGATCATCTTTGGCATGCCGCCGGTGATCCGCCTAACGGCTTTGGGGATGCGCGGCGTGCCGGAAAGCATCAAAGAGGCTGCGGTCGCCTTTGGGGCCTCGAAATGGCAGTTGCTGAAGGATGTCGAGATTCCGCTGGCCCTGCCCTCAATCATGACCGGGGTGAACCAGACGATCCTTATGTGCTTGTCGATGGTGGTGATCATCTCGCTGATCGGCGGTGGTGGTTTGGGCAAGGAAATCCTTGAGGCGCTGCAATACGCGGCCAAGGGTCCGGGTCTGCTGGGCGGCTTCGCCATCCTGTTCTGCGCCATGGTCATCGACCGGATCGTGCAGGGGGCTTTCCGGCGAGAAGACGAGAAAATCTGAGAATATGCGCCCCCGCCTGCCGGGGGCGTTTTTCTTGAAGGGGATGTAGATGACCGACCGCTATGAACAGTCGATGATGGATAACCTGTATTGGTGGGGCGTGCCGACCCTGTTCCGCTGTCCCAATACCGGCCCCGAGGGGCAGGATATCGCCTTGGTCGGCGTGCCCCATTCCACCGGCAACGGCACGACCGAGCGGGATCAGCACCTTGGCCCCCGCGCGCTGCGCCATGTCTCGGCCGTGCAGCGACGGGTGCATTCGGTGTTCGAAATCGACCCTTGGGCCCGCGCCAAGATTGCCGATGTAGGCGACGTGCCCTTTCCGCGCGCTAATGACAACGAGGACTGTATCGAACGCATCACGGGTTTTTACAAGGACATCGACGCAGCGGGGGCGCGGCCTGTGTCGGTGGGCGGAGATCACTCGATCACCGGCGGTATCGTGCAGGCGCTGGGGCGTGGTCAACTGGCTAAAGGTGAGCCGATCAGCTTCCTGCATCTGGATGCGCATACGGATGTGTTCACCAAGGTCGATCACTTTCTGGGGGCCAAGAAATCCGCCGCCCATTGGGGCGCCTATCTGGCCGATCAGGGGCAAGTTGATCCAACGCGGTCCATGCAGATCGGCCTGCGAGGTCACCCGCGCAGTCTGGACTGGCTGCAACCGTCCTATGACTATGGCTACAACATCGTCACCATGCGCGAGTTCCGACAGCGCGGGCTTGCGGATGTAGTGGCGCAGACGCGTGAAGTGTTGGGCGATCGCCCGGTCTATATCACCTTTGATCTGGATTGCCTCGACCCCACTGTCGCGCCCGCGGTGTCCAATCTGGAGCCGGGCGAGAAGGGGTTTGATATTGACGAAGCCGTGGGTATTTTGCGGGCCGCGCGCGGGCTGAATATCGTGGGCGGAGACGTGGTTTGCATGATGCCCACCAAGGACAGCCCCAACAATATCACCGCCCTGACGGCAGCGGCGGTGATGTTCGAGATGATCTCGATGATCGCCGAAAACGTCAGCTAGCGCCGCGCCTCGACGGCCTGCGCCAGAACACAGAGCAGTTCGAACATCAGCGAAATCCCCAGCCACGCGGTGCCGCCCGAGGCGTCGAAGGGGGGTGAGACCTCGACCAAATCGGCCCCCACAAGGTTCACTCCGGCCATCTGGCGGATCACCTGCTGGGCCTGAAAACTGTTCGGGCCGCCGATCTCGGGGGTGCCGGTGCCGGGCGCAAAGGTGGGGTCAACGAAGTCGATGTCATAGGTGCAATAGGTCGGCGCATCACCCACAATACCGCGCACTTCGGCCATGACATCGCCGATGCCGCGGTCGAACAGTTCTTCGATTCGGATGATACGGATGCCCTGCGCCTCGCCCCATTCGATATCCTCGGTGTTATAGGCGGTGCCGCGAATGCCCACCTGAACAAAGCGTTCGGGATCGACTAAGCCCTCTTCAACGGCCCGGCGGAACGGGGTGCCATGGGTGAACTTATGCCCGCCAAAATAGCTGTCAAAAAGGTCGGTATGGCTGTCGAACTGGATCAGCCCCAGCGGGCCGGATTTGGCCAGCGCGCGCAGAACGGGCAAGGTGGTCAGGTGATCCCCTCCGGCGGTCAGGGGGGTGATGCCGCGAGCGGTTAGGTCGGTGTAGAACGATGCCACGCGGTCCAGCGTATCCTCGATATCCACCGGGTTCGGGGCCACGTCGCCCAGATCGGCGCAGTTCATCATCGCAAAGGGCGCAACCCCGGTTACAGGGTTCATTGCGCGGATCATGGTCGAGTAATCCCGCAACTGGCGCGGCCCGTGGCGCGCACCGGGACGGTTTGTGGTGCCGCCGTCCCATGGAATGCCGACCAGCCCGATATCAACCTCGGCGATCCGCGCGTGATCCAGCGTCATGCCTGGCAAGCGCATGAAGGTCGGCACGCCCGCGAAACGCGCCAGTTCCATGGATGAGACGGGCTGAAAGAAGGGGTCGGTCATCGGGGCCTCATTCGTCATCAATCCCGCCGACCCTAGCCGCCGGGTGTCAGTTGGGGAAGATCAATCAAGGATACGGAACCGGGCGCGGATGTTCGCATCTTGTTCAGGTGTCAAATACTGGGGGTGGTGCGTGGCCAAGATCTCTTTCGCGTGGGCGCGGGCGGTGGTCCATGCGTCAGTTGCGCCTTCATCCGCCCAAGTGCGCGGCTCGGTCCGGTCGGCGAGTTCGGGGTAGTAATAATCGCGCTCCATCGCGTCATAGGTGTGAGTGCTGCCCAGAAAGTGCCCGTCGCCCAGAACCGACTGGCAAATCGCCTCGAGCCCAAGGTTTTCCTCGGTCACTTCGATTCCGCGCAGGGCGCGATAGGTGTGGGCATGCATTTCATTGTCCAGCACGAAGCCCTCGAAACTGGCCCCCAGCAGCGATGCGGTCATGCCCGAGCTTTCATAGATCAGGTTCCCGCCCGCCAGCGCCGCCGCCAAAGAGGTGATGCCTTTCTCCGCCCCGTATTGCGCATCAATCGCCTTGGCATCGGTCATCGAGGCCGCCACACCTGACGGCAGCCCCAACCAATTGGAAATCTGCGCCGAGGCTGCGTTCAGAATCGCCGTCTCGCCACTGCCGCCCGCAAAAGACCCGGTGCGCAGGTCCACGATGAAGGGCCAGTTGGAAAACACCATCGGAAAGCCCGGTTTGATCGTGTTGACCATGACAAGGCTGGCCAGTGTTTCGGCCAGCGATTGCGCCAGAAACCCGGCCAGCGTGGCCGGGGCCGTCGCACCGGCTTGTGCCGCAGTGATGCAGGACATGGGGATGTTATGGGTGACGCATTCATAGACCACGTCCACCGCATCCTCGCCATAGCGCAGGGGCGAGATGACCGGGCTGATATGCGCCTTCAGGAACGGGCGCGCGGCGAACGCGCCGGGGCCTCCGGCGACGATATCCAGCATCTTGACGATGGGCGCGACATGTTCAGCCAGCGTAAAGGACGTGGCAATTGGTTTGGTGGTGTTGCGGATCAGCGCATAAACGGTGTTGACGTCCAGATCGAAATTGTTGGGCACGTCGGTCGCCACGCAGCACCGGGTGAACCAGCTGACATTGGGCAGCGTGTCCTGTAGCCGGGTGAAATCATGCAAATCGGTCAGGGTTGAGGGGCGATATAGCCCCGTGTCGATATCCAGCGTCTGAACCGCCGCGCCGCCGGTGCCGAAATACACCCGGTCTCCGCCCACCTCGATCGAACGCGAGGGATCGCGGCCGTGAAAGGTGAATTGTTTGGGGGCGGATTGAATGGCCTGTTCGACCATGGCGCGCGGGAACAGCAATCGGTCGTCAGGTCCGGGTCTCGCCCCTGCTGCGCGCAGGTCGCGGGCCAGCCGATCAGGTACCTCTCCCATCCCGAGGGTTTCCAGCAGGCGCAGGGCGGAATCGTAAATCTGCGTGATCTCAAGGTCGGTCAGCGGCTTAAAGGCGCCACCGATCTGACCGGGCGGGCAGGGATCAATCACAGGGGCCGCCGCGCGCTTCGCGTGCCGGGCGCGTCTACCGCTTCGTTTGCTGCCCGTGCTCATCCGGTTCCTTTCTTGCCCTGTTCCCTGAACCCTAAGCGCGGGTTCACGCGCTTGGCAAAGGCCAAGTGCAATTTGCAGAATCCGCAATCGCGGTTTCGATTTTTCAATACAAGCACTGGGTGGCTTGTCGCGGGCGCGCATTGTTCCGCAAGACTTGTGCGCAGCAAAGCAGGAGCCACGTCCATGAAATCACGCACCAAAGTCGTTGTCATCGGAGGCGGGATTGCAGGCTGTTCGACCCTTTATCATCTGACGCAGGAGGGGTGGAGCGATGTGGTTCTGGTCGAGCGGAACGAGCTGACCTCGGGCACCACATGGCATTCGGCGGCGCAGGTGACGAACTTTGGAATGAACCAGACGATGGTCGGGCTGAAATCGCACTCGATCCGGCTGTATAAGGAACTGGCCGAAGACCCGGATTATCCGATCAATTATCACCATGGCGACGGCGGCATCCGGCTGGCCAATACCGAAGCGCAGATGCAGGGCTATCGCCATTTCGCATCAATAGCGCGTGGGATGGACGTGCAGTTCGAGGTGATTGATGCCAAGGAATGTGCGCGCCGCCACCCTCTGATCTCGACCGAGAATCTGATTGGCGGGCTGTGGGATCCGATGGACGGCGATATCGACCCCGCCCAGCTGTGTCAGGCGTTGGCGCGCCGGGCCCGCAAGGCAGGGGCCGAGGTGTATCGCAACACGCCGGTTATCGGGCTGAAACAGCACGCCGATGACACATGGACGGTGAAGACCGAAAAGGGCGATATCGACTGCGATATCGTCGTCAACGCGGGTGGCTATCGCGTGAACGAGGTGGGCGCGATGATGGGGGTGCATCATCCCGTCGCCTCGATGGAGCATCAGTATTTCCTGACCGAAGAGATTCCGGCCATTCGCGATGCCAGCCACAGGATGCCTCTGCTGCGATGCCCGATCAGCGATTACTACTGTCGGCAGGAAAAGAACGGGTTGTTGCTGGGGTTCTACGAACAGGATTGCAAGACATGGGGTATGGACGGGATCGACCCCAACTTCGTCAATGCGCTGTGCCCCGACGATTTGGACCGCGTGACGGATGTGCTGGAGGGCGCTTTTGCCCGGATGCCCGCGCTGATGGAGGTGGGCGTGCATACGGTGGTCAACGGCCCGATCACCTATACGATCGACGGTGCGCCTTTGGTCGGGCCGATCCCGGGCAAGCGCAATGCGTTCTGTATCATCGGCCTGCGCGCCGGTCTGGGCGAGGGCGGCGGCCACGGCTGGCTATTGGCGCAACAGATCGTGCATGGCGAGGCGTGTTACGACACGTGGTGCCTTGATCCCCGCCGGTTTACGGGGCACGCGAATGTCGAACTGACGGCGCTAAAAGCCATCGAGGATTACCAAAACGAGTTCCGCTTTCACTTTCCGCATGAACACCGCCCCGCCGGGCGACCCGCTAAGACGACCCCTCTGACCCCGGTTCTGGCGGCTGAGGGGGCCGAGTTCACCGTGGTCAACGGGTGGGAGAGGGTGGATTACATCAAGCCATCGCCCGATTTCGCGCCCAGCCACAGTTTCGATTTTGACGAAACCTTCGATCTGGTGGCCGCCGAGGTTGCCAATGTCCAGACCAATGTGGGGCTGGCCGAGGTGAACGGTTTCAATCGGATCGAGATAACGGGTGCAGATCGTCACGCATTTCTGGATCGGATGTTCTGTGGCGCGGTTACCCGCCGCGACGGGCGTGTAGGGCTGGGTTATCTTCTGAACCATCACGGTATGATCAAAGCCGAGGCGACGGTGGCCAATCTGCCCGCCAGTGACCGGGGCCTTGAACGTATCTGGTACGGATCGGCAGCGGCCAGCGAATTTCACGACATGGACTGGCTGACCAGCCATTTGCGGGCTGACGAAGACGTCCACCTGCGTAGCCTGACAAACGATCAGACCATCCTGATCCTTGCTGGCCCCAAGGCGCGCGATGTCCTGTCCGCCTGCGCCCGCGGCGACTGGTCGGCCCAGGCGTTCCCATGGCTCAGCGTTCGCGAGTGTTTTGTCGGGATCGCCCCAGCCACCGTTATGGGTGTTAGTTTCTCGGGCGAACTGGCCTATGAAATTCATGTGCCCAACGCATCGCTCTATGCTGCGTACTTGGCTTTACGTCAGGCCGGTGAACCCATGGGCATGAAGTTGTTTGGCGCACGCGCTGTCGACTCGATGCGTATGGAGAAAAGCTTCCTGCATTGGAAATCCGACTTAATTACAGAGTTTGATCCTTTTGAAACCGGCTTGGATCGGTTCGTGAAGCTGGACAAAGGCAACTTTACTGGGCGCAAGGCATTGGAGGCGCGGCAAACGGACGGACCTCGCAAAAAGCTGGTTGTCTTGCAGGTGCTCACATCGCAAGGCCCCGCGCATCCCGGAGCGTCGCTCATGCAGGGGGATAGGGTGGTTGGTACGGTCACGTCTGGCGAATGGGGGCATCGAGTCGGCCTTAACCTGGCGCATGGATTTGTTGAGCCGGATCTGGCCGAAATCGGCAGCGAAATGGTGTTGGACCGTTGTGGCGAGCATGTGGCGGTCACCGTCGTCCCGGCCTCGCCCTACGACCCAAATCTTGAACGGGCTCGGTCTTAGGTTAGGGCCGAATAAACAACATCACCATTGCCGAACGGACATTTCTCTGCTTGGCTTGTTTCGAGGTAATCGAAACAATGGACGGTTGCTGTGTCTAAATCTCTAAGCCTCCGCTGGCTGGAAGTGTTTCAACTGATCGCCAAGTCAGGGTCGATCCAACAGGTCGCGTCGGAAACGGGCTTGTCCATCAGTACTGTCTCAAACCACCTGCGCAGTCTTGAACGTGCGCTTGGCATCGAACTGGTAGACCATGGTCGCCGCCCAATGGGGCTGACCCCGGCCGGAGAGGTTTTCGCGCGTTATGTCCGAGATGGCCTGACGGTATTGAAACGGGGTGAGGCTGAAATCCGAACCGGAAACTGGCGCCACGCGACCGATCTGAGGCTGGCCCTGATCGACGATTTCGACAACCAGATCGCGCCTGATCTGTTCCGGTTTCTGGCTCAGGCGTTGCCGCGCTGTAACTTTCGACACTACACCCGCCCCAGCCATGAGATCATCGCCAAACTTCAAGAGCATAAGCTGGACGCTGGGGTCGCCACGCGGCCATCAGAACGCACAGAGGGGTTGATCGAATACCCGCTGATGCGCGACCCTTTTATCGTCATTTTACCTAGTAGCATTGAAGTTCAGCCCGAAGAACTGTTTGAGCCGGATGCAAACCTTCCGCTGTTGAGATATTCGCGGGATTATATGATCGGTAAACAGATCGAAATTCAGTTGACCCGTAGCAAGTACAATTTGCCGAACCGGTTCGAACTGGAATGCAATCAGTCGATCATTGGGCTGGTTGCCGAGGGCGCGGGATGGGCGATTACCACTGCCGCGTGTTTCCACCGCGCTCAGCGATTTCATGACAGCGTCAAAGCAATGCCTTTTCCGGGCCGGAACTTTGTGCGGACCGTGTCTTTGTTTACCACCGAGGTCTATCCCGAAACGACATCGGCTTTGATCCAGAAGGCGATGGAAAAGCTGATACGCCAGCACTTTACCGAACCTATGTGCAAAAAACATATCTGGCTCAAAAATGAATTCAGGACGATGGAGGCCGAGGCAGCTTAAGTTTTGCCCGGCGGCCCAAGCGATTGACCTTCGATGATACTGGTGTCGAGCTGTTCGCCCTGATCCGTGACCTGTTTTTCGACCATCTCGACCAGTTGCAGGGCGGCCTTGCGCCCCATCTCGCGATGTGGAACGTGTACAGTTGTCAGGGCCGGGCTAACAATTCGGGCCAATTCGATGTCGTCAAATCCGGTGATTGAAACATCCTTGGGAACGCGCAGCCCGATTTCTTGAGCCCGCCGCAGCGCGCCAACGGCTAAGACGTCGTTACCGCAAAGGATGGCTGTCGGGCGCGAAGCTTGGCCTATCAACTGGGAAAACGCCTGGGCCCCGCATTCAATTTCGTAAGGCGTTTCGATGATTGTCAGATCCGAAACGTCTAATCCGTTCTGCCGCGTGGCGTCTTTTACGCCTTCGATCCGCAGGCGCGCGCGATCGTTGCCTGCGCTGACGCCGGAAATCACGCCAAGATGCGTGTGGCCCATGGCAATGACACGGTTTGCCAATGCGCACATCGCCGCGCGGTTGTCGAACCCGATCGAGGGGACCGGCGCATCTGGCGCAAAAGACCACGCGACCAGGGTAGGGATATTTCGACGGTCCAGAAACTCATAAATCTTTGGGTCGCGGTCATGGCCAATCAGCAAAAGCCCATCCGCGCCCCGCGCCGCGAGCGTCCTGATTTGTTCTTCCTCGATGTCTGGCTTGTAGGCCGAGCTTGAAACCAAAAGGGTATATCCGTGCTGGTGCAACTCTTCCTGAAAGGCTTGCAGCCCGCGCGCGAATATTGCGTTCTCCATTGTCGGGATGATCGCACCAATGGTGAATGTACGTTTGGCGGCCATCACCTGTGCAGCAAAATTCGGTGTATAGCCCAAGGCATCAACAGCCGATTGAACGCGTTCCCGCGTCGCCTTGACGACACGGTTGGGGCTGTTGAGGCAGCGCGAGACAGTCGCCGTCGAAACGCCCGCCATCTTGGCCACATCGTCCAGCGTTGGTGCCGCCCCCAATTTCGACATTATCAAACCCGCAATTCACTTTTGCCAATAAGTCTAATCTCAACGGGCCCCCAAGGAAAGCAGATATGTAAGCGCTTGCATTTTTGATGTAAGCGCTTACAAATGACTTTGGGCCGAATCCGAAGGGAGTCCGGAAAAGTGTTTCTGACCGCATCCATCATCGTGTTTGTCATCTACTTCGCGAACGTGGCTTTGGGTGCTTTTGCAGGCAGTGCCTTTCTTGGGGACGTGGGTGAGATGTTGGTCCTGTTCGCGGCGTCGATCCTGTTCGTTGTCGCAATTCTGAAAAAGGAGGCTGACCGCGACGCAGAAAGCGACGGCTGACTTTTTTGCTTGGGAGGGCAATCAATGAACAACGAAAAAACTGAACTGGCGTCGGCCGAGCGCCGCAATTTCCTGAAGCTCAGCGCCACGGGGGCGTTCACGGCGGCGCTGGTTGCCGGGGCGGGGGGCGTGCTGTGGTCATCCGAGGCCGCAGCGCAAACCGCCAAAGAAGAGAGCGAACGCGAAAAGGCGGCGGATCACGTGATGACCATCGCTACAGCCTATGTGCTGGGTGCATCACGCAGTTATCCGATCATGCAGTTGGATCTGAAGGAAAACATCCAGAACGCCACTAATGGCAAGGTCTATGTCAAGCTGGCCCCCGGTGGACAGTTGGGTGCAGGCGGATCTTTGGTGCAAAAGGTTCAGGGCGGCACTATTCAGGCCGCGCAACACTCGCTGTCGAATTTCGCGCCGTTTGCGTCGACCGTTGACCTGATCAACATGCCATATCTGTGCGGTTCGAACCAGAAATTCACCAATCTTGTGAATTCGGACACGTGGAAAAACGAAGTCCATCCCAAGGTCGAAGCTGCCGGGTTCAAGGCGTTGTTCTACGTCGTAATCGACCCCCGCGTTGTTGCCGTGCGGCAGGGCGGTAATGCTATTATCACTCCGGGTGACATGAGCGGCATTAAGTTTCGCGTGCCGGGATCCAAGATGTTGCAGCAGTATTATCGCATGGTCGGCGCAAACCCGACGCCCGTCGCTTGGGGTGAGACCCCCTCGGCCATCAAGCAGGGCGTCGCGGATGCGCTTGATCCATCTGTGGGCGCGCTGTTCGTCTTTGGTTTCAAGGACATCCTCAGCCACGTGACCTTTACGCAGGCCGTGCCGGACAGTCAGGTCTATTCCTGCAATCTGGAGTGGTTCAATTCGATGCCGGCGGACGTACAGGAAGGCATCATGTGGGCGTCCGAAATGACGAGCCACCAGAACCTTGCCAAAGTGCCCTCGGCCCGCGCCTATGCAATGGCTGAACTGAACAAGGCGGGTGTCGAGTTCCACTCGCTCAGCTCTGACCAACTGGCCGAGTGGGAAAGCGTCGGTGGATATCAGAACGCCGATTGGGATCCGTTCAAGACGGAACTGGCCGGATCGATGGATGCGTTCGAGAAATTGGTCGAGGCCGCAGGGACCCAAGGCAAGTATTTCGTCCACGACGCCTGATCGACCGTCACAACCTCATGCAGTCAGGCCGGTAAACGCCCGGACCAGAAGGCGCGCGTCTGACTGCCTGCACGCCGAGGGAACAGATGACCTTACTTCAAAACATAGACCGCAACGCCGAACGCTGGCTGCTGCTGGTGTTCTACGTGATGCTGGTCATCACCATGGCCATCGAGGTCCTGCGGCGCGAAATTTTCGCGTATTCGTCGATCTGGGGCGAAGAGATCGTTCGCTATTCCTTTATCTACCTTGCTTGGATTGGTGCAGCGGCGGCGGTCAAGGAACGTGCCCATATCCGCATCGACGTGATCATGCATTATCTCGGGCCGCGTCCCAAGGCGCTGCTGTATATCTTTGGCGATCTGGTGATGTTCGGCGTGGCCGTCATCGCGCTTTATTGGTCGTACGAGGCTGTGCATGTTTCGGCCAAGTTCGGCTCGGTCACGGATGGGCTGCGCGTGTCAAAGGTCTGGTTCCTGATGGCCGTGCCCACCGGTTTTGCGCTGATGATCTGGCGGCTGATCCAGTCGCTGATGCGCGATCTGAAATGCCTGAGGGACGGCAAGCCCGTCTTCGAAGGCGATAAGCTGTTTGACTGAGGGGACACGCGATGCTTTGGGGTTCCCTTAATCAAACCGTTGAACTGGGATGGGATTTTTACCTGCCGGTGATCCTGTTCGTTGGCCTGATTGCACTGGCCGTACCCGTCTGGGCGGCCATCGGTACGGCGGCCATCGTGATGCTAATTATGTCGGGCGATCTGCCGCTCAGCCTTGTGGGTGAAAGTCTGTTCACCGGCATCGACGCCTTTGCCCTGACTGCCGTGCCGCTGTTCATCCTGACGGGCGACGTGCTGGTCCGAACGGGGCTGTCGCGCAAATTCCTGGATGTGGCCGAGGCGCTGACGTGTTTTGCCAAGGGCGGGTTTGGCTCGGCTACCGTTCTGGTCTGCGGCATGTTCGCCGCCATCTCGGGCTCGGACGCGGCGGGTGCTGCTGCTGTGGGCCGAATGACGATCAACCGACTGGTCGAAAGCGGCTATCCCCGCCCCTATGCCTGTGCGCTGGTGGCTGCCGGGGCCTGTACCGGCATCCTGATCCCGCCATCGATCGCTTATATCATCATTGGTCTGGTGCTGGGGATTTCCGCATCGACCCTGTTTCTGGCGGCGTTGATCCCCGGACTGGCCATTTTGGTCTCGATCCTTGTGACCAACATCATCATGAACCGCATCTACGCCTATGAGGGCGGCGGAATGATGACCATGGGCGAGTGGTTGGCCAATCTGGGCAAGGCGCTGAAATCCGGCTGGTACGCTTTCATCGTGCCGGGGATAATCTTCTACGGCATCTTCTCGGGCCGCCTGACCCCGACCGAGGCGGGCGCGACCGCCGTGGTTGTCACCATTATCATGGGCTTCATCCTGCGCACCCTGACGCTGGCCGACTTTCCGTCAATGTTGGTCAGTTCGGCCAAGGTAAACGGGGTGATCCTGCCGATCATCGCCTTTTCCGCGCCCTTGGCCGAGGCGTTGGCGATCATGGGTGTGCCGCAGGGCTTTGTGACCGCCGTGACCTCGTTGACTGACGATCCATATCTGCTGATCCTGCTGATGATCGGCATCCTGATCGCGGCCGGATGTGTGATGGAAACGACGCCGAATATCGTGATCCTTGCACCGATCCTGAAACCGCTGGCGGATAACATCGGCATGAATGAGATCCAGTTCTGCATCATGATGATCACTGCGCTGGGCGTCGGGTTCATTACGCCCCCATTAGGGCTGAACCTGTTCGTGGTCTCGGGGATTACCGGCGAGTCGATCCTCAAGATTGCAGCCCGTGCCGTTCCTTTTGTTTTGACAATGCTGATCGTGGTTATTCTGATCGCCTATGTTCCGGCTGTGTCGACCACGCTGCTTCCTGAAATCTACCAATAGGGTTTTCCAACCATGCCGCGCGAGTATTTGAAAAAAGCGACGCTAACCCCGCTGTCTCATGCAACCGAGGTGCATGACACGGTGAAGACAATCCTTGCCGATATCGAAACGGGTGGCGACGCCAAGGCCATGGAATACGCGGCGAAGTTCGACAAGTTCGAGGGCAACGTGCTGATGACTCAGGCCGAGATTGACGCGGCCATCGCGCGGGTGCCCGAAAAGCTGAAGGCCGACATCCGGTTTGCCCATGACAACGTGCGTCGCTTTGCCGAAACGCAAAAAGCAACCGTTTCCGACGTTGAGATGGAGATCGTGCCCGGTTTCGTCGCAGGGCAAAAGGCGATCCCGGTGGATGCGGCGGGTTGTTATGTGCCCGGCGGACGGTATAGCCACATCGCCAGCGCGATCATGACGGTGACGACGGCAAAGGTGGCCGGGTGCCGCCATATCACCGCGTGTTCTCCTCCAAAACCCGGAGAAGGGGTTGCCCCGGCCATTGTCTATGCCGCACATATCTGCGGGGCCGATAGCATTCTGGCCATGGGTGGGGTGCAGGGCGTGGCTGCGATGACCTATGGCCTGTTCGGACTGCCGCGCGCGAATATCCTTGTGGGCCCCGGCAATCAGTTCGTGGCCGAGGCCAAGCGTATCCTCTATGGCAAGGTCGGCATCGACATGATCGCAGGACCGACCGACAGCTTGATCCTTGCGGATAAATCCGCCGACGCGCATGTGGTGGCAACCGATTTGGTCAGTCAGGCCGAACATGGGTATAACTCACCCGTCTGGCTGGTGACGGATGATCGGGCTTTGGCGCAAAAAGTGATGGAGCTGGTTCCCACCTTGATCGCAGACCTGCCCGAATTGAACCGCGAAAACGCCTCTGCCGCGTGGCGGGATTATGCCGAAGTGATTGTCTGCTCGGATCGCGAGGAAATGGCCGCCTGTTCCGACGCCTACGCGCCCGAACATCTGACCGTTCAGGCCGAGGATCTGGATTGGTGGCTGGATCGGCTGACCTGCTATGGCTCCTTGTTTTTGGGTGAAGAAACCACGGTTTCCTATGGCGATAAGGCAACGGGGACGAACCATGTTCTGCCGACATCGGGCGCGGCCAGCTATACTGGTGGCTTGAGCGTTCACAAATACATGAAGATCGTCACGTGGCAGCGTGCAACAAGGGAAGGGTCCAAGCCTATTGCCGTCGCAACCGCCCGCATTTCTCGGCTGGAAGGGATGGAAGGCCATGCACGTGCCGCAGACGTGCGTTTGGCCAAGTATTTCCCCGACGAACAATTTGACCTGACCGCAGATGGATGACCCGCGCGCGCTTTTTGACCTGAGAGGCAGAGTTGCCTGTGTAACCGGTGCAAGCTCGGGCCTAGGGCGACAGGTGGCCAAGGTTCTGGCGGCTGCGGGGGCGCAGGTTGTGGGCGTTGCGCGCCGATCCGAGGCTTTGGTCGGGCTGATCGAAGAGATCGACGAAAATGCCGATGCGGTCGTCGCCGACATTTCAGACAGATCGCGTGTGGATGCACTGACGCGGGAAGTCTCGGCCAAGTTTGGTGCGCCGGATATCCTCGTCCACGCGGCTGGGTTGAACACCCGTGAGACAGCCGATGACGTGACCCCCGAGGGGTGGGATCAGACATTGGCTGTGAATCTCAGCGCACCATTTTTTATAAGCCAGTCGATGGTTCCTGAGATGAAAAAAAAGGGGTGGGGCCGTATCGTGAATTTCGCCTCGCTACAGACGACGCGCGCCTTTCCGGGTGGTGTTTCCTATGGTGCCACGAAGGCGGGGATAGGCCAATTGACCCGTGCAATGGCCGAGGCATGGTCGCCCTTCGGCATCACGGCCAATGCAATAGGGCCGGGGTTCTTCCCAACCGATCTGACGCGCGCCGTTTTTGATGATCCTGACCGCGCGGAACGTAATGCGGCCCAGACCTGTATTCGCCGCAATGGCGAATTGGCGGACATCAACGGCCCGATCTTGTTTTTGTGCTCGCGCGCGTCGGACTATGTCACCGGGCAGGTGCTGATGGTTGATGGGGGGTTCACCGCAAAATGAAGGCTTTGGTCTATGAAGGTGTCGAACACGTGGCCTATCGGGATGTCCCGGATGCCAAGCCCAATCCGGGCGAGCACCTCATCCGGATCCAAGCGGTCGGGATCTGCGGGTCGGACATGCACGCCTATCTGGGCCATGATGCGCGTCGACCGGCACCGTTGATCCTTGGACATGAGGCGGCTGGCGTTATTGTAGGCGGCCCTCGTGACGGCGCGCGGGTTACCATTAACCCGCTGGTTTCCTGTGGACGTTGTAGTGCTTGTTCTGCTGGGCGCGAAAACCTGTGCCCGGACCGTCAGATCATCTCAATGCCGCCCCGTGAAGGTGCTTTTGCACAGTTTGTTGCCATGCCAGAACGAAATTTGATCGAGGTGCCGCAGCATGTCAGCCTTTCACAGGCTGTTTTGGCGGAACCGCTGGCCGTGGGGTGGCATGCGGCGCGCCTTGGGCTTGAGGCGTTGCATTCATCCATGGAGCGTCGCGCGCTGGTGTTGGGCGGCGGCGCCATCGGGGTTGCCGCTGCGCTGGCCCTGTCCGCAATGGGGGTCGAAAACGTTCAGATTGTTGAGCCAAACACATTGCGACGCGCATATCTGCAAAATGCGATCCCTTTTGAGCTAGTCGCTGAAACCACCGATACGTTTCCGCTGATCATTGATGCGGTCGGGTTTGCCGCGACCCGCGCGACGGCCTCCGCTCTGGCACAGCCGGGCGGGGTGATCGCTCATGCGGGTTTGGGTGAGGATAGCGGCGGGCTGGATGTGCGCCGTATGACCTTGCAGGAAATCACGTTTTTCGGCACCTATACATATACGGCTGAGGATTTCCGAGAAACCGCACAGGCCATTTTTGATGGCCGTCTGGGTGCGCTTGACTGGGTCGAGGCACGCGCGTTGTCTGACGGCGCGCGCGCATTCCAGGATCTGCGGAGGGGTGCGGTTTCCGCGCCCAAGATCATCCTCGCGCCATGGGAGTAGGAGGCTTTTATGTACAAGAAAATTCTCGTGCCGATGGCGCTGGATCATGGGTTGTCACAGCACACATTGCAGGTTGCACGTGCCTTGTCCGCCGAAGATACCGAGATCATAGCCCTGCATGTCTATGAAATGCCGCAAGGGTCGGTCAGCGCATATCTGGATAAGGACGTAGTCGCCGAAGGGTTCCGCGCTGCGCGCAACCTTCTGCGCGAAAAAGTGTCGGATATTGAAGGGATCAAGTGCGATATCATCAAGGGCCACACCGCACGGACCATTATCGACTATGCCAGTGACAACGACGTTGAATGCATCGTCATAGGGTCGCACAAGCCTGGCCTCAGCGACTATTTTCTGGGGTCGACCGCCTCGCGCGTCGTCCGTCATGCGGCCTGTGCCGTGCATGTGCACCGCAGGCCGTAACCCGTCAATCGCGCTTTTGCGCCCCAATCAGGACTGACAAACTGGACATGAACATAGACAAAAAGATCACGGATGATCTGATGGCCAACGATATCTCGTTCGTCACCACCGTCCCGTGCAAGCAACTGGCGGGCGTCATCGCCGAGATTGATGAGCGTGATGGCATCTACCACATCCCTTCCAACAAAGAGGATGAGGGCATGGGCCTGTGTGCAGGTGCATGGATGGGCGGAAAGCGCCCGGCCATCATCATGCAGAACACGGCAATTGGTGTAACGATCAACACGCTTGCGACGTTGATTCAGTACTACCGGATGCCGCTGCCCATGCTGATTTCGTATCGCGGAGAACTGCGTGAACCCATCGCCTGTCAGGTTGAAATGGCGGTGCACACGAAGGCCCTGCTTGCCCAGTTGAACATCCCGACCTACCACTTTCACCATCAAGCGGATGTCGAGGAATTGGACGCAATCCTGAAATACACTTTCATGTGCAACAAACCGGTCGCCATTCTGACCGATGCCAACTTTTGGGGAGGCTACGGCGACCAATGATCCGTTCAGAAATCCTTAAAGAAATCGCTCCGATCTTGCGGGATCAACTGGTGGTCTGCAACATTGGTATCCCCAGTCAGGAGCTTCACGCAATCGACGATCAGCCGACCAATTTCTATATGTTGGGCACGATGGGTCTGGCCTCTTCCATCGGTTTGGGTTTGGCGCTTGCCCAACCTAAGCCGGTTATCGTCATCGACGGCGATGGGTCTGTTTTGACCAATCTTGGCACTTTGCCCACTATCGCCAATAACGTGGCTGACAATTACATCCTGCTGATTGTCGACAACGGGTCATATGGGTCGACGGGCGATCAACCCACCTATGCCGGGCAAAAAACCTCGCTTGCCAAAATGGCCGAGGCGGCGGGCTGCGATCGGGTGATCGAATGTCAGGCCGAGGATACAGGCCGCGTGCTGCAGGAGGCGCTGGACGCCAAGAAAATGACGATCATCGTCAGTAAGTGCGAAAGCGGTAACGCGAAAATGCCACCGATTACGATGGACCCCGTCGTGATCCGAGACCGGTTCATGAAAGCCGTGCAATCCTGATGCTGTCAAATTAGTCGAGTCGTCGCTTGCGTTCCGCAGGCGACGGTTTTTTTGGCTAGTTTCGTCAGTTGCAACGCAACTGCGACGCCAAGAGCCGTTGGCAAGTTATACTGGTTGTGTAAACCAAGTCCCCAAAAAAGTCGCGACGTTCGGCCCTGCCTCAGGTTTGAAGCCTAATTTGATTCAAACGGGGAGTAGCGGCTGATGAATTCGTGCAGGCAAAACGTGACGCGACAGGAAGAGGCAACCTGAAGATGAGCGGACTTGCACCTGCCTAAGGGTAGGTATCCGTCATGCACCGGGTTGATGAGAGGTAAGACATGGTAACGGCGCCAACGATTTCGGGTGTTGATCCCCGTGATGTGATGAACACGTTTGCGCAATACGGGTTCCGTAAGACATCCATGGAAGACATCGCGAAGGCGGTCAGGCTGTCCCGTCAGTCGATCTACAAGAAATTCGGCTCGAAAGAGTCCTGCTATACGTGGGCGCTGAGAACTTATACCGAAACCCTGTACCGGAATGTATTTGAGCTTTTGGAGAAAGGTGACGGCGCTCCGCTTCAAGTTTTGGAAGAAGTCCTGCTTCATGTCGTGAGCGACTCGTTGGAAATATCCAAAACGGACCATGGTGCAAAGCTGCTGGAAGATGCGTTGGAGATTGCGGCGGCGCAGCCGGAAAACTGGCCAGGGGCCTATGTTGCAAAACTGGGTGAATTTCTGTTGCGGCAAGGTCTGGCGTCCACTTCGGAACGCGCGCAAGACCTTTCTTATCTGGTCATAACCGCCGCGCGCGGCGCGTTGGTCATTTCCCAGTCGAAGGAAGACTTTGTATTGGAGATCCGCCGCTTGCTGCTGGTGATATTTGTCGAGGAATAACCCGGCTGGCCGTTGATTTATTAAACTTTTCCGGTGCTACCAAAGCCTGATCTTTTTTCCGACGCCTCCGACTGGCCATTTCCAAGCCGAAGGAAAATTTGAAACGCCGCACTAAGGTGACCACGCAGTCTTGGTCCTTCGGTGGCAAAGTCTCATTTCCGCCCAGATTTCGTCAGATCAACCACAAATTCCGGCTTCAGAAAGGTCTGGTCAGTTGGCTCAGGGGCTTTGCCGTGAAACGGATTGTCGAACATCTAAACCGGGAAAAGCGCAGACTTTATTCCATTGCCTTCCTCGCGTTCTCGGCGGGTTGTGTTCTGTACTCGCATGTCGATGCTACACGGTTGGGATTGCCGCTGCCGGTTCTGGCGGGGTTTATCTACATGGGGTTGATCGTGTGCGCGTCTGCGATCACGTCTTATTTCCTGCCTAAGCTGACCCGCGTAACGGACGCGGTGGCCGTGACCCGCCTTGGGTTCGCATTGTGGATCGCCAGCACCCAAAACTATGAACTTGCGGCCTCTCCCATGATAGGCGCGACAATCGTTGTCGGCGGGGCAGCGATCCTGCTGCAGGTTCGTTCGTGGGTTCAGGTGGCGCATCAGAATGTGCTTGAAACGATGTCACCTGCTTTCGCTTTTGACGCATCGCCGCAGCGTATCAAAGTACCTGTGACCTGATACGCCTAGCAGCGGGAATTGCGGCGATCCCAGACGCATTTCCCGTTTGTGTGCAAAGCAACCGGCTAGAACCGATAGGTTGCCCCAAATAGCGGGCCGGATTGATCAAACTTGAAGTCGCCGCCGTTTATTTCGTGATCGAACGAGATATAGCGGTACCCCCCTCTTAGCAACCATCGGTCGTTGATTGCATAGTCTGCCGTCAGCAGAACTTGCCAGGTTTCGCTGTCGCTTGTGAATCCGCCATAGTCGAAAAACCCGGTTCCGGACCATCGTTCATTGAACCTCATGCGCGCTCGGACGCCGATTACAGGGTCGGTCCAACTTTCGTCGACATTTACCATCCGTCCCGGCGCGGCTCCCGGTAAAACGGTAAAATCTGTTTGGGTTCGGAACCACCGGAACCCTCCGGCCAAATCGACGGTCGAGGTGTCTGAGGTCAACACCCTGTACCCCAGATAGCCGCTCAGGAACTGCGTGGTCAGTGATGTTTCGACGCCGGAACTGGCCGGACCGGGCGTGTCGTTGCTGAACGAAAGGTCGGTATAGTTATAGTCGGCCAAAATGGACCACCGCCCGTTGGTTGCCGCAAAGGTACCCATGAACGCCAGATCGAGGTTTTCCAGCGCGTCTGAAAAGGCCAGAGTTCCCTCTACTGTTCCATTGGGCGTTTCCTGGGACACTTCTGTTTCGGGCGTAAACAGGTAAATCGTGGCCTGATAAGACCAATCAGACTGTTGCGCGTAAACTGAAGTGGGCAGCGTCGCGGCGAATGCCAGTTTCAGTGCGGTATCTCTAAGTCTTTTCGTAATAGCCATTGATCCCTCCCAAGATCGTTAAGCGTGAAATTGTGTGTCAGGCGACCGCTTCGCTTTTGGTCTCCCCTCGTGAAACGCGATTGATGTCGGTTTCCGGAAAGAACTCGGACCAGACATGCCAGAACACGCCCGCGCGCAGCGTTTCGACACGTTTCAACCGGCCCTGATCCGACATCCCCCAAAAGTCACAGCGCGTCACAGGCTGGCCGCTGTCATTGTACCATACGCCAAGGCTTTCGTATTTGGGGTCCAGGCTGACGACTACATCGCGCCCGCCGACATTGGCGTTGACGATCCAATTGTTGTCGACCACGAAGTCATCCGTCCAACAAGCGGCGTCATTGCCAATAGTGATCCCCCAAACATAGGTTTTGTTGGGCAAGCGATTGTCGGTCCGATCCATGTTGTCCATGACAGGGGCGTCCTCTTGATGCTGACGCCCGATGCCCCAGCCGAACGTGATCTCAGTGATCATGTCCAGCAGACGCAAAGCCAGATTTGGCGAGGGTGGGTTCAGAAAGACTTCGCCCTCGGGAAAGGCTTTCTGAAAGCCGCGAAACGTCATCCGGTAGGTCGGCCAAGGCGTCATTTGCGCTTCGGGCCGCAGGGGGCAGGCAAGGCCATCGGCCTCTGGGTCCCGGTCGGCTTCGCGGAACCCATAGATGTGTTGGATTGGCTCACCGGTTTCATTGTCGCGCAGGATCAGGTTGTTGCCGTGCTGTGCCAGAACTTCCAGATCAAGACGCTTGCCCTCGATCCGGGGGGCATAGCCCTGTCCAAGATTTGCCATCGCGCAATAGGTCATCACGATGTCCTCTCCGCCCAACCCGTTCACATCGCCAGCCAGATGAGGCCTCATGATCTGTGCATCGGGATGCGCGCGGGCGTGTCCCTTGTTTTCAATTACGATAACGGGCGCTGACGGGCCGACGTATTTCCGGGCTTCTGAAATCGGGAAAAAGGCGGCATCGTTCAGTTGGTTTCTAAGTCCCAAGTGGACCCAGACATAGGGAAATCCATAAAGGAAGATCACAAGCAAAGCTGAAATGATCCATAGCCAGAACAGCCCGCTGCCAAAAATGAAATGCACCAGCGTAGCGACCACGAAGCTTCCCAGCCCAACGGCGATCAGGGTGTATTCATGCCGGATAAAGCGCACCATGTTTTCGCGCTTGACCTTCAGCAGCATCTGCGAAACGTCCCCAAGATCGCGAAAGTACAGAAATCCGATGCCAAGCGAGATGACCAAGCCAAAAGCGAAAATTAGATTTGCAGCCATTTGTGTTCCTTGATGTCTATAATGCTTGGGCCTTTGGCAGGGTTGCGGCAAAGGGGGTTCTGATTACTGCATGGACGAGCCTTGTTTTGCGAGAAATGCCTCGACCGCCCGCTGGGTTTCCGGTCGGATGTTTTCGATCCCTTCATAGGGAACACCAATCGCAGGTTGAGTGTCCGGGAATTTCTCTTTGCGGGCCATGTGCCGGCCCAGTATCCGAACGAACTCGGCCCCGCCCCACGCGCCTCGTCCACGGCAGCTTCATCCTGGGCCCATTTCTGGGCGTATTGCGCCTGGAGGACATAGAACTCTGCATCGTGCTGGATCGGCGCATCTTGTGCGAAGGTCTGCGAACAATTAAGGCTCGCCGACAATGCGACCAAGCAATGCAGTTTCATAGAAATCCTCCCAATTGTGCGTGCTAAAGTCCTGTTTTGTCGCTAAAGCGCTGATCACATAGAAACATTACTATGTAATTCTGACAAGCCTTGCGCCCTGCGAGGCACCAAGATTGCCGTTTCTATGGCCTTGGAACGTAATGAATCGACGACCTGATTAAGCCCACAGAAGATTCTCAAACTTTTGGCTCAAATTGGTCGCTTGGCGGGAATTTTCGCCCGCTAAAGTCTCTAATCAGTAAACAGTGTGCCGATGTGCTTTGTCACTGTTCTGAGTATTGATCGAAAAACCTCTCAAGTCGCAAAAAATGCGTCGATAATTTTCCAAGCGAGGCTGTGAATGATAATTGTATGACACGTTGAGTAACGAGTTAAATGTTGAATGACCAAATTTGTGGGAGCCGTTTCCGCCAGTTAGGGAGATGGCTCCCTAAATTCTTGAATAAGCAGATTTTTGGATGAAAATTCCGGTAAAGGCTGTTGCTGCGTTCCCATCTTCACAGGCTTTGCACTGATAATACCCATTTAAGGGTGATCTCGACCCATTATGTGCGGCGCCATTTTATACGCCAATACGGGACATGGTTTGGTCTTGTGTGCCCTTGTTCACAGAACATGTTCCGGGTCTGAGTTAACCTTAGGTAAGCTTAGGAGGCAGTCATGTCCCACCCGACCAAAAACGAACCCTTTGTTGACCCCTCGAATTCAAACGGAATCGTGTATCCCATCCTTCGAATTCTGCGTCTGTGTTCCAAGATGCAGCGTCAGGTGAACCAATATCACTGAACCAATAAGACGCTGAGTGTGCGGAAGGTCCGGCACACTTGTGCGGCTTACCGCTGGTATCGGCTGGTGCCCAAGCGAGCCACCAGTAGAAACACAAAACAAGCGCCGAAAAAATGAACAGCGCAGGTTTGTCGGCGCTACGGCCAAGGTCTACAAAAATCTTGGCCGCCAAAGCCATGAGAACCGGGGAAAGAGGAAGGAGATACTGCGTGCTGCTTCCAAAGCCGCCGTCCCAAGACCGGAACCAGACGTTAAGGGACTAAAGCAAGGCTACGACCCAGATAAGGGTCCACACTTGTCTGTTCTTCTTTCGCTAGCTCACGAAGGGTACGATCGCTGTCACCGTTCTGGGTATTTCAACAATGGGCGATCCTGCGGATTAATATCCCCGGATTTGGTGGCAAAGTCCCCGGCAATAGCTGAATTATCACAGCGTTAATATTGGGTTAAATTAGAGGGGAATAGGTTGTCCAAAGTAGTTAGTAACGAGTTGAACATGGTTAAATATATCTCAAAGGAGCTGTTCCCAGCAGCGCGGAAGTCCAAGACAGCGGACTCGGGCCTGCGCGGGAATGGCTCCTCAAAGTTCATTAGGGATGCGATGGAGTTGATAGCTCCTATTTCCGTATGCGCGTTGCTGTTGGCCTATTTCCTGCACAACGCATCCGCCGAAAGCTACGCCGCGCTTCTGATGTAAGCGAGGCAGGCTCACCCCAACATAGGGTGAGAGGCTCCGAATGGACCGAGCCGTTCAAAAGACATCTTAACATCATGCGCGCGCCCTTGTTTTTGCCGGTCTGCGCAGTTTTCAGCCCTATAACACTATTCACTACCGTTTAGAGATGGGCGACCTTCTGGGTTCGCGACCTATTTATCGTCAATCGGCATCAGGACGTTGCGCTTGGCGCGGGGGTGGTGTTGTGTCGTGTGGAATGCTGAAAAGGACGCGCGCCATGACCAAAGAGTTTCGCCAGCATGTTTTTGTTCCGCCTGCAGGTGCAGCGGATATTTTGCTGGTCCGACACGGTGAATCCGAGCCGGCGATACCGGGCAAACCCTTCCCGCTGAAAGACGGGCATGGCGATCCGGCCTTGCATCCGAATGGCGAAAGTCAGGCCGAGGCCGTTGCAGCGCGGCTGAAGTCGGTTCCCTTTTCTGCCGTCTACGTCACTACATTGCGACGCACCCGCCAAACAGCGGCACCGCTGCTGGAGCATCTGGCCTTGGAGCCGATCGAAGAACGCGATCTGCGCGAAGTTTTTCTGGGCGACTGGGATGGCGGAGAGTACCGCATTCGCGCGGCCGAGCGGCATCCGGCTTTTCAACGCGCTGAGGCCAGCCATGAATGGGGTGAGATTCCGGGGGCGGAAACCACAGCTCAGTTCACCGGGCGTGTTCGCGCCGGGTTGTTGCGGATCGCAGCGGCGCATCCCGATCAGCGCGTGGCCGCGTTTGTCCATGGCGGGGTGATCGCCGCCGCCATGTCGATTGCCACAGGCGTGCCTGCCATGACTTTTCTGGGCGCGGCCAATGGCTCTTTCACCCGGTTGGTGATCCATGGCGATAAGATGGTGGTGCGCGGGTACAATGACATGGCGCATCTGGAATAGCGCCCGCAGGAAAGACTGCGCCGTGCTTTAGCTCATTGTCAGAACAACTTTCCCCATCGCTTTTCTATTATCCATCAGCTTGAGGGCCTCGGCAGCCTGTTCCAGGGGAAAGCTGGCTGAGATCTGGGGTTTGATCTTGCCCTCCGTGTACAGTGTGAACAGGTCCTCCATATTCGCGGCATGTGCCGCAGGATCGCGCATCACTGACGCACCCCAGAACACACCAACAATCTGGCAGCTTTTCAGCAGCGCAAGATTGGCCGGTATCTTTGGAATGCCCGCAGGGAAGCCAACAACCAGAAACCGCCCGTCCCAGGCCATGGCGCGGATGACCGGCTCGGCATATCCGCCGCCGACTGCGTCATAGGCCACGTTAACCCCATTCGGCCCGGCCAGCGCCTTGACCTGCGCCGACAGTTCTTTTTGTGCGTCGCGGCTGTCCATTTCACGTGCATAGATGAGCGTTTCATCTGCGCCAATCCGGCGGCAGAAATCGGCCTTTTCCTCGGACGAGACGGCCGCAATTACGCGCGCACCCATGGCCTTGCCCAGCTCGATCGCCGCAGCCCCTACGCCACCGGCAGCGCCAAGGATCAACAGGGTATCCCCATTAGCCAGATAGCCGCGGTCCTTCAGCGCGTGATAGGACGTGCCGTAGGTGAAAACAAAGCAGGCTGCATCTTCATAGGGCATGGCATCGGGGATTTTCGCCGCGCGCCACGCGTCAATCGCGACATGGGTGGCAAATCCGCCATATGAGGTCAGCGCGAGTATCCGATCGCCCACCGCCAGATCGCTTACGCCTTCACCCAAGGCAACAACTTCGCCCGCGATTTCGCCGCCGGGGGCAAACGGGCGGGGTGGCTTAATCTGATAAAGATCCCGAATCATCAAAGTGTCAGGGAAATTCAGCGCTGCCGCGTGGACACGTATCACAACCTGTCCCTTGCCTGGCGTCGGGTCTGGCAGTTCAGTCAGTTCCAGTGTTTCGGGGCCGCCCGTGGCGGTGCTTAGCATGGCTTTCATGGGGTCCTCCTCGCGACGCCTGAGCGCTCTTGGCAAGCATCATCGGGCGTAGAGAGGGGTTGTCAACACGAAATTGAAATGCAATTCTGCACAGCGGAACGGCGTCGCAGAGCTTGGGTTCTGTGAGGCGTGGGAGGACGCGATGCACAATATTACCGAGCCGAATCTTTTCCGGGCCGCTTTGCGTGCGTGGCTAGAGGAAAACTGCCCGGCCGAGATGCGCGATCGTAGTTCAAGCGAAGCAACAATCTGTTGGGGCGGCAAGCGCTGGGAGTTTGAATCGCAGGCGCAGAAAGACTGGCTAGAGCGGTGTGCGGCACAGGGGCTGACAGTTCCCACATGGCCGCGCGCCTATGGCGGGGCCGGTCTGGATCGGGCGCGGGAAAAGGTGTTCCACGAAGAAATGCGCCGTATCAGGGCGCGTTCCCCGCTTGAAAGCTTTGGTATCTGGATGCTGGGGCCTGCGCTGCTGCAATTTGGAACCGAAGAGCAGAAATTGCACTATCTGCCGCCAATCGCGCGCGGCGAAATACGCTGGTGTCAGGGTTATTCAGAACCCGGCGCGGGTTCTGACCTGGCGTCCTTGCAGACCAAGTGCGAGGACAAGGGGGATCACTGGCTGGTCAATGGCCAGAAAGTCTGGACGTCATATGCCGACAAGGCGGATTGGATTTTCGTGTTGGTGCGCACTGACCGCGACGCGCCCAAGCACAAGGGGATTTCCTTCATTCTGGTCGATATGGAAACGCCCGGCATTTCGACCAGCCCCATTCGCCTGATCTCGAGTGAGTCGCCTTTTTGCGAGACCTTCTTTGATGATGTCAAAGTGCCCAAGGAACAGGTTGTGCACGAGGTCAACAAAGGGTGGGACGTGGCGAAATACCTGCTGACCCATGAACGCGAGATGATCTCGGGCGGGGCCGGTGGGTTGATGGGGTCGGGCCGGTCTCTTGGTGCGGTGCTGACCGACGAAAGTGACGGTGCCCTCAGCGCTAGTCTGCGCGCCGAAGCAATTCAGACCGAGGTTGATGCGTTGGCCATTGGGCTGACGCTGGAACGCTACAAGGATCAGGCCGAAGCAGGTCACGGCGCGGGTGATGCCTCGGCGATGTTGAAATACATGGGCACCGAGCTGAACAAGCGCGTGTTTGAGGTGTTGATGGACTCGGGCGGGTCGGACGCACTGGAGTGGGATGGGTCTATGGGCACACGCCCGTCCGATTGGCTGCGCACCAAGGCGAATTCCATCGAAGGTGGCACGTCCGAGGTGATGTTGGGCATTGTAGCCAAGCGAGTCTTGGGATTGCCGTCGTGACTTTGGGCGCAAGCGGTTACTGATCATGGGCAGAAAGGGTCACGCATGACCAAATTGGTGAAAACCGAAGAAGAGTTGATGCTGGCCGATGCTGCGCGCGGTTTTTTGGATCAGGCTGCCCCGGTTGGTAAGCTGCGCGCCATGCGGGATGTGGGCGAAGCGCATGATCCCGCGCTTTGGGCTGAGATGGCGCAGATGGGTTGGGCCGGTATTCTGGTTCCCGAGGCGCAAGGCGGGTCGGATATGGGCCATGCCGCCGCCGGGGTTCTGGCCGGTGAAATGGGCAAAACACTTGCTGTGACGCCATTTATCTCGACAGCGGTAATGGCGGCAACTGCGTTGCGGCAGGTGGCGGATGATAGGGCTTATGCCGCGCTGCAGGCGATCGCGGCGGGTGAACGAACCTATGCGCTGGCCATCGACGAAGGCCGTAAACACGCACCGGATAAGACGACATTGGCCGCCACCAAGGACGGCAACGGTTTCCGTCTGAACGGCGACAAGAGCTTTGTGGTGGACGGCGGCTTTGCCGACCGATTGCTTGTTCTGGCCCAAGCGGACGAAGGTTTGACCCTGTTTGATATCCCCGCCGACCGTGACGGCGTGGAACGGTCAGTTTCGGATATGATCGACGCGCGCTCATCAGCGCGGATCAGGTTTGTGGATGTCGAGGCCACGGGCGAGGATGTTCTGGGCACGGTTGGCGATGCCATGGAAATCTTGCGGCCGACGCTGGAGGCTGGTCAGGCCGCCTTGGCGGCCGAGGCCGCAGGTTTGGCCGCCGGGGCCTTTGGCATGACGGTTGAATATCTGAAAGAGCGTAAGCAATTCGGCGTTCCAATCGGCGCGTTTCAGGCCCTGCAACACCGCGCGGCGCATCTTTGGTGCGAGACCGAAGTGACCAGTTCCGCCATTCTGCACGCCGGGCGGATGCTGGATGAAAATCCTAAGGACGCCACCCTTGCCGTGTCGCTGGCCAAGGCCCGAGCGACCAAGACCGCAAAGCTGGCGGTGATGGAGGGGGTCCAGATGCATGGCGGCATCGGCATGACCGATGCGTTTGACATGGGGTTCTACATGAAACGGGCGCGGGTCTCGGCGGAATGGCTTGGGGATTATAGTTATCACGCCGAAATCGTGGCCGGATTGCGGGGGTTCTAATCGCACCGGGGCCCGTTCGCCCCTTTGGTTAAATGTGAAGTTTTCGAAACAGACAGCATAATCCGTCGAAAGGACAAACGAAATGCGCGACGCAGTGATCGTCTCAACAGCACGTACCCCGATTGGCAAAGCCTATCGCGGCGCTTTCAATGCTACCACCCCGCAAGCTCTGATGAGCCATGCCATTGAACACGCGGTGCAACGCTCTGGCGTTGATCCGGCCGAGATCGAGGACTGCGTCGTGGGTGCCGCCCTGCAACAGGGCTATCAGGCGGGCAACATTGGCCGCCAAGCCGCTATCAGGGCCGGTTTGCCGGTAACAGTGGGCGGTATGACGTTAGACCGTCAGTGCGCCTCGGGGATGATGGCGATTGCCACGGCAGCCAAGCAAGTGGTGCACGATGGCATGGATGTAGTGATCGGCGGCGGCGTTGAGAGTATTTCGACGGTGCAGACGCCTGAGATGCGCGTGGGGCGCGACCCGTGGATCGTTGAACACAAGCCCGAGCTTTACATGACCATGCTTGAAACCGCCGAAACCGTTGGCGAACGCTATGGTTTGAGCCGTGAATATCAGGATGAATACGCCGCGCAGTCTCAGGCGCGCACCCATGCCGCGCAGCAGGCAGGCAGGTTTGACGCCGAGATCGTTCCGATGACTACGGTGATGAAAATGCAGAACCGCGAAACCGGCGAGATATCAGAACATGAGGTGACGCTGGACAAGGATGAGGGCAATCGCCCCTCGACCACGGTCGAGTCTCTGGCCGGTCTGCAGCCGGTGTTCAAGGATGGCATCCACATCAAGGAAGGCAAATGCATCACGGCGGGCAATGCCTCGCAGTTGTCGGATGGGGCATCGGCCTCGGTGATCATGGAGGCCAAGGTTGCAGAACAAAAAGGACTGGAACCTCTGGGCCGCTACGTCGGTGTGATGGCTGCTGGGTGTGAGCCGGATGAGATGGGCATCGGTCCCGTCTTTGCCGTACCCAAGCTGCTAAAGGCGCATGGCTTGACCATGGACGACATCGACCTGTGGGAATTCAACGAGGCCTTCGCAGTGCAGGTTCTGTATTCCCGCGACCGTCTGGGCATTCCCAACGAGATTATGAACGTCGATGGTGGCGCGATTTCTGTCGGCCACCCGTATGGCATGTCCGGCGCGCGGATGGTGGGTCATGCCCTGATCGAAGGCAAGCGGCGCGGCGCCAAATATGTGGTCTGCACCATGTGCATCGGTGGTGGCATGGGCGGCGCTGGCCTGTTCGAGGTTCTATAAATGACCGCTTGGAACCGCGACGATTCACATCTGCCGAAGGTTCTGCGGGGTCTGCGCATTCCGATGATCGGCTCACCGCTGTTCATCATCTCGAACCCTGACCTGGTGATTGAGCAATGTAAGGCAGGCATCATCGGCTCTTTCCCTGCGCTCAACGCGCGAGAGGCCGAAGGCGAGCCGCCCCTGCTGGACGCCTGGTTAACCCGCATCAAAGAAGAGTTGGACAGGCATAATCAGGAAAACCCCGACAACCCGGCTGCGCCTTATGCGGTGAACCAGATTGTGCACCGGTCAAACGGACGGTTGCAGCGGGACATCGACATCTGCGTGAAGCACGAGGTCCCGGTCTGGATCACCTCTTTGGGCGCACGGGTCGAAGTGAACGAGGCCGCGCATTCCTATGGTGGCGTCGTGTTTCACGACATCATCAACAACAAGTTCGCAAAAAAAGCGATCGAGAAAGGGGCCGATGGTCTGGTGGCCGTAGCCGCCGGAGCAGGGGGGCACGCCGGATCGCTGTCGCCTTTCGCCCTGATCCGTGAAATTCGCGAATGGTTCGATGGGCCGCTGGCGCTGTCTGGGGCGATTGCCTCGGGCAACTCGCTGCTGGGAGCTTTGGCGATGGGGGCTGATTTCGGCTATGTTGGGTCACCCTTTATTGCCACGGATGAGGCCAATGCCGATCCCGGCTACAAACAGATGATCGTGGACAGCGCCGGGGATGACATCGTCTATTCTTCGCTGTTCACCGGCGTCTGGGGCAATTACCTGCGTGGGTCGATTGTGAATGCAGGAATGGATCCTGAAAACCTGCCCACAGCGGACCCGACCTCGATGAATTTTTCGACTGACCGCGAAAAGCCCAAAGCGTGGAAAACGATCTGGGGTTCTGGCCAAGGCATTGGCGCGGTCAAAAGCATCGGGCCTGCCCGGGCGCTGGTTGACCGAATTGCAGATGAGTATCTGGCTGCTGGCGCCAGTCTTGCGCGGCAGTTCCCGGGCTGAATATGGCAGAGCTTCTTCTTGTCCGCCACGCACAGGCCTCGTTCGGGGCGGACAATTACGACAAACTCTCGGATCTGGGGCACCGGCAGTCTGCTCAATTGGGCGACTGGTTGCAGGGCACGGGTTGGGTTCCGGACCGACTGATAACTGGTACATTGGCGCGCCATGCCGAAACGCTGGCCTCGATGGGGTTTAGTGCGGCGCCCGAACGACATGCGGGTTTGAACGAGTATGATTTCAAGGACCTGCTAAACGCACGTTTCGGCGGCGACGTTCCCCAGAGGGTACAGGGGGATCGCAAAACCCATTTCCGTGCGCTAAGGGAAACCATCCTGCACTGGCAGGAAGGTGGCTTGCCCGACGCGTCGGAAAGCTGGGCCGAGTTTTCGGCGCGCGTCGCCGCTGCCTTGCGTTTTGTCACACAAACCGAGGCCCGGCGGGTTCTTGTGGTTTCGTCCGGTGGACCCATTGGCCAGATCACGTCGTCTGTATTGAATGCGCCCAATCCGCAAATGATGGAATTGAACCTGCAACTTCGCAACACCTCTCAGTCTCGGTTCCTGTTCTCATCGCGGGGTGTCGGGTTGACCGAATTTAACGCAATCCCTCACCTGCACCCTGTAGCGCAGGCCGAGATGATCACTCATAGCTGAGGAATTACGATGTCCCAATCGACCCAGACCCTAGATGCAAAGGCCGTGGCTGACTATCTGTCTGACAGGATTGAAGGCTTCGAGGGACCGGTCGAGTTCACGAAGTTTGAGGTCGGTCAATCCAATCCAACCTTCTTGCTAAGCACGCCTTCGCATAAATATGTCCTGCGTCGCAAGCCGCCGGGACAGTTGTTGAAATCGGCTCATGCGGTTGACCGAGAATACCGGGTGCAAAAGGCGTTGGCCGAGACGGACGTGCCCGTGTCAAAGATGCATCTTCTTTGCGAAGATGAAAGCGTCATCGGCTCGATGTTCTATGTAATGGACTTCATGGACGGGCGGCACTTCAACTTTCCCGAATTGCCCGATGTACCCCGGCACGAGCGGGGCGGTATTCAGAAGGCGATGAACAAAACACTGGCAGACTTGCACAGCGTCGATATCGGCAAGGTGGGCCTGTCGGATTACGGGCCGCCGGGGAATTATTTTGAACGTCAGATCGGCCGCTGGTCAAAGCAGTACCGCGCTTCGGAAACCGAGACCATCGCGGCGATGAACCGGCTGATGGCGCGTCTGGTGGATGAGGCCCCCGAGGATGACGGACAACGGACGCTGGTGCATGGCGATTACCGCATCGACAATATGCTTTTCTGCAAGAGCAGCCCGGATGTGCTGGCTGTTTTGGATTGGGAATTATCCACCATTGGCCATCCCTGTGCAGATTTGGCCGCCGTGATCATGCAATGGCAGATGCCGCCGGGTGGTATGGGCCGCGGGCTGGCAAGCGTGGACCGTGCCGCAGAAGGTTTGATGACCGACGAAGAATTTGTCGCCGCCTATTGCACCTACCGGGGGTTGGATGGAATTGACCATTTCGGCTACTGCCTGGCTTTTTGTTTCTTTCGTATGGCCGCAATTATTCAGGGCGTTTATAAACGAGCTTTGGATGGTAATGCATCCAACCCCGAGCGTGCGCGACAGTCGGGGCAGTTCGTTCCGATCTTTGCCGAACATGGGCTGCGTGCGCTGGATAGTGGTTGGAATTAAGGGGTAAACGATGGTCGAGGGCACCAGTGAGGAACTGAAAGACCGTAACTTCATCACCGCTTTGGCGCGGGGGCTGGACGTTCTACGGTGCTTTCGCGAAGGAGATACCGCACTTAGCAACACCGATCTGTCCAAACGAACCGGACTGCCGAAGGCAACCGTTTCGCGCCTGACCCACACATTGTGCAAGCTGGATTATCTTGAGGTCGACAATCGCACTGGCACCTATCGACTAAGCGCGGGCGTTATGCTTTTGGGGTTTGGCGTATTGGCAAGTCTGGACATTGCCGAACGCGCACGGCGCGAAATGCTGAAGTTGCGCAATGGTCCCAACTCGTATGTTGTTGTGGCTTTGGGCGAACGGCATGGAATGAATGCAGTTTATCTGGCGACCGAAACCTCGCGTGAACAAGTTTCCTTGGTGGCCCGTGTTGGGACGGGTCTGCCTTTGTTCCGCTCGGCCATGGGGCGGGCGATATTGACCGCGATGGACGAAGATGAACGCGCCCAGGCATTTGAGATCGCGCGGACGCAGGACAGCGATACCGAAGAGTTTCGGCAAAGCAGCTTCAACACAGCACAGGAAGAGATGGACCGGCTGGGTTTTTGTACCGGCTATGGAGATTGGCGACCGGACGTAAACGGAATCTCGGTTGCCTTCAGATCGGTCATCGACAACCGGGTGTTTGGTCTGAACGTAGGAGGTCCGTCTTTTCACCTAACCCCCAAAGAGCTGGAAACAGTCTATGGCCCGATGCTGGTTGAGGCCGGGAAAAATCTTAGTCTGGCCTAGGGACCGAAGTTGCCCGGGGTCTGTATTTCGATTGGACCGGCTCTGCGGCAAGTCTTGGAAATTTCTTTAGTCCGGTTTGTTCGTTTTTTTAGCTATTGAACAAAAATTTTGCACCGGTGATCAGAACGCTGCTCAAGATTTGGGTGGCGCCTTTGGGTCTCTTAACTAATTGATTGTAGGCTATAAAAATCAAAGGAACTGTTGACTCTTTTCGGGGGTGTGTCACTGTGAGCCTGTGTTTTCCGGCACTGCGGAGGAGGCGTGTGTCGGACAATAACAGGGAGGAACAATGATATGAAAAATACAACAATGCGCGGCTTGAGTGCTGCGCTGGCAGTGGCGATTAGTGCAACTGCCGTATATGCCGAGAATATCAAGATTGCCTTTATCGACCCATTGTCTGGCCCTTTTGCGGCGACGGGCAATCAGGGTCTTGCGACGTTTAAGTTTGCCGCCGATGAACTGGTCAACAAAGAAGGCGGTGTTCTGGACGGTCAGAACTTTGAAATCGTCGCATTCGACAACAAGATCAGCCCCAAGGAATCGCTCATTCAGTTGCAGGTGGCAATCGATCAGGGCATCCGTTTCATTGCGCAGGGCAACAGTTCGGGCGTGGCCAACGCCCTGACCGACGCTATCGACAAGCACAACCGCCGCAATCCCGACAATCAGGTTATCTTTCTGAATTACGCGGCCGTTGATCCGGCCCTGACCAACGATAAATGTAATTTCTGGCATTTCCGCTTTGATGCGAATGCAGACATCAAGATGGACGCGCTGACCGATGTGATTGCAGCAGATGATGGCGTCGAAAAAGTGTATATCATCGGGCAGGATTACTCTTTTGGTAAAGCTGTGGCCGCCGCTGCCGTGAAATTCCTTGGCGAAAAGCGCCCCGATGTCGAGATCGTCGGAAACGAGTTGCATCCGATCGGCAAGGTCAAGGATTTCACCCCCTATGCCCGTAAGATCATGGCGTCAGAGGCAGATCTTGTGATCACCGGCAACTGGGGCGCGGACATGCTGAATCTGGGTAAGTCGGTGCTTGAGAACGGTTTTGAGGGGCCGATCTACACCTATTACGGCGCGGCTGACGGCATTACCGCTGCGTTCGGGGAATCCGGTGTCGGATCGCTGCGGGTGGTGGGCGAAGGCCAGATCAACCCGCCGGTCTCGGACCGTGCTGCCGCGTTTGTGACGGGCTTCAAGGAAGCCTATCCCGACACCGACCCGGCACAGCCGCGGATTGCCAACGTGGTTGAGATGCTGGCCAAAGCCATCAACGAGGCGGGCACCGCGACAGATATGGCTCAGGTTGCCTATGCTCTGGAAGGTATGGAGCATGACAGCATCTGGGGCACCAAGCTGAAAATGCGCGAGATTGACCATCAGATCATTCAGGACGTGCACATTCAGGCCCATACTGACGACGTGCAGTTCGACTATGACAACTCGGGCTTCGGATTGAAGGCTGAGGACACGGTCACAATGGCGGCTGCCGATGCGGCAACCACCTGCAAGATGAAGCGCCCCTAACGCCTATGAGCGCTTGTAGCCTGCCGCGTGCGATGCGGCAGGCTGGTCTTGTCTGATGTTGTCAAATTCTTCGTGAAAGGGGGCAGGCATGGAATTGATTGCCGTCAACCTGATCGACGGGCTGGTGACAGGGTTGCTTCTGTTCATGCTGTCCGCGGGTCTTACACTCATCTTTTCCATGATGGGTGTTCTGAACTTTGCCCATGCCAGTTTCTATATGCTGGGGGCGTATTTTGCTTTTCAAATCAGTGTCTTTCTGGGGTTCTGGATGGGGCTACTGATCGCGCCGGTCATTGTCGGTGTTCTGGGCGCGCTGGTCGAGCGTTATGGTTTGCGCCGAGTCCACCAATACGGTCATGTGCCCGAGCTAATCTTCACCTTCGGTCTGGCTTTGCTGATAGAAGAGCTGGTGCAGTTCATCTGGGGCAAAAGCGCGATGCCCTATGAAATTCCCGAGATTTTGCAATTCACCGCCTTTTCGATCGCGGGCAATGCTATCCCGGCCTACAAGATTTTCATGATCTTCACCTCGGTCGCGATCTTCCTCGTGCTGCTCTACATACTGACCAGAACGCGGGTAGGACTGATCATTCAGGCGGCCCTGAGTTACCCTAAGACAGTTGAGGCGCTGGGACACAACGTGCCGCTGGTCTTCATGGGGGTGTTCGGCGTCGGCACGGCTTTGGCCGGTGTCGCCGGTGTGATCGCGGGGCCGGTCCTATCGACCTTTCCGGGCATGGCTTTCGTGCTGGGCTCGATCGTGTTTGTCACCATCGTTATCGGCGGATTGGGCAGCCTTGGTGGTGCGCTTGTCGCGTCGCTGATCATCGGCTGGCTGACCACGTTCTCCAAGGCATATAACGTGCGTATGGAAGACATCCTGAACGGCATCGGATTTACCACGCCTGACCCGATCTGGGACAGCGCATGGCGCGATCTCTGGACGCTGACCTCGCCGCAGATCGCGGACATTCTGCCTTATATCCTGATGGTCCTGATCCTTGTGTTCCGGCCCTATGGTCTATTCGGAAAGCGGCAGGCATGACACAGACATCTCAAATCTCTGCCAGCAGACAGGCACCGGGCCTTTCGCTGGGCGTCGTCATGCCGTGGCTTCTGTCGGCTGCCGCGCTGGTGCTGTTGCCGATGGTGTTCACAGCCAATTCTGCCATTACCGTCATGAACCAGATGGCTATCACCATCATCTTTGCGCTGGCTTACAATATGTTGCTGGGGCAGGGTGGTATGCTGAGTTTCGGCCATGCGGTTTATATGGGTGTAGGCGGGTTTGCCTGTATGCACATCATTAACATGTCCGACTTTTTCGCCGCGCTGCCGCTGCCGGTTTTGCCGATCTTTGGCGGGCTTGTCGGGATGGGGCTGGCTATTGTCGTAGGCAGTTTCTCAACCCGCAGTTCGGGCACGGTTTTTGCCATGATCTCGCTTGGCGTGGGTGAGTTGATTGCCGCTTGCTCCATCATCATCGTCGTGTTTTTTGGCGGCGAAGAAGGGATCAGCGGTGACCGGACCTATGGCCTGCCTTTCTTTGGCATCGAGTTCCTGCGCCAGATCGAGGTTTACTATCTGACGGCCTTTTGGCTTGTGTTGTCGGCGCTGCTGATGTTTCTATTCTCGCGCACGCCCATTGGCCGGATTGCCAATGCGGTGCGTGACAACCCCGAACGGGCCGAGTTTCTGGGCTATTCCCAGCGTTGGGTGCGGTTTCACAGCTTTGTCGCCTCGGGGTTCTTTGCCGGGGTTGCAGGAGCGCTGTTTGCGATCAACTACGAAATCCTGACGGAAGAGAACCTGAACCTTGCCACCTCGGGTGAGATCCTTCTTGTGACGTTTCTGGGCGGTGTTGGTTTCTTTTTCGGTCCGATCATCGGGGCCATCGTGTTTACGCTGCTGCGCACGGTGCTGGGGCTGGAAACCGAGCTTTGGGCCCTGTATGTCGGCCTGCTGTTTCTGGTCACCGTGATGTATTTCCCCGGCGGTTTGGCCGGGCTGTTGATGATGCATACGCCGGCGGTCAAAATGAAACGGCTGAGGTCGCTCGTCGTGCCCTATGCCAAGGTGCTGGTCCCCGGAGCGTTTGCAATTATCGGAGCGGCCTGCCTGATCGAGATGGTGTTCCACCTGCGCCATGCCCCGCCGGGGGATCATCAGATGACCTTGTTCTGGATCAGCTTTGACAGCCACACGATCCTGCCCTGGACGCTTTCAGCCGCTCTGCTGATTGGCGGCGGTTGGCTGGCTAAACGGTTCGCGCCTGAGATGGCCAATAGCTATCACGTGGCAACCAGTCTGGATGGAGGTGGCGCATGACGTCTGCTCTTGAAATCACCAATCTGAGGAAAAGCTTTGGTCAGACCGAGATCATCCGGGGCGTTGACCTAAGCGTGCGCAAGGGCGAACGCCATGCGGTGATCGGGCCGAACGGGGCTGGAAAATCCACCTTGTACAACCTAATCACCGGGCGCTTTGCCCAGACTGCGGGCACTGTGCAATTGCATGGGCAGGATCTGCGGGGCAAGGCTCCGTTCCAGATCAACCGCCTTGGGCTCAGCCGGTCGTTCCAGATCACCAACATCTTTCCCAATATGTCGGTGTTCGAGAATATCCGCTGCGCATTGCTTTGGACGCGCGGGTACAAGTATTCTTTCTGGACGCTTGTGTCGCGCAAACAGGATCTGACCGACGCGGCCGATGAAATCCTTGCACAGATCAACCTGACCACCCGCCGGGATTTGCCAGCAGGGGTTCTGTCTTATGCCGAGCAGCGCGCGCTTGAGATTGGGATCACCATCGCGGGCGGGGCGGATGTCATCATGCTGGACGAACCCACCGCAGGCATGAGCCATTCGGAAACCGACTATATCGTCGAACTGATCCGTCAGGTGACCGAAAACAAGACGCTGATGATGGTGGAACATGACATGGGTGTGGTCTTTGGTCTGGCCGACCGTATCTCGGTTCTGGTTTACGGTGAGATCATCGCCACCGGCACCCCCGAAGAGGTGCGCGGCAATCCCCGAGTTCAAGAAGCCTATCTGGGCACCGCGATGGAGGATCACTGATGCTCGAAGTCAGGGATATGCACGCCTACTATGGCAAAAGCCACATCCTTCAGGGTGTGAATCTGAACATCGCCGAGGGTGAGATCGTGGCCCTGCTGGGGCGCAACGGGGTCGGGCGGTCCACGACCTGCAAGGCGGTGATGGGCGATGTCGAACCACATGGTTCTGTCCGGTTCAAAGGGCAGGAGATCGCCGGTAAAAAAGCCTACGAGATCGCTAATCTGGGCATCGGTTATGTGCCTGAAAACCGGGATATCTTTCCCGGTCTTACCACGCGGCAAAACCTGATCCTTGGGCTGAAACCTGGCCAGAAAGACGGCGAAGGCCGCTGGTCGATGCAGAATATGTTCGACATGTTCGAAAACCTCGATAACCGCGCCGACGTTGAGGCCAGCGTTTTGTCCGGCGGAGAGCAGCAGATGCTAACCATGTGCCGGACCCTGATGGGCGATCCCGATCTGGTGATGATCGACGAACCGACCGAGGGGCTGTCGCCGCAGATGGTCAAACGCGTGGCCGAACTGTTGCAGGAAATCGCCGGGCGCGGCATCTCGACCCTGTTGGTGGAACAGAAGCTGAACATCGCTTTGGACATTGCCAACCGGGTCTATGTTATGGGTCATGGCCACGTGGTGTTCGAAGGGACGCCGCAAGAGTTGAAACAGCGCGACGATATCCGCAAGGAATGGCTGGAGGTCTGAGCGCGCCACGTCGCAAGGCAGCAAAAGGGGGCGTTTGTAGCCCTCTTTTTGTGCGTTGGTTACGGGGCGGAGGTCCTATGCCGGTTGGATGATCGGGATGATGATCCCGTTGAAGGGGGGAAGATGACCGAATTTTTGAAAAGTCGCGATTTGGGTGACGGCGTGATGGCGTTGACGTTGGCGCGGGGGCCGGTGAACGCTCTGGACCCTGATTTTCTGTACGGCTTTGTCGACGCGCTAAACAATTTTTCAGCGCGCGACGATGTGCGCGCGGTGGTTCTGGAAAGCGCCTGCAAGGTTTTTTCCGCCGGTCTGGACCTAAAGGACGCCATGGATTTGGATCGCGAGGCGCAAAACGGTCTGGTGGATGCGTTGAATCATGCATTCCTCACCCAGTTCTGTTTTCCGAAACCGCTTGTTGCCGCCGTGAACGGGGCAGCCATCGCAGGTGGGTTTTTCTTTGTACTTGCAGCAGATTGGCGTGTGGCTGGTCCGAAGGCCAGTTTCGGTCTGGCCGAAATCCGCGTGGGCGTTGACCTGCCCATTGGCCCGCTTGAGATCGCGCGCGCAACGCTTGAACCCAACACGCTGCGGCGGTTCCTTCTGACCGGCCAGCCGATCCACGCAGAAGATGCTGCGGCGCAAGGTGTGGTGGATGAGTTGGTCGAGGTTGAAACCCTGTTGGATGCCGCGCGAAGCAAAGCGCAAGAGCTGGCCAGCTTGCCCGCCCTGACTTATGGCCGGGTCAAGCGGCAGCTTCGCGCCCCGGCAATTGAAGTGATCGAGGCTGAAATGAAACGGTTGGCGGGTGACACGGACCGGTCTTGGTTCAACGAAGAAACCCGCGACGCTATGCAAAGGATGCTGGCATGAGCGAAGGGTTCGACTTGGCGCGGCTGGAGCGTATCCGGCCCTGGATGCAAAGCTATGTTGAGGCGCGCAAATACCCCGGGGCCTCGGTCCTGGTCAAGCGTAACGGGACCGAGGTGTTCTATGCCGATAGCGGTCTGCGCAACATCGAAGAGGACCTGCCCTTCACCCGCGATACCATTGCGCGCATCTATTCCATGACCAAACCGGTGACGTCTGTGGCGCTGATGACACTGGTGGAACGGGGCCTGATCCATTTGGGCGCGCCAGTATCCGAGTTCATTCCGGGTTTTGCCCGGATGCAGGCGCTGATCCCGGGCGCCACTCGCTTGGATCAGACGGAACCGGCTGCTACGCCGACCTTGCAGCAACTGCTGACGCACACCAGTGGTCTCAGCTATTCCTTCAACCCCGGTCTGGTGGCCGAGGCGATGGCGGATCAAAGGCTGGATTTCACCCCCAAACGCGGCACTTTGGCCGAGGTGGCTGACAAGGTCGCGGCACTACCACTGGCGTTTCAGCCCGGCGCCCGCTGGATGTATTCGGTTGGCATCGACATCGCAGGTCGGGTGGTCGAAGTCGCTTCGGGCAAGACACTGGACCAGTTCTTTGATGAAGAGATTTTCCAGCCACTTGGCATGACGGAAACCGCTTTCAATGTGCCTGCGGATGCGGGTGACCGGTTTGCCAATCTCTATACGCCGCTCGATGATCCGATGGCGCTGAATGCGGCTAAAGACGGAGGGGATACTTTGCGTTTGGCCGATGATCGCAAGACCTCGCCCTATCACACCACCAAGCAACGCTCGGGTGGCGGCGGGCTGGTTGGCACCATCGACGACTATATGAAATTTACCGAGATGCTGCGGCGTGGCGGTGATGCAGGCGATCATCGTATTCTGTCGCCCAAGACGCTGGTCTTCATGATGACGAACCATCTGAAGGGCGATATTGCCGAGATGGGCATCCCCAGTTTTGCCGAACAGCCAATGGTCGGCACCGGTTTCGGCATCGGCGGGTCTGTGACGCTGAACCCCGGTCGGGTGGGCGTGCCCGGCAGTGTCGGGGATTTTGCCTGGGGTGGCATGGCCTCGACCGCGTTCTGGGTCGACCCGGTGCATCAGATGAGCGTTGTGTTCTTTACCCAACTTTCGCCCAGTTCATCCTATCCATCGCGTGCGCAATTGCGCGCCCTGATCCACGGAGCTTTGATCGCATGACTGGGCAAAACACTGGCCGTCCGATCCTTTGGCAACCAACGCTGGAACAGGCGCAGGCTACCCCCATGGCCGGGTTCATTCGCTGGCTTGGGGCCGAACGGGGTTTGGAATTTGCCGATTACCCCGCGCTCTGGAATTGGAGTGTCACGGATCTTGAAGGGTTCTGGTCTGCCGTTTGGGAATTCTTCGATCTTCGTGCCAGTGTGGAACCCACGATTTTCTTGGCCGAACGGAAGATGCCCGGCGCGCTCTGGTGCCCCGGCACGATGCTGAATTACAGCGATCAGGTATTGCGGTGGGCAGAGGGCCAGCCCGACGCGACTGCGCTGATCATTGAATCCGAGACCTTTGGGGTGGCGTCACTGACATGGACCGAGCTGCGTGATCGCGTGGCGAATCTGGCCGCGAACCTGCGACAGATGGGGGTGGGGCAGGGCGATCGCGTGGTCGCCGTCCTTCCCAACACCGAAACGGCGCTTATTGCCTGCCTTGCAGCGGCCAGTCTGGGCGCGATCTGGTCGCTTTGCGCGCCCGACATGGGGCGTGTTGCCATTCTGGACAGGTTCCGACAGATCGAACCCAAGGTGTTGATCGTGCAGGACGGCTATACCCATGCGGGGAAAGAAATTGACCGTCGGTCCCTGCTGCAAGAAATCCGCTCTGGGTTGCCTTCGGTGCAGCACACACTTTGGGTGCCCGTTGCGGGCGAGGTTCCTGATGATGCGCACGCTTTCGGCCCGCTGACACAGGGCGATGCGACGTACCAAAGCACGCCCGTCCCCTTTGATCATCCGCTGTGGATTGTCTATTCCTCGGGCACGACGGGGAATCCCAAACCCATCGTGCATGGTCATGGCGGCGTGCTGCTTGAAAGCGCAAAGCGCAGCCTGCACCAGAACCTGACGCAAACCGACAGCTATGCGTGGATGACGTCATCTGGCTGGATCATGTGGAACACACAGCTATCGGCACTGGGCCAAGGGGCGACAGCCGCGTTGTTCGATGCTGCGCCCAATCATCCGGACATGATGGCCTTTTGGCGTTTTGCCGCCCGGAACCGGCTGACGTTTCTGGGGGCGGGGGCCGCGTTTTATGAGGCTTGCCTCAAGGCAGGCATACGTCCTGCCGATCTGGGCCTGTCCGCGCTCAAGGGTCTGGGATCGACCGGATCACCGCTGAGTGCGGATGGCTATGACTGGATTTACGGCAACGTGAAGTCCGATCTTTGGCTGGCCCCGATCTCGGGCGGGACCGACATTGCCAGCGCGTTTGTAGGCGGCAACCCGATGCTGCCCGTGCGCGCAGGTGAAATGCAGTGCCGAATGCTGGGCAATGCCGTGCGCGCCTTCGACGAGGCCGGAAATGAGGTGTTCGACACTGTTGGTGAACTGGTATGCACTGAACCGCTACCTTCAATGCCCCTGTATTTCTGGGGGGATGAGGATGGATCGCGCCTGCATGACAGTTATTTCGACACTTATCCCGGCATCTGGCGGCATGGCGACTGGATCGAAATCACGCCCGAGGGCGCCTCGGTAATCTATGGCCGTTCGGACGCCACCATTAACCGCAAGGGGCTGCGGCTGGGCTCGTCCGAGATTTATCAGGCCGTTGAGGGGTTGGCGGAAGTGATGGATTCACTGGTGGTTGATCTTGAGTTTCTGGGCCGCGACAGTTTCATGCCGCTTTTCGTGGTGCTGGCCGAAGGTCTGACGTTGGACGAGTCTATGAAGGACAAGATCAATGGTGCAATCCGCAGCGCCATTTCCGCGCGCTTTGTCCCCAACGAAATCATTCAAATCACCGAGGTGCCGCGTACCTTGTCGGGCAAGAAGTTGGAAGTTCCGGTGAAAAAGCTGCTTTTGGGTGGTGATCCTGCCCATGTGGTCAATCGGGATTCCATGTCGAACCCCGGCAGTTTCGACTTCTTTGTCGACTACACCAAATTGCGCGAGGAGGATCTGGTGCGGGGGTGATTTTGCGCACATAGGTTTTGCCTAGCGGCCAGCCCCTGCGACTTAGCGCCAAAAGGACCTTTACCATTCTGAAATGAAGAACGGGAATATTACGCAACTAAGGAGGCGTGATGAAAGTCGATAAAGCTTGGATTCCCCGCATGGCCGCGCGTGACGACTGGCTGGCGCAAACCACCGAAAATATCATCGACCCCGAGCGCGAGATCGTCGATCCGCATCATCATTTGTGGGTGCGGCATGGGTATGTCTATGAGATGGCCGAGCTGCAGGCCGATACTTCAAGCGGGCATAACGTGGTTGAAACGGTCTATATGGAATGCCGTTCTTACTATGATCCAACATCGTCAGACCCGCTTGCCCCGGTAGGCGAAACCCGGCAGGTCGCGGCATTGGCCCGCGCCCATACCGGCCCGGCGCGTCTGACTGGGATTGTCGGTTTTGCCGATCTGCGGAACCCGGATTTGGACGCCGTTCTGGATGCTCATGTCGCTGCGGGGCAGGGGTTGTTCAAGGGAATCCGCCACGCCGGAGCCCGAGATGCCGAGCCTGAACAATTGTTCCTGCCGGGTCGGGGGCCGAAAGACCTATATTCGGACCCGGATTTTCGCAGGGGCGTGGCGCTCCTGGGTGCGCGGGGGCTGACTTATGACACGTGGCAGTATCATCACCAACTGCCCGCTTTTACAGATCTGGCCCGAGCAGTGCCGGGTACCACACTGGTTCTGGATCACCTGTCTACGCCTCTGGGCGTGGGGCGGTTTTCTGGACAACGCGACAGCATCTTTGCCCAATGGAAAGATGACATCGCAGCCCTTGCGGAATGTCCCAATGTGATTGCCAAGCTGGGCGGCATGGCCATGCCCGATAATGGGTGGGGCTGGCATGATCGCAGCCAGCCACCGGGTTCGGATGAATTCGTCGATGTCATGGCCCCCTGGTATCACCACATGATCGCCTGTTTCGGGGCCCGGCGCTGCATGTTCGAAAGCAACTTTCCGGTCGACCGTATCTCGATCAGCTATCCGGTGTTGTGGAACGGCCTGAAGAAGATCGCCGCCGATTACAGCGAGAAAGAAAAGGCCGCGCTGTTCAGCAGCACGGCCCGCAGGGTTTATGACCTGTGACCAGCGTCCTCTATGTCGATTGCGGAGGCTAAACGGGGTGCTTTATTTCGGCGTTCCGGTCATGGCCGCGCCGTAAAACCGGTTGAGTTTGCGCATGCCCCCCAACCACCTGTCGTAGTTATCGGTCTTGTTGCGCATATAACCCAGCACCTCGGGGTGCGGCAGGATCAGGAAAGTTTCGTCTCGGATGGCCTGCAGGCAGGCTTCGGCCACGGGTTCGGCTTCTAACATACCGTCTTGCGAGGCCACTCCGTCCTCGTGTCCGCGCGTCATTTCGGACCGAACCGCCTGCGGGCAGAGCAGCGACACCCCGATGCCCTGATCGCGATAGGTGAAGGCCAGCCATTCGGCAGCTCCGACCGCGGCGTGTTTGGTAACCCCATAAGCCATCGAGCCAACCTGATTGAGCAGTCCAGCAGCCGAAGCGGTGTTCAGCAGATAACCACCCCCGCGTTCTATCATCCGTGGCACCACATGGCGCGCCGCCCAGATATGGGACATCACGTTGACCTCCCACATACCTTGCCAGATGTCGTTGTCGGTTTCAGGCCCACCGATACTGAGGATACCCGCGTTAGAGCAGAAGATACCGATCGGCCCAACCTCGGTTTCGGTTCTGTCGATCAGCGCGGCAATGTCATCCTCTTTCGAGACATCTGCTTTGATGGCGACGCCGCTGATCTGGTTCGCGGTCTCTTCCGCGCCGGGCAGGTTCAGGTCGGCGCAAACAACCGATTTGGCACCCGCCGCAGCAAAGGCCGCAGCCAAAGCTTTACCGATGCCACTGGCGGCACCGGTTACGACAACGATTTGTCCTTCGATTTCCATGGCTTTCCCCTTAGGTCCACATCACGGCGCCGCCATCCACGGTCAGCGCCTGACCCGTGATATAGCGGCTGGCGTCAGAGGCCATGAACGCTGCGATACCGGTGAAATCCTCTGGCTCTCCCAGTCGGCGCAGGGGCACCTGGCGCAGGTAGGATCCCGCTATTTTTGGATTGTCCCACAGGGCGCGGGCGAACTCGGTCTTAACCACACCGGGGCATAGCGCATTGACCCGCACCCCCGCCGGACCCATTTCCATCGCCAGGTTTCGCACCAGCGCGATCAGCGCCAGTTTCGAGATGTTGTATGTGCCCAGCGTGTCAGATGGCTTGAACGCACCGACGGACGAGGTGAACAGCATCGAACCGCCGCCCAGCCCCTCCATATCCGGGAAGACAGCATTTGCCAGCCACAGGTTCGACTGGACGTTGGCCTGCATGGTCTTTTCAAAGGCTTCATCCGTGATGTCGCGCATTGAGCCGTAGAACGGGTTCACGCCAGCGTTTCCGATCAGGACCGAGATCGGCCCCACCGTTTCGCGGGCTGCTTTGGCCAGTGCCTCAACCTCTTGCCTGTTGCCGATGTTGCAGGTCAATGGTGTTGCGGCCTTGCGACCCACGGCGTCGTTGATTTCGGCGGTGGCGGCCTCAAGCGCTTCGATCTTTCGCGCCGAGATCACCACATTGGCCCCTTGCTGTGCCAATCCTTTTGCCATTTCCAGCCCCATCCCGCGGGACGCGCCGGTCAGCAGGGCATTACGCCCGGTCAGATCAAACATGTTGTTCATCGTTTTTCCTTACGGCCCGTCGAACTGCCTTCCGCCTTTTGTTCCGGCTGATGTACCTGCCTGACGTTCGTTAGAAGCCAAATAATCCTTGACCTCTGCCCGCGCGACGACGGCGTGGTGGACTTCATCCGGGCCATCAGCAAAACGCAGGGTGCGCTGGCCAGTATACATCTCGGACAGCGGCGACCATTGCGAAATACCGGTCGCGCCGTGGATTTGCATGGCCTGATCAATGATTTGACAGACTTTTTCCGGCACCATCGCCTTGATCATCGACACCCAGATGCGCGCCTCTTTGTTGCCCATCGTGTCCATCGCCTTGGCGGCCTTGAGGACCATCAGGCGCATCGCCTCGATCTCGATCCGCATGCGGGACAGGGTTTCCATGTTCTTGCCCAGATCCAGAAGTTTTCTGCCAAACGCCTCGCGGCTGATACCGCGCGCGATCATCAGGTCTAGTGCCCTTTCCGCTTGACCGATTGAGCGCATGCAATGGTGAATTCGCCCCGGCCCAAGCCGCAATTGCGAGATTTCGAACCCGCGCCCTTCGCCCCACAAGATGTTGCTTTCGGGGACGCGCACATTGGTGAACCGGATCTGCATATGCCCATGCGGAGCGTCATCCTGACCGAAAACATGCATAGGGCCTACGATCTCGACACCCGGCGTGTCCATCGGCACTAGGATCTGGCTTTGCTGACGGAATGTCTCTGCGTCGGGCGAGGTTTTCACCATCACGATCATGATCTTGCAGCGCGGATCGCCCGCGCCCGAGATGTAATATTTCTCGCCATTGATGACCCACTCGCCGTTTTCCAGCACGGCGCGGGTGCTGATATTGCGCGCGTCAGATGAGGCCCTGTCCGGTTCCGTCATAGCAAAAGCCGACCGGATTTCACCGGCCAGCAGAGGTTTCAGCCATTTTTCCTTTTGTTCTTCGGTTCCGATCCGCTCCAGCACTTCCATGTTGCCGGTATCGGGGGCCGAGCAGTTCAGCGTTTCCGAGGCCAAGGGGTTTTTGCCCAGTTCAGCGGCGATATAGGCATAGTCGAGGTTCGACAGACCCTCGCCGGTTTCGGCATTGGGAAGGAAAAAATTCCACAGCCCCGCATCGCGCGCCTTTTGCTTGGCGGTTTCCAACAGTTCAAGCTGACCGGGGGCATAGGACCAGCGGTCGGCCCGGCCATGGCCTAGCCGGTGATATTCTTCGGTAATAGGATCGACGTTTTCAGCGATGTGCTTGATCACCTTTTCCAAAAGCGGCTTGGCCCCTTCGGACATTTCCAGATTATTCATATCTGCAACGGTTTGGACCATGTCAGGTCTCCTGTTTTGACGAGCGCGGCTCGTTTAGCGGTTGACCCAATTGGGCTTGCGTTTCTCGGCAAAGGCTTGCACGCCTTCTTTGAAATCCTCGGTCTGGGCCAGATCTTTCAGTACCTCGCGCGAATGCTCCATGCTTTCGCCAAAACCCTCGATCTGGGCCATTCGGTTCAACACACGTTTGGTGGCCTTTACAGACGACGGTGACACGCTGCAGATGTCATCCGCCAGTGCCATCGCGCGGGTCATCAGATCGTCATGCGGGACAACTTCGTTCACGCAACCCAGTTTCAAGGCTTCGTCCGCGTCAACGGTGCGGCCGGTAATCATCATCTCTTGCGCCGCGAGGCGGCCGATATAGCGGCTCAGACGCTGCACGCCGGACGCGGCGGCGAAAAAGCCGACTTTCACTTCGGGCAAGGCGAATTTTGCGCGGTCCGAAGCCAGAATGATGTCGCAGCTCAGTGCGGTTTCAAACCCGCCGCCCATGGCAAAGCCGTTAACGGCTGCGATGACCGGCTTTTCCAGATCATAGCGCATGGCCAGCCCGGCAAACCCGGTCTCGGGGATCGGTTGCGGGCCATGTTTGGCGGTGAATTTCAGGTCGTTGCCTGCCGTGAACGCCTTATCCCCTGCGCCGGTCAGAACGGCGACCCATTGATCCTCGGCGGCGGCAAACTTGTCCCAGCAATCGGCCATTTCGTGATGCATCGGGGCATGGACGGCATTGTAAACCTCGGGGCGGTTCATGGTGACCAGCAGGACATTGCCCCGTTGTTCGGTGGTGATGAATTCGTATGACATGATGTCTCCTTCAGACGCGTGCGGTTTTCAGACCACCGGTGTCAATTTCAGTAAATTTCCCACCTTCGGCAGCAAGCTTTCGCAGCATCTCGGCAGGCGCAAAGTCAGGGTCTTCAGCCCCCAGTTTTTCCATGACCTCCAGCACTTTGGCCGCGCCGATCATGTCGCCGTAATACATCGGGCCGCCCTTGTCCGCAGGCCAGCCATAGCCGTTGATCCAGACCACATCGACATCCGACGGGCGCTGTGCCTTGTTTTCCTCAAGGATCTTCAACGCCTCATTGATCATCGGGCAGATGCAGACGTCGATTATGTCGTCCTGCGACATTTGGAAAGGCTCTGCCCCGGTAATGTCAGTGATGATTTTCGCGGTTTCTTCCGACGGAACAGGCGTGCGGTTTTCGTCGTAGTCATAGTACCCGGCCTTGGTTTTTTGGCCCCGGCGGTCCAGTTCGCACAGAGCGTCACGGATCGGATTGTCGGTTGTGGCCCCCTTTGACCAGCCGATGTCCAGCCCGGCCAGGTCCGCCATTTGAAACGGTCCCATCTTGAAGCCAAAAGCGTTCAGTGCCGCATCGACATCCCATGGCATCACGCCGCGATAGACCAGCTTCATCGCCTGATCCTGTCGTTTGAACAGCATCCGGTTGCCGACAAACCCCGGGCAGACCCCGACGACAACAGCAATCTTGTTGATCTCAAGCGCTACATCCAGACAGGTGGCCAGAACATCCTGTGCTGTGTGTTCCGCCCGGACGATTTCCAGAAGCTTCATCACATTGGCAGGCGAGAAAAAGTGCAATCCGATAACGTCTTGGGGGCGGCTGGTCACCGAGGCAATCTCGTCAATGTCCAGCGCCGAGGTGTTGGTGGCCAAAATCGCGCCCGGTTTCATGATCCGGTCCAGATCGGTGAAGATTTTGCGCTTCAGCCCAATGTCCTCGAACACGGCTTCGATCACCAAATCGCAGTCTGCCAGATCCTCCAGCGAGAGGCAGCCGTCGTATCGCGCCATGCGAATGTCGACCTCGGACTGAGGGAACCGGCCCCGGTCGGCGCTGCGCTGATAGTTGCTGCGCACCACGGAAAGGCCGCGGTCCAGCGCCTCTTGTTGGGTGTCGACGATCTTTACATCATAGCCTGCGGTGGCAAAATTCATAGAGATGCCCCCGCCCATTGTGCCTGCACCTATGATGCCGACGGTCTTTACCGTGCGTCTGGGGGTTGCGGTGTCGATATCCGGTACGTTCCAGGCAGCCTTACCAGCCGAGGCGTGATACGCAACGAGGGTGTCTTGGGTGTTCATGCATCTGTTCCATTTAATGATTTTATACACTGAGCGCGCAACGCGCGCCGGTCGAGCTTGTCTGTGGCGCCCCGCGGCAGGGGGTCTGAGTGCAACCACAAGTGTTCCGGAATTTTGAATTTGGCGATGTGTTTCGCCAGATAATCCTGAATTTCCTGCGCGGTTGCGTGATGACCGTCGCGCAACTGAACACCGGCCCCGACGACTTCGCCCAATCTTTTGTGCGGTATGGAAAACGCGCAGGCTTCGGCCACCGAAGGATGTTTGTGCAGCGCGCCTTCGACATCCAGGCAGGCGATGTTTTCGCCCCCGCGGATGATGATATTCTTTTTGCGATCCACGATAGTGACAAAGCCGTCTGCGTCGATAAACCCCAGATCGCCAGAGCGCAGCCAGCCTTCGTTCAGAACCTCGGCGGTGGCCTCGGGCTTGTTCAGATAGCAGCGCATGATCGTGGGGCTTTTGATAGTGATCTCTCCGACCTCGCCCGTCGGCACGTCCCGCCCTTCATCGTCTAGGAAGCGCAGTTCTTGCACCGGCGGATACAACCGACCCGCCGATCCGGGGCGGGCGACATAGTCTTCCCCAGCTGTGCCCATGCCGAGTGCGTTAGTCTCGGTCATGCCCCATCCGGTTGCGATTTGAGCAGCCGGAAAAACCTGAGCCAGCTCCCCCACCTGCGGCGGAGGCCGCTTTGCGCCACCCGAGTTAATGAAGTCCAGCGTTTCAAGGGGCTGACCCATTCGCACAGCGGCCTCCATCAGGTCGTGGGTTTGGGTCGGAACACCCAGAAACCGGGTGATCTGTTCTTCCTGTATTAACTGAACGGCGCGGTCAGTGTCCCATTTCTCCATCACCACAAGCTTGGCGCCGGACGGGATCGAAAACAGAAAGACAGGATGAGTTGCAGTGACGTGGAATAGCGGCGTCACCACTAATTTGGCCGGGCGCAGCGGTGCAGGGTCATCTGCGGCAGGGGGGGTAACCAGCGGGGCCGCAGTCATGACCATCGACCAGGAAAACACCGCGCTCATCGCGCCGCGATGGGTCAGAACAACCCCCTTGGGGTGGCCGGTTGTCCCCGAAGAATACATGATCCCCATGTCGTCATCGGTGTCGATTTCGACCTGCGGCCAGCTATCATCTGAACTGGCGTCCAGCAGCGAGGCATAGTTGATCGGTGTCAGGTCACCGCCATCGCGCACCCCGATCACCTGAATATCCCTTTCGGCTTGCAATGGTAGCAGACGTTCGACCCTTATCCGATCGCCGAAAACGATCTTTGCGCCGCTGTCTTGCAGGGCATAGTCCAACTCTTCCGTGGTCCACCAGCCATTCAAAAAGACAGTCACCGCACCGATTGACGCGATCGCTGTGAACAGAAACAGAAACTCGGGGCAATTGCGCATTGCGATTGCGACTGGCTGCCCCTTGCGCACCCCAAGTTCGGTTGTAAGTGCGTGCGCTATTCTGTTTGTTTCCGAGCAGAACTCATCATAAGTCCAGCGTTCTTCGCCAAACACCAGATAATCCGCCGCACCGTCGCCTTGATCGGCCCGGCTGAGTTGCATCAGGGCGCGGATGTGACCGGGGATGTTCTTGAATACGCGGGTCTCGACCCCGCGAATCCGGGCTTGGGACAGCTCGTAAATCGGTTCATTTGCGATCAGGTAGTGCACGGCCTGTTCAGGCGTCATAGCCGAGGTTCCGTTGCTGCCGTGCGCATAGTCTTTCAGCCACGCATCAACCGCGCCTGTCAAAATCAAAGCGATATCCTCCCATGCGCGTGGCATCCCATTGGGTGGAACCACGACTCCTCCCTCAAGGATGTTAGAGCGGTTTCTTAGCTGTGCCAAGACCGCTGTACGGAACAATGTTCCGCAAAAGTGATATTTCCCGGTTTTGCGATTGTGACGCTGACTTTTTGCGCTGGGCAGTTAGTCGACCCCTTTTCACACAGCGGCGATCTGCCTGTCGAAGGGCATGACATGCATCATGCAGGTCGCAATGGGTCGATGGTAAAGGGAGCAAGTTTTGTTGACATCACGATAGGCTTGATGGGATGATGATCATCATGCAGATGCGGCTGAATGGCAACATTTCCAAGCAATTGCGATACGAAAAACAAGAGGCCAGACCATGAAAAATGAGTGTTATTGCGTGACCGAACACCAGGCGCCGCTGCAGAAAATCGTGCAGGACCTGCCCGAGCTGGAAGGGGACGAGGTGTTGTTGAAGGTGCGTGCCTCGGGCGTGTGTCACTCTGATCTGCACTTCTGGGAAGGTGGCTATGATCTGGGCGACAACCAAGTGATGAACTTGTCCGATCGGGGCGTAAAGCTTCCCCTGACGATGGGTCATGAGATTGTCGGTGAACTGGTCGCGTTGGGTCCCGAAGCGCAGGGTTTGGCGCTGGGCGAAAGCTATCTGGTCTATCCCTGGCTGGGGTGTGGCACCTGCGATACGTGCGCAAAGGATCAAGAGAATTTGTGCCCCAATGCACCGCGGGCCCTTGGGATATTCACCCCCGGCGGCTATGCGCAATACGTGGTGGTGCCGCGCGCCAAGTATTGTCTGACGCTTGGCGACCTGGACCCGGCAGAGGCCGCGCCTTTGGCCTGTTCCGGGGTGACCACCTATAGCGCGCTTAAGAAATTCGGGGACGATATCCGCGACACGCCGGTGGTGATCCTGGGTGCGGGTGGACTTGGGCATATGGCGCTTCGGGTGATCCGTGCTCTTGGTGGCAAGGGGGCCGTTTTCGTCGATCTTGACGAGGCAAAGCGCACCGCCGTGCTTGAGGCCGGGGCGCTTGCGGCTATTGATGGCAATGCGCCCGATGCGGACGAGCAGATCAAAGCCGCCACCGGGGGAGGGGCCCTGTTGGTCTTGGACTTGGTGGGCGCCGAGGCCACGATCAATCTGGGGTTGGCCGCCGCGCGCAAGGGCGTTCGGATCGTTGTGGTGGGATTGTTTGGCGGTCAGTTGAAAATCCCCACCGTCTATTTCCCAATACGCGCCATGGCGGTGATCGGTTCATATGTGGGCAATCTGAACGAACTGTCCGAACTGCTTGAGTTGGCCAAATCAGGCAAGTTGAGCTTGGCACCTGTGACGCGCCGCCCATTACAGGACGCCAACGACGCGCTGATGGATCTGAAAGACGGGAAGGTTATCGGTCGGGTCGTCCTGACCCCATGAAAGCGGTCTGAGCGCGACCCGCAGTTTGAAAGCAAAGCAGGCCTTGGAGCCGGATTTCATTGATAGGTATTGGGAGGTGCCGGGCAGGTGGACGCGGATTACATCATTGTTGGGGCAGGTTCAGCGGGCTGTGTGTTGGCCAACCGGCTGACTGCCGACCCAAAAAACAAGGTCATATTGCTGGAGGCCGGGGGCAAAGATAACAGCCCCTTCATTCATGCGCCTGCGGGCTTTGTGAAAATGCTTCGAAATGAGAAGTATAACTGGTGCTATTCAACCGAACCTGATCCCGGCTTAAACGGGCGGCGGCTTTTCTGGCCGCGCGGCAAGACGCTTGGAGGGTCATCGTCGATAAACGGGTTGCTATACGTGCGCGGGCAGCCGTCCGATTATGACCGTTGGCGGCAATTGGGCAACGAAGGCTGGGGCTGGGAGGATGTCCTGCCGCTGTTCAAAGCCACCGAAGGGCGCGAGGAGGGTGCTGAGGATCAATACGACTCTGACCTGCGGGGTAGCGACGGCGAAATGACGGTCAGCACCCCTCGTTCGCGCCATCCGCTGAGTGAGAAATGGGTCGAATCTGCAATTGCAGCGGGTTACCCGTATAACCCTGACCACAATGCAGAGCGGCAGGAAGGGGTCGGCTTTTTTCAGACAACCATCGCCTATGGCAAACGTCATTCGACGGCGAATGCGTTTCTGAAACCGATCAGGTCGCGCCCCAATTTGCGTGTGATCTCGCATGCCCATGTGCAGCACGTGGACCTGGATGGCAAAAGCTGTACAGGCATCACCTACAAGGATCGCTCGGGTAGATTGGTGTCGCTTAGGGCCGGGCGCGAGGTGATCTTGTCGGCCGGGTCGATCGGGTCGCCTCAGATACTTATGCTGTCGGGGATTGGAAATCCCGATCACTTGTCTGAAAACGGCGTGCAGCCCCGTCACGAGCTTCCGGGTGTGGGGCAGGCGATGCAGGATCATCTACAGGCCAAGATGGTGCATCGGATGTCGGTGCCCACATATAACCGCGAAGGTAAGTCGCTGATGCGTCAGGCGGCCATCGCCGCCCAATACTATTTCGTGGGCCGGAACGGGCCTTTGTCGATGCCAGCGGCGGATGCTACTGCGTTTCTGAAAACGCACCCTGATCTGGAAACGCCAGACATTCAGTTTCACGTGCAGCCCTTTTCTTATGATGCGGAAGGGAACCTGCATGACTTTTTCGGCTTCACTTCAACCGTCTGCCAGTTGCGTCCCGAAAGTCGTGGGCAGATTCTGTTGAATGGTCCTGACCCTGCCACTTATCCCAAAATTCACCCCAACTATCTGTCTACGGAAACCGATTGCCGCACGTTGGTCGATGGAATTCGCATCGCCCGCACGATTGCGGCGCAGTCACCCTTGGCGAGCCATATCGCGTCTGAGTTTTTGCCGGGCAGCGCGATAGAAAGCGACGATTACGACGCGATGCTGGACTGGGCGCGCGGTCACGCTGTGACGATCTTCCATCCGTCAGGGACCTGTAAAATGGGACCGGGGCCGGATGCAGTTGTGGATGCCAAGTTGAAGCTTCACGGGATTGCAGGATTGCGGGTTGTCGATTGTTCGATCATGCCCGAGCTGACCTCGGGCAATACCAATGCCCCGACGATTATGATCGCAGAGAAAGCCAGCAGAATGATATTGGCCGGATAGCAGGCAAAAAACGTCAAAGTATGAACGAGCAAAAATTCAGAATCTCAAAGCATTATGAGCCGATAAAAGCCATCGACCTGCGCGGGTACGGGGTGCCGGAACCTTGGAATTTCGGGGTAGGTTTTCGGGCGACGTTCGGGGATTTGGATGCGCAGAACCATGTCTCGAACGTGAAATACCTGCGTTGGATCGAGGCGTTCCGCATGGCCTATCTGCGCGCCTACGGTTGGCCGGAATATGCGACGCCGGGGGCCAATCTGATGGTGATCCGACGGTTTCAGATCGACTACCTCAAGCCAGTTCATCTGGATGACGATGTGATCGTGACGGGGCGCACTGCGCAGGTCGGCCGCTCTAGCTGCACGATGGAGTATGCGATCTGGGGGAATGGCCAGATTGCAAGCGCTTCGGCGGTGTTGGTTTTTCTGGATCAGCACGGGACAAAGTCGGACCTTCCAGGAACGTTGCGCCCGCTCATGATCGAATGGGACGGGGCGCAGCCCCGCTAGGGCAGTGGTCAACGGGGCATGGGAATGCCCCTGTGACCGCATTGCGCGGCTGAGGGCGGGTAGCTTTTGTCATTCCCGACAGTCAGCCGATGCAAGAGTCGACCGAAACGACTACTTCCGCTTTACCACGTTTCCACGCTTGGTCGAATCTGCGTCTCAAACATCCACGCGTCTTTGGGCTGTTTCCAAAGCTGGATATAGGTCTTTGCCACGGACGCGGGATCCATCAGAACCCGGTCTTCCGGGTTGCCTCCGCGGGCGGTGATCATTTCGCGCACCCATTGGGTATCAACGCCGGAATCAATGACCAGATGCGCCACATGGATGCCTTTGGGCATCAATTCACGGGCGGCGCATTCAGCGACGGCGCGGATGCCAAACTTGGCGCTGGCAAAGGCGGCAAAGCCTGGATTGCCGCGCAGCCCGGCGGTGGCACCAGTGAAAAAGATATTGCCGGTTCCGCGTGGCAGCATCGCTTTGGCGGCTTCGCGCCCGGTTAGAAAACCGGCGTAGCAGGCCATTTCCCAAACTTTGCGGAAAACCCGTTCCGTGGTTTCTGTGAATGGGAAATTCACATTCGCGCCGACGTTGAAGATGCAAACTTCGATCGGGCCAACCTCTTCGGCGGACTTGATGAAGTCGATGACCTGATCTTCGTCCCGGGCATCCAGACTTTTGCCGATTATTCGGCCTCCGGCGGCTGTGACCTCATCCACCAACGGTTGCAGTTTATCCCCGTTGCGCCGACCGGCGATCACAGTAAAGCCTTCGGCGGCGAAGGCCTTGCAGATGGCCGCGCCGATGAAATCACCGGCTCCTACCACGACAACAGTTTCTGCTCTTTGTTCCATAAGGAGTGTCCTTCTTTAGGGTAGGTCGGCTGACCCAAATGCATGTGTCAGTTATCCAGACCGGCCAGATGCTGTTCCAGATCGCGGATACGATCCTTTCCGAAATAGATTTCCCCGTCATAGTGAAAGGTCGGTGCACCAAAATCACCAGCGGCAACGGCCATTTCCGTGTTCGAGATCAGTTGGGTTTTGACTTCGGGGTCTTGTATCAGTGCGAACAGGGGTTCGGCTTCTAGCCCGCCATCTGTCAGCCAGCGCGACAGCACCTCAGGGTCGCCAAGATTCTGTTCAAACTGCCACATGCCGCGAAAGACGCGTTCCATGTACAGCTCAAAAACACCCAACCGTTGCGCCGCAATGCAGCCGCGCATCAGTTGCAGGGTGTTGATCGGGAAATAGGGGTTGAATGAGAACTCATCGACGATTCCGTTGCGTTCGGTAAAGCGCAACAGGTCGCGCCGTTCGTACCGCAGCTTGTTCTCGATCCCGGCGTTGGTTTCACCCGGTGCCCGGTTGCCAGTGGCGCGGAAGATGCCGCCCAGTAGCACCGGCACATAGGTGAACGTCGCGCCATAGGTCTGCGCGAGACCGGGTATCAAGAGATGCGCTAGGTAAGAGTTCGGGCTGCCAAAATCGAAGTGAAAGGCGACGTGCTTCTGCATCAATCTTTCCTTTTGAAAGTGGTCTACGGATAGGTCGGGCGCTTTCAGATCGCGGTCAGCCCGCCATCAATGGCCAAAGTGGTCCCGGTGATCATGCTGCCTGCGTCCGAGCAATAAAGCAGCGCCGCCCCCTTAAGGTCTTCGCTACCGCCAATCCGCCCCAGCGGGTTCTGCGCCGCGACGTTTTCGCGCCCCAGCGCATCCAGAGTGCCCGCGGTCATCTTGCTTTCGAACATGCCCGGGGCCAGCGCATTCACCGTTATTCCATGCTCACCCCATTCGTGGGCCAATGCGCGGGTCAGGTTCACAACAGCCGCCTTCGAGGTGTTGTAAGCCACAATTCCCTTGTTGCCCTTTAGCCCAGCAATCGACGCCAGGTTCAGTATCCGGCCGTTGCCATTCGGGATCATCGAGTCCCTTGCGATTAGCTGGCTGAGGCGAAACACAGAGCGGACGTTAAGGTCCATCAGCTTGTCCCAGGCTTCCATCGCATGATCGACTGCGGGGCTTCCCCAAGTGGCCCCGGCATTGTTGACAAGGATATCGACCCGACCAAGCTTTGCTATGGACTGATCTGACAATGCCACAAGGTCATCGTCCTTACGATTATCCGCCACGATGTAGTCCACACTGATCCCGCGCGCTTCGAGATGCGCCTTGGCATCCTGCAAATCCGTTTCCTTGCGGGACGAGATCACCAATCGCGCGCCGTTGTCACCCAGCACTTCGGCGATCTGCAGACCCAGCCCGCGTGAACCACCCGTTATCACGGCTGTCCTGCCACTCAGGTCGAAAAGCTCATTTGCCTTGGTCATATTTGTTTCCTTCTTCGTCAGATTGTATCGGCGGGCAGTTTCATCGGCCCCTTGCGTAGAGGTGTTTAGAATTCCGGTCTTCGTCAGCTCGCAGTCGAACCCCTAATGGCCGGAATTCGTTTTTACCTTACGAAAACCCCTGCCAGCCCCGTATCCTTAGCATCAAGCGCGCCATTACGGTTCCGGTGCTGCCCCGGCAGCCGGGGGCGTTCGTTTCAACGGCCTTTAAAGACGGCCTCGCGCCGTTCCACGAATGACGCTATGCCTTCGCGCATATCCTCGGTCGCAAGCATACGGTCGCGAAGCTCTGGAATGCAGGCAATCGCAGCCTGTTCCCCGTGTTCAATAAATTTGCGTCCAGCCACTTTCATGGCCTGAATGCCAAGCGGAGCGTTTCGGCAGATCGTTTCCGCAATCTCCATTGCGCGCGTGGTTTCATGCCCCTTGGCTACAACCTCTTGGACCAGCCCGATGCGATGGGCTTCTTCCGCGCTGAACTCGTCGCATAGCATCAGGTGGTACATGGCGTTTCCCCAACCGGCGCGGCTGATGTATCGGAAGTGCGCGCCACCGAAAGGAGCAATGCCGCGCTTTGATTCCAATTGGCAAAACCGGGTGTCATCGGCGGCAACGGCGATGTCTCCGGCCAGCATCATTTCGATTCCGATTGTGAAGCATATCCCTTTTACGGCCGTGACAATCGGCTTGCTACACTGTCTTTGCAGGCCAAACGCATCAACGTTTCCCTCGGGAATATCTGGGGGTGTGCTGTTGGGGCCGAAGAACTTTGGCATATCCAGCCCTGCTGTAAAATCTTCGCCTTCTGCGCAGATCACCCCTGCCCATAGGTCGGGTGTTTGCTCTAGCAGGGTCAGGGCGTCTGACAATTGTTCCATCATCTGCGGATGAAAGGCGTTTTTCTTTGCCGGGTTGTCGATCGTGATCTTTAGCACACGGCCTTGGACCTCGTGCCTGACTTTGCCCTGAATATCCTGCATTTCGTCATCCTCCCCTGCCGTTCAAACAAGGCTGTCAATCGGCCTTGTCTCAGCTTTTTTAGAATGACGGTCATCATGCAGATGTCAAGTCCACTGTCCGGTAAGCCGTATGTGGACTGGCGATTTAAGATTATCAATGTCATGCAGAACCCAAGTGGAGCCCAGTGGTTAACGGGCTTGTGCCAAAGGCGGTGAACCGCACAAGATGCAGAAAGGGGGCTTCGATCAAGAATGACGCGGCTCAGTTGCGTTTACGCCGCAATAGCGATTCCTGGGCTGTACTTGCGACCAGTTTGCCGTCTTCGGAAAAGATCATGCCGCGGGCCAGTCCACGGCCGCTGCCCGTCCAGGGGCCATCCATCGCGTAAAAGTGCCAATCCTGTAAACGGGCAGGTGCGTGAAGCCAAATCGCGTGATCCAGACTGGCGCCCTGCGCTGTGTTCTGCGACCAGCTCAACCCGTGGGCGCGCAAACCTACGCTCATCAAACCCATATCGGACGCATAGGTCAGATAAAGCTGCTGCAGGCTGGCATTGCTGTTCTCGGCGGCGGGTATCCGAAACCAAAACCCGTGCTGATCGCTGACAGGTACGGGATTTGCCTCATTCCTGGGATCGACGTCGCGAATCTCGAACTGTGTCTGGTGGATGCGCCTGTTGTCTGCTTCGGCCGAGCCGTTTGCGGATAGGCCGGTCGCGATGCTTTGGTCCGGGGCGCAATCCTGTGGCCCCGGAGCGTCCGGTTTTTCGTGCTGATAGTCCCAGCCCTCATCGGGCACATGGAAAGACCCTGTGAAATTCAGGATTTGCTGGTCGCCCTGCGTGGCGATCACCCGTCGCGTGCTGAACGATCCACCATCCCGCGCATTTTCAACCCGGAAGATCAATGGTTGGTTCGGATCACCCGCGCGCAGGAAATACGAGTGGATAGAATGGCAGCGACGCTCTGCCGACACGGAATGGCGTGCAGCGGCTAGGCATTGGGCAATGACCTGACCCCCAAATAGGCGCGTCGGCACGGCATCGCCGGAAAAGGCAGCCGCGCGAAACAGGTCAGGCCCAACTTGTTCTGGCTGTAATATATCCGCCAGAGAAGGCATTTGCGTCATTTCGGCCCCCGGTGGGATAAGTGGCAAAAGCGCGGATCAGAAATAGGATAGCCCTAGCCACTCCGCGACTAGCGCGGGCGAGTCTTTACCTTCGATTTCGACCGTGACGTTCATTCGGGTTTGGATGGATCCATCGTCCCTGTCCGTCAGCCCAGCAAGGTGAAAACGTCCACGAATACGTGCGCCTGCGGGCACCGGCGAAACAAATCGGATCTTATCGAAACCGTAATTCACACCCATCGTGCGACCAGCGATCTTTGGGACGCCGTTCTGCACCAGTGGCACCAATAGTGACAGCGACAGAAACCCATGCGCAATCGTGCCGCCAAAAGGTGTTTCTGCGGCCCGGTCCGGGTCTATGTGAATGAATTGGTGATCGTCGGTGGCATCTGCAAACTTGTCGATCCGCGCCTGATCCACCGTAAGCCAGTCTGACACGCCAAGCTCTTTGCCGACCCGGCCGCGATAGGCGTCTAGGCTGACTTCCAAAGATGTCTCTTTCATTGTTGTGCCACCACCAGAAAGTCCTTGCGGGTTCCGTTGTAAAGGGCGTCAACAGTGTCTGCGCGGCGTTTGAGAACTTGGCGCTGGTTGACGTAGCCTTTGTCGTTGATTTCGTTTTCCGACAGCGACGGTGGCTCGGCCAAGATGCCAATTGCGCGCACTTGCCGGCTGGAGCCGCCATTGTTCTGGTTCCACCGATCCAAGGCCTGTTGCACCTGTTCAAGGTCTTCAGGAGCAGGTTCAATAAGTGCACCGTCCACCCGTGTTGCACGTGCGCGGGCCGCATCGTTCAGCCAGACCATCGCGACGATATGCGCGCGGCCTTCGCCGACAACAACCGTGTCGCGCACCAGCCCACCACATTCTAAATTCAATCCCGTTCGGATCGCGCCAACCTGAACAAATGTACCGCTGTCGAGCTTGAAATCTTCGCTGACCCGTCCGGCATAACGCAGGTCATTTGCGATTTTGTCGATGTCTTCAAAGCGGATCGCGTCGCCGGTGATGAAGAACCCCTCATCGTCGAAAAGTCGTTTGTTCAGTTCGGGCTGATCTACATAGCCGGGAAAGACATTCGGTCCCTTGATCCGCAGCTCGTAACGGTCGTCGCTGAGTGAGATCAGTTTGATTTCAACTTCTGGCACAGGCATTCCGATACGCCCAACCCCGTCATATGGCCAATGGACCGTCGTGACAGAAGGCGCTGCTTCGGTCATGGCAAATCCACCCGATAGCGGAATTCGGCAGCCCCGATACGTCATGGCCAGTTTTTGCAGCCGTTCATAGGTTTCGCCGGGGAATCCCGCTCCGCCGTAATGTACGAAAGTCAGGTTCGAAAAGAACGCTTCGGCCAGCTCGGTATCCTGTTCCATTGCGTCCAACAACATGCCGTATGCCAAGGGCACGTTCGAGAAATTGGTTGGTTTCACCTCGCGGATAGCGGTCAAGCTGCGTTCAAAATCCGGCCCGGAGACTGGACGGCCCGAGTCGATATAAAGCGCTGATGCGTGAAACAGCATTTCGTGCAGGATGTGATTACCCCCGAACGTATGGTGCCACGGCAGCCAGCATAGCCGTCGACGTTGGGCGTGAGGAATGCGGATTCCAATCCTTTGCGACATGGCGATATTTGCGCACATCATGCGCTGTGTGTTGATCACACCCTTGGGGTTGCCTGTCGAGCCAGAGGTGAAAAGGATCTTGCCAACGGTTTCTTCGGTCACGGCTGCGTGGGCAGCGGCAACAGCTTCGGTAACCTTGGTGCCCAGAAACTCGGCGACGTTAGTATCACCGGGTCTGGGATGTTCGGACACCAGCTCGCATCCGTTCAGATCAAGCTTGTCCAATGCAGCGGACAGCGTTTGGGCGTCATCAACAAAAAAGAGTTTCGCTTTGGACTGTGCAAATGTGCTTTGCAGACGGGGAAAAGCCTCTGAGAATTTTGCATAGCTAGGCGAGATCGACGCGGCAGTAATGCCGGCCATCATTGCCCCGAACAGAATCTGAGCGTGGATAATGCTGTTGCGCGACAGGACGGCTATGCAATCTCCTTGCTTTAAACCGCGGTTGAGCAAAGCTTGCGCGATGGCCTCGCAATTCGCCTTTAGCTGCCGAAAAGTTGGCCCTTCCCACCCCTGTGGCCCGCGTTCAGCAAGCGAAAGGCGGTCGGGGTGTGCGCTGGCGGCTGCAAACAGGTAGTCGATGACACTGGTTGGATAGTCCGGCAGCTTGTAATCTTGGCGAAGGTAAATGGCGTCGTTACCACGCCGCAGGACAGGTTTTGCCGGAAAATAGGTCAAGGGGCCAAAGACCGGATCGTCATGGGTTTCGATCCCGAGGGACGGGTCAAGTGTGGCGTTAGTCGTTGTGTCGGTGATCACGGCATGTCCTGATTTTAGAATCCTCGGGGTCAGGCCGCGTGGCGTTTGGCAATCTGAAATCGCCGCCGGGCCGCTTAGTCTGTAACGGATTGTGTATGATAGACATCATGCAAGTCAATGGGTGCTGGAAAATCGCGTGAAAACTGGACCGCACTGGGGATTTCTGTATTATGACTCCAATGCAGATTGACCCTGTTAGTGGTCGTCGACGCACTAACTGGGGCAATGGATTCCGAAGGCCAGCATCAATGGGGTACTCTCAAGCGCAAAAGGAACGTCATCGCGAGGAGATCCTTTCGAACGCAGGTGAACAACTGCGCAGCGGTGGGTTTTCAGCGATTAATGTCGTGTCTTTGATGAATTCCGTAGGATTGACGCATGGCGGGTTCTACGGCCATTTTGAAAACAAGGAAGACCTGCTGGATCAGGCGCTTGAACGCGCGTTGCGAGAAGGTCGTTTGACCCAAAAGCTTAATGCAAGCCCGAATAAGCCATCCTTTGCGCGCTATATTGGTAGCTATGTCAGCCCCAAACATCGCGACCTAAAAAGCAGTGGCTGCGCGATCCCCGCGCTTGTGTCGGATGTCTCACGCAGGCCCAAGGCGTCGCGGGACATCATGCAATCTCATATTGATGGTTTCATAAACACCGTCGCCGATTATCTTGACGGGGATCGCAGCAAGGCAAATTTGGCGGTGGCGGCTATGGTCGGTTCGATTGCGTTGTCCCGGGTCATGACAGACGATGCCAAAGCTTCTGAGATGCTCAAAGCAACCAAGGCCTATTTGCTGACGCTTGAGGACGACGAAGAACAAGGCTGATCCCAGCTTCCATGCAGTCCGCGCCGTCAACAGCTCTGTAGATTGTTCAATAGGGTTGGTGGTCCTGACTCAGCAACCTGTCGCAAAATGTTCCCCATTCATGCATTTTTGCATCGTAAGTATTGGTTCTTTGCGGTTCTCATGATCAGCCTGCCTGCCATACCCTAAGGTCTGACACATTCCGTTGGGAGGGCGGGCCATCATGAGTTCACACACGCAACGCAAACCGGTAGCCTTGGCCGTCGGTGCCGGAGACGGGATTGGTGCGGCTTTTGCCAGAAAATTTGCCCGGAGCGGTTATAGCGTCGTGGTTGCGCGTCGGGACGCGGGTAAATCCGAAGACCTTATCAATAAACTTGCGGCCGAGGGCCATAGTCTGCAGGCGGTTTCGCTTGATGCTCGTGATCCAGAACAAATTTCCGCGCTTTTTGACAAGGTTGAACAAGAGGTTGGGGAAATTGAGGTGGTCCTGTTTAATGCAGGGTCGAATTCTCCGTTTCCCTTCATTGAAACCGACCCTGTTATCTTTCGCAAAATCTGGGAGTTGGCCTGTTTCGGCGGTTTCCTGACCATGCGCGAAGCCGCAGCCCGCATGGTGCCGCGCGGCAAAGGAACGATTTTGGTGACCGGCGCCTCGGCCAGCTTGCGTGGCAAGGCTGGGTTTGGTGCGTTTGCCAGTGCCAAGCATGGGTTACGCGCGCTTGCGCAAAGCCTAGCGCGTGAGATTGGCCCCAAAGGTGTTCACGTGGTGCATCTGGTGATTGATGCAGGGGTTGATATGCCTGCCATTCACGAACGCCGTCGCAAGAAATTTGGTGACGACCACGTGGATGAAGAGAATATTCTGGTCAAACCTGACAGCGTAGCCGAGGCTTTCCATACACTTGTAAAGCAGCCCAAGGATGCATGGACACATGAGTTGGACCTGCGTCCATACGGGGAGAACTGGTGAGCCGATGGCGCGGGATATGTTGAGCAAACCGCTTTTGTGGGGCGTCGGCACGGTGCGCACCCTGCGCGCGCATTGGGTGTTGAATGAGCTTGGCATTGACTATGAAACCCAGCCCGTCAAACCCCGCACCGATACGATGGAAAGGGCTGATTTTCTGGCCGTTAATCCGGACAAGAAAGTTCCGGTGCTGCAGCATGGTGACCTGACGCTGGTGGAAAGCAGCGCGATCATGATCTACCTGGCGGAAACTTATGCAGACAGGGCGCCGGGGCTTGATCCCTCAAGACAGAATACAAAGGGCGCGGGTTTTCGAATGGATGTCGTTCATCTCAACCGAACTGGATGCGGCCTCTCTTTATACCATCCGCAAGCATCAGGATCTTGAGCATATCTATGGCAGCGCACCTATCGCTGTGGACTCTGCCGGGGACTATTTCTTGCGAATGGTGCGGAAACCGGCCCGCGTCTTGGTTTCCGGCCAACGCTACCTTCTGGGTGACCAGTTCACATTGCCGGACATCCTGCTGTTTACCTGCCTGCGATTTGCCGACCGTATGGGCGTGCAGCGCCCGGCAGAGTTCGACACTTATTACAATATGCTGGCGGAACGGCCCGCGTTTCAGGTCGCAGAAAGGGCCAATTACCCATGACAGAAAAAGCAAATGGCAAGGGACCGCTCTCAGGTGTGAAAGTGGTCGATGTGTCCAGCGTGATCTCTGGCCCATGCGCAACAGGGATGCTGGCCGATCAGGGGGCGCAGGTGATTAAGGTTGAACCCCCAAGCGGCGATATCATGCGCGCCCGTGGTAAGGTTTCAGGCTTTACGCCCTCATTTGTGTCGTGCAATCGCGGCAAGCGGTCGGTCACTCTGGACCTCAAGAAACCCGAAGCGAAAGAGATCCTCTGGAAGCTGATCGAAGACGCGGATGTTTTCGTGCAAAATTTCCGCCCCGGTGTGGCCGACAGGTTGGGTTTCGGCGCGGACGAGGCGCTTGGGCGTAACCCGCGCTTGGTCTATCTGTCGATCAGCGGCGTCGGGGACAGCGGGCCTTATGTGGGTAAGCGAGTCTACGATCCGGTGGTGCAATCGCTGTCGGGACTGGCTGATATTCAACAGGACCCGTTGACCAAACGGCCCAAGATGATCCGCAGTGTTATCGCCGATAAGACAACGGCGCTTTATGCTGCGCAAGCGGTGACCGCCGCGCTGTTCAGCCGCTCTCAGACCGGGGAAGGTCAGCATGTTCAGGTCTCGATGCTGGATGCGATGCTGAACTATAACTGGATCGACGGAATGACGACGATCTCGGTCGTGGGTCAGGAAGAAGAACCCAGCAATACCCCTCATGACATGATCTTTCCCACAGCGGACGGGTTTGTCACGATCGGGGCGATTTCGAACAAGGAATGGATCGGCCTGTGCCAAGCCATCGAGCGGCCCGACCTGATTGATGACCCGCGGTTCGCCACCCCAAGCCAACGAGAGGTCAACCGTCAGGAGCGGCTTGAGTTACTTGAATACGCTGTGTCCGACCGAAAGACCGAGGCTCTGCTGACCATGCTTGAAAGTCACGATGTGCCCTGTGCCCCGGTTCTGCGGCGCCAGCAGGTTCTTGATGATCCTCAGGTCTTGCACAACGACGTCATTACAGTTCTTGATCAGCAGGGCCTTGGCCCAACGAGACAGGCGCAGTCGGCTGCCAAGTTCAGCGCCACGGCCACCGGTCCGTTGTCACAGGCCCCCGCGCTTGGGGAACATACTCTGGACGTTCTTGCTGAATTGGGGTTGAGCGAGCAGGACATCGTCGCCCTGCGGGACAGCCAGACGATTTCCTAAGTTCAGTAAAACCACAGAAAATCATCCACAAATGGCGCGCCCTATTCTGGGCGCGCCATTTTTCGTCAGGTCACGAATTGCTTTTGCCGGGACACGATCAACAGAATGGGCAGGGCGGACAGCGCGAAGCCAATCAACGTCAATGTCAGGTGCCCGACACCGGCTATGCCCCCGGTCGGTGACGCGATCAGGAAACCCGCTATCAGTAGTGTGACACGGGCCAACATCCCGGCGGTCCCACTGCCGAGCGATCCGACAAAAGCCAGGTACCCCTGAAGCGCGGCTGAGATAAACCAGATCCCGATCAGGGCGCAGATCAGGACGGTTACAACTTCGCCTGCCGATCCCTGCCCGATAAGCGCGGGATTGAGCACGAAGAAGAAGGGGACAAAGTAGATCACTCCGCCCAGTTTCATCGCTTCGATCCCGGTGCGGAACGCGTTTGCATGTGCCATCGTAGCAGCCGCAAAAGCACCCAGTGCCACAGGTGGGGTGATATAGCTGACCATGCCCCAGTAGAGAATGAACAGATGCACGGCGAGCTCGTTCAGCCCAGCCTGCACCAGCGCCGGGGCCAGCACTACGGCCAAAAAGATATAGCAGGCGGTCACTGTCATTCCCATGCCGAATACAAAGCTGGTCAGCGCCCCCATGATCAGCAGCATCGCAACCGAGCTGCCTGCCATGTGTACTAGTTCATTGGCCAAAGGACCGGTCAGGCCGGTGGCCTGAAACGCTCCGACGATCATGCCGATCCCCAGCAGCACCGCCACCAGTTCGGACAGGGTCCGGCCAACCGAGATGATGATGTCCAGAAACCCCTTCATCGACACTCGATCGTTCTTGCGCAGTTGATTGACCACCAGCAGCAGAACCACGGCAAAGAACGGCGCAGTGGTTTCCCAGCGGAACGCCACCATCAGAAAGATCAGCAGGGCGAAGACCGAAATATACAGCCAACCTTCTCGCATGGTTTGTCCAATGCGCGGGCGTTCGCTTTGATCCATCCCGCGCAGGCCGCGGCGGGCGGAATAGGCGTCGATCTGAACAAACAGGCTGAAGAAATACAAAAGCGACGGGATGGCCGCGGCCAGCATGATCTCGACGTAAGGAACACCCAGCCACGAGGCGATCACAAATGCGGTTGCCCCCATGATCGGTGGCATTACCACACCGCCGGTCGAGGCGCAGGCTTCCGTGGCGGCCGCAAAGCGGGGTTCAAACCCGGTTTTCTTCATGGCCGGGATAGATACTGCCCCGGTGGTCAGCACGTTCGAGATAACCGAGCCGGACATCGACCCCATGAAACCCGAGGCAAAGATCGACACTTTGGCCGCGCCGCCGCGATGGCCGCCGACAAGTGCCAGGGCGAGATTGTTGAAGAATTTCCCGCCACCGGTGAATTGCAAAACGGCGCCGAACAGGATGAAGCCAATGACAAGGTTGCCGAAGGCGCGCATCGGAATGCCAAAGGACGCTTCGGACGAGATCATGAAATAGGGGATGACGTCCCTAAAGGGCTGAGAGAACCCGTTCAGCGGGTCCGGCACGTGATCCGCGAAGGTCGGATAGAGCGAGAAGAACAACACAATACCAAAGATCACCAACCCACCGGTGCGACGCGTGCCTTCCAGCACCAGTGCATACATCAGGATCGAGGCCCAGACTGCCTGTTGTGGCGCGGCATATTCCCAGTCGGAGTCCAGGCTGATGCTTGCGGTCATCGCGAAATATCCCGACACGCCAAATGCAAGAGCGGCCAAAATCCAATCATACCATGGCACGCGGGCTGAAGGGGTTTTCCCAGCGCGGAAGATGATGAAGGTCAGGCTGAGAAACAGCCCGGCCAAAGTATACAGATACGTTCCTTCCAGAAGGGATGTGCCGCCCAGCCTAAGATTGAACAGCTTGTTCACCGCCAAACCGATTGCGGTCAGTGTGAAAACAATAATGAGCCATCGCGCCAGCCCGGAAAAGGTCTGCCGCTCGACGGCGCGTTCTGCATCAATTGCGGCGCTGCCGCGCGAGCTTTCGGAGGGCTGCGTCATGAGTCTCTGACATTCAGTTGAACTATTTGTTGGAGAACGTGCAGGCCCATTGGCCTGCACGTCGCGCAATTTTTTATGCAGTCAGCTTCAGAAGACGACCTCAAAGCCGCCAGCAGCCAGAGCTTCGCGGCGTTTGGCCTCCCAGGCCTCCTGCCAGTTTTCTGGCGCTTCGGCCTTCAGTTCTTCCCAGGCTTTCTGCAGAGCACTTTGACGCTCAATAAGTTTGTCGTTATGGGCTTGTGCTTCGTCGGACCACAACCCTGCTTCCTGGTAATAGCGAATGGCGCCTTCGTGATAAGGTGCAACCCACGTGAAGTTCTGCTTGTCGAGGGACCAACCGTCCACACTGGGGGCGTTGCCGGTGTATTCGTCATACAGCTCGTGCAGCGCCTTGGTCATGTTATAGGTCAGGTCGGTGTTCTGCTCGGAATATGTCATCAGAACTGGATAGGCATAGCCGGCGGTCTGAATACCGTCGGTGCCGTCGATATTACCGCCTACGGTCGCCGTGATGGGTGAAAAGAATGGTGCGATCGACTGCATCCGCGCAAGCCCTTCGGCATTCGCGGGGTCAATCGGAGGCCAGAACACGCCGCGCGGTGCCGAGGCCGCTTCGTAAACCCGGCCCGACGTGGTTGCGGCGAAAGCCGCGTCGACGGTGCCGTCGATCATGCCTGTCCAGGAATCGCCATAGCCGCCGAATTCCACGATTTCGACGTCATCCCAAGTCAATCCGCCATATGCCAGATACGCCTCGTTGTTGACGTTCAGGGCCGGTGCTCCCTTGATCCAGGCTACGCGCAGGCCTTTGAGGTCGGAATAGGTGAATCCTTCGCAGCCCGGCTTTCCAGCTTTTTCGCAGGCTTCTTCTGCGACAGCCAACGACAGGCCAAAGGTTCCACCGTTATTGGCCGCCAGAATGCGAACCGGCTGAGGCCCCCAGTTCTCGGCGCCGAACTGGAATACACCCTCTTGGGCCATAAAGGATCCGCCGACCCCATTGGCAGAGAACTGAACCTTCCCCTGACGCAGGGGTTCTGTGCGGGCAATGTCATTTTTGCCCGGCAGCACGCGGAGGTTCACACCCAGCTTTTCTTGCATTGCCGCGCCGATCGCGATGGACTGGTTGTACCCGGCAGAACCGGTGCCGTAAGCAGTCCACGCAATCTGATTGGGCAGCGTGATCTCCTCGGCCGTCGCAAATGATGCCGTAACCGCGCAAACCGTTGCGGCAAACATGTGTCGTGTAAGCATTTCTCTCCTCCGTTGATTTGCTTGCACAGCCTGTTTCCAAGGCTTTTTGGTGCCGAAATTTTCGGAAGCGGGCGCTTTGATGAAGTCGTGAGCGACAAGCCCCGCTTTCAGTGTAACCGATACGGAACTTGATCAAGACAACGAAACCGCTCCCATCATGCTTTGCCTTCCACGGCAGATAGCAAGCCGCGCAATGCTAGACGGTTTGGTCCTGTCGCATTGATCGATAGCTGCACCTCCCTTTGCAGGTATCGATAAAACATACGCTCACAGTCTTGCTTTACTCATTCGGCAAACGAGTCTGACGATCCACTGCCACAATTCTGTTGAGCCTTAGTAAAAAGGCTATCTGGAAGACTGCCATGCACAAACCTACAAAAACCAATTCTTATTATTCGTAGATGTATCACTGGACAGAGGCTGATCAGGTGAATTGCCCTTTCTGTTTGGCAAAACACTGATCCAAAAAGTCGTAAACTGCCCGAATGCTGGGGTTCTCCCGCAGTTCCGGATGGGCCGTTAACCAAATCTCCATCTCGATTGGGGGTTCCTTCTCTAGCACGCGCACCAGATCATGTTGGCGTTCGGCGTGAAAGCAGTAGACAGGCCCAATGCCCAAGCCGGCTTTGATCGCCCGCATCACCCCAAGCACATTGCGCAATCGCAGTGCGGTTGTTCCATTGCGCGTCACCTCATCCACATCCGAGGCAAACTTGCGCGACCCTTCAATCGCAATGGTTCTGTGACCTTTCAGGTCGTCCGCGCTTTTGGGTGCGCCGTTTTTTTCGACATATGTGACCGAGGCATAATAGCCGACCTTCAGGACTCCGACTTTCTTGGCAATCAACTCTTTCTGCGTCGGTCGCAAAAGACGGATGGCGACATCCGAATTCCGGTTGAGAAGATCGGTCAGGCGGTTGTCCGTGACCATCTCGACCGAGATTTCGGGGTAAGTTTCCATGAAGCCCGGCAATTGTTCGATGAGCCAGGCATTGGTAATCGCTTCGGTCGCCGAGACCCGCACTGTCCCACCCAAAAGATCGCGACTCTCCCAAGCGTCGCTTTCGATCTTTCGCGAGGCCAACTGCATTTGCTGCGCAATGGTCTGAAGTCGTATGCCCGCTTCGGTCACTTTGAAGTGACGCGGCCCGCGGACAAGCAATTGCACGCCCAGTTGCTCTTCCAGAGCTGCGATGCGCCTGCTGAGGGTCGGCTGGCTGATGCGCAGATGGATCGCCGCGCGTGTCAGGCTGCCGACTTTTACCGTTGCCAGAAAATCGCGGACCCCGTTCCAGTCCAACGGCTCATTCATGAGGTGTTCTCCCTGCGCATGCGCCGGCTAAATGCGTCCGCCGCGACCGCGTTTGATCATGGAACGGAAGCAATCCTCATAAACCTGCCCAGTTATTCATTTTTGATGACATTAGCGTATCGGTGGGGGAGGAACCTGTCAAAAAAGAATGACTGCCAAAGCCGCTGCACCAACTCTGACGTAGGGACGGACGTATTCATTTGTGAATGATAACTATGCTTTCGCCGCCGTACCTGCGTTGAACAGAATATGCGAAATCTGAGCCAGCTATCATATGCAATCAAAGCGGCTCGGGAGGAGCGACCCATGATCGAAAAGCGTGATTTTTATATTGACGGAACATGGGTGGCCCCACTGACCGCCAGAGATCACCACGTCATCAATCCAACAAACGAAGAGCCTTGCAGTCTGATCTCACTTGGCAGCGAGGCGGACGTGGATCGCGCTGTTGCTGCCGCTCGGGCAGCTTTTCCCGCGTGGATGGAAACACCTCTGGAAGACAGGGTCGCTCTTCTGGAGAAATTGATCGAAATCTACAATCGACGCGCTGCCGAGATGGCCGAGGTGATCACCCTTGAAATGGGGGCTCCGATTGATTTTTCCACGAACTTGCATGTAGCCATGGGCACTTTGCACTTGAGCACCTTTGCCAAGGTTGCTCGCGAGTTCGTGTTCGAAGAACCGTTGGGCGATCACGCGCCGGACAGTTGGATCATCCGCGAGCCTGTTGGGGTTTGCGCGTTGATTACGCCTTGGAACTGGCCGATGAATCAGGTCTCGCTCAAGGTTGGGGCGGCGATTGTGACCGGCAACACGATGATCCTGAAGCCGTCCGAAGAAAGCCCAGTCAGCGCCATGCTATTGGCCGAGATGATCCACGAGGCAGGCTTCCCGCCCGGCGTGTTCAACCTTGTCAATGGTGACGGCCCCAGTGTGGGGACTGCGCTGGCGACGCATCCCGACGTGGATGCGATCAGCCTGACGGGATCAGGACGGGCGGGCAAAGCGGTGTCCGTCAATGCGGCCGAGACCCTGAAGCGTGTGCATCTGGAATTGGGTGGCAAGGGGGCCAACTTGGTTTTTGCCGATGCTGATGATGCGGCCGTGGAACGCGGTGTGCGTTACATGATGATCAACTCGGGGCAGTCCTGCATCGCACCCAGTCGGATGATCGTCGAAGAAAGCGCTTATGATGCGGCGGTTGAAACAGCCGGGAAGGTTTGTGAGACCATAAAGGTCGGTCCGGCGAATGAACCCGGGTCTCATATCGGTCCCGTGGTCAACAAGGCGCAATTCGACAAGATTCAGGACCTGATCCAGTCTGGCATTGATGAGGGCGCGCGGCTTGTTGCCGGTGGCCCGGGGCGTCCTGAAGGCATGAACCGGGGGTTCTTCGTGCGTCCGACCGTGTTTGCCGATGTCACTCCTGACATGCGGATCGCGCGGGAAGAGATCTTTGGACCGGTGCTTGCGATGATGAAGTTCTCGGACGAAGCAGACGCGGTGCAGATGGCCAATGATACCGAGTTCGGTTTGGCAAATTACGTCCAGACCTCGGATGCTGAAAAGCTGAAACGCGTCTCGCGCCGCCTGCGCTCTGGAATGGTCGAGGCCAACGGCGTACGCCGTGGGGCAGGGGCCCCATTTGGCGGAATGAAGCAATCGGGCAATGGCCGCGAAGGCGGAACATTCGGCATGGAGGACTTTCTCGAGGTGAAAGTCGTATCGGGCTGGTCCTGACCCAATTGTGCAGTCGAGGTGTGGATTTCGGTCCACCCCTCGGCTGTGGATTTATTATTGAGACCCACCAACGACGCGACAGTAGTTTCTGAGGGTTTTCTACAGGTGGTTAGTCGTTTTGCGCGCTTTGGTCCAATTCGCGCAGCAATAGAATTGTAAACTCTCCATTTTGCTCAAAATGCAGAGTTTCTACGCCATAGCCTTCGCCCCCGATCTCGGCCACGGTATTCTGAACCAATTGGGCTGCAGTTTGAATGTCCTCAGATACTAGAAAGTGATTTGACCAAAACAAGACCGGGCACCCGTTAGGTGTATCCATCATCGCCATTACATGCGATCGAAACTGCGGGCTTGCAACCGAAGCCTCAAACCTATCCCTGGGCATTTTTAGCCATTTTCTATGGCCCGCCTGAGGCAGGTAATACCCATAAAACCTTTCCGGGTCGTCTTCGATAAAGTAAGGCATCTCGAACCAAGTTATCGGCAGAGTGCTGGATGCACAGCCATCAATATTCGCAATGAAGTGGCTTGTCTGTTTCCAGCGGCTGTTTGCTGTGCTCACGAAGATCATACTAGCAATCAAAGTCATAATCAGAGACAGGGCAATCAATACTGTAGAAAGCGGCCGAAAATCGACGGCCTCAGGAAAACCCTCCGTCAGTCGGAACAGGTATTCGACGACGTATGCGATACCGATCCAAAACACGGGTGCCAACACGATGAACAAGCGGAAAGACAACATGGGCACAAAAAAAAGAGTAACCATGAGTCCTAGCCCAATTGTTAGAACAATTGTCGATAGAACAAAAAACATATCGCCCGTGGAATTGGGCCCGAGGGTTGCGTGTGCTATTGCTGTCTTTGGTCGCCGCAACAGTAATAGACCGGAAACGCAAAATACCCACAGCATTGCTGCGGCAGCAGGCGCAGATAGCAACATGCGTACCCCCCTCGATATCTGCCGCACAATAAAATCAAAGGTCGTTTTGAAGCCGGTATTGTCTATTTCAACTACTATCTGAGGCAAATGCCACGACAATAGTAGCAAAGTAAGCAACAACACGGACAAGCCCGAGGCCGCGACAATTATCCTGTGAGGCCACGTCGTGCACCTCAACAACAGTAGTCCAAATATCGCCCCGGATACCAAAATGGAATAATAGTGGATGGTGCTCGCAGCACCGCAGGCCGCCACCAACGCGACCATCCAGCGAACGGGTAGTTGACCAGCACTTAGGCATTCTCGGCACCGCAGCGCGGACATCATAACGAAACTAGTAATTACAAATAGAGCGGAATAGGATCGGGCGTCCTGAGAATAAGCGAACCAAACCCCAGATGTTACAGCGACGGCCGTACCGACAAGCTTAGCTATTGGTCTGACCGATGGACCGGGCGCTAAGTAAATTACCGCCAGTGCCATGCATCCGAGAACAGCGGAGTATCCCCGCGCTATCAATTCAAATTGACCTGGGAATGTCTTCAGTACCCACCACAATGTCAGGTAATATCCGGGTGGGTGCACATCCTGTGCTGCCCTTTCAAAAAATGCCCGCAAGCTGGGGAGCTCAGGATCAGAAAAATACGCTGAAAAAAGCTCGTCAACCCAAAGCGATTTTTCGGCCAACCCCACAAATACCCAAAATATTGAAACCGCGATAACGGATACACAAGCAACACTTAAAAATTTCATCAAATCATTCGCTTTAAACAAATATCATCTGACCGTAGCATGTTCCAATATTTAACATACTGTTGCGAGATATAATCTTGGATTTAAAAGAACATCAGGCCTTGGGCGATCGTGCCGATGATCATTGGTACTATACAGCCAAAGCGAACGTTATCACACAGCATTTTGGCAACCGACCTCACGAGGTACTTGATGTCGGCGCTGGGCTGGGTTGGTTCAGCAAGTGGCTGTTAAGCAACAATTATGCGGATAGCGCAATTTGCGTCGACCCCGGATACGACGATGAAACTGAAGACCGGCTGCCGAACGGCACATCCATTCAGTTTGTTCGAAGCCTCGACCACTCGAGCGCAGATCTTGTCCTGATGATGGACGTTCTGGAACACGTCGACGACGACGTCGCTCTGCTGAGTGAATATTGGCAGAAAGCCCGTCCTGGCACAGTATTCATCATAACCGTACCCGCTTTCGAATTCTTGTGGAGCGCTCATGATGAATTTTTGGAGCATCGGCGCAGATACACGATCCAGAGCTTAACGAAGACTATTCGCGCCGTAAAAGCTGAACCCGAAGCAATACATTATTATTATGGAGCAATCTTTCCGGCGGCTGCGCTGGTGCGCTTGGCGACCCGTGGGCGCGAGGCGAACAGATCGGATATGAAACCTCTTCCTGACGCCTTGAACGGTATCTTGAAGAGTGTCTGCAAAATAGAGCGTTTCGTAATGAAAGCAAACCGCCTCGCGGGCCTGACTGTGGTTGCGAAACTCGTCAAACCTGTCACCTGAGGGTCTATGCTATGCACGGAACATTGATCTTGGGTAATCTGTGAAACAAATGTCTGAGCCAGCTCTTACCTTGCCATCGCAGACCGATCAGGACGTATCGATCAGTGGGAAAACTGTTTCGCTTGTCGTTCCATTCTTCAACGAGGCGGATGCCCTGCCGCTGTTTTTCGACGCGATCGGACCCGTTGCCCAGCAGGTTAAGGATGTGCTTAGGCCGGGTGCTCAGCTCGAAGTCGTATTCGTTGACGACGGCAGTACGGATGGTTCGGTTGATTACATAAAGTCTGTAGCAAATTCGCCATTTAGCATTTGCATTGTTAAATTGTCCCGCAACTTCAAAAAAGACAGCGCCTTGGCTGCTGGGCTTCGGCATGCGAGCGGCGACGCTGTCATTCCGATGGATGTGGATTTGCAGGATCCGCCGGACTTGATCCCCAAGATGCTTGAAGCGTGGCAATCCGGGGCAAAAATGGTCAACGCAAAACGCGTTTCTCGTAAAGGGGACAGTGTCGGGAAGAGAACACTGAGCAACGCATTTTACTGGGCTACAAACCGCATTTCCGACTATCCTATCGAACCCAACGTTGGGGATTTCCGATTGCTCGACCGCGAGGTTGTGGAACGTCTGAACGAACTGACCGAACGCGTACGCTTTATGAAAGGGCTATTCGCGTGGGTCGGTTTCGACCCTGTTACGATCGAGTATGAACGCCCAACCCGATCGGCGGGGGACACTAATTGGAATTTTTGGAAGCTCTGGAACTTTGCCTTGGATGGTATCACCGGTTCGACAACCTTGCCGATCAGAGCGTGGACCTATTTGGGGACAATGACGGCGATTTTTGCCGTATTCTACGCCGTATTCATCATTGCTAAAACAGTCTTCTGGGGCGTTGACGCTCCAGGTTATGCATCGTTGATGGTAGTTGTTTTGCTGTTAGGGGCCTGTAATTTGATCGCGTTGGGGCTGATCGGGGAATATATCGGCCGCATAAACGTAGAGACCAAGCAGCGTCCCAGTTATGTTATTGATACGATAATAGAGTTGCCGAAGGGCGAGACGACGGAAGATCACGAGAATGATATGCCCGTTCGGCAAGGCGATACCGAACAGTAGTACAAGTGGCTGAATAGGCACCCCGCTTACTAGGCCAGCTTTCAAAGGGTCATTCAGAGACCTAGTTGTTGCGACCATTGCAAACGGTAAACAGTATGATCCTTTGGCAATCCTTTCAGGGTTACTGATTTGGCGTCTACAAATTTGAACTCGTGGTGTCCGCTGACCATGGCTCGTGTTTCGTCTGAAACAAGGATTTCGCCAGCATTGGCCGACGACGTAATACGAGCTGCCTTGTTAACCACAGTGCCGAAAAAGTCGCCGCGCGCCAACACGACTTCGCCGGTGTGAATGCCAACCCGCAAACCCAGACGCGGTTCCATATCGGTCAGGTTAACGGCCTCCTGCATGTCGATTGCTGCGAGAAGCGCCTCGTTTGCGGATTGAAAGCTGGATAGCGTTCCATCCCCCAGCGACTTTACGAACTGCCCGCGATGTGCCGCAACGATCCCCTCAACAGTCTGAAAATGTTGGTCTATCAAGGCGGACCAGCTTTGGTTGCCCATGGCTTCGGCAAGGGGCGTACTGCCTTCTACATCGGTAAAGAGCACCGAGGCCAAACCTTCAGTCTGAAGCAATTCCGGGCCGTCATTTAGCGCGGCATTTACAAGGCTTTGGATCGCCAACTGCTCGCTGCCTACGAATTCCACATTTGGAAACGGAAGCGACGCGTGCCGATTTATGATCTTCCAGGACGCCCCTTCCAACACGAACACAAGTACAGTGCGGACGATGAATGAATCCCCAAGACCGGGAAAGCCGACTTTGTGGAGGAAGGCTGACCAGCCCGTTTCTCCATTCTCGAAGGCTTCGGCTTCCAGCACTTCCCAAACATCTGGCTCGGGCATTTCGCCGATGAAGTCACCGACACCATCGCGGACGACTTGCCCCCTCCAGAATTCATCTTCGCCGGTTCCGATGAACCGCAACTCAGCCGAGTCTGAAAGGTAATCTTTCAAAACGTGCGTTCTGCGGTATCTGATTGCATCAAACCAGCGCTCTGTTACGGCAAGCAATTCGGGGGAAGTCTTGATCACGATGAAACTCCCTACTTTGGCGAAGCGTGCAGAAAAGTGGTTCCCTTATCTGCATTCCACCCTATCAGAGATTTGGCTCAAATGTGCTGCCGAGGTGCGGGCAGGGTATCAAGCAAGAATTCAGTCAATACTCTGGTTCCGTCGTTGAAAATGAAAGCAGATCAGCGTGAGGGAACCCAAGCTTAGTCTGATCCGCACTAGCGGGGCAAGTTTTCAAGCTCGTTCCAATTGGTGAAGCGATCATTCAATCAGCCCCATGCCAACGTCTGATCTGGGAAATAGAAGTTAAAGTGAGAGGCTGCCGCCCCCGGCACCTTACTACGCCAGGCCCTCTCGACTCCACCGAGCCTTTATTTGGCAAGGGTTGTGCATGTTTTCGGCGTCCTGATGAAACCGCTCATGACAGCTTGGGCACACAGCAAATGTGGTGAACAGTTTCAGTCCCGTTGAGATGTCAGAGCAATATTCCTCACCGCAAATCTCAAGGACCTCTCCGCGTGACATGAGCTCATTTGTGGTGATACCACAGTGCTGGCACTGCGCCTCTTCTAAGGCAGATTTGACTTCTTCGACTGAGGCGATTTGTTGATAGTTGCATTCAGTATCGGTCACTCTCTTGCTCCGCGTGATCGTTTACAACTTAACCCTGTGCAATGGGCCTGCTCCGGCCTCGACCAGTAACTGTTTTGGGATATGCAGGCTAGCGCAACTATTGCGTGTAGACAAGTCAACGGAAGCTTCAGTCTGTGATGGTGGACATGAGGGCCGTTCAACTCGGCAAAACCGTTTCCTGCCGCAAACTATCCACTCGCTGATCTGGCGTGGGGTTGTCGCTATGGGAGGCCAATTGGGCTTAAACTTCTGTTGACAAAATCTGCTTGGATATTAATTTTAGCAGCTAAAATAAAATGGATGAGGTCAAAAAATGTATCTCGGATTGGACTTGGGAACATCCGGTCTCAGAGGGATCCTTGTCGACGACACAGGGTCCGTCGCAGGCAGTGCCGAATCCAATATCACAACGTCTTCGCCAAAGCCGGGATGGTCTGAACAGTCGCCTTTGGATTGGGTGGAGGCGTGTAAGGACGTTGCCGGTCAGCTTCGAACTGCGCACGGAACTGCGTTCTCCGCGCTACGCGGCATTGGTCTGAGCGGGCACATGCACGGTGCGACCCTTTTGGATGCCGAAGACAACGTACTGCGGCCTTGCATTCTGTGGAACGACACGCGGGCCTCGAAAGAAGCACAGAGGCTTGATCAACTGCCGGGCATGCGTTCAAGTTCTGGCAACATCGTTTTTCCGGGGTTTACAGCCCCCAAGTTGGAATGGGTCCGCGCAAATGAGCCTGACCTGTTTGCCAAGATTGCCAAGGTACTGCTGCCGAAAGACTATTTGCGACTTTGGCTGACTGGGGATTACGTCAGCGACATGTCTGACAGCGCGGGAACGTCATGGCTGGACGTTGGGGCGCGGCGATGGTCGGAAATCGCTCTGGAACAAGGTCATATGAGCATCAAACAAATGCCGCGACTGGTTGAAGGCAGTGAACCGGGCGGTGAGTTGCGACCCGAACTACAGCGAGAGTGGGGAGTGTCTGAGCCGGTCGTGGTAGCGGGCGGAGCAGGGGACAACGCCGCTGCTGCCTGCGGGATAGGCAGTATCAGCGATGGGGCTGGCTTCTTGTCGCTTGGAACTTCAGGTGTGCTGCTGGTGTCCAGGGACGAGTACGCGCCAGCGCCGGAAACGGCGGTACATTGTTTTTGTCATTCTGTTCCGGACAGGTGGATTCAGATGGGTGTTATCCTTTCTGCGACTAACAGCTTGAACTGGCTTTCCCGTAACCTTGGCCAGCCCGTTGGGGACTTGGTCGCCTCGCTGCCGGACGATCTGGATGGCCCATCAGAGATCACGTTTCTGCCCTATCTTTCAGGTGAGCGGACGCCGCATAATGACAGTGCGATCCGAGGGGCATTCCTGGGTGTCGATATTTCCTCAGGCACTGCGGACTTGACGCGGGCCGTCATGGAAGGCGTCGCCTTTGCAATGCGGGATTGTCTGGAGGCCCTCAAGAAAACCGGAACCAAACCAACGACTCTTATGGCTGTTGGCGGCGGTGCGCGCTCCCTTTATTGGTTGAAGAAACTGGCCACCGTACTCAATACGCCTCTTACCTTGCCGCAGGGCAGTGAATTTGGAGCCGCTATCGGTGCCGCTCGTCTGGCAATATGCGCCGTCAATGACGCAGATCCGGACACGGTGATGATGGCACCCAAAATCGACAGGGTCATCGAACCTCGTGAAGATTTGGTCGATGCGTTCGAAAGTGAATACCAGCGGTACCGGCAATACTATTCAGCCTTGGCACCTTTCGTAAAAAGATGAGCGTAAGGCGGGACATACCTCCTCGGATCGAAACGGCCGTTCTGAGTGATGGTGACATGCGGGTGTCGTTGCTCAGCTACGGGGCGATAACGCAGGGGTGGTGGTACAAGGGCTTGCCAATGATCCTTGGATACGAAAGTCCGCAGGACTACGTCACCGACAAAAGCTATATGGGTGCAATCGTCGGTCGTGTCGCCAATCGGATCGGAAACGCGCGTTTTGACATGGAAAATGTTCGTTATGAACTGGAGTCAAACGAGGGTCGGAATTCCTTGCATAGTGGGTGGGCTGGCCTCTCGCATCAGAATTGGGCCCTTGAGAAAATAGCGGCAAACGAGGCTGTGTTGCGCCACACATCCCCAGAGGGTGCCAGTGGTTTCCCGGGAGAAGTTAGATTTGAAGTACGCGTAAAGCTGGAGAACCCGCGCCTGATCTATTCGATTTCAGCGCAGCCTGATCGACCGACCCCCATAAGTATAGCGCAGCACAATTACTATTGCCTGGGTAGCACGACGGGCATTTCCGGGCATAGTCTGCGGCTGGCCTCACACCGCGTTCTCGAACTAGACAATCAAGGGATTCCCTCGGGCATATTGAACGACGCGAGGAAAGGCGGGATGGATTTCTCCGAACCCAAGGCGATCAGCGCTACTTTGACGGATTTGGACAACTACTTCGTTTTCGACCCCGCACGAGAGAACGGGCTTCCGGTCGCTGACCTTACCGCGCCTAACGGTTTGCAACTATCTGTTTGGTCTGATCAGGCGGGGGCGCAGGTTTACTCGGGGGCTCACCTTTCGGAACCTTTCCACAAAAACGCTGGCGTGTGCATCGAGCCGTCGGGTTATCCCAACGCGGTTAACATCCCTGAATTTCCGTCGATCATATACTCTCCTGAAGCGCCATACGCGCAGACATTGATAATTGAGATTTCCGAGGGTGAGACATGAGGTTCGTTGCACCGATTGTTGCTTTCGGCGTGGTGGTCGTGTCCATTATGCCCGCAGCGGCTCAGGACCTCGGGCCAAAACCAGAGTTTGTTGAGCCTGATCTGGGTAAGGTCGAACTTGGGCGGCTGCTTTTCTACGATCCGATCTTGTCGGGGAACAAGAACATAAGCTGCGCAACGTGTCATCACCCCAAACTCGGCACGTCCGATGGGCTTTCGCTGGGGATCGGTGAGGGTGGCGCGGGTTTGGGGGAGAAGCGGAAACTCGATGCGGAAAACCCGCCAGAGCAACGAATCCCGCGCAATTCGCCGGGTCTTTGGAATCTTGGCGCGACCGAGTTCACAACCTTCTTTCACGATGGCCGCCTTGAAACCGATCCGACACGCGAGAACGGTATCAGGACGCCACTGGGCACGCATATGCGGTCAGGTTTCAATTCCGCTCTGGCCGCTCAGGCAATGTTTCCGGTGCTGTCCCCTGATGAGATGGCAGGCCATTACTCCGAGAATGACGTCAGCCAGGCCGTGCGCCTTGGGTTGCTAACGCAGGAAGGCGGGGCGTGGGACCTGATTGCTGCTCGCGTCGCGGCCATCCCGGAATACGAACAGCGATTTTCCTTGGTCGCACCGGGGGATGCGATCACCTTTTCTGCTATTGCGAATGTAATTGCCGATTTCATTGCCTTTGAATGGCGCGCCGACAACAGCCCGTTTGACCTTGCGATGCGGGGGGAAGCCGACTTGCCGGAAGAGGCAGCGCGCGGAATGCAACTGTTCTATGGAAAGGCAGGGTGCAGCACCTGTCATTCGGGCTGGTTTCAAACGGACCACAAGTTTCACTCTATCGCGATGCCGCAGATAGGGCCCGGCAAAGCAGCAAGGTTTGAAAGCCATGTCCGGGATGATGGGCGCCTGCGCGTGACTGGCGACGCAGAGGATTCATTTGCGTTTCGCACGCCTTCGTTGCGCAATGTAACGCTGACGGCCCCCTACGGGCATAGCGGTGCCTATGCGCGGCTTGAAGACGTCGTGCGTCATCATCTCGACCCGGAAGGCTCATTGCACACGTATACCTTGGAACTGGCGGTGTTGCCTGACTTTCCGGGTGCAAAGGATCATCAGGCGTTTTCCGACCCCGAGATTATGGATGCGATTGCCAAAAGCAGCGACCTGCCGAAGATAAGTCTGACGGATCAAGAGATCAGCGCCCTTCTGAGCTTTTTGGGTAGTCTGGAAGACCCCACAGAACGTCTTGGTGTTCCGGAAAAGGTTCCAAGTGGGTTGCATGTCGACCAATGATCATCGTTCAATTCGAATGATCTGATTGGGGTGGTATTCCTGCCAATCCCCCGCTTCGCCATCGGGCCAAATGACCCGAACTTCGATCGTCTTCGCATCCGTCAGCCCAAAATGATGTAGCCCCACGATGCCGCTGGCGTGCCCTCCGCCGATGGTGATTTCCCGGGTCTGCATACCCGCCGCAGTCCTCATCTCGATAAAGCCGCCGACGGCAAAACGGTTTGGCTGATCCTGCGCTATGTCCATCATCACCCAATTCCCAGTGCGAGGGTGGTTTTGATAGACCTCAAGTTCCGAGCCCCTATTGACCACCACCAGATCAAGCCAGCCGTCATTGTTGAAGTCAGCCAATGCCGCACCGCGCGACTTGGCCATAGAAGCAATGCCAGCCTTGGCCGAAGCTTCGTGGAATTGACCATTCTGCTGTTGCAACAGCAGGTTGTTGGGGTCATTCAGCGCCGCGTCCGGCATCTGCTCGACATTTCCTTTGGTGACGAAGATATCGTCCAGACCGTCGTTGTTGACGTCGCCAAACTGCGCATGCCATCCGGTCGATGGGCGACCGTCGCCTCCAGTATGTGGCCTGTGGGCGGTTGTGCCTTTGTCGTAGGTGGCGTCACGCCAAGTCGGGCCGCCAGTTTTGGGGTCGAAGATCTGCAATTTCTGATCGCCCATCGAAGTCAGATAAACTTCGGGAAAGCCATCGCCTGTCAGATCTCGCGAAGCGATGCCCATTCCCCAGATCGAATATGGCAACCATCCGTCTTTTTGCGAATAGGTGCGTGGGGTGGCCTCCATAGCCCATAACTGCTCTTGCCCACCGCGCACATAGTAATGGCGATCGTTACTGACCCGCAAATCCGCTTGTCCGGAGCGGGACCAGTCCGAAAACAGGACCGACAGCGCGCAAAAACCCGGCTCGAGATATTCCGGCGGCTGATAGCTGCGGCCGTTAGGGCGGTATAGGACCGTGGGTCCGCAGGCCTCAAACGGGCCATCGGGATTCCGGCGATCAACATAGGTGCCAAAGGCCAGTGTTGGCAGGGTCTGATCAACTTCCCAGGTGGCAGAGAACCCGGTTGTCCAATGGTCCTCTGATTGGAAACCAAGGGTGTCGAAAGGGCGGAAATTGCAATCAGATTCGCCCTTCAAAAGCAGATCAGGGCCAACGCGTAAAACGGCCAGATCCAAAACACCATCATTGTCGACGTCCACTGGGTAAGCCCCGGTTACGCTGGTCAGTGACAATTGCTTGGGCGTATCAGCACGAAATGAAACGCTGTCGAGCGATGTGTTCCTGAACAGTTGGGCAGGATTGGTCCCACCCGCGGCGAAAAGCTCGGGCAGCCCGTCCCCGTCGCAATCGAAAACGGCGACCCCACCGCCCACAAAGTGCTCCCATCCGCCATCATAGGTATGGGCGCCTATGTCAATCTTCTGGAATTGCGGAGCTTGGGCTTCAGCCGTGGACGCAGATGCAAAAGCGAACAGGATACAAAGCTCAGGACGCATGTGTCGCCAGTTCCTTCACCTTCAAGATCGAGACCTGCTCAATCCCGTAAGCCGCAGCACCCTTGGCCCACATCAGGTCGCCCCAGTGATGGACTTTGATTTCCGGCAAGGGAGTATCGACATTCACTACGCCACTTCGAATTCGGGTCATCACCTCGTCGGAATACAGGTGTTCCAAGTCCATCTGAGCGCCTGACAATATAATGCGTTCCGGGTCAAACAGGTTAATCAGGTTGGATATCCCCAGACCAAACATCTGTCCCGCGCGGGCCAGAACGGACTTGGCCCTTTGGTCTCCGGAACGCGCGTTTTTGTGGATTTCCGTTACGGTTTCCGTTCCAGTGCTTTGATCGGCAACGGTTGCTTCCCGGATGAGCGCATAGTCACCGACATACGCCTCAAGGCAGCCCCGCTGGCCGCATTGGCAAAGCGCGCCGTCCAGTTGAACTTTTGTATGGCCAAACTCTGCTCCGCAGCCACGTTCCCCGCGATACAGCTTGCCGTCCAGCACAATACCAAGCCCAACGCCGTGTTCGATCGTGACGACAAGAAAGTTCTTTAACCCCTTACCTAATCCAAAAAGTTGTTCCGCCTTTGCCACCAGATTGGCGTCGTTTTCAATGAAGGCGGGGCAGGGCAATTCAGTTTCCAGAAATTGACTGAAATCGACGTTTCTTTCGGTCAGGGAAGAGGACCAGTGGACAAAGCTCCTTTCTGCATCCACCAGACCGGCAATCCCAATTGACACGCCGGACAGGGTGTCGATGGTTTCGTTAATCTGAGCGCAAGCCTGATCCATGGCTTTGCGAATGGTCGCCACAAAAGCGGTTGGTGTCATTCGGGCGTCGTCCAGCGGATGTTTGTATGACGTAACCTCATTGCCTTCGAAATCCACAAGAATGACCGAGATCATGTGGCGCGCCACCTTAAGGCCCGCAACAAGGTATGAGCCGCCATCCAACTGAAGCAGGACTCTGGGCCGCCCCCTTTTGGCAGACTTGGATTGTTGTTCGGTTTCGATCTCTTTGATCAGCCCTGCAGAAATGAGGTCGGCCGTGGCGGCGGTAACCGTCGCCGGGCTGGTCTGCAATGCGCTGGCGATATCTATCCGTGAAATCGAGCCTCTGGTCCGGATATGTTCCAGCACCCGCAGGCGGGTAATGTTCCGCTGGTCTGCGGCATTTTGAGAAGCTTTGCTTTTCAGCATCTTGGCCTCGCGAATCTGGTCTTGTCCCCAATCTATTTGGATTTCACCGCTTCTAATAGACTAAATATTTTACCGACTGAAATAAATATGGTAATAAAATTCGTGAGAGCCGCGAATCGAAATGCGATGGCTCCGCAAATGGGAGGAAATCATGAAACGAATTCTCAGCTTTTCGGCTGTGGCCACTTTGTTGGCTTCGACCGCATTCGCAGAGCCAGTGGTCGGCGTAAGCTGGTCGAACTTTCAAGAAGAGCGTTGGAAAACGGATGAAGCAGCCATCAAGTCTGCGCTTGAAGCAGGAGGCGCCGAGTATATTTCGGCAGACGCGCAATCGTCTTCCGCAAAGCAGCTTTCGGACATTGAAAGCCTGATCGCCCAAGGTGTAGACGCGCTTATCATTTTGGCGCAGGACGCGCAGGCAATCGGGCCGGCTGTTCAGGCTGCGGCAGACGAAGGCATTCCGGTCATCGCTTACGATCGCCTGATCGAAGACGACCGTGCGTTTTATCTGACCTTTGACAATGTAGAAGTCGGCAGAATGCAGGCCCGCGCTGTTTTTGAGGCAATGCCCAAGGGCAACTACGTGATGATCAAAGGCTCTCCTACGGATCCGAACGCTGACTTCCTGCGGGGCGGACAGCAAGAGATTATCGGCGCGGCAGTCGACAGCGGTGACATCGTAATCGTTGGAGAAGCCTACACCGACGGCTGGCTGCCCGCGAATGCGCAGCGGAACATGGAACAAATCCTGACTGCAAATGAGAACAACGTGGATGCAGTGGTTGCGTCGAATGACGGCACCGCAGGCGGCGTTGTCGCTGCTTTGACAGCGCAGGGTATGGAAGGCATTCCGGTCTCTGGTCAGGATGGTGATCACGCGGCGCTGAACCGTGTCGCGCTGGGTACTCAGACTGTTTCCGTATGGAAAGACGCCCGTGAGCTCGGCAAGGCCGCTGGCGAAATCGCCGTGGCTTTGACGGGCGGTACAAGCCCCGCTGACGTCGAAGGTGCGATTAGTTGGACATCACCGGGTGGCACCGAGATGAGTTCGGTCTTCCTTGCGCCTGTTCCGATTACCAAGGACAATCTTTCCGTTGTTGTGGATGCCGGATGGATCCCGTTGGAAGATTTGTGCCAGGGCGTTGAAAACGGACCGGCCCCTTGTAACTAAGCTTCAAAGTCCCTGGCCCTTTCGGGGCCAGGGACCATTGCTGAATATGAAAGATCGGAAATGACCGAAACTTCGTCTCAGCCGGTACCTGAAAAAGCGAAACCCAGCCTGTTCCAGCAGTTGGAACTGGACATGCGGCTTTTGGGAATGATCGGCGCGTTTGTCATCCTGTGCATCGGGTTCAACATCTTTACGGATGGCCGGTTCCTAACGCCTCGGAACCTGTTCAACCTGTCCATCCAGACGGTTTCGGTTGCCATTATGGCGTGTGGGATGGTGTTCATAATCGTCACGCGGCACATAGATTTGTCGGTCGGAGCATTGCTGGCGACAACGTCGGCAGTGATGGCAATGACGCAAACCGAACTGTTGCCGCAGGTACTTGGGATGGGTTTGAACAATCCTGCAACCTGGGCGATCACCATTGTCGTCGGGCTGTTAGTGGGCACGCTGATTGGTGCGTTTCATGGCTGGATGGTCGGTTATCTGACGATACCAGCATTCATTGTCACGCTTGGTGGCTTCCTGGTTTGGAGAAACGTGGCGTGGTATCTGACCAGCGGCCAAACGATTGGTCCGCTGGACAGTACATTCCTGATGTTCGGCGGAACCAACGGAACGCTCGGTACCACAACAAGCTGGCTATTTGGTTTGTTCGCTACGGCGGTCGCCATTTGGGCTTTGTGGAGCGGTCGACGTGCAAAAGCGTCACATGGCTTCCCCGTCAAACCTGTTTGGGCCGAGGCCACTCTGGCCGTGATCATCGCACTCGCCATACTTGGGTACGTCTACATCGTAAACAGCTACGCCATTCCGACACGTCGGCTGCAACGTATGTTCGAAGCACGCGGCGAAACTATGCCGGAGGGGCTGGTCGTCGGGTACGGCATACCAATTTCTGTCCTCATCCTGATCATCGTCGCGGTAACCCTGACAATCGTAGCGCGGAAAACCCGTTTTGGACGTTATATCTTTGCCACCGGTGGAAACCCGGATGCGGCAGAGCTTTCCGGCATCAATACGCGACTGCTGACCGTTAAGATTTTTGCGCTGATGGGCTTTTTGTGCGCCGTTTCTGCTGTGGTCGCCTCGGCGCGCCTTGCAAACCACTCGAACGATATCGGAACGCTGGACGAACTACGGGTCATCGCGGCCGCTGTTATTGGTGGGACCGCGTTGTCTGGTGGCATCGGCACCATTTATGGTGCGATCCTTGGCGCATTGATCATGCAGGCGCTGCAATCGGGCATGGCAATGGTTGGCGTTGACGCGCCGTTCCAGAACATTGTCGTCGGCAGCGTTCTGGTGTTGGCCGTCTATATTGACATCATCTACCGCAAGCGATTGGGGACCAAGTGATGCAAGCTCAGGATACGCATGAAACCTCTGTGAAGTCTGGACGCGGCTCTGGCGAAGCGCCATTGGTCGAGATGCGCGATATTTCGATCTCCTTCGGTGGAATCAAAGCCGTCGACCATGTGTCGGTCGATCTTTATCCGGGTGAAGTCGTGGGGCTGCTGGGGCATAACGGGGCCGGTAAGTCCACGCTGATCAAGGTCCTGTCGGGCGCTTATCAAATGGATCACGGCGAGATTTTGATTGATGGCAAGCCGGTCGAGATCGCTAACCCTCGCGATGCGCGCGCAAATAACATCGAGACCATCTATCAGACGCTCGCCTTGGCCGACAATCTGGACGCGACATCGAACCTGTTCCTAGGGCGCGAGATGACGACGCCTTTTGGTTTGGTCAACGACGCAGCCATGGAGGCCGAATGCCGCAAGATCATGGCACAACTCAACCCGAATTTTCAGAAGTTCAATGATCCTGTCTCTGCGTTGTCGGGTGGTCAAAGACAATCTGTGGCGATCGCGCGAGCCGTCAATTTCAACGCGCGCATTCTGATCATGGATGAGCCGACAGCAGCGCTTGGGCCGCATGAAACTCAGATGGTGGCTGATCTGATCCACCAGCTAAAGGCGCAGGGCATCGGCATATTCTTGATCGACCACGACGTGCATGCCGTTATGGAGCTGTGTGACCGCGCCTCGGTCATGAAGAACGGCAAACTGGTTGGGACGGTCGATATTGCGGACGTCACGGATGACGACCTTTTGTCAATGATCATTCTGGGCAAGCAGCCAGCACAAAAAGCAGAATAGGGGGCAGACATGCCAAGTGGATTTTTTGATGGGATTGAGCAGATCCAGTTTGAAGGCGCAGACAGCAAGAACCCATTGGCGTTCCGGCACTACAACCCGGACGAAATTATCATGGGCAAGCGGATGGAAGACCATCTGCGGTTTGCTGTGGCGTGGTGGCACTCATTCGCATGGGAGGGGGGCGACCCCTTTGGCGGGCCTACATTCGAACGCCCGTGGTATCCACAAGATGACATGGGTCGCGCGCGCCTAAAGGCGGACATTGCTTTTGAACTGTTTGATCTTCTGGGCCAGCCATTCTTTTGCTGGCACGATGCTGATATTCGGCCAGAGCAGGGCAATTTTGCCGATAATCTGAGAACCCTTGAGGAAATCACCGATTACATTGGCGAAAAAATGCAGGCGTCTGGCACCAAGCTGCTTTGGGGTACGGCCAATATGTTCAGCCACCGCCGTTGGATGGCTGGTGCCAGCACAAACCCTGATCCTGAAGTGTTTGCATTTGCCGCAGCAACGGTGAAATCGTGCATGGATGCGACCCACAAGCTGGGCGGTGAAAACTATGTTCTTTGGGGTGGCCGGGAAGGCTATGAAACCCTTTTGAACACGGATTTGAAGGCCGAGTTGGACCATATGGGCCGGTTTTTGAACATGGTCGTTGAGTACAAGCACAAGATTGGGTTCAAGGGCACTATTCTCGTGGAGCCCAAACCGCAGGAGCCGTCCAAACACCAGTACGACTACGACGCGGCGACGTGTATCGGATTTCTCAGGAAGTACGGTTTGGAGGGCGAGGTCAAATTGAACCTCGAGCAGGGGCATGCGATCCTGGCCGGGCACAGTTTCGAGCATGAAATTGCGGTCGCTGCTGCCGAAGGGATGCTTGGTTCGATCGACATGAATCGAAACGATTACCAGTCCGGGTGGGACACGGACCAGTTCCCGAATAACACGCCAGAGGTTGCCTTGGCTTATTATTACATTCTGAAGGCCGGTGGTTTTACGACCGGGGGCACAAACTTTGACGCAAAGGTACGGCGCCAATCCATTGACGCAGAAGATCTTGTCGCAGCCCATGTTGGTGGAATGGACATCTGTGCCCGAGGCTTGAAAGCTGCGGCGGCCATGATTGATGACGGCGGTTTGGAGGACGCGTTGTCAGAACGGTATTCCGGTTGGAGTACACCAGAAGCGGCGTCCATGTTGGACAGCAGTCTGGAAGAAATTTCCGCTCGTGTTCTGCGGGAGAATACCAACCCTGAACCGCGATCCGGGCGTCAGGAAATTCTGGAAAATTATGTGAACAGGTTTGTGTAGCCAAGAAAAACAGCAACCGGGGCAACGTCAAAAGAACATGGATCAGAACGGCCTAAGTCGTTCGTTGCTTTCGTTCATGAATAAGCGGTTCCCATCAGAACATTCCGGCCGGGAAGGACCAATTTCCGGCCTCGTGCGCTTAGTTTGATGATGCGAGTGGCTTGCGTAACTTGCTGCTCAACTCTTAACGCCCGATAAGTCCCAAGAGACTTTCCCGCTAGCCAGAGAAACTGTGGCCGTTTCAGGTGCATTTCGAGATTGAGCACGAGGTCGACTGATACAGGCTCCAAATTTCACGACTGTGCATTCAGGTTCATCAGATTTTCATGCTGCCGATTTGCCGAGCCAAAAGCTTCAATTCGTTAGCGTAAGCTAGACGAACCACACCGACCCGGTCACGGGTTTTGATCGACCCGCGTTTGGCTGAATGATGGCGCATATCTGCCTCTGCAATGCGACGCATCTTGAGCTGGCATTGCATGAGGTCATTGCGCACTTCGTTCAAAATCTGCTGCCGATCAGCCTCGGTCATGGCGTCAACTCCTTTTGGAGGGCAAATCATAGATGGGGTGTATGACTTGCCCCTCAGGTAGGGGTAGACACCTGAATTGAATTGTGAATTTAAGTCATTTTATTGGAGTTCTGGCGATTAGCTGACTGAAAAAGTTAAACCCGCGCCACCAACTTGCTAGCGGGGGCACAGTTGGCGACACGGGTCGCCACAGGTGCCGGTGGGTTGGGGTGGAGCTGTCGGTCAAGCCTAATGCAGCGCGAAATCGATGCGTGCCCAAGGCGGACCTTAGTCAGGCTGTTGGAAATGCCGGGGCAGCGAAGGATCACAGACCTACTTACTTAACCCTGCGTCGAAAACGGTCACCATTTCGTTTCTAAGGCGATCCACGTCTTCGTCCACTGAAACGGAGTGATCGCAGGTGAATGACGGCAGTACCTCGACCCGGATCGTCCCGCTTTTGGGCAAGTGTTTGTCGCGCGGCATAAGCGCGTCGGATGCATGAATTACAATGGGCCGTATCGTGCGACCGGTGGCGCGCGCGACTATGACAGCTCCGGCTTTGAACGTGCCGAGGCTTTCGGAACTGGTGCGCGTGCCCTCTGGGAACAACACGACAGAGCGGCGTTCAGGCATAGCTCGGACGGCCTCGGTAAGCGTCTCAAGCGCCACCGCGCCACTTTTCCGGTCAATCTCTACCAGCCCTGCGCCCTTGAATCCACGGCTTAGCAGAACCGCATCGCACAGCTCCTTTTTGGCGGCGAAGGTGATCCACTTGGCGTCGGGCATGACGTCCATCAAAGCGAACCCATCCAGATGGCTGCGGTGGTTGATCACGATGATGCTGTTGGTGTCGGCGGCCAGTGCGGCCCTATCCGCTTGTGTCATCTCTGTTCGGATACTCAGCAGCCACAGAAGCCGCGAACAGGCACGTTTGACCAGCGGCCAGTACCAGCCGCGAAAACCTTGTCGTTTACCGCAAAGCAAGGGCACAAAGGCGATGTACAGGAAATAGAATGGACCCAGCAGGAACAACGCGGCGCGTTTTATGACCCGCAGGCGAGCCGGGTCAATGGCCGCTAGTGCAGACCTTTCCTTTTGAGGCTGGAGTGACATAGGTTCCCGTCCGGTGTGATGACTGCCGGGAGAGGTTCAAGAGGTTTCTACGTCTGGCATTTGCTGCCTGCCCTCTGGGCGCACGGCCCGACAAGCACCCTGCACCCCGCCTCTATGCGGCAATGGCCAGGGTACATCAACAGAAAGTCTGACTTTGACGATTGCAATGGCTGGCTTAAGCCTGAAACCAGCCATTGCAATCGGTCGTTAAACACCCGGCACTTGTCGCAGAAACGGCATTGGTCCATTTTCAACAAATGAACGTCTTGGGGCGCAGGAGATGGATAAACCACAGACTAAGTTCACATCTGCCGGTAACGTCGCGGTAGCCTACCAGGTCGTAGGTGATGGTCCCGTGGATTTAGTTTATGCATCCGGGTAGCTTCACAACATAGATGTTGTTTGGGAACACCCTGGGTACAACCGTTTCCTTTCAAAATTGGCTGGGCGTAGCAGACTTATCTTGTTCGACAAGCGCGGAACTGGGATGTCCGATCGCGAGGTGGGTGCCCCAACGCTGGAAGAGCGCACCGATGACATACGTGCTGTCCTGGACGCGACGGGCTCGGAAAAAGCATCAATATTTGGTGTTAGCGAAGGCGGCAACATGACGACAATGTTCGCTGCCAGCTATCCAGAAAGGGTCAGCAATGTCGTTCTCGTCGGTTCCTAGGCATGCCGCGCTTGGAAACCTGACTGGCCCTTCGGGGTGCGGCGGGGCGATTTCGAAAAGTTTCTTGAGAATATGCAACAGAACTGGGGCGATACTGCCGAGTTTCTGTCCGAGCGTGCCCCAAGCGTCTGGGAAGATCCCGCCGAACAAGCGTTTATGAGTCGGCTATTGGTCCAGTCTGGCAGCCCTGGAACTGCGGTAAACATCACCCGATTAAATTATGAACTCGATATTCGGCCAATCCTATCCGCCGTGCATGTCCCTGCGCTGGTGCTCCATTCGCGCGGCGACCGTACAGTCTCGCTCGACGAGGCAGAGTACATTTCCGACACCCTTCCGTATGGAAGCCTGAAGATACTTGAGCGTGAAGATCACCTGCCATGGGTCGGCGACGTAGATGAAGTTGCAGACGAGATTGCAAAGTTCGTAGGCGCCCCGGAAAGCGCTGAGTTTGGCGACCGTATCCTGGCAACGATTGTGATGACCGACATTGTAGGATCGACCAAAGCTGCGGAGGAAATGGGGGATGCCCGCTGGAGAGAGTTAATTGATGCCCATGACACCACAGCGGCTCGAATTATCGCCCGTCATGGAGGCAACCTCGTGAAGACAATGGGCGACGGTGTTTTGGCCACATTCTCTGGGCCGAGCCGAGCCGTCTGTTGCGCGCGTGAGCTTCAATCCGAAATGTCAAAATTGGGGCTTACTCTGCGCGCTGGTATTCACATCGGAGAATGCGAGCTTCGCGGTCAGGATGTTTCAGGCATCGCGGTCAACATGGCCGCCCGAATCCTAGATGTAACGCCCGGAGGTTCGTGCCGCGTGTCATCCATTGTTCGAGAACTGACGGCTGGTTCGGGTCTGGAGTTTGAGCAAGTTGGGACCCACCGTTTCAAGGGAATTCAGGGTGAATGGGTGTTGTACGCCATCGCGTGATCTCTCTGGGGTTGAAAATCAGTCGCTCATAAGGTCGCGTGTGATCAGCCGCGAGTGCATTGGGTCCTCTGTCTCCGCCCCAAACCTTCTTCGTTGTCTATTATAATGGATCAGGAACGTAGACACTGGGGTCTCTCTATTTTCCCGTTTCTGTTCATTTCTTATACTCCATCGGGTTCTGGTTACCATAAGGCCGGTGGTCGCGCTGGATAGAGCTAACGAGCTCTGAGGCCTCGAATTCGGATCTGATGCGCAGATTGACAGCCGTCGCTTCCTTATCGTGACTCTGGTGGATGGCCGCGGGAGAGAGAACCTGGTGCTGGTTGGCGGCAAATTGCTATCTGGCTTGCGGGTCACGAGGGAATTGGACCGACTGATTGGTCAGCAGGACGCGCCCAAAACCATCATCTCGGACAATGGCACCGAATTCATCAGCATTGCCGTGTTCGGATGGGCGCGTATCTTCCTCGCTGGCGAATACAGGAGGCGACGGATGGGGCGGAAAACACTCAAAGAGGGTTTGGCCCTCGGCCACTCTTGACCCTTATGAGCGCGGTCTGGCAACGCTGTTTCGTGTCACGATGGTGTGGTCCAAGTACATCAATTCTGCAGGTGCTGTATTGTCTTCGAGTAGGTCCAGAAGGATCTCCATCGCACGTTGCCCGATGAGATTCCGCGCCTGATGCACCGTCGTCAGTTCAGGCTGAAAAATCCGTGAAAACGGCACGTCGTCGAAACCCATGACGGAAATTTCGCCGGGGACCGAGTATCCATGTTTCTGTAGGCCCCGGATGACGCCCATCGCGGATTCGTCATTTGCGCAGAACGCAGCGGTGGTATCTGGATGCTGCGCGAACAGGTGATCCGCTGCCCGCTCTCCATCGCCGTAAGTGAAGCCGCCGGGAATGGTGCAGATTTGATCCGTTAGGCCGGTTTCCGTCATCGCCTGAATATATCCGGCCCGCCGGTCTTTGGTCAGCGCATTGCCTTCAGGTCCGGTGACATGCGCGATCCTCTGATGCCCCTGGGCAAGCAGATATTGCGTGGCATCAAACGCGGCCTTCTGGTTGTCGGTCCCGACATGCGCGTAGCCTGCGCCCTCTGGACGTTCCGAGATTGACACGATCGGAGTGCCCTCGGGCAGCATTCCGTCAGGGGGGGCAGTTCCGTTCAGAATCAAGGCCCCGTCCGCGCGCCCGTTGCGCAGGTTTTCGAGGATATTTTCATAGCGCGCGTCGTCCCCATTGGTGTTGCCGATCAGGATCGTCAGAGTGGCGCGAGTCGCGACCGCTTCAATGCCCGACAGGATCTTGGAAAAGAATGGGTTGGCAATATCCGGAAGGATAACCAAAACCGTACCCGACCGGTTGCGCCGCAGCATCTGTGCTGCTGTATTGACGCTGTATCCTGTCTCGGAGACTGCCGCAAAAACCGCATCCCGAGTTTTTTTGGACACGATATCAGGAGATTGCAATGCCCGGCTGACCGTTGCGGTTGAGACACCGGCAACTCTGGCAACATCCCGAACTGTGGGCCTTTTGGTCGAACTTCTTGTCATGTTGAAAGCTTATAGCAGCGTGAAACAAAAAATGTAATGGTTTACATTCATCATGAAAACGATTACATAGATTCGCGGCAAAGATGCTTTTTTGGCCTTGGGAGGGGAAATGAAGCTGGGAGTTAATCTTCTATGCGTTGGCGGGCTGATCGGCGAAGCGCAACTGGATTTCTGTCAGCTTGCTGCTGAGGCCGGGTATGACGGTGTCGAAATTCCCGTCTTGGAAGGGCAGCCAGACCACTACGCCTGGCTGGGCGCTCAACTCGATGCACTCGGGCTTGAGAGGACCTGCACCGCGATTGTTCCTGACCCCAAAGCAGATCCAACCAGCCCAGATCCTCTGGTTCGGGCCAGAGGTGTCGCGCATCTGAATTGGATACTGGATTGTGCGACAGCACTTGGCGCGCAAACGATCGGCGGGCCTTTTCATGCGCCCATCGGACACTTTACCGGCAGCGGCCCGACGGCTGACGAATGGCAGCGCGGCGCAGAAGCCCATCGCGACATGGCAGGCAAAGCGGCCAAGCGCGGCATGCTGCTGGCTTTGGAGCCTTTGAACCGGTTCGAAACCCATTTCCTGAATACTGCCGAACAGGCCGCGCAGTATTGTGAGCTGGTCGGCCACCCGGCTTTTGGGATCATGTACGACACCTTCCATGCGCATATTGAGGAAAAGGATCAGGCACAGGCGATTGCCTCCCTGTCCGGTCATATCAACGTTCTGCATGCCTCGGAAAACGACCGGGGCACGCCCGGCACGGGACAGATCGACTTTGGTGCGGTGTTCTCTGCTGTCAAGAAGACCGGATTTGACGGATGGGTGGTGATGGAGGCCTTTGGCGCAGGCGTCCCTGAACTTGCTGCAGCCACCCGGATCTGGCGGCCGATGTTCGAGGATCATCCGCAGTTGTTTCGCGACAGTGCCATGTTCATTCGCAATGGGTGGGCGCAGGCATGAGCGGCGATATCATCTTTGAGATGAAGGGGATCACCAAGGTGTTTCCCGGCATCAAGGCACTGGACGGGGTCAGTTTTTCCGCCCGTGCGGGCGAGGTTCACGCTCTGGTCGGCGAAAATGGCGCGGGCAAGTCCACTTTGATGAAGGTGCTGTCGGGCGTCTATCAGGCTGAAGAGGGCGATATTTTCCTGCGCGGTCAGAAGGTCCGGTTCCAGCACCCGCTTGAATCGCTCGCGCAAGGCGTCAGCGTGATTTATCAGGAATTCTCGCTGCTGCCCGACCGAACGGTTGCCCAGAATATCTTTCTGGGACGTGAACCCACACGCAGTTGGGGCCTGCTGGATACCGAGAAGATGCGGCGCGAAACGCAGGACGTGCTGGCGCTGTTTGGCGACCGTCATCGTTTCGGCCCGGAAACTTTGGTTAGCGATCTGGATGTCGCGCAACAGCAAATGGTCGAGATTGCCAAGGCTTTGTCGCTGAATGCGCAAGTGATCGTCATGGACGAGCCGACTGCGGCCCTCAACGATACCGAGTGTGATCTGCTATTCCAACTGGTTGATGATCTGCGCGGTCAGGGCCGCTCGATTGTCTACATTACCCACCGTATGCGCGAAATCCGTCGTCTGGCGGACCGTGTCACAGTGATCAAGGATGGCAAAGTCGCTGCTGCCTTTGACCATGTGCCCGAAACCGGCCGGATCGTCGAAGCCATGGTCGGGCGCGATATTGGGCACTTCTATCCCGAACCTGCGACACCGGAAGAAATCGGCGATGCGGTTCTGACAGTGCGTGGTGGCGGTAATGACCGGTTGTTCGACATTGATCTTGAGCTGCGCGCAGGCCAGATCACCGGGTTTGCAGGCGTTCAGGGGGCAGGTCGCACAGCGCTGGCGCTGGCTTTGTTCGGGGCAGAGCCGTTTGAAACCGGCACCGTGACAGTCGATGGGAAATCTGTCTCTCTTACCAGCCCGCGCAGCGCCGCCAAGGCCGGGATTGCGATGCTGCCCGGCGACCGCAAGGCCGAGGGGTTGATGCTGATGCAATCGGTCCGTGACAACGGCATGATTTCGGCCCGGGCCTTTTCCGGCACCTTGGGCGCGCCGGATAAAACGCCGATCACAACGCTCGATCAGATGGACGCGCTTTTTGATGCGTTCGATCTGCGCGCTGCAAATTACGAGGTCGAGATTCAGTCTCTGTCCGGTGGCAATCAACAAAAGGCCATCGTTGCGCGCTGGCTGTCCTTGGCCCCTAAGGTTTTGATCTTTGTCGAACCAACCCGAGGCATCGACGTCAACACCAAGGCGGGGATCTACGCCCAGATGCGCAAACTGGCGCAACAGGGGGCGGCAGTCATGGCGATCTCATCCGACCTGCCCGAGGTGTTGGGCATCTCGGACCGGGTGCTGGTTATGAGCGACGGCAATATCGTGGCCGAGTTCGGACATGGCGCCAGCGAAACCGAAGTCATGCACGCCGCGACAGAGGCGCATCTGGAATTGGAAGCCTCATGAATATCCCAAGACCTAAAAATCTTGCCGCGCTGGCCCCATTCCTGCTGCTTTTGGCGGCTATCGCGGTCTATGTCTCTGTCGCGATTGCAACCGGGCAGACCCAATATCTGACTGCTGAGAATCTTCTGGGCCTGCTGGGGCGCTCCATCGCGTTGGGGATCACAGCGATTGGGCAGACCTTTGCCATCCTGATCGCCTCGATCGACCTTAGCGTGGCTAACCTGATCTCGGTTTCGGCGGTGCTTGCGTCCTCTATCATGTCGGGTGATCCATCCATGATGCTGCCTGCAATTGCGGCGGTGTTGGCCGTGGGCGTTGTGGTCGGCCTGATCAACGGTCTAGTGATCACCCAGTTTGAGGTCAATCCGCTGATCGCCACGTTGGGCATGGCGCTGATCCTGCAAGGGCTGCTGAGCGCGACCTTCAACAACTTTGCCGGAGAGGTTCCGGAAGAGTTTCAGGTCTTTGCCTATGGGCAGGTTGGCGGCATCTCGATCAGTCTGATTTTCCTGATCGCGCTGACCGTGGCCGCGTGGGTTTTTCTGCGCTTTACCCGCGCAGGCTCCAATATCTATTCGGTCGGCGGCAACCCAGACGCATCCAAGCTTGCGGGGATGCGGACGACGCGCGTCGTTATCATGGCGCATGTGATCTGTTCGGTCTGCGCCACTATCGCGGGGCTGTATCTGGCAAGCCGCTTACGCTCGGGCGCGCCGTGGATCGGTCGGGACGGGGTTTATGATCTGGAATCCATCGCTGTGGTGGTGATTGGCGGAACGGCTCTGTCCGGCGGTCGCGGCGGGGTTTGGGGCACGCTGATGGGCGTGATGATCTTTTCTCTGATCGACTCGATCTTCAACATTGCGGGCGTTGATGCCTTTGCCAAACAAATCCTGCGCGGGGTCATAATCGTGGCCGCGGTCGCCGTCTACGCCGTGCGCAGCCGGAGGATCGAGGCATGATGGCCCGACTGAAACAGATCAACCCGGTCTTTCTGGTTCTGGCTCTGCTATTCGTGGCGATCGCGATCCTTTCGCCGTACTTCCTGCAACCGGCCGGGTACATGAATTTCCTGAAACGGGCCGCGCCAATTGCGATTTTGGCGGTGGGGCAGCTTTACGTCATCAACTCGGGCGGGTTCGACCTGTCGGCGGGGGCATTGGTGACGCTGACGGTGATCGGAAGCTCGATCCTGCTGGACGGGGATGCCAGCGCGACGTGGTGGGTTATCCTGGCCATGCTGGGGGTTGGTGTGATCGTCGGCGCGGTGAACGCGCTGGTGGTGTCGTGGCTCAAGGTGCCGTCGATCATTGCTACGCTGGGGATGATGATCACCCTCAGCGGGATTGCCCTAACATGGTCGGGCGGAGCGCCGCGCGGATACCTGCCCGAAAATTTCCGGTTCTTCGGCCGTTATCTGATTAAGGACTTGCCGCTGATCAAAATCCTGCCCGTTGCGGTGATCGTGATGGTCGTGGTCTGCGTCGCGATGTGGTGGCTGATGCACCGCACCAACTATGGCAAGCGGCTGATCGCCATGGGCGACAACCCAAAGGCCGCATTGTTAGCCGGAGTCCCACTCACGGAAACCCGAATTGTCGCCTTTGTCATGTCTTCGGTCTCGGCTGTACTCGCTGGAATATTGCTGGGCGGGTTCGCGGGCGTGTCCACCGATGTGGGGGTCGGGCTGGAATTGCAGGCCATCACCGCTGCCGTCATTGGCGGGGCGCAGTTGCTCGGCGGGCGCGGCACCGTGGGGGCAACCATCGCAGGCGCGCTGGTGTTGCAGGCGATGTTCACGCTGCTCAACATTTTGGGCTTTCCCAAACCCATCCGTGACGTGGTGCAAGGGCTGATTTTGATCTCGGCGGTTGTGATCGCCGGATACCGACGACGCCGATCCGGGGGATAGGCGCCCCAAACAATTCAGAGGAGGAAACAAGAATGATCAACAAATTCACGGCAACAGCCCTGACAACGCTGGCGTTGGCTTTGCCCGCCCAAGCGCAGAACTTCGACGACCCGGTCGAATTCGCAAAACAAAAAGACATGCTGGGCGCGGCAGCCAATGGCGATGCGACAACCCCTTGGCTGCAGTACTATGGCGACGTGATGGCGGATACTTCGGGCTACAAGAAAGATGGCCCGCACACGATCTGTTTCTCGAACGCAGGCGTGAACAACCCTTGGCGCGTGGTTGGTTGGAACACCATGCAGGCCGAGGTCGAACAACATGACAACATCGCGGAGTTCGTTGTAACCGATGCCGAAGGCTCGGACGATAAACAGATCGCCGATATCGAGGACCTGCTGGCCGGTGGCACCTGTGACGCGCTGATCGTGTCCCCCAACACAACGGCTGCTTTGACCCCTGCTGTTGAAAAAGCCTGCGAGCAACTGCCAGTGATCGTGTTTGACCGTGGCGTGAATACCGATTGCCCGGTCACGTTCATCAAGCCAGTCGGCGGCTATGGCTTTGGCATCCAGTCCGGTGAATTCATCGCCGCCAATGCGCCCGAAGGCTCGGACGTATTGATGCTACGCATCCTGCCCGGCGTGGACGTTCTGGAAACCCGCTACTCTGCCGCCAAGCGCATTCTGGAAGAAGCCGGTCTGAACATCGTCGGTGCCGAGTTCACTGATGGCGACCGCGCCAAGACTAAGGCGATTGTCGAGGACTATATCCAGCGCGGCAACCAGTTGGGCGCGGTCTGGATGGACGCGGGCGCAACCTCGGTCGCGGCGATCGAAGCGTTCGAGGATATGGGTCTGGACGTGCCGATCGTCACTGGCGAGGACCAGCAGGACTTTTTGCAGAAATGGCAGGAGATTGGCATGAACACCATCGCGCCGACCTACCCGACCTATCAGTGGCGCACGCCCATTCTGGCAGCTTTGAAAATTTTGGATGGTGAGGCGATCCCCGGACCAGAATGGAACCTGCCGCAACCGGCGATCACCAATGACAACCTGGGTGATTTCGTAAACGCATCCATGCCTCCGCTGCACTATGCGGCCTGTGGCTGCGAAGGCATGCCGGGCTATCCGGAACGCTGGGGCGGCAAGTAATCGCCTTAACTCGTCAGGCCCCGGTCGGGGCCTGACACACAGGATTTTCATGGGAGGCTGATATGCCGGGTACGATCAAAGGACCGGGGTTATTTCTGGCGCAGTTTGCGGATGATGTTGCTCCGTTCAATTCGCTTGGGTCGATGGCGGAATGGGCGGCTGGTCTTGGGTACAAGGCAGTTCAGATCCCGACATTTGACGGGCGGCTGTTCGATCTGGACAAGGCCGCAGACAGCCAGACCTATTGCGACGACGTGCTGGGCACCTGCCGCGATGCGGGCGTTGAGGTCAGTGAACTGTCGACCCACCTTCAAGGCCAATTGGTCGCCGTTCATCCCGCTTACGATCAGTCCTTTGACGCCTTCGCGCCCGAGACCGTGCATGGAAACCCTCGGGCGCGGCAGGACTGGGCTGTGGACCAGGTCAAGAAAGCCGCCGTCGCTGCACGGCGCATGGGGCTGGATACGACCGTCAGCTTTACCGGATCGCTGGCCTTCCCCTATCTTTATCCGTGGCCGCAACGCCCGCAGGGTCTGATTGAGGAAGCTTTTGCCGAGCTTGCCCGCCGCTGGCGTCCGATCTTCGATGCCTATACCGATCAGGGCGTTGCCATTGGCTTTGAAATCCACCCCGGGGAGGACGTGTTTGATGGTGCCACCTTCGAGATGTTCCTCGACGCCGTAGACGGGCACGAGGCCTGCCAGATCAACTATGATCCCTCGCATTTCCTGCTGCAGCAGATGGATTATCTGGAATTCATCGACCTCTATCACGAGCGCATCTGCGCCTTTCACGTCAAGGATGCCGAGTTCAACCCGACTGGGCGGCAAGGTGTCTATTCTGGCTATCAGGGCTGGACCAATCGGGCCGGCCGCTTCCGCTCACTTGGCGACGGACAGGTGGATTTCAGCGCGATTTTTTCGAAACTGACGCAGTACGGCTATGACAGTTGGGCGGTGCTGGAATGGGAATGCTGCCTGAAATCCCCCGAACAGGGGGCCGTCGAGGGCGCGCCTTTCATCGCGCGCCACATCATCGAAACCACGGACAAGGCCTTTGACGATTTCGCAGGGGGCGAGGTCGATCAGGCCATGATCCGATCCATGTTGGGGTTGCGCCAATGAAAACGTTGAAACTGGGTATGGTCGGGGGCGGGCAGGGTGCCTTTATTGGTGGCGTCCACCGCATCGCCGCCCGACTGGATGGACAATGGGACCTGGTGGCGGGGGCACTGTCATCCGACCCGCAGCGTGCGGAAACCTCGGCGCAGGAGTTGGGCATCGAACGGTCTTATTCTGATTTCCGCCAGATGGCGCAGGCCGAAGCTGCCCGTGACGACGGCATCGACGCGGTGGCCATCGTAACGCCCAACCACATGCACGCGGACCCGACCATCGCGTTTCTTGAGGCCGGGATTCACGTCATTTGCGACAAACCATTGGCGGCCACGGCTGAGGATGCCGCACGGATCAAAACTGCAGCCGAAGCGTCGTCTGCGCATTTCATCCTGACCCACAATTACACCGGTTATCCGATGATCCGTCAGGCGCGAGAGATGGTGCAGACGGGCGATCTGGGCAAACTGCGGCTGGTGCAAGTGGAGTACGCGCAGGACTGGCTGACGGAACCCGCCGCGTCTGACAACAAACAGGCCGACTGGCGCACCGATCCCGCGCGATCCGGGGCAGGGGCCATCGGGGATATCGGCACCCATGCCTTCAATCTGGCCCATTTCGTAACGGGTGAGGTCCCCTCGCATCTGGCAGCAGACCTGTCCAGCATGGTTCCGGACCGGCAGGTGGATGACAACGCCCATATTCTGCTGCGCTATGCCAGCGGCGCGCGGGGAATGCTATGGGCCAGTCAAGTTGCCGTCGGCAACGAAAACGGCTTGCGCCTGAGGGTCTACGGTGATCGCGGTGGGCTGGAATGGTCGCAGGAACATCCAAACCATATGCACTTCACCCGCTTTGGACAGCCCACTCAAACCCTGACACGCGGCGGTGCCGGAGCCTCTGATGCCGCCAACGCAGTCACGCGCGTGCCGGGCGGCCACCCTGAAGGCTATCTGGAAGGTTTTGCAACGCTTTATGCCCAGGCCGCCGCTTTGATAAGAGGAGACCAAAGCGTCGACTTGCTGCCCGACCTGCAAAGCGGGTTACTGGGCATGGCGTTTATTTCCGGCGCGCTGGAGTCTTCAAAGAAAGATTCTTGCTGGTACCGTTTTCCTTCGAATGTTCTGGATTCCTGAAAATTTGCGCCAGCTTGCCGATAAGGGCAGAAATTCCCGTAATCGTCTTGTAGCTAGCTCAAGGCATTGTACGTGGCAATCGATCTAGGGAAGAATTGCGAATTGGTTCAGTATTGAGCGGCCTTGGACGCACAGGAGCCAACGATGGTTCTGATGTGAAATTCGATGCAGAGTGTCGAAATCATCATAGCGTAAGCTAAGCGTCTGGCCTCGCGTCAAGCATTCCCGGAAAGTTCAGCGGTGCGGGTTGGGCCTCGACCGTCAGTTCACGGTGCCCTGACAGGTCGGGCTCGAAACCGACGCTGCTGCCTGAGGTAATGTGATGGCGCCACTGGCCTACTGGCGAAGTCACCGGGTGCAGTGTTGAGACCACTCAGCCCGGCAAAGTCCGAGCTCTTTGCATTCGACAAGGACGAAGACGGCATTCCTGACGGTGCAAGCGTCGATACCGAAGGCGGGGTTTGGATCGCGGTACCCGGCGGCGCGCAGGTTGAGCGCCTCTTGCCAGATGGGCTCTAGATAAATAACCGCATACCGGCGATATCGGTGATCTCCAGAAAGCCAGTTGGGGTCGCATTGGATTCAATTTTTACCTTAAATTGCTGCCAAAAGACGTGGACGTGCCGCATGGGCATACTATTGTGGTTTGCCTGTGCGAAGAGACACATTCGATATCTTTTCCCAACACCTACCGACAGGTGTCTGAACGCTCAGCTTCTCTTTGAAGGCTTGCGGAAGGGTCTTGCTTCTCCGCCCTTGTCGTTTCTGTGTTTTGAACGAGATGCGTTGGAACCTTTGTTTTTAGCCTTGTGAAGCGCTTTTCGTGCTCTCAGAGATTTAGATGAGTCAGAGGCGTTCTTGTCACGTTTTTGCCCCTTCTTTCCCTTCGCGGTGGGCTGTGATTTTGCCGTTCCGATCTCGCTTGTCCGCTGCGAGCGCAAAGCATTTGCCTGCTTTGGTTTGTCTTCTCTAGCTTGCCTATCCGATGTGCTTGCCGCGGGCTTTCTTCTGTCCTTTGGGCGTTCGGACGCAATCTGGGCATTTTGCTCTGAGCGTTTGGAGGTGCGCGCAGCATTTGACGGTTTGCCTGAACGAGGCCTTTTGTTCATGACAGCGTCGTCTGATGAATGTGGTGCCGCAGGCGGCCCCTTAGGCGAGGCATCGAAATCTGGTGTGCCCGCCAGCTCAGTCAGCGTCGCACCTTGCTCTATGGTGAGCTCGGCACCCAATTCTTTTTTCATTGCAGGCACTGCATCATTGGCAATCTCGACAAAAGTCTCTTGGTATTGAACGCGGATTGCGCCGATGGCGTCTTTGGAGAGACCCGCATTGCGGCACAGCATTGGCAACAACCAACGCGGCTCTGCACGCTGTTTGCGCCCCAAGGAAAGTGAGAACCAAGTGCTTGGCCCAAACGCCGCGCGCGTTTCAGATTTGCTTTTTTTAGTCTCTGACACCGTTCCCAGAATCTCCGGCGCTGAGTGGCGCTCTCGGTAGAGGCGCAAATAGGCTGCCGCGACCTGCTCTGGTGTCCTTCCCTTAAGCAGCCGTTCTGCAAAAGCCGTTTCCTCGACGCTTGGCAGCTCATCTAAGGCAGGATTGGAAATGATGCGCACCTCTTCCCGAGCGAGCACCTCATCCGCTGAGGGAGGAACGCCCCATTCGGCCTCCAACTTGGCCGTTTTCAGCAATCGTTGCGCCTTCGAGCGGTGCCGTCCTGGTACGATCAAGATGGACATTCCTTTGCGCCCGGCGCGGCCCGTGCGCCCCGAGCGATGCAGTAAAGTTTCCGCATTCGACGGGAGATCTGCATGGATCACCAACTCCAACCCTGGAAGATCAATGCCACGGGCGGCCACGTCTGTCGCAACGCAGACCTGCGCGCGCCTGTCACGCAGGGCTTGCAGTGCATTGGTGCGCTCTGTCTGGCTAAGTTCCCCTGACAGTGAGACGACAGAAAAACCCCGATTGGAGAATTTTGCGGTCAGACGCGCAACCATGGATCGGGTATTTGCAAACACGATCGCGGTTTGTGCGTCGTGATAGCACAGCAAATTGATGATTGCTTTTTCGATATCTGACGGGGCTACGTTCAAGGCGCTATAGGTAATGTCCGAATGCTGTGCTTCTGCGTTTCCAACCTTGATCCGCTGCGCGTCTTCCTTCTGGTAAGTCTGGGCAAGCTTGGCGATTCCTCGCGGAACAGTGGCCGAGAACATCAAGGTGCGGCGGTTTTCAGGCGTTTGGTCAAGGATGTATTGAAGGTCTTCGGCGAACCCCATGTCCAACATCTCGTCGGCTTCGTCGAGAACGACAGTCCGCAAATCGCTCAGATCGATGACGCCACGTGAGATATGATCACGCAGCCGTCCGGGTGTGCCGATCACGACATGCGCGCCGCGCTCAATCGTCCGGCGCTCTGTACGGGCATCCGTGCCACCGACGGCTGACGCAGTGACTATTCCGGCCTCGGCAAACAGCCAGTCGAACTCTCGCCGGACTTGCAAGGCCAGTTCGCGCGTGGGTGCAATGACCATGGCCAGCGGCACGGCTGGTCGGTCCAACCGACCGTGCTTGTCGAGAAGCTCTTTCGCCATCGCCAGCCCGAAGCCTACGGTTTTGCCAGACCCGGTTTGCGCAGAGACAAGCAGATCTTTTCCCGCCAGCGCTTCGTCTGACACAGCCTTTTGTACAGGCGTCAAGCCGCTGTAGCCTTTTTGGGAAAGTGCTATGGATAAGGTTTGCGGAAGGTCAGAGAAATCTTGCATGGGTCACCAAATGCGGGGAAAGACCTGGCGATAGTGGTATTTGGTGCGGATGTATAGTCCGTAAACTGCGTTTGAAAGAGAATGTGTCAATCACAGGAAATGGACTTTTTTACCCGCTCAACCGATGGCCGCTGTAAGAATTTTGATTAAACCAAATTCGAAATCGTACGTTTGCCGTTAGCACGCACTTGAACAAAGGCTTCATGGGTAGTGTTTTCCTTCAAGGTGGGGCATTAGCCGTGCACGTGCCTTGCGCGCCTTTAAACCTGACTGGGCGCCCGTTTGCTGAATCGGACAACCCAAAAGATTAGCCTGACGGAACCTGGCCAGACGTATTTTGAAAACGCCCGCAGGATGATAGAAAAAACCCGCCCGATCGAAGGCCGACTTCATGCCATCGGGGACAGACCTTACGGCGAATTGCGCATGAGCGTTCCAGTCGTCTTCGCCCATGGATGCCTGAACCACTGGTTTCCCGAATTTCTTGAGCGCTATCCAAATGTCACTTTGAACATCGACGTCTCCGAGCGACGCGCCGTCATGATTTCCGAAGGCATTGATCTATTGGTGCGGATCGGAGCATTGCGACCGTCGGACTTCATCACCCGCTAGTTGTTCAAGGCCAGACGTCTTACTGTCGCCGCACCGTCTTACTTGGAGCGCAAGGGGCTGCCGATCCATCCCAGTGATCTGACCAACCACGATTTGATAGATTTCACAGCACATGGAACTTCGCAGAGCTGGACATATCCCGGGCAAAATTCTGAAACGATTAATGTTCCAATCGCTCCCAAGGTTCGCTGCAATGACGCGCAAGCCGAGAAAGCATTTGCGCTGGCGGGTCGCGGCATTAAGCGCCTACCAGAACTTTCTTGCCAAAAGGAGAATTCGAGAGGCTTTTTAGTTCCGATCCCGGAAGAGTACAGCTCGCCACCCGCCGGAGTGCATGTCATCTATGCAAGCCGCTCAAATTTGCCGGCTAAGACCCGTGCAATGATTGATTTCTTGGCAGAATAGAGTAGCAAGTGTTCCCGTGACGGCGCATAAATTTCGCTGCCTGAACGAATTCCTTGGCTTTGGTACTTTTTTTGACAGCGGACTTTCAATGGAATTTGTCGAATGGCAACTTTGTCCGCAGGGCAGTCATTCATGCCTAGCGTAGCAAATGGCGGCTTTCTGTAAAAAGAAAACAAAGCGGAACTCCGCCGGCAACCCGCTAGGCGCCGCCGAGGGTTATGTCTACGAGGGTGGTCTTCGGTTGACGACATAATCGGCCGGCCGTTGCCAATAGGCTCCAGCGTCAAAAAAACCTGAGCACGAGCGGCCAGATCTTCCTCCGTTTTTCGGGTACAATCGTCGAAGTAGACTTCCGAAGTCTTAAGGTCTCCCTCCTCAGTCTAGAGGCAGGGAAAGAACTTGCTGGTGCCCCCTATGATCTCTGCATAGCCTCTGGGACTCTGCTAATCGAGTTCTACGGTGATGATTTTCATTCGAACTCGTAACAAGGCGTATCGTGGACTTCTCCCGCTCCCTACATCGGTTTCAACGAAATCACGGCCTGAAGCACGGCAAAACCAATACAAGAGCGAAGGGGCAGCACAGTCAAAGCGTGATTTGATCTTCGCCGCCGAATCGCACGAACTCGAGTGATATTCGAACATTCATGCAATACCGGATGCGAGCGAACGCCAGCAATTAGCGTTTAGCCCCAAGCACCTGCAGTCGTTCCATGTAGGAATGAACTGGCTGGGGTGGTAGGAATCCTTGCCCACCGATGATTGTTATCGGCTTTTTACCGAAGCTCGAGAAACTGGGGCGGTTTCGGGGGCGTTTTGCGGAGCGAAGCGGTGGCGGAACGAGGACAAAGGACGAGTGAGCACGGGGCATTTCAGACCGCTAGATAACCATCCACTGGCGCTGATAAGACCGCAGACGGCTGGTCGCTGGTGCTGACAGTTTGGGGCGGAGTTGTTTTGGGACAAATTGAATTTATCACGCTCTGAATTTGAAGTTCAATAAATCACATCAATCAGAGGATTCCTCTTGCGATAGCAATACTTCGAGATTGGGATAGTAGGCTATTCTATCCGGCAAGGTGTTCGTCATCGTCATGGGATCAGCCACTTCCGAAAATTCTGCGCATATAAAACTTCGAGTATTGCATGAGAGCAGCATCTCCGTTTCTTCTTCAAACCAAAATAACCTGTCTGCGTAAGCGTTGCCCATGATTTTGGGGACCTTTACAGAGTTCAGGCTAGATAGCCCATCTGCAGAGGGTTCCTCGATTAGAGTGGATATGATCTCTGGAAAACGGTGTGAACTGACAAAGAAATCCAGAATTTCTCGCCGTTGCGAGGGGTGCCGAACAACCAAAGGCAACCAGTTCAGGATAAGTTGGTCCTTTGGTGGACTATTCAAAGCATTTTCTCGGGATTCGTCTGAAGTAAATATTACTACTGTCTTGTCCAACAAGCCTTTTGCCTGCAACCCGTTCATCAAGTCTGCGATTGCAAGGTCCAGATAGGCAAGCGCACGATAACGATCTGACGACGCATTGGGCATAAATTCGGCCGGAATATTATAAGGGCTGTGTGTCCCCGTGGTTAACACAGAAACAAACCATGGCTGATCGGGCGGACGTGCAATGACATAATCAAGAACGTGTTCGAAAAGCGCCCGATCGTCGATGCCCCAACCGTCTTTCGAATAGTAGTGGTCCCAAGCCGTTCGGCCCAGGGTCACGTCGAATCCCAATATTGGTAGAACCTTGCCCTTGTTCATAAAGCCCAACGGGGCGCTTTGCAGAAAAGCGGTATGGTACCCGGAGTTGCGGAACAGGGCAGGCAAGGCACCAAGCACAAGTTCGTTGTTTGACTCGAGTTCGTCCCATTTCAGTTCTTTAGAAGCAAAATAGGGGAAGTCGCCCGTTAACGAAGTATAAAGGCCGTTAGCTGTTACAATCTGGTTGCCCAGATACCGCGTAAAGGAAATGTTCTCTTCGGCCAATGCCCGCAATGTCGACATGTTTCCATGCTGGATACTAATCTGAGACAGGCCTTCCATGTAAACGAGCAGCACATTGTAGCCACCTTGTTTTGGAACGGGTGGATTAACAGTTTCAAAGGCACTTTGGGCAAAGCTGCGTGGGCTGGTCGGGACATCGCCTTTCGATAAGCTCGGCATAAGAGGATGGCTTTGCATCCAAGCCGGTTGCGTAAAGCTGAAATTGTCCGGGAGCCAAAACGCCATCATCAGGACGGGTGCGGCAAGACAGAGGCCAAGGCGGCGAAAGACGGGAATAGTCAATAATCTGGCAGTCGCTAAGGTACCAACCAACAATACTACTAGTGCCCTAAACAGACTTTCTGACAGCTGTCCTTTGACAAATGTTACGTCAAGCGCGTTATGAATGGTACCAATATTGATATGTGTAAAGTTATAGAGGATATGTTCCAGATTGGCCGTTAAAAAAAAGGACAGCAGCACTATTGCGACAACACGCAGCCAGTTGCCTACAGGTAGAAGAGCAAGTGCAACAGCGGCGGCAAATGAAAATAGCGCGTCTTCTCTAAGCCCGGTTAAAATGCTTTCGCTGTGTGCGACCCAGAGTATCCTGATACCTTCGATCGTGTTCTCAGGCATGTAAACCGGCTTAACCGAAGACTGATAGTATCGCGAAATGGCAATAGCTCGATGCAATAGGTTCAGAACCAGCAATGCGAAAAACAGAGTTACAACACGTGGCCAAAAACTTAAAATGAACAATAAGCCGTGTTTCACGTACTTGCAGACACCGTTTTCAAATAATGTTTTCACTGGTTGCATAGGTAAGTATTCTATAGATGCGACAGCTGGAACAAGTCACATATCAATAGACACAATTAACTTGTTTGCGGAATAGTTGTAAGCTTGAAGTGCCTAATATTTCCGTGTTGTTGAAGCTGAAAGTTGGCATTTCCAATTGAAATGCTCCTCGCTCGGCGATACTTGCCGTTGAGCAGCCTCATCTGACTGGTCCAATTTGATTGTTAGGGCATCATTGGCCTGTGATCCATCGGGACGATGGTTTCGGGCGCTGGCGGGCGATAGCCCAGTGCACTGTGGGGTCGTTTTGTGTTGTAGTGTTTTCTCCATTGTTCGATAAGAATTTGAGCCTCGCGCAAGCTGTAGAAGATATCGCCGTTGAGCAGTTCATCCCTCATTCTCCCGTTGAAGCTTTCGCAATATCCGTTCTCCCACGGGCTGCCAGGTTCGATGTAAGCCGTCTTGGCGCCAACGACGGCGATCCAATCTCGGACAACCTGGGCGACAAATTTCGGCCCATTGTCAGAACGTATAAAACTCGGCACGCCGCGTAGTATGAACAGGTCTGTCAGGACGTCGATTACATCGGTCGAGTTCAGCTTCCGCTTGACCCTGATAGCCAAACATTCACGGCTGTACTCATCAAGGATGTTCAGCGTCCGGAAGGCTTTGCCATCATCGGTTCGGCAATGGACGAAGTCATAGGACCACACGTGGTTGCAATACTCCGGCCTCAGGCGAACACACGACCCATCGTTCAGCCAGAGCCGTCCTTTCTTCGGTTGTTTCACTGGCACTTTCAGCCCCTCTCGTCGCCAAAGCCGTTCAATCCGCCCGTCGTTGACAGACCCTCTGCTGAATATTGCTTGTGCGTCGCGCAGTGGCTGTCATTCCGTTGTCCCGTGATTTCAAGAAGAGATAATTCAAACGCAGAAATATGGCATGGTCGCTACACTGCTTAAAAAACCAACGGTCATCTTATAGGATCAAACTTGTTTATCAAATTGCGCTGCGAATACATTTTACTGAGCACCTTCAGCTCGATTTCATCTCCTGGTATTTTCATCTTTTGGTATAGTGCATGACTAAATTGAACATTCTGACAATTGGCGTTGGCGTGCTGATTTGTTGTGGTTTTATCTTATCCAGAATCGCTGTACCGGTCTTGTTGGACGATGGCTTCATTGTTGACACACTGTTTTATGGAAATCTTGGCTGGCGTGGGTTCAACGGGCTGCACCCGGTTCTTGACTATCCTCATCATTATGGTGGAGGTTTCACTTCTTTCATTGTTTTGGCATTTAATTCTTTTGGGCCGACTTTAAAAGCGATTGATTACACATACGTATTGCTGTTCCTTTTTGCATTTATTTTTGGATCAACTGTACTGCTTGGACGCGTCTCAATAGATAACGCCATTATTCTTCTCACTTGTTCAGCCGCTATTATTCTCGGTGTTAATTGCATCGAAGATGGCTTTATAGATACAATCAGCCACAGCTTTGCGTATAACCACATCGCGATCTGTTTGATGATGTTTCTGACTGTTTTTGCAACAAAAACTTCAAAATTAACGAAAATTCTTGAATTTTTGGTCAGCCTTTTCTGTGGCGGCGTTTTATTTTTTCTTATAATTATGAAAACACCTTTCTTGCTGTTTTCGCTGTTCTATTTTCCGGCTGTATGGGTGAACAGAGGTAGGAAGATTTCTTTCTATACTGTTCTGGGATTTGTATCAGCAATATTTCTCTTTGATCCCGCATTGACCCGAACGGTCGAGTCAACTGAATTGCTATTTTCTAATGATATTAGAAGTGCTGCGGGGGGGATACAGGGCCGCATCCTGCACGGGATTTACATTGTTCTTGCGGCGTCCCCAATACTTCTTGTTTGCGCGTCAAAGTGTTTAACGCTCTATCGCAACGACCCCACTGGAACGTCAAATTTCATATTTGCACTATCCACATGCACCCTCGGATATTTGGCCGCCAGCCTCTTTATGAATGGTTATGCCTACTTGAAACTGCTGCCGATATTGGTTGTGGTGTTGCTGCTTTTGTCGGAGCGTATTCGCGCGAGCAGCGCAGACACTTCCGCTTCGTCGGACCTAGTGGCCTTGGTTCTCGCAGCGCTGATCATTGCGCAAGGCGCGGTCGCTTCGATAAATTACGTCCGGATTTCTTCTGAACTGAAGGATTATTCCCTGATCGAGAAAGGTCCTGTCTCTATGTATGTGATGCCATATTTTTCGCCGGGAGAAAAAACCGGGGATACGCGGGAGGAAAGACTTTCAAATGCATCAGAAGCTTTGGCCGCTCGAAGAAAGAATGGCGATCCAGAGCGCGGGGCTGATTCCTATGTTATTTTTGCAGACGGCATTCAATTGCTTCAATCTGTGCCGGACGTTCAATCCAAACGTATCGTGTCCACCGGTGGAGGGTATGACTTCACACTCGCATTGGAAGCGCCACCTGTCGTCAGCTATCCTGTTTGGCCTTGGGACCGTGAAGGATCCGCTAACTTTCTGGATTTGGATGATGTAGACATCGTGTTGGAATCCATGGACCCTTACAGAGCCAATGTGTTTTCGAGCGATGCGATGGCCAAACTTGAAGACGAGTTTGAACTATGCCGGACGTCCAAGTTCTTCAAAATGCATATCTCCAAAAACACTCGCCAGAACTTTTGCTAACCGTGTCCGTCGTCAGTGATTTTGGGACAGAGGGCTCTCAGAGCTAAGAGAGGATCTGGCGGCCATCTGTCCCAAAATCACTGACGATGGACACATAGAGACGCCGATCGATAGTTCCGGATCTTCCAGCCAAGCAACATACAGATCTAGAACCAACACCCGGAGTTGATGCCTGAACGCGGTCTTCGGCTTCGGTCCGGAGGTCTTATCACTCGGCAGATAGTCGTCCCAGATGCGGTCGACCAAGTCAGCAACCTCTGGGTGATCCGACCAGCGGTGAACGTCGATTGGCCGCGAGTGCCACGGGTCCTTTATCTCCCCCATAACCTCCTCCTCCCTCAATGTATTATTATCAGGAACGAGGATACTCGGGACTCTCTATCCTCCGGTTTCTATTCATTACTTATACCTATTCCCCACCCCCATGGAACCCCTGCTAGAGGAGAAATCAGAGGGCGTCAGAGCCCCGAAACAACCGGGGCATTTCTCGGGTATCACTGACCCAAGTACTTGCTGTTTTCCCATGTCTTGATGAACTGGCTGGGTGGTAGGATTTTTTTCAACATGTTGAAAATTAACAAAATAAATGAAATGAAGTCAATGGGTAGTGTTCGGAAATTGGTTTAAGTCCAATATTGTGCCTTACTTTTCTGCTTTTGACTTTGCGTTTGCACTTTGTATGTCCGGAACGGACCGAGCGAGTAGCCTTAGATTGGAGGTACGGCACGTACGGTGACCAGCTGTCTGGCCGCCACCCTTTCGCGATGTATCATATACAGCCCTGCACTGATGATTATCGCAATGCCAAGCAGGCTAAGCGTGTTCGGGAAATCATTGAAGACAAGATAGCCGAACAAAGTTGCGACCGGCAGCTCAAAATACTGCAGCGGTGCCAGCGTGACGGAAGGTGCAAAAGACAGCGCATAGGTCATCATCATGTGGCTCACCGTCGCGAAAAAGCCAGCGCCCAAAAGCCACAACAACGCGATGTCTGTCGGCCAAACGGGATCAAACAAATCAGAGCCGGAACCTTGCGCAACAATTAGAGCTGGAATGCAAAACAGGCTGGCGATCAGGCCGGTGTGGAATTGCAGGGTCACAGGGTGCACCCGACGCGACAACCCCCGGGTCAAAAGAATGTAGAAAGCGAAGGCAACTGCCGTGCCAAGCGGAATAATGGCAACCGCGCCGAAAGCTGCGAAACTTGGCTGGATGACGAACAACACCCCGACAAACCCCACAAGCGCCGCGCCAACGCGACGCGGGCCAACGGTTTCTCCAAGATAGAACTTGCCGACCAACAAGACGATGAAAGGGGCAACGAACACGATTGCCAGCGCATCGGCAAGGGGCATCACCCGGATCGCGGCAATGAAGCAAAATGTTGCGAACACCAGCAGCAATGAGCGGAAAACCATCACCATCACCTGATCTTTCGCCACGCGCAACGACAGTCCCATTATCCAGATAAAAGGCGCCATTAGCACACATTGCACCACAAACCGAGCAGCCATAATCTGCCCAACCGGCACACTGGTCGACGCGAGTTTCGCAGACACATCCAGCAAAGGAGCGGTTAGGCAAAACCCCAGCATCAGCGCAACGCCAACAAGGGTGCGATCCGGAGATTGAGGTATGGGTTCGGCAGAGGTCATCGTTTCATTTAGAGATGTCGCCAAATGCTTGTTTGTTCTCAATACGACGACAGGCAAAAGTCCCGCAATCCACGAGTTCGGGTTGAATTGGATGTAGCGATCGTGGCGAATGTCTCCTCTGAAGGGCCGCACAGCCGCATCAGGTGGCCGGGCCAAAGGGCAGCTAAGGGCCGTTCACAAACTTCTCGATTTAGATTTAGAATTTTGAGATTTTCACTGCCAAGTCGACCTGAAGACGTCGAAGTACGCAATCAGCATGCCGCCTTACATAGCCTCCAACGTGTGGGTGAGGCCGTTTCGGATGTGATCCTCTAACAGTTTCTTCGCCGTGTCGGCGTCTCTGGCCAGCGCGGCATCGAACATGCCCTTGTGCTCCTTGACCGCCTCTTCGCCGCGATAAGTCAGCACAAGCATCTGATACCGCAAGTACTTGTCGTAGATGATGGAGTGCAGAGACAGAAGGTTTTTGGAGTTGCAGGCCGCGATTATCGCTTGGTGAAACTCCCAATCATATCGTTTCCAGGTTTCTTTCTCGGACTCGTCGCCCTTGAGAAGCTGCTGTTCCATCAGGTGCAGTTTGTGGTGTGCGGCAACGAGGTTGCCTTCCCAATCCGTGTCGCCATTCGCAATGGACAATTCCAACGCGTGGCATTCCAACAGGACTCGCAGCTCTGATATCTCGGTCAGGTCTTCTCGTGATACTGGTGTGACCAGGAAACCCCGTTGCTCGGGAGCTTCGACAAATCCGTCGCTGGCGAGCCTGTTCAGCGTTTCACGAAGTGTCGAAAGGCTTGCCGAGTAGCGTTCCTTCAAGGCGTCCAGCTTCAGTTTGGAGCCGGGCTGCAGCTCCCCGAAGATGATGTCCCGCTTGATGCGCTGATAGGTGCTTGCACCTATCGTAGACGGCTGTTTCGCCATGCGTTTCACCCGATATTATCAGTTTCCTCGTTCAATTAGCATTTTTCAGAGACATCAGCAATCCAAACTGATGTATGGTATAAGTAAAAATATCATACATTATTGCGGAATCGCGAAAACCCCAATACGGTCGTGGCCAAGTTGGGCAAAGCAGCCCGATCGCAATCATCGGTTTCGGGATTTTCCAGACCCTCCGGAAGGAAGCAAAGTGTCTAAGAATTTTCGCATTGCCATTGTCGGCATTGGTCTTGTTGGACGCCGCCACGCGGACGCTATCCGAGCGTTGCGCCATGTTGATCTCGTCGCGGTGGTCGACCCCAGCGATGACGGTCGTGCTTACGCCGTTGAGCACGGAGTCGCATGTTACGCGACCCTTGAGGAAATGTTTGCAGACCAGGCGCCGGACGGAGCTGTTCTTGCGACCCCTACCACGCTTCATGTCGAACAAGGCCTCACGTGTGTTCGAAATGGTTGTCCCGTTCTTGTCGAAAAACCGATCGCCGTAGAAGCCACCGCTGCACTTGAGCTTGTTCAAGCAGCGGAGAAGGCCAATGTGCCACTGATGGTCGGACATCATCGTCGACACAATCCTCTGATCCGGTCGGCTAAGGAAGCCATAGCCGATGGGAAGATTGGAGATGTGCGCGCTGTCCATGCGAATTGCTGGTTCTATAAGCCAGACGAGTATTTTGATGCTGCGCCCTGGCGAAAGAAACCAGGTGCAGGGCCCATCTCGGTCAATCTGGTCCACGACGTCGATCTGCTGCGGTACCTGGCCGGAGAAGTCGTGACCGTACAGGCTCAGTCGGCTGCATCGCAGCGGGGTTATGACAACGAAGATGTTGCCGGTGCTCTGTTGACGTTCGAAAGTGGGGCGATTGGGACCATAAGTGTGTCCGACAGCATCGTTGCTCCATGGAGCTGGGAGATGACGTCTCAGGAATATCCAATCTATCCTTCAACCACTGAGAGTAGCTACATGATAGGTGGCTCTCATGGTTCGTTGTCCGTTCCCGATCTCCGCCTGTGGAGTTACCAGAGTGAGCAAAGGGACTGGTGGACGCCAATCTCATCGACCGCGCTGAAGAAGGGGGCGTCTGACCCTCTTGTCAATCAGCTTAGGCACTTTGTTGAGGTAGCTCGACACGAAGCAGAACCGATTGTGTCTGGATGGGAAGGCTTCAGAACGCTTCAAGTTATTGAAGCTATTCAGAATTCCTGCAGAACAGGTGATACGGTCAGGATCAAAAACTTACAAAAAACACCAGTGGTAGGTATGACGGCAGTCTAAAATATCAGATATTTTGTAAAAAATCTTGCAAAATGTCCAAAATAGGTCAAAACTCTGAATCGCAAAAAAGAAGCATCATGATGTCTCAGGGAGGAGCAAAGTGATTACCAAACTTACCCGCCGGGCTGCTGTATCAGCCCTGGTCGCAACCGGTGTTCTGTTTAGCGCAACAAGTGGTGCGCTGGCGGAAGACAAAGTCCAACTTCGCCTCGCAACATCAGGGTCGGAGACCGATCAGCGCTCGGTCGCTATGGCCGAGGTTTTCGCACCCATGGTCGCTGATTTCGCAAGCTACGAACCCAGTTATAATGGAACCATCTTCGCCCAAGGCACCGAGTTGGACGCCATCAGCCGGGGTAACCTGGAAATGTCGATCACCTCGGCGCAGGAACTGGCACAGTTCTTCCCCGAGTTTTCGATCTTTACCGCAGGCTATGTCCACCAGGACGCCGCGCATCAGGTGGCTGTCTTCAACGATCCCTTGATGGATGCCTTCAAGCAAAAAGCCGAAGAAGAGCTGGGCGTCAAACTGCTGTCGGTCATGTATCTGGGCCGTCGTCAGGTGAACCTGCGCCAACCCAAGGATGAACTGACCGTCAGCACCCCGGCTGATCTGGAGGGTGTGAACCTGCGGATGCCGGGCACAGATGCGTGGCAGTTCCTTGGCAAAGCGTTGGGTGCCGCCCCGACACCAATGGCGTTCTCAGAGGTTTACACAGCTCTGTCGACCGGTGCCGTTGACGGTCAGGACAACCCATTGCCGACCGTGGTTGATGCCAAGTTTTACGAAGTGACCAATCAGATCATCCTGACATCGCACTTGGTCGACTTGAACTACATCGCCATTGGCAAAGAAGTTTGGGACGGGTTGACGCCGGAACAGCAAGCCAAGGTTCAGGAAGCTGCGGACGCAGCCGCTGAGTCGGGCCGTCAGAAGCAGCTTCAGAAAGAAGAGGATCTTGTCAGTTTCCTGAAAGAGCAGGGCATGGAGATCTACGAACCCGATCTGGCAGCGTTCCGCGATCAGGTACAGTCTATGTATCTGGACAGCGAGTTCGCTGGCTCATGGCCCGAAGGCGTTCTGGATCAGATCAACGCTCTGGGCAACTGAGCCCAGTAAGACAATGGAGGGAGAACCACAATGAAAGCCTTTATAAAGGGGTTCTCCCGACTGACCGAAGCGATTGCCGGCGGGATGCTGGCGGCAATCTTCCTGATCTTCCTTCTACAAATACTTCTGCGGTACTTCTTTACCCCCGCCGGATGGACGCTTGAACTTATCGGCATTCTGTGGGTCTGGGTGATCTTCTTCAGTTGCGCTTTCATAGTGCGAGAACGGGATCACGTGAAGTTCGACATCATCTACCTTTCCGTGCCGATGCGCGTGCGGCAGGTCTTTGCGATGCTGGCGGCCGCAGCGATCGTGGTCGGTATGCTCTACAGCTTCCTTCCGACGTGGGACTACATCGATTGGATGAAGATCCGCAAGACATCGACGGTCCGCAATCCGTTTTCCGGCGAGAAGATACCTTTGCGCACAGTATTCTCGATTTACGCGGTATTCATGCTGGTCGTCGCAGCGCGCTATGCGTGGCTATTCTTCGACGTCATGCGCAATGGCCCACCAAAGACAGAGTTGGAGCTGGTCGTTGGGTACAACGTCGTTGACGATCATCCCCGTGTCGACGTCGAAGGGGACGAGGAAGTTAAGAAATGAGTTTTGAACTTCTTTCCTGCCTGCTCGCTCTCTTTCTTTTGGCAGGCATCGGGACACCTATCGGATATTCCATCCTTTTGGCCTCATTGGTGTATCTGGGCACGGCCGGGCTGGACGTAGCACTCGCAGGCGAGAAGATCCTGCAGGGCTTCTACAAAAGCACGATCCTGCTTGCCGTGCCTTTGTTCATCGTCGCCGCCAATATCATGAACGCGGGCTCGATCACGGACCGTCTGCTGAACTTCTGCGTCGCCGCTGTTGGTCGGTTCAAGGGCGGTCTCGGGCACGTCAACGTGGTAGCGTCTCTGATCTTTTCGGGTATGTCCGGCTCGGCCGTCGCGGATGCCGCGGGGATCGGTAAAATCATCATTGAGATGATGACCAAGGATGGCCGCTACAGCCGAGGTTACGCAGCCGCGATCACGGCGGCGTCGGCGACGATTGGCCCGATCATTCCGCCCTCGATCCCGATGGTTTTGTACGCGCTCGTTTCCAAGGCCTCTATCGGGTCGCTGTTCCTGGCCGGTATTCTTCCGGGCCTGATCATGGGCGTCGTCCTCATGGCGATGAACTATTATCTGGCCGGAAAGCGGAACTTTGCATTGGAAGAACCTGTTCCTCTGCGCGAATTGCCGGCTAAAACCGCCAACGCGTTTCCGGCACTGCTGATGCCCGCAATCCTGCTGTACGGTATATATGGCGGCGTCACCACTCCGACCGAAGCCGCCGCAGTTGCTGCATTCTACGCTCTGCTACTGGCAGCGTTGTTCTACCGCGCGCTGACCTTCCGTGGCCTTTATCAAGTGTTCGTCGACAGCGCGCGTTCCTCCGCCGCCGTCGGGGTGGTCATTGGTGGCGCGTTCATTCTGAACTTCATCGTCATTCAGGAACAGATTCCACAGTCGATCTCGGCACTGCTGGAGGGTTCGGATGTTAGCCCGATTGTATTCCTGATCCTCGTAAACCTGCTGATCCTCGCGCTGGGATGCGTGTTAGACGCAACAACGATCATCCTGGTGATCGTGCCCCTGTTCATTCCAACCTGCGAAGCGCTCGGGATTGATCTGGTGCATTTCGGAGTGCTGGTCGTCGTGAACTCAATGATCGGTTTGATCACGCCGCCCTATGGCATTCTACTCTTTGTGATCAATGCCGTGACGGACATTCCGCTGCGCGAAATCATCTCCGAAATCTGGGCCTTCCTCGCGGTTCTCATCTTCGCCTTGGTGATAATGATGCTGATGCCGGATCTGGTCCTGTGGTTGCCGCGTATGTTTGGATATCAGGGATAATGTGCCTGTCGGTTTCGACAACGTCGATCCCCGGTGATCTGGCTGAAAAGCTGAGTGCTATCGCTGACGCGGGATTCGGGGGTGTCGAATTACACGAACCGGATTTGACCGCTTTTGACGGACCGCCATCGCAAGTCCGCAAGATTGCATCGGACCTCGGCCTGAAGATATGCCTGTTACAACCCTTCCATAATCTTGAAGGCCAGCCCGAAGCCGGACGTGAGCGCGCCTTTGATCGACTGAAGCGCAAACTCGACCTGATGAGCGAGCTGGGAACGGAATTGCTTCTAATCGGGTCCGCTTTCGAGGCCGGTGCCGCTGCGACCGAAGAACAGGTAGTAGCAGACCTTGGCCAGGCGGCCCAAATCGCAAAAGAAATGGGGATGCGTCTGGCCTACATGAGCTTGCCATGGTCGGATCTTATTCACTCGGATGAACAGGCGTTAGGCGTCGTTGATGCTGTCGACAGCCCTAATCTGGGGTTGGCTTTGAATTCCTTCTTCTCGCTTGCCGACGGATCCAAACCAGCCCGCCTTCGGGACATTCCCGGAGAGCGGCTGTTCCATGTGCAACTGTCCGATGCACCCCGGCTTGAGATGGATATACGTCGGCTCAAGCGGCACTTTGGGCTTCTGCCAGGGCTTGGGTCGCTGAACCTTGCGGGCTTCGTTCGCGTGTTGTCCCGCGCCGGATACAAAGGGCCTTGGTCGGTTGCACGCGTCAACGAAGCAGCTCCTCAACCCGGTGGCCGAACACTGGCCCGAGACAGCTACAGGTCGCTGGTGAACCTCCTGGATGAGGTATCCCGGACCGAGCCGGGAACCGATTTCGGCATCCCGGACCTGCCGGAACGCGTCTATGCGTCAGGCTTCGAATTCGTCGAATTTACAGCCGACGAAACAAGCGGCGCGCAGCTGGCAGATATGTTGTCAGCAATGTGTTTTCGAATGGAGCGAAAGCACGTATCCAAGTCCGTCGAGCTGTGGCGGCAGGGCGCGATAAACATCGTTGTGAATACCGAAAAGGAAGGATTTGCCCATTCGGCGTTCCTGGGTCACGGCCCCTCCGTTTGTGACATGGGGTTGCGTGTCAAAGATGCGGATCAGACGGTTCAGCGGGCGACCGCGTTGGGCGCGCCGAATTTCTCACAACCGGTGGGAACAGGGGAACTGGATATCCCGGCCATTCGGGGCGTTGGTGGCAACGTCGTTCATTTCATCGATGAGAAATCCGATCTCCATCGGGTATGGGACATTGAGTTCGAGCCGGTTGCTAAAACCAAATCCACCCAACCTGCCGGTCTGCGTCGTATCGACCATCTGGCCCAGACGATGCGTCACGATGAGATGCAAAGCTGGCTGCTCTACTACATTTCGACTTTCGAGATGGCAAAATCCCCTATCGTGAACGTCGCCGACCCGTCTGGTGTCGTGCAAAGCCAGGCTATCGAAAGTCCCGAAGGCGAAGTGCGCTTAAACCTGAATGGGGCAGTTGGGCGTCGAACACTGGCGGCGTCATTCCTTGAAGATGGCTTTGGGGCTGGTGTTCAGCACATTGCCTTCCAGTCGGATGATGTTTTTGAAACTTCAGCCCAGTTGCTCAAGTCTGGCTTTCCCAGCCTGTCCATCCCGGAGAACTACTACGCTGATCTGCAAGCGACATTCGGATTGGATGACGATTTGGTCGCCCAATTGCGCAGGGGGAACATTCTCTACGATCGGGCGGCGGGTGCTGAGTATTTTCAGATATACAGCCGCCCCATCTTTAACGGCTTCTTCTTCGAAATTGTTGAACGCCGTATGGGCTATGCCGGTTATGGCGCGCGCAATGCACCCATTCGCCTTGCTGCGCAAAGCAAAACCCAGCCGGTGAAAGAGGTGCAGACGCAATGACCGCGCAGACGACAGACGATGAGCGCGCCGTTCGCCAATGGTGGCGTACCTCCATCATCGACATGAAACCCGGACAGATCTCTTTTCGTGGCAACGCCATAGAGGACCTGATCGGAAACGTATCTTTCCCGCAGATGATCTGGCTTATGGTGCGGGGCGATCTACCCAGCGACGCGCAAGCGCGCCTGTTCGAAGCCGCTTTGGTCGCAGGCGTGGATCACGGCCCACAGGCTCCCTCAATCGCGGCTGCGCGTATGGCCGCCACCTGCGGGGTAGGTCTCAATAACGCGATGGCGACTGCGGTGAACATGCTGGGCGACGTGCACGGCGGGGCAGGAGAGCAGTGTGCAGAGCTGTACTATGATATCGCAGCTCGCATGGATTGCGGAGCATCGTTGAATGACGCAGTGAAGGACGGTCTGGACAGCTGGCGCGAGACCTATGGCAAGATCGTCTCGGGCTTTGGTCACAGGTTTCACAAACCTGTCGATCCACGCGCACCCCGATTGATGCAACTTGTTCGAGATGCGGCGGCAGAAGGCACAGTTTCTGGCCGGTTTGCCGATATCGGAGAAGAGGTTCAAGCCGAACTCGGTCGTCAACGAGGCGGTCGGCCAATTGCCATGAATATTGACGGCGCGACAGCTGTGATCTTCTGCGAACTTGGCTTTCCTGCGCCCTTGTCGCGAGGGCTGTTCTGCCTGTCCCGCTCGGTCGGAATACTCGCCCACGCTTGGGAACAGATGAACCAGGGTGGCCGCAACAAAGGGCCGATGCCCCCTAATTACTTACCCCTCTACGAAGACAGGAATGATGACACGTGAGACATCGAAATCCTTCCGGGTCGGCCTTATCGGCTGTGGTCGTATCAGCGATATTTATCTAAAAACACTATCCAAATTCTCAAACGTTGAGGTCGTGGCTTGCGCAAGCCTTGACCCTTCGGAAAGCCGCACCAAGGCAGATCAATACGGTATCGCCAAGGCCTGTGCGCCAGATGGGGTGTTTGACGATCCGACGATTGACTGCGTTCTGAATCTGACAATTCCGGCGGCGCATGCCGAAATCAGCCTGCGTGCGTTGGAGGCGGGCAAGCACGTCTATTCCGAGAAGCCGCTGGTTATGGATCGAACGGATGGTAAGACGATTCTGCACATGGCCTCTGAAAAGGAGCTACTAGTCGGTTGCGCACCCGACACATTTCTGGGCGGTCGTTGGCAAACCGTTCGGCGCTTGATCGATGAGGGTGCCATTGGCAAACCGACAGGGGTTTTTGCCCATGTCGGTACCCACGGGACGGAACGCCACCATCCCAACCCGGATTTCTACTACCAGGCCGGTGGCGGGCCCTTGCTGGACCTTGGGCCATATTACCTGACCGCCATGGTTTGCTGCCTTGGTCCGGTTGACCGGGTCGCCGGAATGGCGCGATGCACTTTCGACAAAAGGATGATCGAAAACGGCCCTCGCAACGGCGAATGGATGGACGTCGAGGTCGACACGCACTCCCTTAGCCTGCTGCAGTTCTCCTCCGGAGCTATAGGGTCGATGACCATGAGCTTCGACGTCTGGGACAGCGAAACGCCGCGGTTCGAGATCTACGGTGAAAAAGGCACCATCAGCATCCCAGACCCAGACCCGGTTCATGGTGCCAATATCTTTCAAGGGGATGTTTGGCTGAAAACGCGGGACACCTCGCGCTGGTCTCATCAGCCCCGTCCAACAGGTCGCGAGGACTGGCAAGTGGTCGAAAACAAACATGGATTCAATGAAGACAGCCGCGGGCTCGGCCTTTTGGATCTGGCCCTGGCGGCGCAAGAAGGACGCCAACCCCGCGCAAGTGGAGCGCTCGCCTACCACGTTTTCGAGGTCATGGACGCGATCGAACGGGCACCAAAATTTGGCGCCTATCAGACGATAGAAAGCCGTTGCGCGGCTCCGGAGCCTTTGCCGGTCGATTTCCTTAACGATGAGAGGAAGGAATTGGTTCATGCCGATTGAGACACTCGACTTTGCTCAGCCATTCTTTCGCGTCCAGCACATAACTGACGAGCGCAGAATTTCTATCGAGGGTCGCGCCATCGTCCTTAACCTTGGGGGGCGAAATCTCTCTGTCGAGGATCAGACCATTGCACCGCTTTCCTCTGTGATCGTGCAAGACAGCACGCTTAGCGGCGTGGAACGTACAGTCATTGTCCACGATTTCGACGCCCATGCCGATGACAACGAGTTGTTCGCATGGGTGAAAGATACATGGCCATCTGCTTTTGATGTTCGCCAAGAGGAGCGTTTACGCGGTGTCAGCCACTACATGTCGCCAAAGGTCTTTGTGGGTAACGTTGGGCTGACCATGTACCATTCCGGCTCGGTGCCGCTGAATGTCGGATTGCACAAGGATCATCCGTTCTGCCCGGTACCGGGGTTTCGCGAAGTGCATACACAAATCGTAGGCTTTGGGAAAATGCAGCAATGCCGTGAGCGGGATGTTGAATCCCTTTACCTCGAAGAATTCATGGCCCCCGGCACGACGCACAAACCGATGTATGACGCCGAAGGCAACTATCCCTGGCATCAGTACGAGACGATTACCCCCAGCATTTTCATGGCGGTGGAAATGCTGCCGGAAGGCGTACGGGTCCCGGAAATGGAGATTCAGAATGGCTGAGAGACTTTTTTCCGAAGACCTGAACTTTGACGGACCTTTCCCCCGATTGTCTCGCCGTTTGCGGCTGGGTGTTGTTGGCGGCGGACGTATCTCTGTCACGCAGGCAACGGCCGCGCGGATGACCGACCGGTGGGAGGTCGTCGCAGGAGCGCTCAGTTCTGACGCCATGCGAAGCAAGGCGCGCGGGGCCGAGTGGTTCCTGCCGGCCGACCGGTGCTATGCGTCCTTCGACGAGATGGCAAAGGCCGAGGCGGCACGCCCGGATGGCGTAGATGCCGTCATGATCACCACCCCGAACCACGTTCATTTCGAAGCGGCCAAAGCCTTTCTGGAGGCGGGCATTGACGTGCTGTGCGATAAGCCCCTGACCAACGAAGTCGCGGAGGCCGAAGGGATTGAGGAGATTACCGCGCGCACGGGACACATCTTTGCTGTCGGCTATGCGATGTCATGTTTTCCAGTAATCCGTCAGGCCAAACAAATCGTGGCGGAAGGCGGCATCGGTAAAATCAACCAAATCCACGTCGAGTTCATGCAAGACTGGATGACGCCCGATGATGTGGCAGATGCGCCCCACGTCAAATGGCGGCTGGACCCAAAGATTTCTGGTCCGACCAGCTGTGTCGGCGATATCGGCACCCATGCCGCGCATCTCGCCAGTTTTGTCTCGGGCCTGCCCTTGACCGACCTACGGGCTGAGTTTCATGTCTGCGGCGCGCCAAAGCCTTTGGAAGACACAGCATTCATGTTCACCCGCTATCAAAACGAGGTTCCGGGGACCCTGATGGCGACACGCCTTGCCCCCGGGAATCGGGGAGGGTTGCGGTTGCGCATATTCGGGAACGAAGGAGGTCTCGAGTGGGACCTGGAGAATTCGGAACAGCTGAAGTTCAATCGGTTCGGTGAGCCGGATCGTATCATCAGCCGAGGTCACGGGCATGGCATCGGCCCCGGCGCAGAACGTCTAATCCGGACCGCGCGCGGCTTCCCAGAAGGGATTATCGAAGCCTGGGCCAACCTCTATACGGAATTTGCTATGGCCGTAGCCGCGCGTCGGGATGGCGTTACCGTTCCGGATGATTGGCTTACTTATCCCAGTGTCGAACAAGGTGCAGATGGCGTCCGGTTTATTGAAGCCTCCGTGCGCTCTAACCAGTCCGGAGGTGACTGGGTCACTCTCTAAGGCTCTGCCAACAAGAATGAAAAACACGCCCGGGCAGTTGCCCGGGCGCTTTCATTTCCTGCTCAGTATTAAAAGTTGATATTTTAAAAAATATCAGATATTTTTTACTACGTGTGATGAATTTGAGATTCGCAGACACATGGAGCTGCCGTTCATGGTGAAACCCGAAGAGGCTGGCGCAAGCCCCTCTCTCTATTCCTTGGCGCATCTGACGCTGATTGGCTGTACGCCGCCCGAGTTGGTCTATATCGCAGCGCGGGCCGGTTACGATGCCGTCAGCCCCCGCTTCATTCCGATGCATGTGCCCGGTGAATTCACTCAATCTCCAATCGACAAGGCACAGGTGCATGCCACCAAAACTGCTCTCTCTACCACTGGCTTGAAAGTCCTCGATGTCGAACTTGCGCGCATCACGGAAGACGTCGATCCGCGCAGTTTTGAACCTTCTCTTGAGATCGGTGGGGAATTGGGCGCTAAACGCATGATCATGAGCGCGTGGACCAATACCCGCGATGATCGTGACTTCCTGATCGACGTCTATTCTGAAACCTGCGAACTGGCGGCGCCCTACGGGCTAACAGTGGACCTGGAGTTCCCAAGCTTCTCTCGCTTGCGCACTCTGGATGAGGCCCTGGATATTGTCCGCGCCTCTGATCAACCGAATGGCGGTATTCTGGTCGATACGCTTTATCTGCACCTCAGTCGCGTTGATCTGGGAGAGTTGCTACACGTCCCCTCGGACCTGTTTCACTTCCTGCATATCTCTGATTGCCTGCCCGGCATCGCCGATACGCGCGAGGGCATGATCCAGCTGGCGCGCGATGCGCGGCTCTATCCCGGCGAAGGCTGGATTGACTTCACCGGCATCATCGAACGGATGCCGCCCGTCGACTATTCCATCGAACTGCCCAACCAAAGCCGCGTTGCCGAGTTGGGATATGAAGAACACGCGCGTCGCTGTCTCAGCCACGCCAAGCGAACATTTGGCGAGGCGCGGTCACAGCGTCGTGTGCCCGATGCTGCAATTCTAAAACACCAAGAGGATCATCATGGGCAAAGAGCTCACTGAAAACGACCGCAACATGGCGGCAGATATGCTGGCACGCGCCCGCGCCGCCATGGCCGAGATCGAGGATTGGGATCAGGACAGGCTGGACCGCCTGTCTCAGGCCATTGCGTGGTACGCAGGGAACGAGAAAACCTTCACCCGGCTGGCCCAGCAAGGCGTGGACGAGAGCGGTATCGGAGATCGCGAAGGCCGCCCAGCGAAGCGCTTCAAGATTCACATGGTGCTGCGAGATGTCTTGCGCACACCCTCGACCGGCATCGTCGAGGTTGATGAAGAAAAAGGTCTGGTGAAATATGCCAAACCTGCTGGCGTCATCGCATCCCTGATCCCAATGACTAACCCAGCGATGACACCACCGGTGACCGGCGTTTCCGCCGCCAACGCCCGGAATGCGGTCATCTTCAGCCCGCACCCGCGAACCGCCCATACCACCTTTGAGATGGTCGAGGTCATGCGCGCAGCCTGCCGTGCCGCCGGTGCCCCCGAAGACCTATTCCAGTCGATCCGCAAACCATCGATCCCGTTAACACAGCACCTCATGGAGATTTGTGACCTGACTCTGGCAACGGGCGGCAAACCCATGGTCAAAGCGGCGTACAGTTCAGGGCGTCCAGCCTATGGTGTCGGCGCAGGCAATTCATCCATTGTCATTGATGAGACTGCCGATCTGGATATCGCCGCGCAGAATACCCGTATTTCAAAGACCTCCGACTTTGGGTCGGGCTGCTCGGCCGACGGCAACATCATCATCCAGCGCTCAGTTTACGACGATATGATCAAGGCGCTTCAAGCCGAGGGCGGCTACCTGTGTTCGGATGAAGAGAAGGCCATGCTCGAAGCGGCCATGTGGGATGAAAAGGGAAACCGTACATTTCCGACCATCGCCTGTCCGCCGCAGCAAACGGCCAAGGTCGCCGGTTTTAGCATCCCCGAAGATCGCAAGTTTCTGATGGTTGAAAATCAGGGGCAAATCGGGCCGCAGCACAAGTTCTCCAAGGAAAAACTGACCACGCTGATGGCGCTTTATCACTTCGAAACGTTCGATGATGCGCTGGAAACGGTCAGCCAGATCTACAACACCGGGGGCAAGGGCCATTCCTGCGGCATCTACAGCCACAATGACGATCACATCGACCGGTTGGCGCGTCTGGCCCCGGTCAGCCGTATGATGGTGCGACAGCCTCAATCCAAGGCCAATGCGGGTGCCTGGACAAATGGCATGCCTATGACCAGCAGCCTGGGCTGCGGCATTTGGGGCGGCAACATCACCAACGAAAACGTCACCATGAAACACATGATGAACTACACCTGGGTCAGTCGTCCGATCCCTGAGGATCGCCCCTCGGAGCCGGACCTGTTCGGTGAGTTCTACGGACAGGAGGTCGCGTGATGGACGGAGCGAAACTGGACGGCAAAACCGTTGCCGAACATATCGTTGACTTTCTCGAACGCCGTGAGGTCAAGCACGTTTTCGGCCTGTGCGGGCACACGAATATTGCGGTTCTGGCTGCGCTGGCGGAAAGTCCCATCGATTTCGTCACAGTACGACACGAACAAATCGCCAGCCACGCGGCGGATGCATATGCCCGCGTGACGGGCAAGGCCTCGGTGGTGCTGTCCCATCTCTCCCCGGGGCTGACCAATTGCGCCACCGGGGTCGCCAACGCCGCACTGGACTGTATCCCGATGGTCGTGATCGCGGGTGACATTCCCACGCATTACTACGGTAAACATCCGCATCAGGAAGTGAACCTGCATGCAGACGCAGCCCAATGGGAGATTTACCGACCCTTCGTGAAGCGCGCTTGGCGCGTGGATCGCGCCGACCTGATGGCCGAGATTCTGGAAAAGGCGTTTCATCTCGCTGAAAGCGGCCAGCCCGGACCAGTACTGGTCAATGTCCCCATGGACATCTTTTCAGAGGTGATCCCCTCGGACAGTTTCGACCGTATCCGCGACAACACGCGCGCGCTCAAGAAACCGTCGGTTGACGACGAGACAGCGGGAGAGATTGTCGAAGCGTTGGCTAAAGCCGAAAACCCAGTCGCTTATGTCGGGGGTGGTATTCTTCTGGCACAGGCCAGCGAGGAGTTGCGAGAATTTGTTGAACATATGGGCCTTCCAGTCGCGCATTCCCTGATGGGTAAAGGCGCGTTGCGAGACGACCATCCGCTTGTACTGGGAATGACCGGGTTTTGGGGCACCGAATTGGTCAACCAGTCCTGCTTGAATGCGGACTACATCTTTGCGGTGGGAACCCGGTTCAAAGAGGCCGATTGTTCCAGCTGGTATCCCGGCTACACGTTCAACATTCCCGGCTCGAAGGTCATCCATATCGACATCGAACCGCAGGAAATCGGTCGGAACTATCCCACCGAGATCGGCGTCGTTGCTGACGCCAAGGCCGCTTTGCGCGCCCTCAACCGGGTCGCCCGCGAGATGTATCCGGACGGTTTCAAACGCCCCGCTCTGGAACAGAAGATCGCCGACTTCCGAACGGATTTCAAAGCGCACAACGTGGAAATGGCGACCTCAGCAGCCTTTCCGATGATGCCCGAGCGTATTCTGGCAGATACCCGCAAGGCACTGCCCGAGGATGCCATCATCACCACTGACGTTGGGTGGAACAAGAACGGTGTCGGGCAACAGTTTGACATTTTGACGCCGGGTTCAATCCTGACCCCGGGTGGGTTCGCGACGATGGGTTTCGGTCCTCCGGGTGCGATCGGCGCGAAACTGGCGGCACCTGATCGTGTGGTGATCAGCCTTGTTGGCGATGGTGGTTTCGGCCAAAACCCGTCGATGCTGGCAACGGCCGTCGAACTCGATTTGGGCATTATCTGGCTGGTCATGAACAACAATGCCTTCGGAACCATAGCAGGTCTGCAAAAGGCGCATTACGGTCTGACCTATGGAACCACGTTCCCCGGATCAGCCGCCGCACCCACAAACGGACCGGGCTATGCCGACATAGCGCGAGCCTACGGCGCGGAAGGGCACAGACTCAGCGCTGCTGACGAGTTGTTGCCTGCATTGGAAGCGGCAATCGCCAGCGGGAAACCTACTGTCCTTGATGTCCCAATGATCAATAACCCAACACCAACAACCGGACATTGGAACATCTTGGACATATACTCGCCGGACAAAGAGGTATCTCACGTCGCGACTTGACGAAACTGGGCGCGTTCAGGCGCGCCCAGTTTCTTGTGCCAATGCACATCCGTGCTCGAGGAAATACCCGTCTTAGTGTTGCAAAGGTTGCCATGGCAAACCGAAGGTTAGTCACGGTCTGACATCAATTGGCTTTGGCTGAAAGAAAGATAGAAAGAAAACCTGAGGCGAGCCTCTTCATTGAACATGTCTATCCAAATTCTGCGGAAAAACATCGTATTTTTGCTGATCCAGCGCACATGCACTGGATCAGTAAGTGCACTGTAATGTCATCTGTGCGAGGTTGACTGTCTTCTTGGAACGCTTGGTGAGCGTAGCATCTCAGTCAAGACGGCTTTGGCGGTCTCGGGGTTCAGCGAATCTTTTATCAGTGCGTCCACGTGTGTTTTCTCCATCTGCTCGAGGACGGTGAGCAGCGCGGCTGCGCGCTTCACGGCGTCGAGCGGGAGGTCGGTTCGCAGCGACAGGCAAAGAAACTGGTTTGGGACCTGGTTTGGTAGTCTTTTTGGCAGGCGTTTTCGGAAATAGAAAATACGTCCGCGGCGCATGAGGTAGGGGCCGGCATGGTAACGGGGTTTGCGCAACCGACTGCCGGGTCGGTTAGCGGGTTTGCGGACGGCACCTGCGTTAGCGTGAATGTCCCAGGGCGAATACTGGGTGAGGCCAGAGCAGGGTCAGTACACAGGGTTGAGCTTTCAACGATTTCGCGGGGTATGAAAATGGCCGATACTGAATGCAACTATCAACGGATAGTCTCGGTTGAGGAAGTCAGGTGCGCCCTTGAAGAGGCGCAGTGCCAGCAATGTGGAATCACCACCAATGAGTTAATTTCACGCGGGGAGTTGCTCGAGATCTGCGGTGAGGAACTTTGCTCTGACATCTCAACAGGCAAGAAAACGTTCATCACGATTGCACTATGCCCAAGCTGTCATGCACGGGCTCATCAGGACGCCGAGAACAAGCATAACCCCTGCCAGATAAAGGCTCGGTGGAGCCGAGAGGGCCTCACTTAAGGAGTTGCCGGGCAGACGCCTCTTGCTTTGACTTCTTTGTCCCAAAGCAGGCGTTGGTTTAGAGTTGGCTGAATGACCGTTCTGCGGACACAATGGTCGGTCACCTCAGCCATGTCATTGCAGGGGTTGCACAGCGTTAGTCTCCGGGACAACCTTGGTCTTGAATTTACCGAAGCGGAGTGGCCATCTGTCGACCACTTCAATCAATCAACTTCTAGAGTTCCCTATTTATGGCCCTGCATGATCACCCTATGTGGCGAAAGCCCCAACATCATCAAGATCTTGACCACGCGCATGACCACGTCCATTGGGCCGAGTTATTCTATGACCTGATCCATGTTGTGACGATCTTCTTATTGGGCAACTACCTGTCGCACCACCTTGATTTTCATGGGTTTCTTGTGTTCGCAGGGGTCTTCATCACGCTCTGGTACGCTTGGGGTGAACTCAGCATCTTCAATTCGATCTATGTCAGCACCGATTTCTGGCACCGCCTGATTATGTCGGTGATGATTTGTACGGTGATGTTTATGGCTGCAGCGATTCCGGCTATCGACGGCAAGGGCTGGGTTTTCTTTGCTTTAGGATTTTCGGCGAACAGAGCCATGATCGCGGCGCTTTATTATCGCGCCCGGCGGGTCAATTCTTTCGGCGAGTCGATGTCGGCAGCGCAGATTCGGAACTTTTCGGTTTTTGCGGTGATCTTCGCCATCACAGCGTTTCTACCGGCACCGCTTGCCTATTGGGTATTTGCTGTCGCGATGGTCGCTACTCAGGCAATGTACATGATCCCAGGCGTCACTGTCCTACGCTTCGAGCGGTTCGTTCCGCGCCTTGGTCACATGGCAGAGCGGTTTGCTCTGCTGACGCTAATCGTTTTGGGTGAAGGCTTCTTCAAACTGGTCGTCACTCTCTCAGAGAAGGGCATCTATAAAGTTTCACCTGATGTGCTGGTCAACTTCGTTATCGGCGGCGTTTCAATGTTTGTGATGTGTTGGATTTATTTCGACTTTGTCGGTAACGCCAAACCAAAAGACAAAAAAGTGTCGACCTTAGTCATCTGGTGGCTTGCGCACCTGGTCCTGATGTTGTGCGGCGTCATGGTTGGCGTGGCACTTGCAGCGGAAGTCAAGGTCGGGTTTTGGGAGCCTTACCCAACCGAATATGCAGCCATTGGCTGTTTTGGTCTTGCCGGATACATAGCCATGCTTTGGGTGCTTCAGAACGTCATTGAGCACCGCCTGGCCTCAGACTTCGGGCGCTGGGACATCCGAGTGTTTGGGATCGTTCTGGCAATTGCCTGTTTCTATATCGTCCCACATGTTCCTTCATTGGTTGGTAACCTGATCTGGGGGACAGCTTTGCTATCACAGATCGCCATACCTTTGACACGCGCCTGGATGAAGTTCCGAGATGGGTGAGGCTGTGACAGATTCAAGCTATTTGAGGCAGAGGGTCTATTGGTGGCTGGAGCGCCCAGACCGGGCAGCCACAGGCCCTTGGTTGCTGGAAATAGCTTTGATCGCCCTGATCACGCTGAACGTAGCTGCAGTTATCCTTGAGACGGTCGCTTCCATCTATGCTCGTTGGGGTTTCGCGCTTAACCTGTTCGAAGGCCTTTCCTTGTTCGTGTTCGTGGTCGAATACGTTGCCAGACTTTGGGTCTCGACCGAGAACCCAAGCTATAAAACGCGCGCCTCCTGGGCTGTGTCTCCGATCGCGATCATCGACTTACTGGCTGTGCTGCCTGCGCTGCTTTACCTGATCTTTCCGGTTGACCTGCGACTGCTTCGAACTTTCCGTATGTTGCGGCTACTCAAACTCACTCGGTACTCGCCTGCGCTCGGCATGCTTCTCGCTGTATTTGAAGAAGAGGCTGGCGCTTTTTTCGCCGGTTTCTTTATCTTGATGGTGATGCTGATATTTGCCGCAAGCGGTGCTTGGCTGGCAGAGCATGAGGTGCAACCGGATGCGTTCGGCTCAATCCCGGCGGCAATGTGGTGGGCTATGGCGACACTTACGACCGTTGGCTATGGCGACGTGACCCCGGTCACGGTCGCGGGGAAGGTCTTCGGAGCAGCGATCACGGTGATCGGCATAGGTATGGCCGCATTGCCTGCAGGGATCATCGCAAGCGGTCTAAATGACCAGTTGCACCGCCGACGCGCAAGCCTAGAGCGTGAATTTCGAAAAGCCCTAGAAGACGGCGATATCTGTGAGGCGGACGAGGCCGTTATTGACGCGGTTCGCAAGCAATTGGGCCTGTCGCGCCGCGCTGCTGACCACATACGAAATCGCGTGCATGCCGAAACGGTGCCGCAGGTCGATCGCTGCCCCACATGTGGCCAACCGACGACCCAAAATACCAAGCCTGTTTACGAAGAATGACTTTTCTAAGAAACACCCTCAATTGCCTTGGGTCGGGCGTCCACTTCGGGCTCAATGCGGACATTCAGTTAATAACGCCCAAGGTCTGCAATGCGGACTTAGCTGCCGGATGCTGATGCAGCAAACATCGCGCGCCCTCACCAACCAGATCGCAAAATTACTCGCGGCAATGCAGCGCGATTTCCCAGAAAGCGGACGTCCAAATCACGCAAATCGACCGAAATCCAATCCGGACATTAGCTACGCTCCAGTTCTATGTCTCACATGCGGACACACCGGAAATTCGTAAATGGCTGGATTCCGCAGCCTACTCGATCAGCATGTGGATCACAGCACGTACATCGGAGTTGCAAAAGCCTGTTCTTCGGCCAAAGCTCGGAAACAACCTTAGTAGAGTTGAAGGAGACCCCATGGCTAATCTGGGCACACGTCCGATCAGGACGCGCGACGACATAGCTGAGTTCGAAGCCGAGATGACGCTCGACGAACGGTTGCCCGAGCAAAGCATCTTGGAAGTCTTTGAAAACAGTGCTGAGCGTGATCCCGATGCTGTTGCACTGACGATGTTGATGACCGGAGCACCAGATGAGCAGCCTCGTCGTGTCACCTACGGCCAGCTACTTGGGCAGATCCGGCGCGCAGCAAATCTTTTTGCCGAGATTGGAGGGGAGGCACCGGGCGTGGCGTATATGTTGCCCGCTTTGGTTGAAACACACGTCACGCTTTGGGGCGCAGAAACGGCTGGTTACGCTGTGCCCATAAACTTTCTTTTGCAGCCTGAGAGCATAGCAGAGCTTATCAAAGCGTCGGGGGCGAAAATCCTCGTTACTCTTGGCCCACACCCACAACTCGACATCTGGCAGAAAGCTTTGGCATTGAGGGAGCAAATCCCGGACCTCGTGCTGGTACGCGTTTCTCCCCCGGGTACGCCTGCTGAAGCCGGGGTGACTGACCTCACCGAGGCATTGGCTGACCAACCACAGGATCACCTGGCATTTGGGAAGGCCCGGAGCGGTTCTGATCTGGCGGCCTATTTTCACACCGGGGGTACAACGGGCGTTCCAAAGCTTGTTGCACACACGCATCGCAGTCAATTGGTTGCAGCTTTCGGGGGCGCAGCTATGTGTGGTTTTCGTTCGGATGATGTTTTTACGGCCACGTTCCCGCTTTTCCACGTCGCCGGCACGATTGTGGGCGGGCTCAGCTGTTTCATGGCAGGCGTAGAGCTGCTTGTGATGACGCCCGCGGGTTTGCGTAATCCATCGGTGGTCGAAAGCTTCTGGCGGCTTGTCGCACATCACAAAGTCACGATTGTCGGAGGTGTTCCAACCGCGATTGGGGCGATCCTGCAGACACCGATTGGTGATAATGACGTCTCGGGTGTGCGGGCGGGTGCAACCGGCGCATCACTGCTTCCACCCGCCGTCGGGCAACGCTTCAAGGAGGTCACGGGCTGCACTTTGTTCGAAATTCTTGGCATGACAGAAGCGTCCGGACTGATCAGTATCGACCCACTGGGTGGTTCTGGTACTGCGGGCTCAGTGGGTTGGGCGTTGCCATACACAAGTGTCGACGTTCTGAAGCTGGAAAGCGATGGCCGTCTGGGAGAGGAATGCGAGGTCGGCGAAATTGGTGTAATTGCAATTGCAGGCTCCCACGTGTCTCCAGGATACAGCGAGCCGAGCTTCAACACTGGGGTATTCGACGAGGGTGTCCTAAACTCGGGCGACTTGGGATACAAAGACGCTGATGGCTGCCTGTACGTTGCTGGCCGTTCGAAAGACCTCATTATTAGAAGCGGTCATAATATAGATCCGGCCATGATCGAAAACGCGATGAGCACCCATCCCGCTGTCGCGTTGGCCGCTGCGGTCGGGATGCCTGATCCTTATGCCGGAGAACTGCCCATGTGCTTTGTTCAGGTCCACACACCGGATGATGTTACGGTCGAGGAACTCATGGAACATGCTCGGCAGACCATCGACGAAAGACCGGCATGGCCCAAAATCATTGAAATTGTTGATGAGATCCCCCTGACGTCCGTGGGCAAGATTTTCAAACCCAGCCTGCGATGCGATGCTGCAAAGCTGGTCGTGAAAAATCTGCTTCGTGACGAACTTCAGGTGTCTGATGCCGATGTGCAGGTGGAGGCTGGAGGGCCACGCGGACTTTGCGTGACGGTGAAACTGAATGATGCAAACACGACGTCCGGACCTCTTGTTGAGCAAAAGCTCAAGGATTTCCTGTTCGAGACGCGCATTGTGGGAGGATCGTAAAACGCGCTCGTCCTCGCTGCGCGAGTTTCCGATCGCAAAATTTATTGCGCCGCGGACGCCCATTGTGCGAGCCTCTTAAACGATCGTATTGTTCGGGGAGGGCAAAATGGCGGTTCCGTTGGGTGTGATATCGGTCTTCGTCGGTCTGGCAATATGGGCGGGTCTGGCTGTTCATGCGGTCATGAAGAGAAAGTTCGTGCCCATACTTCTCTTTGGCATTCTGCTGATGCTGTACTTGAACGCCGGATACGTCATTTACGGCCCCGCGGCCTCCATAGCTAACTTTGTCGGTATCTATGACGTGTTGATCAATTTGGGACTGAGCGATCCGGTGACTGCCGCTGCCGTCTCCACGTGCCCAGACAATTCCTGCTCTGTCTGGGGCAACACATTCACAAACCATCCTGCGTGGGGCGTTGCCTTTTATGATCGTTTTGCGAATGGACCAGAGCTGAGATCGGCTCTGCTGCTTGGGCATGTCGTCTGCAATTCCATTGTTTTTGTGCTGATGCACGTACAAATGTTCTTTCCCGGTGGTCGGGGGGCGAACCACGCGATCCTTGGGCGCATCAGCTTTGGGATACTGACAGTTGGTGTTGGTTGCGCTGCGATACTTGCGGCCCAACACGGTCCTGTTGGAGAGTACGGCGGGGCCCTGTCGACATGGGGCTTTTTCTCAATGTCTATCTTCGTCTATGCCGCCGCTGTTATGGGAATACTGGCAATAAGACGACAGGATACAGCCCAGCACCGTATCTGGATGTGGCGCTTTGTTGGTTCGATGTGGGGATCATTCTGGTTGTTTCGTGTTCTACTTTTTGTCATCGATCCGCTGTTTCGCGACATCGAAGCCCTCGCGATCCAGATTTGCATTTGGGGATCGGCGCCGGCTGGCATTTTGATTGCTGAGATGGTTCGAAGACGAGTCGATGAACGGGATGAAATCGCACCAGTCGTAGCTGAATAGGCTTTTTGTGCATCATCAGATTCACGTATGGCGATCCATAAGCACCATTCGAGACGGTCTCAAAAAGAGGCTGCTTAGGGCTCTGAGCGGTTGGCGAGCCAGGATTGTCCCAACGACAGATTCCGAAATCTGAATGTCAGCGCATTGGGCGAAGACGCAGAAAACGCCCGGTCATCTCGACGATTGCAATGCCTGCTTTCGGGAGCAGTCCGCAGTTCGAACCGCTGCGGTGCCGCAAGTCCGCTTCGAGCCCAAACTGCTGAAAGCTGTGCTGCACACAATTGTCCGCTGTAATTTGGTCGCCAAAACGCGTTGCTGGATTTTTCTTCCCATCAAGCTTGCTGATGCTACGAATAAGTTATGACAGATTTTTCGAATGAATTTTTTGGCCAGCCAGAACAACAGGACCTGCAACGCAGAGCGGACCGTATTTGGACCTTGGTCAAGAATGACCCGACTTATTCCTGCCATGGCCGCGCGGTGGGCCTTAGCGCGGAGAACGACATCGATTTGGTGAAGCAAATTGCGATGACTCGACTACAGGGCGTTTGCATGGCCGAAGGAACTCCTGTCGAAGTTGCCGACCGTAGGCGTGAAGGGCTTGAACAGCACGGTCTGAAAACGGATCAGTTCGTTGACTGGCAAGGGGGCGCAGCATCGCTTGAAGCCGCGGCCATGATTTTGGCGTCGCGCAAGTTACCCGATGATCTCGAACTCGTGCATGTAGATGCGCAAACGCCAGGTGATGACTTGGCAAAATTGGATACGCTCACACAGGCATGCGGAGTCCTGCTTCCGATGGGCGCGTTCATCCGCGGGCTGAGACGCCCGAGCGTGTGTTTGTTGGCACGTGACCGAAAGGGGAAAGTCGTCGCGGCAACAGCAGCCGTTGCGCAGTTTCATCCTGATCACCGGAATGCTGATCAGGCTTGGTGGGGTATGCTAGCGACAGATGAATCGCGGCGGGGCGAGGGGATTGCCCTGATCATGGGCGCAAATTCAATGCTTGCTATGCGTGATCTCCATGGTCTTGGGGCTTTTTTCACAGGAATCCGTGAAGGTAACGCGCCTTCTGAAGGTTTGTGCAGGAAATTGGAAATGGCCCCAACTAATGACGTGCATCTCATGGCGATAGACCCGGACGTGTTTGCAGCTGGGCGATTGACCAAATAAGTCGTGTCCTAATTGCGTCCTTGGAGTATGCGACTGCTCCAAACTGAGCGACACAAGCCGACTTCCCAGAGCTAATTCAAACGGCAGCTTTGTCCGCAACTCGGACATCCGCATAGTCATTTTCGCTGCGTTTGGGCTGAACGTCTGCTTTTCTCACTGCGGCACGGCTAACCATTTTGGCGTTCGCGTTGCTGCACTTGCGAACTTTAGCGCAGGACCGCTTCCGGTTTGGGCTCAAGGCGGTCATACGCTGCACTCGGCGTGAACGACTGCTCCCCGGACAAAGCGGTCGCTAGACTGTTCTGGGATAAGAAGCTAGATTATCCAAGCTCAACTGCAAAACTACTCAGTATTTCCACGTTTTTTGCAGTTAGTGCGAGATCGATCTCGGGGGTTATTCCAAACACTCAAGAATTGGTTTCAAGCTAAGAAGATGGAAAATATACGGCTTGCTGGCAGCGAACATTAGCGTTTGCCGCCCTACAACTAGTGATGGCGCTTGTCTGCCTTGAACGGGGCTAGGCTCTCTTGGAACTGCTCGATGAACTCAAGCGTCACTAGTGACGGTTGCTTCAAAATCGGACGCACAAGGGAAAGCGTATGTGACAAGAGCGGTTTGAACGGTCGGTAGCTCAATCCGTTGTCTGCATATTGGACGGCGTCCAACTCGCTGACCACGGAAATCCCGACACCTTTTACAGCCAATTCACAAGCCGCCGTGAACTGCCTGACTTCGATGTGGGAATTCAATTTGACGTTGGCGTTTTGAAACGCTTTTGAAAGCTGTCCAAAAAAATCGCTGTCGCGCCGTGTGTGAATAATCTTGGCGTTTGCAAGATCCGTGGGTGTCACCTCGGAGAGTTTTTCCAATTCATGCCCGGTAGGAAACACGCAAACTGTACGGACATCGATGTCTCTGCTTTCGACGGCCGGATGCCCGTTAAAGTTATCTGTGATTCCGAAATCATATTGCTCACCGATCATCCACTCGAGAATGCGTTCCGGTCTGTCAGGTTCGATCGTCATTGTTACACCTGGCCGATCTTCTAAAAACGTGGCAATGACGTTGGGAAGGTGACTGGTGGCGAACCCGGGCAAACATGCGATGCGGATGTGTCCCGCTTTGCGTTGGGTTATGTCTTGGCTAACGTCCGAGATCTGCTTCATCAATTCCAAAACGCGCTCTACGCTGGGTTGCAGATAACGCACCTCCTGCGAAGGAACTAAGCGACCTTCACGGCGATCAAAAAGTTGAAAGCCAAGCGATTTTTCCAGATCAGAAAGCAGTCGGCTGACCGCAGGCTGGCTTATCCCAAGATCCGTAGCTGCAGCGGTGACCGACCCATTTGTGGAAACTGCCATGAGCGCTTCCAATTGGCGGATCCTCAAAGTTTGACTCATACTTTGAACCTGGTTCGTTGTTTCTTAGTCAGTTTATAATGTAATGTTATGTTTTTCTCAAAAATTAAATGCTTGAATTATAAATTTGTAACGTTAACGTCGTGAAATCGTCATGTGTGCTGATTACGCGTTGCAGTTGGCATTCAACGAAGCATCAAAACTGATGCATGGGAGGAATCATGAATAAGCATTTTCTCGGCGCTCTTGCCGTAACCACTGCGTTGTCCCCCGTGGCGGCGATGGCGCAAACTGAAGTTCAGTTCTGGCACGCCTTCACCGGCCGACTGGGTGAGCTTGTTAAAGCGCAGGTCGAAGAGTTCAACGCCAGCCAGGATGAGTTCGTCGTGGTCGAAAGCCACAAAGGCAATTACTCAGAAACTCTGAACGCAGGAATTGCGGCTTTCCGCGCCGGTGAGCAGCCCCACATTCTAATGGTTTTCGAAGTGGGCACTGCAACGATGATGTCGGCCGAAGGTGCGATCAAACCCGTCTATGAAGTGATGGCTGAAAGCGGTGCGCCGTTCGATCCTGACGCATATATTGGCGCTGTCAAAGGGTACTATACTACAACGGACGGAGAAATGCTCTCACTGCCTTTCAACTCGTCCACACCGGTTCTGTGGGTCAATCGTGATGCCTTCGAAGCGGCGGGTGTTGATCCGGACACAGATCTATCGACCTGGGAAAAGGTTGGCGACGTGCTTGAACAGCTGAAGGCTGGCGGTGAGGACTGCCCGCTGGTGACCGCATGGCAAAGCTGGATTCACCTCGAGAACCTGTCCGCCTATCACGACGTTCCGTTCGCATCGCAGGACAACGGTTTTGCCGGTCTGGATACCGAGCTGATGCTGAACGGTCCGGCACAGGTCGCACACCTGACAGCAATGGGGGACTGGGCCAAGGATGGCAAGTTCATCTACACCGGGCGCAGAAACGAAGGTGGCGCAAATTTCCGGGCTGGTGAATGCGCGTTGTTCACCGAAAGCTCGGCTGGTTATGCCGGTATCAGCTCTGAAGCTGAGTTCGAGTTCGACGTGCGCCCGCTACCCTATTGGGAGGCCGTCACCAGCGAGCCTCAGAACACCATTATCGGCGGCGCATCGCTTTGGGTAATGGAAGGCCATGATCCCGAGGAATACAAAGGCGTTGGCGAGTTCCTGAGCTTCCTTTCGTCGTCGGACGTTCAGGCTTCTTGGCACCAGAATACCGGTTATCTTCCAATCACGTCCGAAGCTGGTGAAGCTACTCGTGCTGCAGGTTTCTATGACGAAAACCCAGGCACCGACATCGCGGTGATCCAGATGACTGCGAAGGAACCAACCGCAAACTCGAAAGGTCTGCGTCTTGGATCGTTCGACCAGATTCGCGGCATCATCGACGAAGAGCTTGAGGCCGTCTGGTCCGGTGAAAAGACCGCTCAGGAAGCGATGGACAGCGCAAAAGAGCGCGGTGACGCACTGCTGCGCCGGTTCGAATCCGCCAATCAATAAGTCTTAATTTAATGCGGGCCTGTTAAGGGCCCGCATTTTCTTTTTTCGGTGGAATATCAGGATGGAAAAACGCGTCACCTTCCGCGGCTGGCTTTTGCCATTGGCGCTGATTGCCCCTCAGGTCATTATTTCCGCCGTTTTCTTCTTTTATCCCGCAGGCCAGGCTGTTTGGCAATCTCTGTTCATACCTGACCCCTTTGGGCTGTCGTCCCAGTTCGTGGGACTCGGCAACTTTGAATTCCTGCTGAGCGATAAATTCTACCGAGCCTCCTTCGTAACGACGGCAGTGTTTTCAACGCTCGTCACATTGTGCTCGATGATACCGGCGTTGTTTCTGGCGGTCATCGCGGACCGCTTGATCAAAGGATCGGGCGTTTACCGGACGTTGCTGATCTGGCCCTATGCCGTTGCCCCTGCGGTCGCAGGCGTGCTTTGGCTGTTCATGTTCAACACACGCGTTGGCGTCGTCTCGTGGTACCTCGGCCAACTCGGTTATGACTGGAACCATGTCCTTAACGGAACCGAGGCCATGGGGCTGGTTGTTGTCGCCTCGGCCTGGGGGCGCATCAGCTATAACTTCCTGTTTTTCTTCGCGGCATTGCAGTCAGTTCCAAGGTCCGTGATTGAGGCCGCTGCAATCGACGGCGCGCGCTTCTGGCGTCGGTTCTTCACGATCGTGCTGCCGCTGTTGTCTCCGACTGCATTCTTCCTGCTGGTGGTGAATGTCGTCTACGCCTTCTTTGAAACCTTTGGCGTTATCCACACGATCACCGGAGGCGGGCCGCAGCAAGCGACGACTATTCTGGTCTACAAAGTCTTCTCGGACGGGTTCGTTGGGCAGGATCTTGGCTCATCGTCGGCGCAGTCGGTCATTTTGCTTATCGTCGTCGGCCTGTTGACCGTCATCCAATTCAAATACGTGGAAAAAAGGGTGCATTACTGATGGCGGCCCAACAACACGGAATGGTCGAAAAACGCGGGATGGGGATCTGGTTGACCCACGCATTGATGATCCTTGGAGTGCTGATCGTCTTTTTCCCAATCTGGCTGGCATTTGTCGCCTCGACTGTCACTCAGCCAGAGATCGTGTCACCGCCTATGCCGTTGGTGCCGGGTGACCAGTTCTGGGAAAACTACAAGGCCGCGCTGTTTTCCGGTGTGAATGTCCCGGTCGCTACAATGTTGTTCAACAGCCTCGTGATGGCCATTGGTATTGCCGTGGGCAAGATCGTAATCTCACTATTGTCAGCCTTTGCGATTGTCTATTTCCGATTTCCCGGGCGCACGACGTTTTTTTGGCTGATCTTCCTGACCCTTATGCTCCCGGTAGAGGTCCGTATCGTTCCAACCTTTGAAGTTGTTGCCGGCTTCGGTATGCTCAACAGCTATTACGGATTAATCTTCCCACTTATCGCTTCGGCTACGGCGACGTTCCTGTTCCGGCAGTTCTTTCTGACCATCCCAGATGAGCTGGCCGAAGCAGCGCGAGTCGACGGTGCTCGCCCGATGCGGTTCTTCATTGATATCGTTGTACCCATGAGCAGGACCAATATTGCGGCGCTATTCGTAATCCTGTTCATCTATGGCTGGAACCAATACCTTTGGCCGCTGCTTATCACCACCGACCCTGAAATGAACACCATTGTGATGGGCATCAAACAGATGTTCCCGTCCGGCGATGATGTGGCCGAATGGCCGGTCATCATGGCCACATCAATTCTGGCAATGATCCCACCGGTCATCGTGGTGGTGTCGATGCAAAAGCTCTTTGTCCGTGGCCTTGTCGATAGCGAGAAGTAAGAAATGGCAACAGTAACCCTAGAGAACGTCAAAAAGAGCTTTGGCCCAACGGACGTCATCCACGGCATCGATATCGATATTGCTGATGGTGAGTTCATCGTGATCGTTGGGCCTTCGGGCTGCGGCAAGTCCACGCTGTTGCGGATGGTTGCGGGACTTGAAACCGTGACTGATGGCGAAATCCGAATTGGAGAGGAACGAGCCAACGACAAAGAGCCGATGGATCGTGACATCGCGATGGTCTTCCAGAACTATGCGCTCTACCCACATATGTCTGTGCGCCAGAACATGGGATATGGCCTGAAAATCGCCGGGTTGCCGAAGGTCCAGATTGATCAGAAAGTGACCGAGGCCGCCAAGCTGTTGCAGCTGGAACCCTTGCTGGATCGCAAACCCAGACAGTTGTCAGGTGGTCAGCGTCAGAGGGTGGCGATGGGTCGGGCTATTGTCCGCGAGCCAGCAGTTTTCCTGTTTGATGAGCCGCTCTCAAACCTTGATGCCAAGCTGCGGGTCCAGATGCGTCTGGAAATTCGCGAACTCCAAGAAAAGCTGGGGATCACGGCGCTCTATGTGACCCACGATCAGGTCGAGGCCATGACGATGGCCGACAGGATGATCGTGATGAATGGTGGCATTGCCGAGCAGATTGGAACGCCGTTGGAGGTTTACGAAACGCCCAGAACTCTGTTCGCGGCACAGTTCATTGGCAGCCCTGCGATGAATGTGTTTGACGCCTTGCGTGAAAACGGGACGATCAAGATCGGTGAAATTTCAGTCGGCCGATCTGCAGGTCCTGATACCGCGTTGAATCTGGGGATTCGCCCAGAGCACCTGCTGTTGGATGATAATGGTCCGCTGGAAGCAGCGATTCAGATGGCAGAACCGTTAGGGGCCAACACTCTGTTGCACGGTCAACTCGCGGGCGTCGGCGGAGCGATCACGATAAGCCTTCCAGGCGTCCATCCGATCGAAGGCAGGCATCCGAACATGCGGTTTTCGGTCGACCCAGAACACATGCATCTGTTTGACCAATCAACCGGCGAAAGGCTGGACGGCTAATGGCGTTTCCTCAAGTCGAAGCCTTTCGTGGTGGAGAAAACCTGATCCGGGTCGTGGGCCATCGAGGGGCAAGAGGCGTTTTGCCTGAAAACAGCATGATTGGCTTCGACTTCTCGCTGTCCATTGGCGTACCGCTTCTTGAATTCGATGTCGTTCTGACGGCTGATGACGTTCCGGTTATTACCCACAATCATCGTCTGCACGCATCTGGCTTTCGCGACGCCAATGGCCTGTTTCTTTCTGGAGAGGAGCCGAAAGTCTCATCTCTGACTTTCGACCAAATCCAGCAATTCGATATTGGACGGTTAGACGGGCATTCTGACTATGGTCAACGCTTCCCAGATCAGGCGCAACTGGACGGTGTTCGTGTCCCAAGGCTGATAGATTTGCTCGATTTGGTCGCCGAACCAAAATACGGCAATGCCTATCTGATGCTTGAACTGAAGTCGGATCCTGACCTGGCTCACGATGCAGTGTATCGAGAGAACTTTGTTGGGCGAGTTCTCCAAGAGGTTCGCGCCAAAGGTCTATTTATGCGCGCGGTTTTGCACAGTTTTGACTGGAACCTTTTAGAAGAATGCCAGCGACAGGCTCCGGATATGCCGTCTTCTTACCTTACGCAGCTTCCGGAAAACGAGGACGATGTGGGCGAGGATTCCTCGAAAGCGGTTTGCCCAGACCTTCGCGGTCGTCGCGATGAAATTCCAAATTTGGTCAAGCAAGCTGGCGGTTCGCTTTGGTGCCCGTACTACGCTGATGCAACGGCTGAAAATGTGGCGCGCGCAAAAGATCTGGGCCTATGTGTTGCCGTTTGGACGGTCAATGAGCACGAAGATATAAGCAGGATGATCGACCTGCGCGTGGATGCAATCGTATCTGACTACCCCGGCCGGGTTCAAAGGCATCTGTCGGATTTAGGCCTGGGATGGCAAATCGAAAACGGGTGAATTCTGCGTCGCTAATTCGTGACGTTTTTTGTGTTTCTGCCAGTCACAATCGGAAAGGATCGATCACATCATCACTTCAACCTGCTGTGGAGGGCGAGAACCATAGTGGATCAGCGTACAAAACAAGTTGCAGCATTGCCTCTGCAATTGTTCGGCGGCCGCCTCAAGGTGCTCCTTATAACGTCACGTGACACAGGGCGCTGGATCATGCCCAAGGGCTGGCCGATGGACGGCGAGCAAGACTGGCGCGCGGCGGAAATTGAAGCGTTGGAGGAGGCTGGGGTAGAAGGTACAATTTCCCGCAAGCCGATCGGTGAGTTTGAGTACGCCAAGGTTTTTAACGACGGAACCAGTGTCCAAGTGAAAGCCACGGTCTACCCTCTCTACGTCGATAAGGTGAAGCGCCGGTGGAAGGAAAGGCACCAAAGAAAAAGGCATTGGTTCTCGCCCAAGGGTGCTGCGAAAGCACTCAAACAGCCAGAGCTGGAAGACTTGCTCCTCGAACTAAAAAGCAATCCTAGAAAGAACAAATCAATCCGCGAGTTGCTACCTTGAGCCGATACCGCGTACTTTATCCAGACTCAGGTCGATAGCTACTTTGCTCTGGAAAACCGACCTAACCCTTTCATTCAGAAATTGCTATCTAGGCTTGAAACCAGCGGAAATCTGATCTCTTGGGACGAGCGCCAAACATCAAAGCCTCAGTTTTCAACGAAGGTTGAATGTCCGCATCGCAACTCGATGAAACCATCTTGAGGTTCGTTCAATTCAAAAACCTCTTCTGAAGGCAAGTTCAAGTAAATCCCTCGAAAGACGCGCAGGGTTAAGCCGTGGCCAACAACTATGACAGCCCCCTCAAAAGACTTGCTGGAATACCAAGAAGAAACCCGGTCATGTACGTCAGCATAAGACTCTCCGCCCGGTGCGGAACAGTTCCAACGGTCAGCGCAACGCGCCTCCCATTCTTGGGGAAATCGTCTTTTGATCTCGTATTCCGCCAAGCCTTCCCATCGCCCGAAACTGCATTCCATCAAACTGGTTTCATACTCGATGGCTTCCGGGGGGAGGCCAAGTTCCTCGACAACGATGGAAGCCGTCTGTGCCGCTCGACCAAGTGGGCTTGAAAATACCGTCAGAGGGTGACGGCTGCATAGGCGGTGCCTTAGTCTTTTTGCACTCGCCACTGCCTGAGCGACCCCTCGCTTGGTCAAGGGCGAATTCTGCCGACCTTGACGTCGTTTTTGAAAATTCCATTCGGTTTCACCATGGCGAAGCAAGAAAATAGTAGGGTTGAGTTTTTGGTTCAAAACGTATCGAAGCCTTCCTGTACTGAAGCAAACCGAAAAACCTGATTTATTTTCCACGCAGTGCAAGTTTAAACGGAAGCCCCAGAATTCAATAGAAGCTTCGGATTTGTGCGATTAAGTCTAGGGCGTAAAACAACGTGGTCATACAATCTTCGCGTCCAGTACTTTGTCGCTGCACTTGTTCCGCATTGGGCTCGAGGCAGTCATCCAACGGTTTTTGTCGGATGCCGGCTAAGCGCCGCTAAGCGGCCGTTCGGTCACGAAAAACCGAACTTTCAGCTCTCAATGACTCCTTTGGGCGAAAGCAGACGCTGGTCAAAAATTCGTCAATGATCGCTGCGCGGACATTGCTGCCCTTGACAGGAAGAGCCTAAATGTCGGCTAACCGCGGTCTCTCTAAGCTGGGCGTATTCCATTCAATGGCGGACATCTGCTTTTCTGACCTTTCTCGATTTTGCAGATGACAAAGCTCCGTCGCTGCTGGTATCTGGATAAAGGCGTGCGCATCACAAATTGGAGAACCGTCAATGAACTGCGCAGGTTGGCTCATTGGCTGAGAATGGGCACTGGCACCCCAAGACTAATCCGTTCACGCAATTGCTCATTCGGAGTTGAGAATGTCAGGTTTCGCACAGACAACCCCATCGGTTCTTGGAAACGTGAACGCACCTTGGGTGTTGGACGGTAGAGCGGTCGCCGAAAACCTCGGCGTGAACCCTGAGACGGGATTGAATCCGGACGAGGTGGCCAAGCGGCTTTCAACACACGGTCCAAACCGCTTGGAAGAGACTGCAACAGTTCCGCCATGGAAGATGCTCCTGCGGCAATTCGCAAGCCCGCTGCTGATCATCCTGATAGCAGGTGCTCTTGTCTCGGTCTATACGGGGCATTGGGTTGATGCGATTGCGATATTCGCGATCGCCGTCTTTAACGCCTTCATCTCCTTCTGGCAGGAATATAAGGCCGAGCAGTCCTTGGCAGCCCTGCGGGAGATGTCTGCACCGCAGGCCTTCGTGCGCCGCGGCGGCGAGATCGTCGAGGTACCGGCGGCGGATCTCGTGCCGGGCGATATTCTGCGAATAAAAGCCGGTGACATTCTGGCCGCCGACATTCGCTTTGTCACCGCCAGCCGGATGCAGGTCGACGAGGCCGCGTTGACGGGAGAATCCGAACCGGTCGACAAACATGCCGATCCGATCGAGGACGAAGACGTCGTTTTGGCCGATCGTCTGAATATGGGCTTCATGAGCACGCAGGTCACTGGCGGCGCTGGTGAAGGCATTGTCGTGGGCATCGGAATGGAGACCGAGGTCGGTCACATCGCTGCCCTCATGTCCTCTGCGAAAGAGCCAAAGACCCCGCTGCAACTCAAGATCGAGGGCCTTTCCAAGGTGCTGATCATGGCGGCCCTGATCGTGGTCGCCATCGTGATCGGCATTGGCGTGGTCAATGGAATGGATGCGGCTGAGATGCTGAACACGGCAATCTCGCTGTCGGTCGCGGCGATCCCGGAGGGCCTGCCGACAGTAGTCACCATCGTTCTGACGCTGGGATCACAAAACATGGTTGCCAGCAACGCCTTGGCGCGACGGCTTTCCTCTGTAGAAACGCTCGGCGCGACCTCGGTGATCTGTTCAGACAAGACCGGCACGCTCACGCAGAACCAAATGCAGGTGATGCAATGCTGGGCCGGTGGCAAGGACTGGGAAGTGACCGGCGAGGGGTTCGATCCGCATGGCGAGTTCCGTTCCGAAGACGGCAGCGTGGCCGAGATCGAGGCCGAAACGGATCTTCGGCAGATGCTGGCCGTCTCCGCCTATTGCAACGATGCGCGTATGGTCGAGGCTGACGGGCGCCCGGCGATCCAGGGCAACCCGACTGAGGGCGCTCTCGTCGTGGCCGCGGCCAAGGTCGGGATTTCCCGCGAGAAGTTGACAGAAGCGCGGGTCGAGGCGCTTCAGCAATTCCCCTTCGATTCAACGCGCAAGATGATGTCTGTCTTCGCTCGATTGCCGGATGGGCGCACTGTACTCGGCGCCAAGGGGGCGCCTGATGTGATCCTGTCAAGGGCGAGCCATGTCCGCATGGCCGGGGAAACGCTTGAGATCTCCCCGGCTTTGCGGGAAGAGATCGAGGCGGTGATCGACAGTTTCGGCGAGAAGGCGCTCCGGACCCTCGCCGTGGCTTATCGGGAGGTGGCAGAAGAGGATCTGGACCATGCCGATCCCGAGCAGCGGATCGTACTGCTTGGCATTCACGGCATCATGGACCCGCCGCGCAGCGAAGTACCCATCGCCGTTTCGGAGGCAACCGGGGCCGGCATCCGAACGGTGATGATCACCGGCGACCACGCCGTGACCGCCCAAGCGATTGCGGAACAGATCGGCATTCGCACCAGCGACGCGCAGACGGTTCATACCGGGGTCGAGCTCGACCAGATGAGCGATCAGGATTTGAAAGAGATGGTGCAGCACGCGGCCGTCTTTGCCCGGGTGACCCCGGAGCACAAGCTGCGCATCGTCAATGCCATGCAGGAGAATGGCGAGGTGGCGGCAATGACCGGGGATGGCGTCAACGACGCGCCCGCTCTGCGAGCGGCGGATATTGGTGTCGCCATGGGCATCACCGGCACGCAGGTCGCCAAGGACAGCGCTGCCCTCGTGCTGCTCGATGACAATTTCTCCACCATCGTGACGGCAGTCCGCGAAGGCCGGCGCATCTTCGACAATCTGTTGAAATTCATTCGGCAGGCGCTCACCGCCAACGTGGCCGAGGTCTCAACGATCCTGTTCGCCTTCCTACTGATGGGAGCAGACCCGCTCCTGCCGATCACACCGCTGATGATCCTCTGGGTGAATCTTGTATCGGATGGGCTACCGGCTCTGACACTCGGCTTCGAGAAAGCGGAACCCGACCTGATGCAGCGCCCACCGCGCCCGCGCGACGATAATCTGTTCGGCGGCGGAATGAAGGAGCGGATCCTGATCCGGGGAACGCTGCTCGGCCTGCTGACCTTTTATGTCTTCCAGGAGTTTCTCGAACGAGGCGCCTCCTTGGAACACGCCCAGACAGCAGCGTTCATGACACTGATCTTTGCCCAGATCTGGCATATTTTCGACGCCCGAACGACCTCCACGCTCTACCGCAAGTCGCCGCTCGGCAACCGCACCTTGCTTGGAGCGGTGAGCATTTCCATATTGCTGTCTCTTCTCGCCATTTACACCGGCGCTGGACATTTCGTGCTTGGAACAGTTTCCCTGCCTCTGTCGCATTTGCTCGGAGTGTTCTTCATCGCCGCACTGCCCACGCTTCTGTTGTCTGCGCTGAAGGAAATGTTCGGACTGAAATGGCTCTGACGCTACCTTTGCTTAGAACGGCACTGAAGGTGCTAGAATGGACATCCTGAAGCACCCATTCGTTGTCAACTTCTTGGCAGAGGGTCTGCATTGTGCCTGGCCAGCATTCCGCCCACAAGGATGTCAGAGGAAGTTAAATTTTATGGCCTGATAACCCATACGCACGATCTAGTGACGCGCAGCGCGCAGTGTCGACCCCGGTGTCCCATAGAAGGCATTACAATCAACAAAGCCTATTCTTCGGGCCTAGTGAAACTGTGTTTCCCCCGCCTCTAGCGATACCGTCGTACCTTTTTCACCGCGAACGGCTGCAGGAACGTCAGCAAGCGCGCAAATAACGGCCCGACCGCCCGAGGATCGCACAAAGTCTTGTGCGGACTGCACCTTGGGACCCATTGATCCAGCGGGGAAGTCGTACTCATCCAACGCGTCGGGGGTGATCAACCGAATACCTTTTTGGTCAGGCGTTCCCCAGTTCAGGAACACGGCTTCTGCATCTGTAGCGATGACAAAGAAATCTGCGCCAAGGTTCTGCGCCAGTAGGCACGAGGCGAAATCCTTGTCGATTACGGCTTCGACCCCGACCAGTTTCCGTTCTGCGCCTGCCTGGTACATCGTCGGGATGCCGCCTCCGCCAGCAGCGATCACGGTCGCGCCCTTATCCAGGATCCAACGGATTGGTTCGACCTGAAAGATACGTTTCGGGCGGGGCGAGGGCACCACGCGCCGCCAGTACTCGCCATCTGGTTTCACCGTCCAGCCCTTGTCAGCCGCCTCTTTCTTGGCGTCCGCTTCGGAATAAACCTGCCCGATGAACTTGGTCGGATTGTCAAAGGCCGGGTCGCTCGGATCGACCTCGATCATGGTCAAGAGGGTGGCGATGTGATGCTCAAAAGGCAGGATGTTCCCAAGCTCCTGCTCGATCATGTAGCCAATCATCCCCATCGTCTCGCCCACCAGCACGTCCAGCGGGTATTCCTCGACATCCGTATACATGATCTCTTGCAGGGCCAGCATCCCGACCTGCGGACCATTGCCATGAGTGATGACGATTTCGTGCGCTTCGCAGAGCGGGGCGAGGGCTTCGGCGGCAATCTTTGCGTTCTTGCGCTGATTGTCCGCCGTCATCGCCTCCCCCCGTTTGAGAAGCGCGTTGCCGCCAAGTGCTACAACAACGCGTCCCATGGATCAGGCTCCCAATGTCGCGACGAGGATCGCTTTGATCGTGTGCATCCGGTTTTCGGCTTGCTCGAACGCGATATTCATATCACTTTCGAAAACCTCCTCGGTGACTTCCATCTCGGTGATGCCAAACTGTTCGTGAATGTCCTGACCGACCTTGGTCTCCAGATTGTGGAAGGCGGGTAGGCAGTGCATGAACTTGACGGCTGGATTGCCGGTTTTCTTCATCAGATCCATGTTGACCTGATAAGGGCTCAGCAGCTTGATCCGCTCAGCCCAGACTTCTTTAGGCTCACCCATCGACACCCAGACATCGGTATGAATGAAATCCGCGCCCTCTACGGCCGAGGTATCGTCCGTGATGGTCACACGTGCGCCGGTCTTTTCAGCCCGCTCTATCGCCAATTCGCGCACATCGTCATGGGGCTGGGTTTCTTTCGGCGAAATCATCCGCACGTCGCAGCCCATGATCGCGCCCAACATCAGCAGCGAGTTGCCCATGTTCGACCGACAATCGCCCGAGTATGCATAAACAATGTCCTTGCGGGGTTTGTCGGCGTGCTCGATCATGGTCTGCATATCGGCAAGCATCTGGGTCGGATGCCAGTCATCCGTCAGGCCGTTATAGACCGGAACACCGGCATATTCAGACAGCGTCTCAACCATGTCCTGACCCGCACCGCGGAATTCGATCCCGTCGAACATGCGGCCCAAAACGCGGGCAGTGTCTTTCATCGACTCTTTGTGCCCGATCTGCGATCCCGACGGATCGAGATAGGTGATGTTTGCACCCTGATCGTAGGCGGCCACTTCAAATGCACAGCGGGTACGGGTCGACGTTTTCTCGAAGATCAGGCAAATGTTCTTGCCGGTCAGCGAGGGCTGTTCGGCGCGGGCATATTTCGCGCGTTTCAGGTCACGGGCCAGATCCAGCAGGTACAGCATTTCACGCTGGCTGAAATCGGCAATTTTCAGATAGCTACGGCCTTTTAGATTGAATGCCATTTTGTCTCTCCCTAACAAAAAATCAGTGGGCGCAAGGGCGCGCGCCCTTGGTAAATTCAATAGGCGGGGTCGCGGTCGATCGGGCAGGTCATGCAGTGGCCACCGCCGCGGCCGCGACCAAGTTCCTGGCCTGAGATTTCGATCACATCGACACCAGCTGCGCGCATCTTGCCGTTCGTAAACGTGTTGCGCGCATAGCCGACGACCACGCCGGGCGAGAGGGCGACGACGTTATTCCCGTCATCCCATTGTTCGCGCTCGGCCTGGAATTCGTTGCCACCGGTCGAGATGACTTCCAGCGAGTTCAGCCCAAGGGCCTCTTTGTAGACGTCGAACAGGTGCCCTTTTTCAACGTGGATATCCAAATCTCCACGGTCACCCGGACGGATCGAGATGCAGGTGATCTGGTCCGCAACTTCCGAGAATGCAGTAACTTTGTCATGGTCAAGGCAAGTGAAGACGGTATCCAGATGCATGGCCGCGCGGCTTTTTGGCATGGCACAGGCGACGACACGTTCGGCGCCGCCCTTCGTGAACAGCGCTTCCGCAACCTGAGCGACGGCCTGCCGGGTTGTGCGCTCGCCCATACCTATGAAGACAGTGCCGTTGCCCACCGGTTGAACGTCGCCACCCTCAACCGAAGCGAGGCCGAAATCGTCGTCGCTATCGCCCCACCAGAACTCGAACTCGGCGTCCTTGAACATCTTATGGTGGCGATACACCGTACGCATGATCAGGGTTTCTGGCTTACGAGCAGGCCAGAACATCGGGTTCGTCGTCACGCCATCGAAAATCCAGCAAGAGGGGTCGCGCTGGAACTGCGCGTTGGGGATGGCGGGAAGGATGAAGTCGCCCAGAGAAACCAGATCACCGAACTGTTCGTCGATCATACCCTTGGGCAGGTCTGCAAAGATGATGCCGCCAAGCATATGGCGAGCAAGCAGCTTGGCATCCATCTCGTCCAACCAGGCACGCATTTCTACGGAAAAGCCCAAGCCGACCATGTTGGGCGTGATCAGACGGTCCAGCAGGAAGGCGCGCGCTGCGGGGTCGTCTGCGATAGCTTGGGCGAGCAGATCCTGAATATCGTAGACCTCGACCCCGCGTTCCCGCATCAGGGAACAGAATTCTGCGTGGTCCTTGCGGGCCTGCTCGACCCAGATCACGTCATCGAACAAAAGCTCTTCGCAGTTTCGTGGTGTCAGACGATCATGCGCCAGTGAAGGGCGCGAGACGATCACCTTGTTGAGCTTTCCGATCTCGGAATGAACACCGAGCTTCATTGCAACTCTCCTTTCGAACTATCGGTTTTCTGAATGTCTTCAATATCATTGGCCTGACTCCAGCGGACCCAGACATGGATTGGCACGCCCATAAGCAACAGGACCGAGCCAACCAAAACGGTTTCAGCGCCTGAGCCAATGAAGGCCCAGACCGAATAAATGAACCCAAGTGCGCCCAGCACGACGACCTTGGCCAATTCCGGGCCGTGCAGGACCTGCCCGCCTTTCAGCCGGATCATAATCTCCGCCACAGAGCAGATGGCATAAGGCAACAGGCTGGCGACAACGGCGAGCAGAATGACAAAGTTGAATGCGGCGACCAGCCCTTGCGCATAGTTCATGATGATCAGAACCGAAGCCAGCGCATTTGACAGGATTAACGCATTGGCTGGCGTTCCAAATTTGGATTTTTGGCCCAAGGCTGCAGGGAAGACGCGATCCAAGGCAGCACCGTAAGGGACCTGGCCACTGAGCAGTGTAAAGCCGTTCAAAGTGCCAAAGGTCGAAATCACCGCACCCACTGCAACAAGGACACCACCAACGGGACCAAACATCACCTCACCGACGGCTGCCAGAGGTGCGGCGGAAACAGCGAGCAACTCGGCAGGAATGACGCCCATCGAAACGGCGGTTACCGAGATATAGACGCTTGCCGCGATAATCACGCCGATCACGGTGGCGCGTGGAATGGTCTTTTCCGGCTCGATAACATCGCCAGAGGGAACTGTTGCAGATTCAAGGCCCAAGTAAGCCCAAAGCGTCAGAGCAGCCGCGGCGGAAATCGCCGTAAACGCCGTGGTGCCGCTTTGATTGACCGGAACATAGTTCTCAGTGTTGATCCAGAAGATACCCAATATGCCAATCAATATCAGCGGAGCGAGCTTGAGCACGGTGGTCACGATCTGAACCAAACCAGCCCCTTCGACCCCTCGGATGTTAACCAAGGTGAGCGTCCAGATTGCAACCAACGCGGTCGATAGGCCGTACATTGGCACTTCGATGATAATCGGGAACAGGAATCCCAGATATCCCACCAACGCGACAGCAACAGCTGCGTTCCCAGTCCAAAGTGCGATCCAGTACCCCCAGGCAATTATGAAGCCTGCAAAGTCTCCGAATGCTTCTTGCGAATAGGCATAGGGGCCACCGGGTTTCGAAACGACGCGAGACAGCCTTCCGAAAATGATCGCGAGAACAAGCGCCCCTGCCGAAGTCAGAATCCACCCACCAATTGCGATTGGCCCGTACGGTGCAAGTGACGCTGGTAGAAGGAACACTCCCGACCCGATCATGTTTCCGACAACCAAAGCGATACAGGCCGTCAGCCCTAGCGCACCCGATGTCGAAGTCGTCTCTGGAGCGGAGCGGTCGGTCATTGCGACGGCTCAGTTCGATGTTGTGTCTGAAGTCTCGGTTGTGGGCCCGTCGATCCCCGGATCAGTTATGGCCCCAACGGTAAGTGCGGCGCAGATGATCACGGCCAGAATTACGAGCAGCGGGAAAACAAAACGTAGCCACCGGTCATAGGAGACACGGCCAATGGCTAGCCCACCCATGACGACGGCAAATGTCGGGTTGAACAGGTTCACCCATCCGTTTGCTGACTGGTACGCAGTAACCACAAGGTCACGACCGACGCCTGCAAAGTCTGCCAGTGGCGCCATGATCGGCATCGAAAGCGTGGCCAGCCCAGACGAGGACGGCACCAGGAATGACATCAAGATCTGAATGCCAAACATCGCGTTGATAAAGGCGAACTCGCTCAGCCCCGAGACAAACCCCTCGGCTCCGGCGAGGATTGTGTCGGTGATTTTGCCCGCGTCCATAATCACGACCACGCCGCGCGCGACGCCAATGATCAGGGCAACGCCCAGCAAATCGCGCGCTCCGTCGACGAAGGTTTCCACAAAAGTCCCTTCGTCCATTCTAGACCCTTCATCCGTTTTCCCGACCCACCAAACGATGATGGACATCACCAGGAAGAGACCGGACATTTCCGCCATCCACCACCCCAGCGCGACAACACCATAGATCATAATGGCGAAGGTAATCCCGAAAAGAACCAGAATGATCGAACGCGTCTTGGTCATCTCGGGGAACGTATCATTGCTTTCCAAACCCTTTAGGAAATGCGCCCGGTTTTCCTCGACCTGATCGGCCACCACGGACAATGACGGGTCGGCTTTCACGCGTGATGCGTATCGCATGACGAATGCGATGCCTGCAGCAAGACAAAGAATAAGGATAATGAACCTAAGAACGATCCCGTTAGTGAACGGAATACCCGCACCTTGCGAGGCAACAACTGTTGCAAATGCGTTGAAGGTTGAGCCCAGGGTCCCAATGCCTGCGCCAAGCATGATCACCGCGACCCCGGTCAAGGAGTCGTACCCTGCCCGAATAAAGACCGGAATAATCAGAGCGTAGAACGCCAGGGATTCTTCCGCCATGCCATAGCTTGTCCCGCCAAAGGCAAAGGCGACCATCAGGATTGGGATCATCAGGATTTCCCGCCCGGCCAACCTGTGCAGCAACCAACCGATGCCGGCGTCGATAGCTCCTGTCTTGGTTACAACCATCAGGAAACCGCCGATGACTAAAACAAACAAAGCGACATCAATCGCCGCGCTGGATGAACTTCCCAGAAGACCGGGATCGTACATACCTGCAATCGGGGCAAGGATAACTGCCGTAAGTCCTTGGGGGTTCGGCTCGACTTCGTGGTAGGTGCCCGGGACAGGCGCTTCGCTGCCCAGAGCTTCGTTCATCTGACGGTCGTACTCACCGGCCGGAATAACCCATGTAAGGGCGGCCACGACGGCAATCAGTATGAACAGAATGGTAAAGGCGGTAGGAAATTTGAACTTGGACATATGAAACTCGCGCTGGGTGAAGCTGAGAAACTGGGCAGTTAAACATTTGAATATTTATGTCTCAACCTAGTACTAACGCGGTGACTTGTCACTTTCGTAAAACATGAGGTTGTCGAACACATTGAACAATGTCTGCCATGGGCTCAATGCGGTCGTTCGCTGCGCAGTGCATCAGTGGCCGCTGTGCGGACGAAGCGGACCTTGATGGTCACAGACTGAACGTCGGCTTCTGGCATTGTTGCGTGAGCTGTTTCTACAGGGCAATTAAAAATTGTCTGTCCGTTTCGAGCAAGCTTACAATGCCGGGCAACTTTCTTGTTCTATCTTCTACTTTCCGACAAGAATTGCGTGTTCCCGTTCTATAACCTTTTCCCAATCGCCTTGCGTTTTCAGACCGGTCGAAGAGTCTCCCATTAGCGAAGTCACCATCAATCTTCCACGCGCTTTTGCTTCTTCTTTCGAAAACCCGGCCTGTTCAAACATCCAGGCGGCGAAGTGGAACCGTTTGCCGATGGTTCTTTGATACGATTCTTTTACCTTCTCATCGGTGTTCGCCCACACTGAGACAGCGTGATCCGGCAAGGCGGCGTCCTCTTCTATGACCTTTTTCATAAGAAGAAGAATGCGGTCTTCCGGGGGACCGCCAAATGTCTTTGCCTGTGCGATCACTTTGTCAGTCAGTTCCTGCTCCCAATATCTGAGAACCTCATCCAAAAGCTCTCGGACGTTCTTGAAATGCCAGTAAAAGCTACCGCTTGTCAGGTTCAGTCGCTTTGCCATTGGCACGACTTTTATCGCGGAAACGCCACCCTCGTTGAGGACTTTGTAGGCCAGCAATATCCAGTCTTCCTTGGTCGCGGCGTTTTTGGGTGAGGCTCGGGTGGCAGTTTCTGACATTCAGATTATAGCAGTCATTATTTGACATAGAGTAGTCTATGGTCATACCGTAGAGGAGTCTATGGGCAACTGGGAGTTCACGACATCGTGCTCTCAGAAACGCCATGCAGAAATGGGGGGATCAATGAAAAGCATTATGAATTCCACGACTGGCGCATTATTGGCTTTGGGTTTGTCGTTGGCTGGCACCGCTTCAGCGCAAAATGCTCTGCCGACTGGTCGAACTGCTTCTGCAATAGAAAATGGTGTTTATCCAGCGTCATACTTTCCCAACACTGAAATCCTTGGCACGGATGAAATGCGTATCACGGCATTGGGGACGGGTATGCCAAACCAAACCAAGGCAGCCGTCTCGATTTCGTTTTTTGTGGAACTTGGGAATGGGGACGTTTTTCTTTTTGACGTAGGAACTGGCGCAACGGGAAACCTGTTCTCGCTGCGACCGGACTTTGCGAAGATCGACAAGGTCTTCTTCAGCCATTTGCATGTTGACCACGTTGGAGATTTCATGGGCCTCCACGTTGGGGGGTGGCTTTCAGGCAGATATACCCCGCTCCGCATCTTCGGCCCGTCCGGATCAGAAGATGAACTGGGCACTAAAGCCTATGTTGATGGCATGTCCAAAGCTTACGCCTGGGACTTGGCCACGCGAACGGGCGCACTGCCCGATGACGGCGCCAAGCTTGAAGTCACTGAATTCGATTACATGCAGGAAAACGAGATCGTTTATCAGGAGAACGACGTCACGATCCGGTCTTGGCCTGCGATCCACAGCTTAGATGGCTCGGTAAGTTATTCTCTGGAATGGAATGGACTGAAATACGTCTTTGGCGGAGATACTTACCCAAACAAATGGTATGTAGAATATGCCAAAGGGGCGGACATCGCTTCTCACGAGGCGTTTCTTCCACCTGATGCTTTGGCCCCGTATTTCGGGTGGGACATGAAACAGGCTACCTATGTAGCTACGCGCGTTCATACCGAACCTGCGGCCTTTGGCAAAGTCATGTCTGCGGTCGAGCCGCGTATGGCCCTCGGATATCACTCTGTTCTTTCACCAGAAAATTATCAGGCGATTTTGGAAGGCGTCCGTTCGACTTACGATGGGCCTCTGACGCTCGCACGAGATCTACAGGTGATCAACGTGACCAAGGACCAGATCGTTGTTCGGGAAGCGAGTGTTGATGACTATGCGTTGCCACCCGCTGTGAGCGACGAGTACATCAATGCCCCGCGTTCAAAAGAAAAAGAGCCGTCTGACAAAGTCAATGCGGGAAAATGGGAGGGTTACACCCCACCGCCAATGCCGGATAATTAACCTTCAGGGTGAACAAAATTCCGATTTGGCAGTACCTGTACCGACTATTCCTGATGCTGGGCCTGATGGCCTCAGGTGCACAGGCCGTTTCGGCGGATGTCGTTCTGACAAACGGTTCAGAAGTTGCCCCCAATATTGCTGTCCTTCATGTCAAAGAGGATGGGGTCTACGTCGACCTTGAGATCTATGTCGAAGATATTCCGTTCTTTGCGGATATGTTGCCAATAGGATGGTCATCAGATTTCGTCGGGGGTGAGCCGGAGGCTGAACAAGATACCAATCAAGGTTATGCGCAAGCCGAAAGCCGGACGCTTTCGATTGTTGCAGGCGACGAACGGGTCCTAAAGGCTGATATCAGAAAGGTGGAATACCGAACGCGCATAGACCGGGCCGCGCCGCTTGCAGGTCAGCGCGATCCATTCTCGGGGCAAGTTGTTCCCAGCCCGCCAAAAGATCCGCGCGTTTTATTCGCGGAAGTGTTCTTTCCGTTTCAAGACTTAGTTCCCAAGGAGCTGACCATAGTGCCGCCATCGCGGGATGGTGAACCACTTGCGACTATCGGGATGCAGGTTTTTGACCGTAAGGTTCCGGTCACGGATTTCAGCTTCTTGTCAAAGCCAGCAGAGTTAAAGATTCACTGGCCTGATCCTTGGGATAGCCGCTTTTCTGCTGAAAGCCTGAACCGAAAAGCGCAGGACGGGACATCCACCTTTCTTTACATCGAACCTCGTGAAGTTCGTCATGAAACACTGATCCGCTTGCGTGAACTAGCGCCTTGGATTGATGAAACCACGGAAGTGGGTCAAATGCTTTCGCCACAGCGCAGCGCCTTGATCGTAAACGAGGCGGCGTCCTTCCTGGCTTCACGTAACCCGGTGACAATTGACGGCAAATCAGTGCAACCGTCAAACGCAACCGCAAAACTCCTCGAGCTAACATCGCAGGGTTTTCAGGTTGTCGAGCCTGAAAAGGAAGTGTCCGTGAACAATGCATTTATCGGCGCCATCCTGTCTTTCTCATCGGCAGAACTTCCCGATCAGGTGACAGTCACATGGGATATGTTTGACGAGGAAATTTCCCGCGTTGCGACCATTTCAAACGATATCGCCGGGCCGTTCTTTGGAGCTGTAACACCAGCGGACCCCCAGTTTCACTGGCAGAACCACCTACTCCAATACCAAAGAGCATCTGTTACTCAGATTCCAGTTGAACAGCAGAAACGGCAGAACCCGGCCGTGGCTTTGATCGCCGGGATTATCAGTGCCGCCTCACTCTGTTTTCTCCTGCTAGCCAGAGGCAAAGTCGCAAAGCGTACCAGTTGCGTGACTATGGTTGCCGCTGCTTCGGCAACGTTTGTATTTTCGGGATATTTGCCGGAATTACCCTGGAATAAGCCCGAGCCCCCTGAGCAACAGGTTGCGGAAGATATACTGCGCTCAATGGTCGAGAACTTGAGCACGGTGACTCTGGAAGTTTCGCCGGCCGCAAGAAAGTCAGAGCTGGCACATATTGTGACGGAAGCGTCTCTGGGTGACATCGCAACAGAGGTTGAACGTGGTCTCGCGATCCGAACGCCAGGAGGCAGTCTTGCAACGGTTACTGATATCAGCGACCTGAAATTGGAGCGCATTAACCCGACCCTCAAGCCGGGAGGATTTAGTGCCCTGACCAAATGGACAGTGAAAGCACAAGGCGGTCATTGGGGGCACGCCCATATGCGCGCCGTTACGTTTCGGGTGCTGGCGGAGGTCATACCTGAGTCAGGCCATTGGAAGCTGGATGGATTAACTGTAATCGAGGCTCGCGATCCAAATGCATGAGCGTTTAAAACCAAAGGTTTTTGCTTTCGGCGCTCTGTTTGTCGGAGTGCTTTTGTCACTGACGCTGTCAGCCTCGGCGCATTTTTTGCTTAACCTCAACGTTCGAATTTCGCATGTCGAGCATTCCGAAGACGGCCTACGTATCTACATGCGCACGCCTATGCCTTATCTGGTTGCAAATAAGGTCGGTGATCAGAATGGTGATGCCTTGCCGGATGCTGCACCATTCACGACCAATGCCATGAGCGACGGTCAGTTGGTCCACTTTGTCGACTTGCAAGCTGTCATGAACGATCCCAATGGGCTGGGGCAATTCGCCGAAGGTGGGTTGCATCTGTTGGTCGACAATCAGCGCCTAAGAGGAACAGTTAAGTCCGTTCGCTTGCATCGCGTTGGAAATGAGCCCGGGTGCTGGGTGACCTCGACGCAGGGACGACCGAAAACACGGTTCAAGCACCGCCAAGTGGCCTCTGCGCGGTTCGTTTACTGCGTGGTTAACCGGGCGGTGATCGATGAGGCGACGGTGGTTCGTCATCGCTGTCATAACGAGCGCTGCGTCCGTCCTGAGCACCTGATTGAGGGGTCGGCGGCGGATAACAAGCGCGACGAACGGGACTTCTGGGCGAACGGCGTCGGTCGCGATCGACTATAACCCGTGGCATGTGCCTTCAACGACCTCTGAGGGCCCACCCTCAACACCCGTAGCACCCGAAACCACTGGGGCATAAACTGGGGCATTTCTGGGGTATCGGTGACCCAAGCGCCTGCTGTCATTCCATGTTCTGATGATCTGGCTGGGGTGGTGGGATGCCATGTTAAGTCCTTGATATATATCATTTATATAAGTAAAATGGAGAGAGCATGGGGTCAAGTTCGAATTTTTGCATCCCGGATTGTATCCACAACAGAAATTTGCCTTAGTAACTTGGCCAATGTTGCAAAGAGGGTGAGTGTCTGGCGGTTTCTTATACCAAACAGATAGGTCGATCCTCTTTTAACTCAGGCCGACTTCTGTCTCAAAGCTCCAGGCGACGGACGGACTGGGACGCCTCCGATTACGCGGCCCATGCGGCGAAAAAGACGAATCCCGCCTTGCCGCCACCAATTAAAACCTTCGTAAAGTGGCCAAGATCTTTCCTGCACGGCGGCAAACATGAAAAGCCGGAGCAGGCACTCACGCTTCGTTCAGCGCCTTTCATTCAGCGATAGCAATGCGTTGTTTTTCAACAAAAGGGCGGAAAGCGGTCTTTCGCTGCACGTGCAATGGAAACCTTTCTTCGGGGGAAAGCGGGCGTTGGATTTCGTCCTATGCACGGGGGTGTTGCATTTAGACGCCAGGGAATTCGCCAATACCAGCAGTCGGCTTTCCAAGAACATGCTGTTTTTCTGTCTCAAATCTGAGCGTCCCGAAATCTCACAATTTAAATTTTTCGGGGAAAAGTCCGCACAAGAAACGTCTGATAAGATCAACAGAGCGTCGTCGTGAAAAACCCTGCATATCTGTTAGGTAATTGACCCACATACCTTCCAGCAAAGCCAGCGTTCCGGCAGTGGCATCGTCCACCAAGTTTGGGTCACGCTCGTTTTTTTGAGCTATCTCCTTAAACGCAAGCCGCAATGTCTCGACAAGTTTTTGATCCTGAGTGCTGCTGTAGCGGGCAATGCCTGGGTGTGAGCTCGCGATGCCGCGAAATGCATGCCAGATTTTTGTACTTCTTGGATTGAGCAGTGCTTCGGACAGATCCGCCTCGATCACAGCCATCACTCGGTCTTCGGGCGATGCATCCGAGCCCAGATCGGTCATTTTGTCCATCTCGGAATAATATTGGGCACTGAAATGCTGGGCTGCTGCCGTCAGCAAATTGTCCTTCCCGCCGAAATGCAAATGGATCATTCCGCGTGACAAACCAGAACGCTCGCAGATGCAGCTGACCGTCGTCTCGGTGACTCCAATATCCGCGATAGAGTCCAGAGTCGCCTTGATCAGAAGTTGCTTACTGGCATCTGGATCACGTTTCGAGCCACGTTTTCTTCCTCTAACGTTTTCCACTTTATTCAATAATTCCATTTCCTTGATAGCATCACTCAAGTCTTTCTCACAGGAAGATTGACACGAAAGACCGTTCTGGCGCAACATTTAATGGACGATCGTCCATTAGTGACTCGTGAAAATCCGGATGGGAGTTTGGGTAATCTTTCGTAGCGAAGCATCCCGGGGCTATACCCTCAGCGCACCAGCCACGGCTTATGTGGGCTTTCTGGTGGCGGCTCCGTTGTTGATCCTGATCGCCTATTCGTTCTGGACGCAAACCTACGTAACGCTCGACAAGACGCGGACACTAAAAAACTATAGCGACGCGTTTGCTGATCCTCTGGTTAGACACTTAATGCTAAGGTCGATCTGGATTGCCGGAGCAGTTACAGCAGTTACTGTCGCACTGGCATATCCCATCGCTTATTTCATCGCGATGAAGGCCCGTAAAAAGACCATCTGGCTTCTGCTCATCACCATTCCATTCTGGTCTAGCTACCTCCTGCGTGTATTTGCGTGGAAACTCATCCTGGGGTTCAACGGCGTAATGAATTCTGCACTGCTGATGCTTGGTCTGATCGACGAACCGCTCGACTTCCTTCTCTACAATGAATTTGCAGTCGTGCTGACGCTTGCCCATGCTTGGGCGCCATTTGCGATCCTGCCGATCTATGTCTCATTGCAGAAGATCGATCCGAGCTTACTAGAAGCCGCCACCGACCTCGGTAACAGCCCTTTTCAACGCTTCATGCGGGTGACGCTGCCACTAACCATCCCGGGGATCATTGCTGCTTGTCTGATCATATTTATTCCCACGGTAGGTGACTATGTGACCCCGGCACTGGTTGGCGGGTCGGATGGAAAGATGATCGCCAACCTTATTCAGGTGCAGTTCGGGGCCGCCAACAACTGGCCACTCGGCGCCACCCTTTCACTGATCGCGATGCTATCGGTTGGCTTTGTCGCTATAGTGTTTGTAATTACCGCCACCCGGCTAGGGAGGCGGATAAGATGAGACGCCCTTCGACCCTGACAGCCTACGCCTTTCTGTATTTGGTTTTTCTTTACCTGCCGGTCCTTTTTCTGCCCTTGTTTTCATTCAACAGCGGCACAATCGTTGCTTTTCCCATCAAGGGCTGGACGCTGGACTGGTATCGGAAGCTGGGCGAACAGGATACCTTGATCCAGGCCCTTTGGAATTCGCTTGGCGTCGGCACCGTCGTGGCACTTCTTTCTACCGCTATGGGATTGTTCGCCGCCCGCGCCTTTGTTCGGTACCGTTTTCGGGGTCAGCGTGCTGCCGAAGGTCTGGTGATGCTGCCTTTGGTTATACCGGGCATTATCGTCGCTTCTTCAATGCTGGTTCTGTTTTTGTTTATCGGTCTTAAGCCGTCTTTGCTGACCGTCGTTCTGGGTCATACATTTCTTGCGCTGCCGTTTTCCGTCTCGATCCTGAAGTCTGCGTTTGATGACTTCGATGCGTCGCTGGAGGAAGCATCATACGATCTAGGTGTCGGCGTGTTCGACACCTTCCGCCGCGTGACGCTTCCGGTCGTTTCCCCGGGTATCGTCGCAAGTTTGCTGGTCACTTTCACAGTCAGCTTCGACGAGTTCGTGCTCGCCTTTTTCCTGTCCGGCAACCAACCAACCTTGCCAGTCTACATCTGGAGCCAGATTCGTTTCCCCGCCAAGCTTCCAAACGTTTTGGCCTTAGGCTCTATCCTGCTGCTTTCATCGGTTCTACTTTTGGTGCTGGCCGAGTATTTCCGGCGCCGCTCATCCGCATCAGGGGTCCAATGACAGAAAAAAACATCATCGAACTCAGGGGCGTCGAGAAACGCTATGGCACTTTTCTTGCGGCTAGCGGGATCGACCTCGATCTCAAGGAAGGCGAGTTTTTCTCACTCCTCGGCCCATCGGGATGCGGCAAAACCACGGTATTGCGGATGATCGCTGGTTTCCAAGAGCCGACCAAAGGCACCGTACTGATCGACGGTCAGGATATGGATGGTGTGCCTGCCAACAACCGCCCGACGAACATGGTTTTTCAGAGCTACGCCATCTTCCCGCACCTGAATGTTGGAAACAACGTGGCTTATGGATTACGTGGCAAGGCCCCGAAGGCCGAAATCGACCAGCGTGTGGCCGAAGCCTTGGAAATGGTCGAGCTGGGCGGTCTTGAGGATCGCGGCGCAAGTGAGCTGTCAGGCGGGCAGCGGCAAAGGGTGGCGCTCGCCCGTGCGCTGATCATGCGACCCAAAGTATTGTTGCTGGATGAGCCCTTGTCGGCCTTGGACAAGAAGCTGCGCGAGCAGATGCAATTTGAAATGCGTAATCTGCAGCAATCGCTGGGTATCACCTTTGTGATGGTCACACACGACCAATACGAGGCGATGACAATGTCTGACCGCATTGGCGTGATGTTCAATGGGCGGCTAAAGCAGGTGGATACGCCAACAACGCTTTACGCCCGGCCCTGCGATCAGCAGGTTGCCAGTTTCATCGGTGAGATGAACATTTTGCCTGCCCAGTTGCTTGAGGAAAATGGCGATACGCTTTCAGTCGACGCGAAGGCCTTTGGCCAAATGGAGATTGAAAAAAACCCCAACGTCGCAACCAGCGCCCGAGATATGAACATCGGCATTCGACCCGAACAATTGGAAATCACCTCTGAAAAACCCGAAGACTATCCATCAACTGTTCAGGGCAAAGTCAGCAACGTCGCCTTCTATGGCGAGAACATTCACTACCACATTCAGGTTGCGGAAACCGACAAGCCGATCTCGGTCTCGGTTCCGAACTACTTTCACACGGTTGATTTCAATCGCGGCGACGCAGTTTGGCTGGGAGTCCAAAGCGCCAGCGTGATCGATCTTGGCACTGACACAGAATAAGACAATGGGAGGAAAAAAATTGAAACTTCAGGGAATTGCGGCCTTCGCATGTGCGACGGCAATAAGTACAGGAAGCGCCAGCGCCGGTGGAGCTGATCTGACGGTATTTGACTGGTCGGGATATGAAGACCCGGGATTCTTTGCCAGCTACATGGAAAAATACGGGAATGAAGCACCGAGCTATTCCTATTTCGGTAGCCAGGAAGAAGCCTTTACCAAGCTAAGCTCCGGATTTACAGCTGATTTAGCGCATCCTTGTTCCGACGCGGTCAGAAAATGGGTCGCAGCCGATCTGATTCAGCCGCTGGACGAAAGCAAGCTGACCAATTGGGCGGATGTGCTGCCCGAGATCAAGGAGGTCGACGCCATCGTTCTGGACGGCCAGCTTTACATGTTGCCGTTCGAATGGGGGAACACGGGCCTTATCTATCGCACCGACAAGATCTCGGGGGACGATATCTCACTGCAATTGCTGGCCGACCCGGCCTATGCCGGTAAGATCGCTATCCCGGATGCCGCATCATCTGCTTATGCGTTAGCGGCGCTGGCTACTGGAAATGCTGACGACTACACCAACTTGAGCGATGAGCAGTTCAAGGAAGCGTCTGACTTCCTGCGCTCGATCCACCCGAACATGCGCTTTTACTGGTCCGACGCAGGTCAGTTTGACCAGGCCATGACCAGCGGCGAGATCGAATTCGGTTGGGCCTGGAACCAGTCAGAACTAAACCTGATCTGGAATGAGGTGCCTGCCGCGATGATGCGAGACGTCGACAAGGGTATCGCGACCTGGGCGTGCGGCTACGTGCATCTGAAATCATCCACGACACCGGTCGATCAGGTCTATGATCTGTTGAACGCGCTTACCGACCCGGCCAGCGGTCAGTACATCATCGACAACTGGGGCTACCCGCATTCGAACGCAAAAGCGTTCGAAGTTGCCGATCAGGCCAACATCGAAGCCTATGGTTTCTCCGATCCAAAAAGCTTCTTCGAGGGCAGTTTGTTCTTTGATGCGGTGAACCCCGAGCTTGAGGCAAAAATGCTGGCGGAGTTTGAACGGATCAAAGCCGGCTTCTGATTCAACAGTATCTCCGGGGCCAACCAGCCCTGGAACACAAACACAGGAAAACGCGTGAACATGTCAGACGCGAACCCATATGCTATGCTCTTGGAACCGGTTCAGATCGGGCCAGTCACTGCCAGGAACCGCTTCTATCAGGTGCCTCATTGCACCGGGCTGGGGCACCTCCGACCAAGGGCGGATGCTGCCGTTCGTGGAATGAAGGCCGAAGGCGGGTGGGCGGTGGTTTCCAATCAGGAGACCGAGATTCACCCGACTTCTGACCTTTCTCCTTACGCCGAAGGGCGGCTATGGGACGCGCGCGATGTGCCCGCGTTGCGGCTGATGACAGACGCAGTGCATGCACATGGTGCGCTGGCGGCTATCCAGCTGGTTCATAACGGCAATCATGCGCAAAACCTGCTTACCCGCGCCCCGGTTCTTGCACCTTCCGAAATGTCTGTCGACACTACACACCCCAAGCAGGCGCGGGCTATGGATAAAGCCGACATTCGGGAATTTCGCCGTTGGCACCGCGAGGCCGCCTTGCGCGCGAAAGATGCCGGATTTGACATCATTTATGTGTATGCCGGGCACAACATGACATTGGCGCAACATTTCATGCTGCCGCATATGAACCAGCGTAGCGATGAATATGGTGGGTCGCTCGAAAACCGCGTGCGTCTGACACGTGAACTGCTGGAAGACACTCACGAAGCCGTGGGCGACAGCTGCGCTGTGGCGTTCCGTTTTGCTATTGATGAGATGATGGGTGCCGGGGGCATGCAGGTAGGAGAAGAAGGCCGCGCCGTTGTCGAGCTTTTGGCCGATCTTCCTGACCTATGGGATGTGAATGTGGCTGACTGGTCCAATGACAGTGCCACGACTCGTTTTCAGCCAGAGGACGGATATCAGAACGCGTTTCTGTCCCACGTTAAACAGATCACCCAAAAACCTGTGGTTGGTGTCGGTCGCCTGACATCCCCCGACATGATGCTGTCGATGGTCAAAAAAGGAATTGTCGACCTTATCGGTGCCGCGCGGCCATCCATTGCGGACCCTTTCATACCAAAAAAGATCGGGGAAGGCAGGATCGACGAAATCCGCGAATGCATCGGCTGCAATATCTGCGTGTCGTCGGACAATCTGGGTATCCCGATCCGATGCACTCAAAACCCTACGATGGGTGAGGAATGGCGACGCGGTTGGCACCCCGAGATCATCGCGCCGAAAAAGAGCAACGCGGATATTTTGGTTGTTGGCGGTGGCCCTGCCGGTCTTGAATGCGCCATGCAGTTGGCAAGGCGAGGATATCAGGTGACCTTGGCCGAAGCGTCAGCCGAATTGGGCGGGCGGGTTACGAAGGAAAGCAAACTTCCCGGCCTCGCAGCTTGGTCCCGCGTCGTCGACTATCGTCTGCATGATTTAAAGCAACGCGGCAACGTTCAGCTTTTCACTGACAGCAGGCTTGATGGCGATCAAGTGGCAGAGCTGGGCGTCGAACACGTCTTTGTGGCCACCGGCAGCCGTTGGCGAACCGACGGCATGGGCCGTAACACCCAGCGCCATGTGCCACAGATCGAGCAAAGCGCCAATGTGCTGACGCCTGATGACATAATGAATGGTGTTCTACCGCCTGATGGCCCGGTCATGATCTATGATGACGATCATATCTATCTGGCAGGAGTGATCGCCGAAAAATTGGCGACGGCAGGATACCAGGTGGTCTTTGTCACGCCGGAGAATTTGGTTTCAGCTTACTCCATCAATACTTTGGAGCAGCCTCGCATTCAGGCCCGTCTGATGGAGCTTGGTATCGACATTCGTTGCAATCAGGTGCTGACGGCGGTTCAAGGTGACATGGCCCGCATCGGTTGTGCCTTTACTGGTCGCGAAATGGATATTCCATGTGCCTCGACAATTCTGGTCACTGAACGTCAGCGTGAGACGACGCTATATGACAGCTTGCGCGGGCTCAGGTTGAAAACCGTCGAACTTATTGGCGATGCCGCTTCTCCAGGGCTGATCGTCGACGCAGTCTTCGCGGGCCACCGCGCGGCCCGTGATTTTGAACGCCCCAAGGCAGAAGCAGACCAGGATTGGTTTCGCCGCGAGATAATCGATTTGGAGGAAACGAGATGAACAGCCGACCGTTTGAGTTGGATGCGCTGATAGCCTCGCACCAGTACGGCCACGCCCTGCCGCGCGAATTCTATACCTCCCAAGACATCTATAACTATGACATCGCCCGGGTCTGGAACCGCAACTGGCTTTGGGCAGGTCACGTCAGTCAAATCCCAAGCCCCGGTGACTACTTCCTGTTAGACTATGGCCCGGAGAGCATTATCGTTGTTCGCGACCGCGATGGCGACATTCGTGCTCATTTGAATGTCTGCCGCCATCGCGGATCTCGCGTCTGCACTGAACAATCCGGCAACGCCCGCGTTCTTGTTTGCCCCTACCACGCATGGACATATGAGCTATCAGGAAAACTTCGTGCAAGTCACAATATGGGGGAACAATTCGACCCGTCAAAGTTTGGGCTTCTTCCCGTTCAGGTGAGTGTCTTCAAGGGCCTGATCTTTGTCTGTGCCGATGCAAACACCCCATCACTTGATCCTGTCCTCAGCAAACTTGAGCCACTCGTCGAACCCTATGGCCTGAACGATTTGAAAGTAGCGCATACCGCGTCATTTCCTGTTCCCGCGAATTGGAAACTAGCGGTTGAGAACTACCTTGAATGCTACCACTGCGGGCCAGCTCACAAAGAGTATTCTCGCTCCCATAGCTTGAAATCACCGCAAGACATGGCTGGTTTGGTCGAACCGCTAAAGGCTAGGGCTGTAGAAGCCGGGCTGTCACCCAATGAATTGACTCTTGTCGGCGACGCTGCGCTGACCCCATTTACCAGCGGGTACTATCGTCGCTATCCGCTTTACCAAGGCTACAAAACCGGCAGCCAATCGGGCGAGGCACTTGCACCATTGCTTGGAACGCTCAAAGGCTTCGACGGTGGCGCAACAGACTTTGATATTGGTCCGTTGAATTGGTTCCTGATTTATTCGGATCACATGGTCGGCTACCGCTTCATTCCACGAGGCTTACAGGAAACCGACATTCAGGTGGTCTGGCTGGTTCGCGCTGACGCCGAAGAAGGCGAAGACTACGACAAAGAAGACCTGACCTGGCTTTGGCATGTCACATCTTTGGATGACGAACGCATCATTCGCCACAACCAGTCCGGCGTAAATTCTCAATACTTCCAACCGGGCCCCTTGGGCGAGATGGAAACCTCGATCCAGGACTTCTACGATTTCTATTTCAACATGATCAGCCCGGACCCAGAACAAAGGATGTCCGGTCATGGCTGAGGCAAAATTACGCCGTCGCGGCGGCGGCGGACGCGCCGCGCGCATCAAGGTTCAACAGGCTACCACGGGCAATGAGGCCGTACGTGGAGGCCTAAGTGGCGGCCGCTATAAACCGCTGACCCAAGCAGATATGGAGAACATCCATCAAGCGGCCTTAACCGTTGTGGAAAACACAGGCGTTACCGACCATTTCCCGGAATTGCTTGATCTGGTGCTTCCCAAAGGCGCAGTTTTGAATGACCTCAATAGGCTGTGCTTCCCCCGCGCCCTTATGGAAGACATCCTGGCGGCTGCCGCCAGAGAGTTTTATGTCTATGCCCGCGGTGAGCGTGCAGGCAAAGACGACATGTATTGCTCGGCCGAGAGTGTCTATTTCGCCAACTCTGGCACCGCCGTCACAACCTTCGATTCCGAGACCAAGTCCTATCGTCCATCGGTTCTGCGCGACGTTTATGATTTCACCCGACTAGTGGACCGCTTGGACAACATCCATATGCTGGGCGACACAGTTTTGGCCACCGACGTGACCGATGATTTCGCTCACGACATGAACACCATATATGCGATGCTCGCAGGCAGCCAAAAGCCTGCCTGTCTGACCTTTCGCGACCGCAGCCATATCCCGCATGCCATCCGCATGTTTGATTTGGCTCACGGTGGTGAAGGGGCTTTCATGAAGAAGCCAAGCGTCATATTTGGCGGCTGCCCAATGGTTTCCCCCTTGCGGATCGGCAAGGAGAACATGGAAATCCTGATTGATACTGCCAAACTTGGTCTAACTGTCGATCTGGCCGTGCCTCCTCAGGCCGGGGCCACAGCCCCCGCGACGCTTGCGGGAACACTGGTGCAAACCGTGGCCGAAACGCTGGCCTGTGTTGCCATTGTAAACCTCATCACACCGGGCTGTCCGGTCTGCTTTGCCGCCTGGCCCTTCATCACAGACCTGCGTAGCGGATCGTTCACCGGCGGCAGCGGTGAACAGGCTCTCATCGGGGCGGCAGCCATTCAGATGGGCAATTTCTACGGCCTTCCCACATCCGTTGGCGCAGGCATGACCGATGCAAAAATACCCGACGCGCAATACGGGTTGGAAAAAGCACTGACCTTCACGCTTGCCGCCCATGCCGGTGCCAATCGTTTGTGCGAGTTCGGCGGTATGATGGGTAGCCTGATGGGATGCAGCTTTGAAAGTATGGTCATCGATGACGAAGCGGGTGGTATGATCCTGCGATCGTTGCGCGGGATAGAGGTCACGGATGAAACCATGGCGGTAGATGTGATCCACCAGTGTGCCATCGACCCAGGTCATTTCCTCGGTAACCCTCACACGCTGAACTATATGAACACCGAATTTGTCTACCCGCGGCTCATGGATCGTGAGCGTACAGATACATGGGAAAACGAAGGCAAAACTGATCTATTGGACCGCGCCCGTGACAAGGCCAATTCCATTCTCGACAGCCATTTCCCCAACTACTTCGGCGCCTCAGACGCTCAGGTGCGCGAAGAGTTCCCAATTGTGATGAGCGCAGAAAGCATGGCCCGCCGTGGATAACTCTAACGCCAAGCACTGGGACAACGACCATTTCCTGCACCCGTGGGAAGGAATGGCAACTTTGGGCAAAAGCGACCGCACTTTTATCGAAGGTGCCAGCGGCATCCATGTGGTTAACGAAATAGGCGAACGCTTGATCGACGGACCAGGCGGGATGTGGTGCACTCAGATCGGTTATGGGCGAGAGGAGATGGCCGAGGCCATGGCTGAGCAGGCTCGAAACCTCGCCTATTTCTCTCCCTTCAACAACGCCAACTCAACTGCCGCGCTGTTCGCACGCGAAATCGCCAAACGTGCGCCGGGCGACTTGAACAATGTCTTTTTTACCACCGGCGGTTCGACTGCGGTGGATACGGCCATCCGCTTTGTCCACTTTCGAAACAACCTTTTGGGTCGGCCCGAGAAAAAGAAGATCATTTCAAGGCAAAAAGCCTATCACGGAAGCACTTATCTGGCGGCCAGCGTCAGTGGAAAAGAGCGTGACAGGCTTTGGCTAGACAAGGCGGATGACCTCGCACATTTCCTGCCCGACGTGAATCCGCTCTACCGTTCACCTGGTCAAAGCGACGAGAGTTTTCTAAAGGAGAAAATTTCCGATCTTGAAAACGCCATTGTAGCTCTTGGCCCCGAAAACGTTGCCGCTTTTATCGCCGAACCGGTTCTGGCATCTGGCGGCGTGATCGTGCCGCCGAATGGATACCACAAAGGCTGCCTAAACATCTGCAAGAAGTATGATGTTCTATATATCTCCGACGAAGTGGTGACGGCATTTGGGCGATTGGGCCATTGGTTTTCGTCAGATGCTGTTTTCGGCATTCAGCCTGACATAATCACTTGTGCCAAAGGAATGACATCTGGGTATGCGCCGATGGGTGCCGCGGTTATCTCTGACCGATTGATCGCAGACGTTGGAGGAAAAGATGCGACCTTCTCAAATGGCTACACCTATTCTGGTCATCCGGTTAGCGCGGCTGCGGGTTTGAAGAGCATTGAGATCATAGAGCGGGAAAAACTTCTCGAACACGTTCAAAAGGTCGCTCCGGTTTTTCAGGATCAGCTGCAGCATTTGCGACAGATTGATATCGTTGCCGATGTGCGCGGGATGGGGTTGATGGGATGCGTACAATGCTCAGTCGATGGTGATCCCCGGAGTGATCTGGGATGCGACTACGAGATTGGCGGCCAGATCGATATAGAATGCCAAAAACGTGGGTTATTAGTTCGACCTATTATCAACATGTGTGTTCTTTCACCGCCCCTTATCATAAGCGAAAGTGAAATTGAGCAGATGTTTTCTATCTTGCGCAAGGGGCTTGAAGCGACACGAACGTGGCTTGGCGGAATCAGTGAACAATGAAGAGCTTGCGCCACTGTTGCGGATGTCCGCAGACCGGTATGCCACCGCAGCATTTGAATTCCGTCCTAAATGTCCGCAATGGGCCGTCCGCGGTCAGGCGCTGACACGATCCTGAGCAGATGTTGCACAGCCTCCGATGTCCACAACGAGCTCTTTCTTCTTGATGCCGAAGTATGCGCGAACGGTTAACAAGCGCGACGACTGGGACTTCTGGGCGAACGGGGTCGATCGAGACCTGCTATGACCTGTGGCATGGGCCTTCAACGACCTCTGAGGGCCCACCTTCGGCACCCGTAACACCCGAAACCACTGGGGCATAAACTGGGGCATTTCTCGGAGGGTTTAGCCCCAAGTGCCTGCTGTCGTTCCATGTTCTGAAGGACTGGCTGGGGTGGTAGGAATCCTTGCCCTCCGATGATTGTTATCGGCTTTTTGGCGAAGCTCGAGAAACTGGGGCGGTTGCGGGGGCGGAATGGAGCGTCAGCGGAATGAGCACGGGGCATTTTGACCGCTAGAGAGGCTGTTATCGTGTGCTGACTGGGTGCTGACGATATCGCTAAAACCGCCCAGTGGCGCTGAGACGACCGCTGACGAGTCGTTCCGGGGGATGAAGACTGGTCGCTGGTGCTGGCGGTTGGGGGTTTGGCTGGCTGGGGCTAGGGCCCGCTCATAGCAGTGAAGTTTCCAAGCGAGGTGCTGCAAAACTTTACTGAAACAAACCACGAAGATTTTGTGCCGTTTTGTCGCTCGGATCACGTTCCGCAACCTGAGAAAGACAAAGACGTCCCATTGGGGCATCGCCATTCTCAAAATGCGCCATCGCTTCATTGAATTTTTCGAGCGTCCGTATGCGTGCCGCAGTCAATTCTTCGGGCAATGCATCTAAGACTTCAAAAACCGTTGCCGTTTCCGATCGCCCTTTGATCTTCAAACCAGGAATCCGGCGAAGCTGCATGTCTCCAGCCAACTCTGACGCGACACGGTCAGAGATCAGCATGGGTGTTTCCAGGGTTCGCGTCGCACTCTCCAAACGGGCGCAAAAGTTAACAGGATCACCGACGACATCGCATTTTAAGCGTTCGCTGTTTCCTACGGTCCCCATAATGAGTGTACCAGAGTGAACAGCCGACCCCATCTCAAACAGTGGTTCGTTCTTGCCGTTTTGGCCGCGTTCAATGAGCTTTTTGTGAGCATTGATGCTCGCTAGCACGGCATCGTCGGCGTTGCTTGAAAAAAGGGCCAGCACACCATCTCCTTCGAGGCCGCTAATAAACCCGCCTGTAGCGCGAAACTCCTGTTCAAGGATGTTCACGAACTCATTCAAGAGATCGAAAGCGGGCTTCGGGCCCAGACTTGATGCAATCGTAGAATAGGAGCGCATGTCTGCGAAAACTACTTGCATTGAGCTTTCGACAGACAATCCTTCGCGCACGTCCATCAGTCGATCTTTACCCAGAACATTCAGAAACTCCTGTGGCACAAATCGCAAACTCGCTTCATGCGTGTCGCGCAACTCCTCGTCTTTCAGTTTGAGTGCAACTGAGCTGGCCCAGGAGCGGATGGCCTCGCTTACAGTCAGGGTCAGATCATTTTCTGCCCAGGGTTTGCCAATGTACCGATACAGACGCGCCTGATTGACCGCAGCACCAACTGCGTCCGCTGTGGCTTGTCCGGTGAGAAGTATATTGAGAGTACTTGGCGAACGCTCGTGAACCTTAGCCAGAAACTCTTCTCCTCGCATACCAGGCATAAGCTGATCCGAGACAACAACGGGTACAGCAACGCCGTCTGTCATCAAATCTTCCAATACTTCGAGGCCCTCTTCTCCTGACTCGGCGATTTCAATGGTCACTTGAGGCAACGAGTTTCGCAGTTGCTCTTGCAGGCTGGTCAGAACGATCCGTTCATCGTCGACGCATAGCAATGTAGGGCGGCCCTTCAAGTGCTCGCCCAAGCGTACTAATTCATCCATCCGTCAATTCTTCCTGCTCTTGTTTTTGCACCCTTGGAATCCGCACTGTAAACTCTGTTTGGCCGGGTGTGCTGTTCACCGTCATCGTGCCGCCATGGCGACGTACAATATCAATGCTGATGGACAAACCAAGGCCCGTACCTTCGCCGATCTCTTTGGTCGTATAGAATGGTTCGTATATTCTATCGATCCGATCAGGCGAGATTCCAAACCCGGTATCTTCAACACTTACGATGAGCTCTTCGGAATTCATCCGGGCTTCCAAAGTCAATGTGCCGTCATAATCCATGGCCTGCAGCGCGTTGTGGATAAGGTTTGTCCATACTTGGTTTAGGGCGTCATGATCTGCCGAAATAACGGTGTCTACATCGTATCTTGTAACAACACGAACGCCGCGTTTGATTAGATTTTGATAAAGCGTAAGAACGGTATTTAGGTTCTCTGCGACAGACCCATTAGTGAACTCGCCCTTGGTGCCGGGATGCGCGTAATTCTTGAGCGCAAAGACGATTTTGGATGACCGTTCAGCGGCCATTTTGATTGTGTTGCAGTTCCGATTAAGGCTCGCAAAAGACCGCAGCTGGGCAAAGACCAAGGGCCAACGATTGCTGCGCAAGACACTTGCTTGATCAAGGTCGATATCGCGTAGACCAATCTCAACCAACTCAGAACTTTTCTGGGTTGCTTCCTGAAATCCAAGATCAGCCAATTTGACCGCCAAGCTCTTTCGTACTTGCCTTTCTTCTCTGGTCGTCAGCTCGCCTTCACTTGTTTCGATGACCCTCATCAAGCTCGTAACGCCTGCGAGTTCCTGCTTGTTACTTGCATCATTCAGTTCGGGCCAACCCGTTAGGATGTTTTTGATAGCTCGGCTCAGATTGTCATTCGATGCCCGAATTGCTCCTAGTGGTGTGTTGAGCTCATGCGCGACGCCTGCAACCAACTCGCCCACCGCAGCCATTTTTTCGCTTTGAACCAAAGCCTCCCGCGATTGCGCCAAAGCCGTGTTTCGTCTTTCCAGAGCTTGCCCCATTTGCCTCCTTAGACGCATGAAAAAGCTAACAAGCACGAATATGGCAAGCGATACTGCAAGAAAGTTCATTGTGAACAAGTATAAAGGGATCTTTATAAGTTCAGCGTCCTGGAAAAGGTGCAGAGGCGGCGGGTTGTTGACCTCAATAATCAGAGACACAAAAACCAATAAAACGAAAAAACCCAACCATAAACGGGACATAATGCGTCCGCCAAAAGATTGAGCTGCTGTGAGACAGAGCATTGACCAAAGCATTGTGCCACCAGAAGCCACCAAACCTCCCAACGACCATTGAAATACAAACGGCAACAGGATGCTGATGAAAATCTGAAAGGCCCGTGCGAATTTGAAGTTCTTGGTGCACCGCAATGCGCCAAAGTTGATCGCTGTCAAAACCACATACCCGAAAGGAACGAGGCTTTGCAGATACAGACCCATTCCCGACGCCACCGCTCCCCAAAGAAGGCCACCTCCAGACATGACGAGACCCGTAGCGATCAAAAAACGGTGTTGAAGCCTTTCTTCGCGAGAGCTGTCTGGCCGGTCAGCGATAGCTCCCCAATCAGCAAAACTTATCGCTGTCATAACGCTTCCCTTCAACATCCTTTGGCAATGGACGCTGCATGATAGATCATATTGTGGCGAGCGTGGGAAGGCGTTCAGACTACCGCCCTGCAACAAGCAATTACGCGACAGCAGTAAGTGCTCAACAAGCGGAAACTTTGCAGTCTTCGGCGATAGGATTGCGAGCATCCTGATGTTAGCTGTATTTAGAGCTCAGCAATTGCTGCTAGTGACAGCAATGCGGGTTGCTGGCTGAGCACTTTGTATCCTACTCCAGCTCTTCTTTCGGCGGGTGCGCCAATCGCTCTACGCTGGTCGATCGACTGGAAAGTCCGCAGTACGTTTCTTCTAGCGCTGGCAGTATTTCGACATCAGTTAAATACCGGGTCAACATTTAGACTCACAGTAAAAATCCGGTCGAAGTGAATCATTCGGCTGGAATCTCGGATACCGTCGTTTTTTGCACCGGACGCAAGTGATCGAAAACAATGTGAAAAAAATAAGTGTATACAGAATAGGTTAGCGTTAAGCCGACATTGAAGGCCAATGCGCCCGCCAATGTATGACCTCCAATCCACATAAGCAGAGGGCAGGTTATCAATACCGCTGACACCTCATGCATTGTGGCATGAATAAAACGAAGCCGATGCGGGCGTTTGCAGGCTAACCGACTAGTATAACGCCTTTCCACTATGTCGAAAAAAGTGTTGTAGATCGGAGACCAAACCAAAATCGCGACCGACAGAATGGCGATTATAGTAAACCCGTGCGCCATCGACGAGCCAGTAAATTGAGCATAGACGGGGGAAACGAATGCAATGCCGATCAATTCAAAAGTTGAAGTTTGAATAACGCGTTCTCGAAAAGACCGTAGTGTCATGCTTCTAGCTCGTGCAGTTATTTCGTCGCTTTTTTAAAAGCAGCGCTTCGCCATTAAATAATTTCGAAGCGGGCACTGAGCGCTGTTCTCGGATGTATTAATTTAACCACTTCAATTCGGATGATTGCTCAGGGATCATTCCTTGACAGTGAAGTCGATTACACAGGCTCACAGTTTTTGACGCATTGTTAACCGGGCGGTGATCGATGAGGTAACGGTGGTTCGCCATCGCTGTCATAACGAGCGCTGCGTCCGTCCGGAGCACCTGATTGAGGGGTCGGCGGCGGATAACAAGCGCGACGACTGGGACTTCTGGGCGAATGGCGTCGATCGCGACCTTCTATGACCCGTGGCATGGGCCTTCAAAGACCTCTGAGGGCCCACCCTCAACACCCGTAACACCCGAAACAGCTGGGGCATAAACTGGGGCATTTCTCGGGTATCAGCGACCCAAGAGCCTGCTGTCGTTCCATGTTCTGAAGGACTGGCTGGGGTGGTAGGAATCCTTGCCCACCGATGATTGTTATCGGCTTTTTCAACCGGTGACCTGAAGTGGGGCGGTTGCGGGGGCATTTGGAGGGTAAGCACGGGGCATTTCTGACCGCTAGTGAGGCCGTTTACTGGCACTGAAAGAGCCGCTACGGGACCGCTAGACCAACCTTCCACTGGCGCTGAGACGACCGCTGACGATCGATTCCGGGGGCTGAAGACTGGTCGCTGGTGCTGGCGGCTTGGGGGGTGGAGCGGACGTTCAAGGCGAGTGCAGCGAAGGACTGGTTAGAGCCCATTTTGACTGATGCTGCGCGATGTCCCAATGACAGCAATGCACAGAAAGCGGACTTTGCAAAGTGCAGAAGACTGCTCAAACCGGGCATTCCTTCCAATAGCAGCGTATACGGCTATGAACAGGAAGCAGGCTCAACCGTTGCGCTCCAACAACTTGTGTCCTGAATAAGCTTCTTCTGTATCGTTTGATTGATCTTCCTTGATCGGTAGGATGGGTAAACCTTCAAAACTAATCTGGGGTTAAAAATGTACAGGTATGTGCTGACAACATTGGCTTTGTTTTTTGCAAGCTTACTTCATGCCGCTGGTATGGAGCGGTGGGGTGAAACCGGCGACTGGACAATCCTGATTGATCCCGAAAAGGGCAACGGCTGTCTCGCATGGAAGCCCTTTGAAAATGATATGACCGTTGAAATCGGCGCAGCACCCAATCAGGCCGGCGGCTTTTTTGCCGCTTTTAATCCGGCCTGGATTCAAATCGAGGATGGGGCGACCGGGGTCGTACAGTTCGATTTTGGTGATGCGAAGTTTGAAGGCGAAGCGGTGGGTGTCTTTAAGAATGGCGTGCCCGGTGGTTACGCCTTTTTCGACAACCCGGCATTTGTGACCGAGTTTGGAAAACGCCAAAGTGTCACGATTATTGGTGAAAGCGGGGCTGAGGTTGAACTAGATCTCAGCGGGTCTGCAAAAGCAATCGAAGCGGTTCTGGCGTGTCAGGCCGAACAGCCGGAACCACTGAAGAACTAGGTGCGTCCGATTACTGCAATTGATTGATGTCTGGCACACAGGGTTGCCTGTCGGCAGGCATAGCATCAGCGCCTTCAGGGGCCTTGTTTCTGGACCCGCCCACATCAAGCTTGAACTTTGGCGACGAAAGCTGGCCAGTCACATCAAAGGGCCAGGCGCTTCGGGATAGGGGTTTGCCAACGCGCCGCGGCTCCGCTCTTATTGCTATCGTATCATTCAGCCAATCCACTTGCCCCCTTGCAACCAATTGAACCGATCCTGTTTCTATTACGATGGAATTTGAACTGACTTGTCCGGCCTGGATATCAACCGGGGCAACGACGCAAGTTATGTCGGTGTAGCCTTTTCTGAACTCCTCTGAAAACAGCCAGGGGAAAATGCCCAGCCCCGCCAGTTCCAATAAGCTGGTGCTGATATAGCCCTGCGACATCGACAAAGACGCGTTGCCGCGCATCGAGTTGATGAAGGCCTTGCCCGAGGCAGTATTGCCAGAAACGTTGAACTCACCGCTCAAACGGCCATAGGCATCAATTCCAATTCCCAATTCATCAAGGATTTCACCAAATTCCCATCCTGAGGTCGATCCTGACAATGAAAGCCAATCAGGTGAGTCAATCAGGTCCATGACCGCCCGCAGGCTGAAGTTTCCGCCGCCATAAGACATCTGAAGAGGTCCGAAATCCACGGTTCCTTCTTTGGCAGACATTTGGCTGGAAACAGATGTTACGCGTTGTTGGCCTAAAATCTCTTTGAATTCGATTTGTACCTCGACGTCAGCTTCTCTTAGCACGCGTTGCACATCCAGAAGATCGGCAGGTTTCCCTTTTTCCTTTGGCAACACCAGGGGCTGGACATCTGTCTCCTTCGGCAAAACCAAGGGCTGAACTTCGGCGTCAGGTTCTTTTGAGGCCTCGCCCATCAAGCTTTTCAGTTGGTCCAACACGGCAGTCAGGTTCTTCAGGTCGTTGAGGTCGAGCTTTTCACTCGTGATGTTGCCACGGACGACGGATGCACCTTCGGGAAACTGTGCATCCAAAGCTGCACGAAGATGCGAAGACCCGGCCTCGAACTGGATTGCGGCATCAAAGTCTTCACCCTGCCTGGAGGTTTCAGCATCGATAGCGAGTGCTCCGATTTCAACAGGTTGCAGGTTGAGCGCGGTCAGAAACTGGGCACCGTCGTCGACATCCAGTTCCACATCGAAATCGAGACCGGCCAGACCTTTGAGTTCGTTGACAGATAGTGCGAGATCGAGCGCCCATAGTTCGGTGCCATAGTTGGTAGCATTGAACCTATTGAGAGAAACCGGGCCGCCTGTATTGGATATGTTGAAATCAGCTTCGATACCGCCGAATTGGTCTACGTAGCTTTTATCGAGGTTGGGAAAAATCAACTTGGCGGGCCCGTTCAGCTCACCATCGAAAGTTACGTCCTGAAGCTGAAGCAGATCGAGAATTTCCCCCTCGGCTTTCAGGACAGGCTCTTCAATTGGACCGGCTTGCAGCGCGATGCCCAGCATGGCGAGCCGGCCGTCCGGCATGCGACGAATGGTTTCGATAGAGGCTGGACCGATTACGTCTAACCCCTGGTCAAACGCATTTGTTTGAAAAAGTAGCTTCTCGAATTCGAAGGACGTCAGAGATCCGACCATATGCATTTCAAAGCCGGTGAATTTCAGCTCTTGGATACTTTTTGCTGCTGGCGGCGGCTGTCCTTCGGGATGAAGCCGCGCATTGAAAAGCAGATCGACGCCCTGAGCGGTGTAGAGGTCATCTATTGAACCCTCAGCTTCAAGTTTCTGCCCTCCCTCCAAGCTTACGGTGGTTGTAAACGCTTCGATTTTTAGGGCGTCTTGGGACACGAGTTCAGCTTGCAACTGGCCATTGCCTTCCAAAACACGTTCCAATCCAATGACATCCAGAAAATCACCGAATTCTCCGGTGTCCATCTCCAATACAGCTCGATAGCCACCACCTTCGTCTTCCGTGAAGGGTTCGCCATCATAGCTCACGGTCATTTCTCCAAAACTGGCCCGCGTCGTAAATGGCGCGGCGCGAGGGTAGTCGCCATCGATATTGAAACCCTGACCGTTGACGGAGCCGGAACCATAGACCTTTGTTCGTTGCCCATTGTCGACTAGTGCGAGCGCGAGTGACTGGAGGTCAAATACAAACGAGAAGCCCGAGACCTTGTCGTCGATGTTTAACCCGATAGACGTGAAACTGACGTTCTTGTCGCTCAGAAAGTTCAGGATCCCACTGCCTTCAGTGTCGCTTTCATTGATCCTATCAGCGCTAGCGACGTCTGTTTGATCATCCGCTGATACAGTTTCCTCGGACACCGGCTTGGGTGTTGGCCCGTTTTTTCGCCAGCTTGTTGTGCCGTCTGCGGCTGTAAGAATATTCGCTTGGAGGCCTTCCACTACCAGATTGTCAAAATGCAGACGTCCATTGGTCAACGCGGCAATGTCCAACTCCAGTTCAAGCAGATTCAATTCTACAAGTGGTGACTCCGGCATTGTCTGGCTCGGGATGACCACCCCGCCGACGTAAATGTGACTAATGCGTCCAAGCACGACGCTTACATCATCGTTGACCAATAGAGGCCGACCAATTTGTTCCGATAGTACTCTTTCTACAAGGCCACGTCGCATGTCCGAGAACATCGGAGCAGCAAGCAACAACCAGACAAAAGCGATTGCAGCGAAGGCTAGAAATGCAACAAGCCCAACTATTCTTACGAGCCAAACCCTCATGTGCTCCCCTATTGCAGCTCACACTGCTTCGAATTTCCGCCAATTAGAAGTCACCAATGCTACTGGCAATTTAGCACGCTTAGAATTGCGCATCTCTTTTAGGATGACGTGTTCATCGGTCCAAAGCCGCAAGTATTCGAGCATCTCGCTCGTAAGGGTCCTCGCGGAAATGAACGGTCCCATCTTCGACCCACGCAGTCCAATAGGTCAAAAGGACCGGCATGGGCTCGGGTAGGTTAA
>NZ_WPZE01000004.1:0-432715 GCF_013031225.1 Ruegeria sp. HKCCD7221
AGCCCGGCGCATCGATAAAACTAAAGAAGGCCGCTCCAAACAGGGCGGCCTTTTTACTTGGATTGTGTCGTGGGTGTATAAACTTGCCTTTACAGGCAACAACCCTCTGATCGGCTTAGATTACGCCAGCCAATACCAACCGAACGATATCTTCGCGTTTAAGACTGCGCGCGCGCAGTTCGGCATCACTCATCAGCCAATAGGCGCGGATTCTGCGGATTGCCGATCTGGTTTCAGACAGTCTGCGCAGGTTGGAACGGAGGCGACGACTCAGCAGTTGCCACAATGCGGCAGGGCTAAGGTCATGCGGGCGGTAAACGGTGGATTTGGGCATAAGAGCGTTTCGTTGCGTTTTGATTGAACCAGTACAATCTACGCACCCGTGTATTTGCCAGCTAGCCCCGCCCGGTCATATCCGCTGTGCGTCTGGCGCAATGGCCCAGCGTTTCCGCTGGGCCATGGTATGCAAATCAAATCGCAGCTTTTGCCGCTGCACGAACAGCCTGGATGTTGTCCCCATAAACGTCCGGTTGTGAAACCGAGCCGCCTTTGAAGACAGCAGATCCCGCAACCAGCACGTCCGCGCCCGCAGCCGCGACCAGAGGGGCTGTGTTCGGGTCCACACCGCCGTCAATCTCAATATGGATAGGGCGGTCACCGATCATCTGACGCAGGCGGCGCACCTTTTCGGTCAGGTCGATGAATTTCTGGCCGCCGAATCCGGGGTTCACTGTCATGACGCAAACAAGATCAGTCAGGTCCAGCAGATGCTCGACCGCTTCGGCCGGGGTGCCGGGATTGAGGGCAACGCCAGCTTTCATGCCAGCGGCGCGAATGGCCTGCAACGTGCGGTGCGTGTGCGGGCCAGCTTCGACATGGGCTGTCAGGATGTCTGCACCGGCATCTGCATAGGCGTCAATATACGGATCTACAGGCGTGATCATCAGGTGCACGTCCATCACCGTTTTTACATGAGGACGAAACGCTTTGACGGCGGGGGGGCCAAAGGTCAGGTTTGGCACGAAATGGCCATCCATCACGTCAACATGGACCCAATCTGCGCCCTGTGCTTCGATCGCCTGAATCTCGGCGCCGAAATTGGCAAAGTCGGCGGACAGAATCGACGGAGCGATTTTGATGCTGCGGTCAAAGGACATGTTTGGCCTCGTGTCAGGATAAAGAGTCGGCCCGCATATACCTGCGATATGCGGGGAAGGGTAGGGCCAACAACAGCGAGCGCTGCGTTACAAAACTTTCACCCAATCGACACATAGCCGTTGAACACCGCCTTTAGCTAGCCGCCAACACATTTGGGGGTGGCTCGTGCTGCGAATAGAAAAACTGACGAAACGCTTTGGCGAAAATACGGCTGTGGATGCTGCTTCGCTGGACGTCGACAAGCCGTGCATGATCGGCATCATTGGGCGCTCGGGCGCAGGTAAGTCGACCCTCTTGCGCATGATCAACCGCCTGACAGACGCCAGCGACGGAGAGATCATTTTTGAAGGCCGCGATGTAACCAAACTGAAAGGTCGCGAAAAGCGCGCGTGGCAAGCCGATTGCGCGATGATTTTTCAGCAGTTCAATCTGGTGCCGCGCATGGACGTGGTGTCAAACGTTCTGCATGGCACGCTGAACCGTCATTCCACGCTGGCCACCATGTTCAACCTGTTCCCGATGGGGGACATCCACCGCGCTATCGACATTCTGGATCGTCTGGGCATTGCCGAACACGCGCCCAAACGGGCCGAGGCGTTGTCGGGCGGTCAGCAACAACGTGTCGCCATTGCGCGCGCCTTGATGCAGGACCCAAGCATCATTCTGGCAGATGAACCGATCGCCTCACTTGACCCGATGAACGCTCAGGTCGTCATGCAGGCGTTGCGCCGCATCCATGAAGAGGACGGCCGGACAGTCATCGCCAACCTGCACACACTGGACACCGCACGCCGCTATTGCGACCGCGTCGTCGGAATGCGCGACGGGCGTATCGTTTTCGACGGCCTGCCCGAACAACTGACAACCGGTGTCGCGCGTGAGATTTACGGAGCCGATGCCAGCTTCTCGGAAGAGGCGACATCGACCGAGATCGAGACGCTGGATGCGACTCAAAAGGCCCTGATGGAAGCGGAAGCAACCGTCTGAGCCGATCCCCCTTTCATCGACCGGCCGATGAAAGGCCGGCACATCAAACCGGAGAGAGACAGATGAAAAAACTGATTGCTGCCCTTGTTGCGACAACTGCGATCGCCGCCCCAGCCATGGCTGCGGATATAAACGAATTCCGCATCGGCATTCTGGGCGGTGAAAACGCTCAGGACCGTTTGAACAACAACGAATGCCTGCGCGAATACACCGAAGAAGCGCTGGGTGTAGAAACCAAGCTGTTTGCGCCTGCCGATTATGACGGCGTGATCCAGGGTCTGCTGGGCGGCACCATCGACATGGCGTGGCTGGGTGCCTCGGGCTATGCGAAAACCTATCTATCCGACCCCGAAGCGGTTGAGCCGGTTCTGGTCAAGGTCAACACCGACGGCGGCTATGGCTACTACTCGATCGGATTTGCCCGCAATGACAGCGGCATCACCTCGTTGGACGACATGAAGGGCAAGACCTTCGGCTTTGGCGATCCGAACTCGACCTCGGGCTACCTGATCCCGTCCATCGAAATCCCTGCCGCCACTGGCGCGACCATGGACTCGGGCGACTATTTTGGTGAGGTGAAATTCACCGGCGGCCATGAGCAGACCATCGTTGCCGTAAACAACGGCGATGTTGATGGCGGCGTGACCTGGGCTGACGGGCTGGGCGATTGGGAAGACGGCTATAAGTCGGGCGCGCTGCGCCGTGCTGTTGATGCCGGTCTGGTTGACATGAACGACATGGTCCAGATTTGGAAATCCACGCCGATCCCCGAAGGCCCGGTTGTGCTGCGCACCGCCCTGCCTGCGGATGTAAAAGAGAAAATGACTGCTCTGATGGCGGGTCTGGCCGAGAAAGACCGCGAGTGTTTCTATGGCGTTGCCGCGGGTGAAGCAAAGGCGTTCGAGCCGATCACCCACGAGGCGTATGAGATCATCATCGAAGCACGCAAGCTGAAGTCCAACTAAGCCTGCATACCCCAAAGACCGGGGTCCGGTGTCGAAACCGGGCCCCGTTTCCCACTCAGGAGCATTCCATGACAGACCTGACCGCAGGGTCCCCAACCGTCGACCAGATCCGGGCCGACTATTCCGAGATGACGCGACGCAAGCGGGTCTATGGTGGTATCCTTCTGATCGTATTCGTGGCGTTGATGGCTGCAGGGTTTCGCACCGCCGATGACCGCAACGCAGGCAGCTTTGTGGACGGCTGGCACCGCATCTTTGACTACCCCGCCGAAGTTCTGTCCGAGGCCTGGGACAAGATCGACGCGCTGCCCGCCAACTTGGTCAAATTCTTCCCGGCGCTGGTTGAGACGATCAACATTGCTGCTGCGTCCACGTTGATTGGCACCATCGCGGGAACTTTTCTGGCGCTAATGTCTACGCGGGGTATGGCGCTCTGGCCTGCGCTAATCCCGCTGTTCCGGCGTATTGCCGATATTTGCCGCGCAATTCCTGAGATTGTGATCGCGCTGGTCCTGATCTTTATTCTGGGCGGCGGTCCGGTGCCAGCGATGATCGCCATTGCAATCCATACGGCAGGAGCGCTGGGTAAGCTGTTTTCCGAGGTGAACGAGAACGCATCGTTGAAGCCGGTCGAGGGGCTGCATTCGGTCGGGGCCAACTGGTCACAGCGGATGTATCTGGGTGTGATCCCTCAGGTGGGACCGAACTATGTCAGCTATGCCTTGCTGCGGTTCGAGATCAACATCCGCGCCTCGGCCATTCTGGGCTTCGTCGGCGCGGGTGGTCTGGGGTACGAGCTGCGCAATTCGATGTCATGGGGGCAGGGGCGCTATGATGAGGCTGCCGCGATCTTCCTGTTGCTGTTTGTCACCATCGTTGTCGTCGACCAAATCTCGGGTTATCTGCGTGATCGCCTGACCCACGGATCCGAGAAAGGAGCGCGGGCATGAGCACCTTCGCCACAAATCTGACCATTGATGAGCTGAAGGCCGAAGCTTACCATCTGTTCAGCCGCAAACGTCTTGTGAATTTCGGTCTGCCGTCGCTGGTGCTGGCTTATCTGATCTATGTGTTCTTCGCTTTCGACGTGCCCGGTCTGGCCGAGCGTGCGAATTGGGAAAACGGCAAGACGTTGGTGGCCGACAGCTATAGCTACAAAACCCATATCGAGCGCGATAACCGCACCGGAGAAATTTCTGCCGCTATCGAAGGCGAGCGCAAGGGTGCCTATCCCGTGGGCGAAGCGCCAGATTGGGTCACGCTGGGCGAAACCACGGTGATTGATCTGGAGGACGGTCACGTCGTGCGGTTCGGCCCCGAGACCGTCGAATACGATATCCCCGGATACGGCACTGTCCGTGCCACACCCACGCGTGCAGCAGGTGTACAGGCCGAACTACCTGCTGGCGATGTGCCGGACTGGATCAACATCTCGAAAAACAGGATGGCGATCACGACGGATGCGGGGCGGCTGACGGTGACGCGGAACCGGTCCGAAGTCTTCCGCTACTTCACCGGATGGGAGCTGTTCTTCTTTACTCTCGACAGCCCCTATTACGGTAAATCCTTCCCGCAACTGGTTGGGCTGGCCGCGAATGGTGAGGCGAGGGCGATCCTGAACGATTTCTGGACCAACAAGATGTGGCGGCATCAGGACTTGGCATGGGCCATATTCGAGACGATTCTGATGGCCTTCCTTGGTACGCTGGGTGCAGGCATGGTCGCGCTGCCGCTGGCTTTCCTTGCAACGCGCAACTTCAACCCGCTGAGGTCGGTTCGGTTTCTGACCCGCCGCGTGTTCGACTTTGTTCGTGGCGTAGATGCCTTGATCTGGACCGTCGTGCTGGCGCGCGCTTTTGGTCCCGGACCGCTGACAGGTGCGCTGGCCATTCTAGTGACTGATACAGGAACCTTCGGCAAAATCTTCTCGGAAGCGCTGGAAAACGTCGATCAGAAGCAGATCGAGGGTGTCCAATCTACAGGTGCCAACGCGCCGCAACGGTATAGGTTTGGCGTGATCCCGCAGGTGACGCCCGTTTTGCTCAGTCAGTTGTTGTACTTCCTTGAATCCAACACCCGCAGCGCGACCGTGATCGGTGCCATCACAGGTGGCGGGATCGGGTTGCTGCTGACCCAAGCGATTATCACGCAAAAGGACTGGGAAGAGGTCGCTTATTACATCGTTCTGATCATCCTGATGGTTATGCTGATGGATTGGTTCTCGGGTTGGTTGCGCAGGCGTCTGATCCAGGGGGAAACTTCGCCCAAACGTAAGAAGGCAAAACCCGTCAAAGCAGGCTGAACTGGCACAGGCAGAGGGATCAAAAGATGGCGCGTCTTCGTTCGGATCAACCTTTCATTCACCCCGGTTGCACGATCTCGAACAGTGCATTTGGCGCGTATGTTGAGATCGGAGCAGGGACGCGGGTCGCGAATTCCGTGGTCGGGGATTACTCGTATTGTGATCGAACTTGTGACATTGCCAATGCCGAGATCGGGAAATTTGCCAATATAGCCAGCTTTACCCGGATTGGGGCAACGGATCACCCGATGGAGAAAGCATCGCTGCACCATTTTCTCTATCGGTCGGCTGATTATTGGGATGATGCCGCGGACGACGCCCAATGGTTTGCCCGTCGCGCAAGCCGGGTCACGACGATCGGGCATGATACTTGGATTGGACACGCGGCAATCATCAAGCCCGAAGTTACCATTGGTCACGGCGCAGTCGTCGCATCGGGTGCGATCGTTACCAAAGACGTCGCGCCCTATACTATCGTCGGTGGCGTTACGGCACAACCGATCCGACGCCGGTACCCCGAGGCCGTGGCCGAGCGGATGATGAACCTTGCTTGGTGGGACTGGGACAATGCGCGTCTTCGCGCAGCGCTGCCGGATTTTCGCGCGCTGGGGGCCGAGGCGTTTTTAGATAAATATGAAAGCGTTCCCGCCTGCTGATACCGCCGATCTTGGCCGCTACGGTCATTGAAGGGAGGTACAGATTTCAACTCAGTCGTCGTTCAATGTCAGCGTCACGCGGTCGCCCGCGAACACCGTCCGGCCATATTCCACGGGCACGCCGTTTGTGTCGGCGTTAATGCCTGTGGAATACAGAACCGGTGCGCCCTCGGTCAGGCGGAGGTGCAGGGCTTGTGTGGCCGTCGCAGCCCGCGCCGTCAGGCGGGTTGAGACGCGGGTGTAATCCTGAACGCCGCACACTTGCAGGGCTTTTGTCACCGATTGCGTCTCGGACAGGGCCACAAGGATATTGGGCAGGCGGTCGGCTGGAAATACACTTTGAAACAGGCCAATCGGCTGGCCGTCAGCCAATGAAAGACCATCGTAGACATGAACTGTCGCGCCCGGCTCAAGCTGCAACGCCTCGGCTTCGGAGTTGTCTGCTGTTCGGGTGGTGAGTGTCAGTATCTTCTTTCCGGGGATCTTGCCGCTGGCCGATATGCTCTGGTGATACCGCACGCGTTTTCCGATTGGGTAATCCGTTGGACGCGCGGTCACGAACACGCCTGCGCCGCGTCTGGAATGCACCAATCCCTGATCGGACAGGTCCGACAATGCGCGCCGAACGGTATGCCTGTTGACGCCATGCTGCGAGGCCAACTGCGCCTCGGTCGGAAGTTGGTCACCGGTTTTGTACCGCCCTTCGGCGATGTCCGATGTCAGGCTTAATGCGATGCTTTTCCAGACCGGAGTTTTTCTCATGTCACCAAATCTTCACAGTTCCCCGGATTGCGAGTCGCCCCGGCGGAGTGTATTATTTGTCTAGTTGTATAGTACGCATAGACAACCCGGCCAAGAGGGTTTGATGGTGGTTCAGATGAAAACAGAAGATATCGCGCGCAAGGAATGGATGGGCCTTCTGGCCCGTGTGCCGTCCGAGGCGCTGATTGCGAAATGGGGCGAGTTCGACCTGCGCCCCGATTTTGAGTGGCTTCGTCGACCCGAAGTGGGCGGGGTCATGGTGCGGGGGCGCACTGGCGGAACCGGCGCGGCGTTTAACCTTGGGGAAATGACCGTCACGCGCTGTTCGCTGGCTTTGGATGACGGGACAGTCGGTCATGGATATGTGCAGGGCCGTTCAAAATCAAAGGCTGAGGTGGCAGCGCTGATTGATGCGCTGATGCAGACCGACATTGCAGAAAAAGTCCGATCACAGGTGATCGAGCCTCTGGCCGAAATGATGCAAGCCGCAAAAACCAGCCGCGCGGCAAAGGCTGCCGCCACAAAGGTAGAGTTCTTTACTCTGGTTCGGGGAGAGGATTGATGGCGACGCAATCCCAGTTCTCAGGCGGTTTCAGTGACGCGCCGATTCAGGCCGCACACGCGTTTCGGGCCGCGATGACTGCGATGGCCCGACCGGGCGAGATACGATCACTGACCGGTGGGCTGCCGCCCAAGCCGCTGTCTGTCGCCGCAGGTACGCTGTTGCTGACGCTTTGCGATCCTGAGACCAACGTTCACCTGGCCGGGTCAGCCGATACACCCGCAGTGCGCCAGTGGCTGACCTTTCACACGGGCGCTCCAGTCACGGGCGCAGACGAGGCGGATTTTGCCGTGGGGACGTGGCAGGATCTTGGGTCGCTGACGATCTATCGGACTGGAACGGCCGAATATCCGGACCGGTCCGCGACCCTGATCGTTGAATGCGCCGAATTGGTCAACGCAGGCGCAACACTCAGTGGCCCGGGAATCAGGGATGTAGCGCGTTTGTCCCTGCCGGATATCCCGGCTTTGCAGGCCAATTCGTCTTTGTTTCCTCTGGGCTGCGATTTCTTTTTCACCTGCGGTAGCAAGGTTGCTGCCTTGCCGCGCAGCACGACAATTCGGTCGGAGGGTTAGGCGATGTATGTTGCAGTCAAAGGTGGTGAAAAGGCCATCGAAAATGCTCATTCCTGGCTGGCCGAGGAACGCCGGGGGTCAACGGATGTGGCCGAGTTGAGCATCGCTCAAATTCGCGAGCAGCTTTCCTTGGCCGTGAACCGGGTCATGGCCGAGGGGTCTCTGTTCGACCCCGATCTGGCGGCCTTGGCGATCAAGCAGGCGCGGGGCGATCTGATCGAGGCGATATTCCTGATCCGCGCGTACCGAACAACTCTGCCTCGGTTTGGGTATTCAATTCCGGTGGCCACGGGTGCGATGGCGTGCGACAGACGAGTCTCGGCCACCTTCAAGGATGCGCCGGGCGGACAGGTTCTTGGGCCGACCTTCGATTACACACACCGTTTGCTGGATTTCAAACTGGCGGCCGAGGGGGAAGTTCCCGACGCGCCGAAGGGCGCTCCGCGCGATGAACTGACGCCGCATATTACGGAATTTCTGCAAGGTGAGGGGATCATTCAGGATGAGCCCGAAAACGATGAAACCCCTGACGATTTGACCCGGCAACCGATGGAATTTCCGTCCAACCGTCCGCTGCGGCTTCAATCCCTGACGCGTGGTGATGAAGGCTTCGTTTTGGGCATGGCATACTCGACCCAGCGCGGATACGCCCGCAACCATGCGTTTGTCGGGGAATTGCGCATCGGCAAGGTCACGGTTGAGATGGACATCCCGGAACTGGGATTCGCCATCGACATTGGTGAGGTTGAACTGACCGAATGCGAAACGGTCAACCAGTTCAAAGGCTCAAAAACTGAACCGCCTCAGTTCACCCGGGGCTATGGCCTGGTCTTTGGTCAGTCCGAGCGCAAGTCCATCGCGATGGCTTTGGTCGACCGCGCCCTGCGCTGGGAAGAGTTGGGCGAAGACAACCTCGGCGCCCCGGCGCAGGATGAGGAGTTTGTCCTGAGCCACGCCGACAACATTCAGGCCACAGGGTTCCTCGAACATATCAAGCTGCCGCATTACGTGGATTTCCAGTCCGAGTTGGAGCTGGTCCGAAAACTGCGTCGCGAAGCCGAACAGCGCATCACGCCGAAGGAGGCAGCGGAATGAGTGAATACAACTTTGCCTATCTGGACGAACAGACCAAGCGCATGATCCGCCGTGCCATCCTCAAAGGGTTGGCTGTGCCCGGTTATCAGGTGCCTTTCGCCAGCCGTGAAATGCCGATGCCCTATGGCTGGGGTACGGGTGGGGTGCAGGTGTCGGCCGCGACTCTGACCCCGGATGATACGTTCAAGGTGATCGACCAAGGCGCGGATGACACCACGAATGCCGTTTCGATCCGCAAGTTCTTTGAGAACACGGCAGGCGTCGAAACCACCGAGGAAACCGAAAAGGCGAGTGTCATCCAAACTCGCCACCGCATCCCCGAGGCCAAGCTGCGCGAGGATCAGATCCTTGTCTATCAGGTGCCGATCCCCGAACCGCTGCGTTTTTTGGAGCCGCGCGAGACCGAGACCCGCAAGATGCACAGCCTTGAAGAATATGGGCTGATGCATGTGAAACTGTACGAGGACATCAGCCAGCATGGGGCGATTTCAACCTCATACGCCTATCCGGTGAAGGTGTCGGGGCGGTATGTGATGGATCCATCTCCGATCCCGAAATTCGACAACCCCAAGCTTGAGATGGACGCGATCCAACTGTTCGGGGCCGGGCGCGAACAGCGTATCTATGCCGTACCGCCACACACCAAGGTCGTGTCTCTGGATTTTGAGGATTACCCCTTTGAGGCCACGAAAGCCGACCACCCCTGCGATCTGTGCGGGGCCGAAGACAGTTATCTGGACGAGGTTATCACCGATGATGCGGGCAGCCGAATGTTTGTCTGCTCTGACACCGATTACTGCCGCTCCCGACGTGAAGCGGGCCACACAGGTCGCATGACCAAGGAGGTTGCAGCATGACCCCTCTGCTACAAGTCAAAGACGTCGAGAAACGATACGGAACCCGGATCGGATGTTCGGGCGTCAGCTTCGATCTTTACCCGGGCGAGGTCATGGGGATCGTCGGTGAAAGCGGTTCGGGCAAATCGACGTTGCTGAATTGTCTGGCCGGTCATCTGGAGCCTGACGCAGGACAGGTTGTTTTTGACACACGCGCGGACGGGCCTGTGGATACGGTGACCATGTCGGAACCTGAACGACGGATGCTGGGCCGGACGGACTGGGCCTTTGTTCATCAGCATGCACGCGACGGGCTGCGCATGTCCGTCAGCGCTGGCGGCAATATTGGCGATCGCCTGATGGCCGTCGGCGACCGTCACTATGGGCAGATCCGCGACCGGGCGATTGATTGGCTGGGCCGTGTCGAGATTGACGGAAGTCGGGTGGATGACCGCCCGACGGCATTTTCAGGCGGGATGCAACAGCGGTTGCAAATCGCGCGCAATCTGGTGACCGGTCCCCGGCTGGTGTTCATGGACGAACCGACGGGTGGGCTGGACGTGTCGGTGCAGGCCCGGCTGCTGGACTTGTTGCGTGGTCTGGTCCGCGAGATGGGGCTGAGCGCCATCATCGTCACTCATGATCTGGCCGTGGTGCGGTTGCTGGCGGACCGGCTGATGGTGATGAAGGACGGCCACGTGGTCGAGGCAGGATTGACCGATCAGGTTCTGGACGATCCGCAACATGCCTACACGCAGTTGCTTGTTTCAAGCGTGCTGCAGGTTTGAAGGGATAGGGCAATGATTGAACTGATCGGTGTGAACAAAAGTTTTACCCTGCACAATCAGGGCAGCGCAGTCATTCCGGTGATGGAGGGCGCGACGCTTAGTGTCTCGCCCGGAGAATGCGTCGCGCTGACGGGGGCTTCCGGCGCGGGCAAGTCGACCCTGATGCGGGTGATCTACGGTAACTATTTGGCTGCATCCGGGCAGGTTCTGGTCGGCGGGCTGGATGTGGCGCAGGCCGAGCCGCGCCAGATCTTGGCGCTTCGGCGCGATACGCTGGGATATGTCAGCCAGTTCCTCAGGGTTGTTCCGCGCGTCCCAACGCTTGAGGTGGTGGCGGAACCGTTGCTTGCAATCGGAACCGAAAAGCAAGCGGCGCTGGATCGGGCGGCCGCATTGCTGGCCCGGTTGAACATTCCAGAACGGCTTTGGCAGCTTAGCCCAACGACGTTTTCAGGCGGTGAACAGCAGCGCGTGAACATTGCGCGCGGCTTTGCGCACACCTATCCCGCGATGTTGCTGGACGAGCCGACCGCCTCGCTGGACGCGCAGAACCGTGAGACAGTATTGTCCCTGATCGAAGAGGCCAAAGAGCGCGGCGCTGCCATTGTCGGTATTTTCCACGATGTCGAAGCGCGAAACCGTGTGTGTGATCGGGAAATCGACGTGTCAGGGTTCACACCGGGAAAGGCCGCATGACCCGCGCCCCGGTCATAGCGGTTGTCGGCCCGTCCGGGGTGGGCAAGGACAGCGTGATGGAGGCACTGGTTGCGCGTTCGCCTGGAATTCTAAGAGTGCGGCGCGTGATTACCCGGCCAAAGGGCGAAGAGGGCGAAGATTTTGACCGGGTCGCTGAAGATGACTTTCAACACATGGTGGCCGACGATGCGTTTATTTTGCACTGGTCGGCACATGGGCTGAATTATGGCGTCCCGCGTTCGATCGAGACCTTCAGACAAACCGTTGATGCGGTACTTGTGAACCTGTCGCGCGCTGTCTTGCTTCGGGCGCAGGAGGTGTTCGGCGATCTGATCGTAATCTCGCTGACCGCCGACCCCGAGGTTCTTGCCCAACGACTAGCAAGCCGTGGGCGTGAAAGCGCAGCCGAACAAGAACGGCGTCTGGCGCGTGCGGAAACCAATTTGCCCGAAGGCCTGGTGAAGGTCTTTGAGGTCGATAATTCCGGCCCGTTGGATCAGACGATTGATACCATTCTGGACCGTATTCAACCGGAAAGGACGTAACGATGGATCATGTGAAAGCGTCCATCCTCAGCCTCGCCCACAAGGGCCAGATCCTTGATCTTAAACGGGTTTGGCAGCAAGGGCGCAAGCCGGTCTTCCAGCGTATTCTGCACCTTGGACAGCGTAGGTTTGTCCAGACGCCCGCTGAGTGTGATGTGAAAGCGGAATGCCTCCATCACGTAGGGATAGCCCCATTGCACGAGATTGGCCTCTTGTTCCGGGATCAGACCTGCGCCGCGCCGGCGGTCAAGTTCGGATTGGGGCGCTGGTGCGCGAAATGCGTCCAGTTCCCGAACACAGCCAGCGGCCAGAGCATTCAGGTCGGTGGTGTCTCCGACAGGGCGAAGAGCCAGAAACCGGCCAAGACGTGCGATCTCAAGCCCGTCCTGAACCACAGGCGCGCGTGTGGTCGCAAATTCAGCACAGGCCGCGTGCAGACCGTCAAACGACTGCCCGACCGCCAGTCGGAATGGAGGCTTCATCGTCGCATGCAGCCCGTATTTTCGCGGAACCTCAGTCACCGAGGAAACGTCAACCCCGGCGATGTCCGGATGGGCCACGGCCTGTCCGGTCTCCATGTCCCAACCCAGCCATTGGGTCGCAAATTTTGTCCAACCGGCCTCGGCCGGGGGCGCAAAATAGATTGCGTATCGCGTGAATGTCACATTGGCCTCCTATGCGTGGCCTTCCCAATAGCTCAAACCGTGTGAAGTTCAGATGACAGAAGAAATGATCCTTGCCAATGCCACACTCGTTCTTCCCAACGAGACGCTAACTGGCAGCGTTCGGATTGCGGGTGAGACAATTATCGAGGTCGCGTCGGGTGCTGCGATTCCTGCAGCTGCGATTGACTGCGAAGGGGATTTTGTCTGCCCCGGACTGGTCGAATTGCACACCGACAATCTGGAACGTCACATTCAGCCGCGCCCCAAGGTCGACTGGCCCCACGCAGCGGCCATCCTCGCGCATGATGCTGAACTGGCCAGCACAGGGATCACCACCGTGTTTGACGCCATGCGCATCGGCTCGATCCCCAGCGGCCAGCGCTATAAGAAATATGCGCGCGACCTGTCCCGCGAGCTTTGGCAACTGCGCGAGCAGGACGCGCTGAAAATCAGCCATTTCCTGCACCTTCGGGCAGAGGTCTGTTCCGAGACACTGGTCGAGGAGCTTGACGAGTTTGACGCAGGCGACCGTGTGGGCCTTGTTTCGCTGATGGATCATACCCCCGGCCAGCGGCAGTTTCGGGACATGACCCAGCTTGAGGCTTATATGAAGGGCAAGCATGGCATGAATGATGACGACTTTCTTCAGCATGTCGCCCAACTCAAGGCGTTGCGCGAACGCTTTGGCGACAGGCACGAAGTCGAAACGGTCAAGGCCGCCCGGCGCTTTGGCGCGATGTTGGCGAGTCACGATGATACCACGGCTGCGCAAGTGCGCACATCCGCAGGGCATGGAATTACGTTGGCCGAATTCCCCACAACGGTTGAGGCCGCCCGTGCCTGCCACGATCACGGAATCAAGGTGATGATGGGCGCTCCGAATGTCATCCGGGGCGGGTCCCATTCCGGCAATGTCGCGGCGCATGAACTGGCCGAGCTTGGGCATCTCGACATTCTGTCGTCAGACTATGTGCCTGCCGCTCTTTTGCTGTCGGCGGCGCGATTGGGCGAGATGTGGGGGGACATGGCACGTGGATTGCGGACCGTGACGCAGACGCCTGCACAGGTCGTCGGACTGAATGATCGCGGCGAATTGCGCGTCGGGGCCCGCGCTGACGTCATTCGGTTCCGAATGCGCGAGGGCGCGCCTGCGCTAAATGGTGTCTGGTCGCGTGGACGCCGTGTGGCCTGATCAAGCCCTGTAGAACAGGTACCGGTCCGGGGCGATGGTGTCCGGGCCGCTAATCTGGTCGAACCCCACCAAGGGCTGACCCGAGATCAATAGCCCGCCCGGACGCATTACGCGCGCTATAAGGGGGCTGAGACGAGCCGCTTCGGCCACATCCTCGTCCTTGATGCCGCGCCCAAAATCATAGTGTGCCATCGCCATTTTTTGCCCACCAGCGGCCAGCTTTTCGAGCATGGGTTCCGCTTCGCCCTGCAGAAAATCCTCGGGCGGCGGAGTGCTGGATGGATGGCATTGCAGAACCCGGTCCATCACCCAGATGCGGCGGTCCGGCAAGATTTCTCTGAGGTGATCATAGGTTCGACCGTTTCCCAGACCCATATCCAGAACGTCCCCGATGATGTCGGATATCTGTTCGGCTGCCCAGTCCAGCCCATCTCTTTGGGCCGTCAGGCGGCGCAGCATGGAATCCAGTCGGCTCATTCGGGTCTCCGTTTTGTGTCGTTTTGCAGCGCGGTCCAGATAACGGCAGGCCCATCCAGAAGCCGGTGCAACAGGTCTCGTGTGAATGTCCAGATGTCTTCGTCATGAACAAGGTGATGGGTCAGAACACCAAAGGGTTCAGCGTTGTCGGTACGCCCCTCACGGCGATCCCGCAGCAGGTCCACGGCTTGGTTGATCAGGACGTCCGGGGCGATCAATCCCCGTGTTCTGCGCCAGTCAATCGGATCAAGATGCGTATTGACCTGCTGAAGTCCTGACACCGGGTAAGCGGCGTTTCGCGGTGTGGCAGTAGACAAAAACTGGTAACCCAAATCGGGCAGTTCTTTTACCACGTCTGGGGCAATTCGGTTCCATGGCGGTACGAACATCGGGCACAACCTTTCGCCGAACGATACTTTCAATCGGTCCAGCCCGTTTTGTGCATCCTTCAGTATCTCTGACATAGGTCGGTGCAGGCGGAATTCTGATTTCTTCTCGCCCTGCGGTGCGTGGTTTTGATGGGCCCATCCATGAACGACCGGGATCAGGCAGGGGTTGTCAGTGACATGGTCCGTCAGCGCGTCGCCCGCGTCATGTGGGATTACCGCCAGATGCACTGGCAAACCAAGCCTATCTGACAGGGCCGTCAGACGATCAAGCTGTTGTGTCGTGGTTGTTGCATCGTCGTCGCGCCACCAAAGAGGCAGCGACAGGCCCTTGTTGTGCCAGATCTCAAGTTCAACCATCAAAGGACGCCAATCGACGATCATGTGCGCCGCTCCCAAAGGGTCTTGGCGATGTCCACAGACTTTGCTGCACCGTTAAACCCAAATTCTGCGGCTGGTCTGGTTGGGGCAGCAATAACGCGGCCTACCGCCGTCGCCAACGTGTCGCCGTTCAGGTCCTGACTTGGCAGAACGTCAATTGCGGGCAGGTTTGAAAGACTTCGCCCGCGTAAGGTTTGCTCAACCTCTTTGCCATCATCGAATGGCACGAATACTGCGGCTGTTCCGGTCTGAAGGATGTCGAGCGCGGTGTTATATCCGCACATGCTAACCGATGCGGTCGCGTGGGTCAGCATTTGACGGAAATCTGGTCGTACTCTTTCAAGTGTTACCGGAGCGTCGCCAACGTATTGGGACAGGTGATCAATGCGTTCGCTTGCGTCCTGTCCACCGACCAGCAGGCGCCAGCGCCTGCTGGACATCTTTCTGGCGGCTTCGATGGCCGCGCGAAAGATCGGTTGCCCCACCGAACCCCCTCCGGCGCTGACAAGCACTTCGCCCCGACCCATGGCGTCGGGGTGCGGATCAGGTGCATTGGGCGCAACGAAGCCTGTGTAGAATAGCCGTTTCTCAAGCTGTTCCGAGACAGGCCAGCTTAGATCCAACGATACGGCTTTCCGATCGGAATGGACCAAAATGCCGTCATAGATTCCCAGCACGATCTGCTCGGTGCGTTCAGCCTTTGCAGGCTTGGACGGCGGAGCAAGAATATCCCGCACAGATCCCAGGATGACGGGTTTGGCAGGCAGTTCTTGCGCCGCTTCAAGTGCTGCGCTGAATTCACCCGTCAACGACCTGCGCCCAAAGGGATAAAGCTCGGTGATTAGAGTATCCGGCGCAAAGGATCGCACCGCCTCTACCAGCGCCCGTTTACGTGCCTGCACATAGGCGTCATCGGCAACGTCGCCTGTTTGGGTCAGCAGTCGTGTGAAATCCGTGCCGTCCGATCGCAAAGGTGGTAACCCGAACACCGTCATTCCGGCGCTGTCCAGTTGCGGCGCGGGCATCCCGCCGGATACCAGCAGGACTTGATGGCCGTCATGCGCAAAGGCCCGCCCCAACGTGAGAGCGCGGCTCAGGTGCCCTGTCCCCAGCAGATGGGTGACGACGATCATCACTTTCATTCGGGAACCTCTGCCCGGATCAGGCGGACGGGCTCGGGGTCGGGGCGCATTGTATCCATATCAATGATATACAGGCGGTTGCGCTTGATTTTGAAGGGGGGGATCCCGCTAAAATCCCAACCCCAGGCCAGGGCTAGAATGACCCGCATGATACCGATATGGCAGACCGCTACGGTATCTGCGCGCATTGAGTCCAGCCACGGGCGCAATCGCATCTTCACATCCGCAGGGCTTTCCCCGTTCGGAGGTCGAAAATCCCATCCCCAATCCTCGATATGACGATAGCCGCTGCCTGTATCAGCGATCAGGTCGACACCGCGCAGACCTTCCCAGTCGCCCCAGTTCATTTCGGTCAGTGCAGCGGACATCATGGGGTCCTGTCCTGATACCAACTGGGCTGTTTCGCGGGCCCGCGCAAGCGGGCTGGACCAAATGTCCGCCGTGTCCCACGGTTGCGGCAGGCTGTAGGTCGACAAGTCCTGGCGCGCTTCTTCGTCGAGTTGGATGTCGCTGCGCCCCTGTATGCGACCGGCGCGGTTCCACTCCGTATGTCCGTGGCGCAGCAGTGCAAGGCGGGTCATTGGCGTCCCTCGATCAATGGCCGTGCGGCCTGCCAGAACCTGTCAGTGGCCGCAGGCATGAGGTGTCGTGACGCAATCCGTTCGCGCGACATACGTCCGATTGATTGGCGCAGCGGCTTGTCATTCAGCAGGTCTTGAAGGCGCGTAGCCAACGCAGAAGGACCGGATTCCACCGACGGATAGTTACCCGGAGCCAGAACATCACGAACGCCCGGCCTGTCCTGAGCCACAACCGGAACACCGTTGGCTTGTGCTTCTAGATAGATCATTCCATAGGCCTCATTCACGCCGGGCCAAACCAGCAGGGACGCGGTGTGGTAATGGGCCTGCAACGCGTCCCGATCCAGTTGACCCAGAAACTGCACCTTTGAACCGAAGGGGGACATCAACGCTTCGACCTCTGCGCGGGCCGGACCATCCCCCGCTATTTTCAAGGACCAATCGCCCTGTAAATGATCCAGCGATTGCGCCAAAATCTCGTATGAAGCTAGCTTGTCGCCGTGCCGCATCATTCCAACCGTCAGCATCGGTCCTGTGCATGTTGATAGGGCCGGCAGCTCTGAAAGTGGTAGGAACGGGGGCAGTTCCACCAAACGTTGGTTTCCAAACCTTTCCCGTTCCAGCGTAATCAGGTCGTTGGCGGTGTGGTAATAGATCACCTGCGCAGCGTCGCATGCATCGTGTGCAGCGTGCGCGAACCCGGCCCATGGGCCTTTCAACCTGCTTGTGGCGCGCGTGCTTTCCAATTGCACATAAGGGATGTTGCGGGCTTTGCACACGCGAGGGCCCAGTAGGTCCGGCGCTTTGTAATAGTTGTGATAGGTCACCCAAAGCGCCGTTTCCGTAGGCAATTCTGTAATCAGTCTCTGCGACTCTGTCTCGGCTTGCTTGCGCAATGCCTCTTGGACGTCGGTGTCGCCGTTCTTGTCGTAGATGCGCAGGCGCGACACCAGATCAACCGTGTCACCTTGCGCGCCAATGGCCTGCATCAGGTTGCGCGCCATTTCACGGTCACCCGAAGGAACCGGGCTGTCCGGTGATTTCATTGGCGTGTAAAAGGCGACGCGCGCCATTAGTCCGGACCCGCGCCAAGGGCGTTGAGCCGCTGGGAAAGACGCGCGATGCCCGGATCCATCCGAAAATCGGCGATGAGCCGGTCATAGGCAGCGTCTGCCATTACTGCGGTTTCGCCGGGATCGGTGGCCATCTGGATCATGGCGGAAGCCAGGGCCGCAGGATCATCGTCGGACAAAACGCCATGCCGCCCGGTTTCGATGAACTCCGGGATCGCGGAGATGGGTGTGGACAGGATCGGCAGGCGCTGGGACGCGGCCTCCATCAGCACGTTGGGCAAGCCGTCCCGGTCCCCATCTGACGCGATGCGGCTGGGCAGCACAAACAAGTTGGCTTCGCGCATGGCAGCGATGACTTCCGGCTGGTCGCAGGCACCTTTCCACGTGATCCGATGCGCGACCCCGGCGGCCAGCGCGCGTTCCTGCAGGGCCTTTCCCAAGGTGCCGCCACCAATATGCGTCCAGTGCCAGTTCAGCTCGCCCGGTAGCATGGCAAGTGCGTCGATCAGACGGTCGAACCCCTTCTTTTCGACCAGCCGCCCAACGGACAGCATATGAAACGGGTCATTCGGGGCGCGGGGCGTTCGATCTGGTGGGGGCGGGAACCGCGTCAGGTCCAACCCGTGATAGATCAGATCAACCCGCCTTGGATCGTCGGCCAGACTGCGTAGGTGTTCCGCCCCGACTGCGGTACAGGTCGCGCCAAACGCAGCGCCATGCGTGCTGGCTCGCAGTTTTTCGGATTTTTCCCAATCGGGCGAAGTCCAAATGTCCTTGGCGTGGGCGGAAAAGCTCCAGGGCAGGCCGCGCATGATGGCTGCATAGCGGGCGACGGATGATGGCGTATGCATGAAATGGGCATACAACGCCCGCGTCGCCTGCGGCAGTTCGGCGGCCAGAACGCACGCCTGCCCAAAGCGTCGAATGCGGTTATGCGTCGGGTCACGACGCAGGTCAGCACGCCAGACCCGATAGGCCTGAGCATAGCCGGGTAAGCCTTGGGCCAGGTGCCTGGCAGCCCGGACGCGATCAGGCTTTTGGTAAAGGTATTCGGGCAGGTAGTGCACCCGACCCTCGAACCGATCATGCAGCGGGTGGCGTTTCACATCAGTCGGATGCCGCAGGGACCAGATATCAAAGCGATGGCCTGCGTCCTGCAAGGCAACCAGTTCTTGCGCGATGAACGTCTCGGACAGGCGCGGCCACCCTTTGACCAGCACCGCCAGTTTCGGGGGGGTGGACGTCATCCGGTGGCCCGTTCCCGTTCACCACCCAGCAGGGCGTCAACACGGCTGGTGACATAATCCAACCCATCCAGAAGCCCGTCTTGAATGGCCTGAGAGGGCAGCGGCTGATGGGGTAGCGCGCGGATCGCCTGTACCATCGCGTCGGCTGTCAGCCCGTCCCGGTTTTCGTCCAGCATCCGAACCAGTCCCAGACCTTCCGCGCGCGAGGCCCGGATCCACTGTTCCAATCTTGGCGTTGTGCGCGGAACAATGACCGCGCGTTTGTCGAAAGACAGCACCTCGCAGAAGGTGTTGTAGCCCCCCATACAAACCACACCAGAGGCACCCGCAAATAGTGTTTCGATCTGGGATTCAAAGCCCACGGCTGTCACGCGGCCATTCAGGGCGGCGACGCGTGTTTCAAAATCCTCGCGCAACTCACCGGACAGGAAAGGGCCATAGACCAGCACGGCCCGTGGGGAAAGGTCCGGGTCCTGTTCGTAGGCGGACAAAACCAGATTGACCATCGCCTTGCCGTCGCCACCGCCGCCCGGAGTGATCAGGATGTAGGGTTGCTCGGGCGGTTCACCTATTGGCCCCAGATCACGCCGCAGGTAGCCGGTCCAATGGATGCGGGATTGCGTAGCCGGGCTAAGGGGCAAGCCACTGGTGGGATCATAGATCGACCGCAAGCCATATACCCAGATTTCGTCATAGTATTTTTCGGTCGCGGTAACGGCTTCTTTCCGGTCCCACTCGGCTGCAAGAACTTCGGGTTCATCCAGAACATCGCGCAACCCCAAGACCAAGCGTGTGTCCTTGGTTTGGTACAGCGTTTCAAGCGTTGGCAGCAGCTCACCGCGGAATCCGGTGGGTTCCTTGTCGACAATCAGGACGTCAGGCTCGAACTGCTGGACCGCAGTTTGAATCAAGCCTGCCCGCAGTTCCGTCACTTCTTCAATGCCCATGCCCATCGTTTGCGAGGCATAGGACCCATCAGCCCGTTTCGTCACCCCGGGCAGGCGGACGTGGTCCACGCGGCGCGGAAATGTAAATCGGCCCGCGACCGGTGATCCTGTCAGGATCAACGCAGATGCGCTCGGGTCAGCCTGCGTAATCGCCGAGGCCAATGCACGAGACCTGCGCAAATGACCCAGTCCAAACGTATCATGGCTGTAAAACAGGATGCGGGGCGCACGGCCGATTGTATCTTTTTGTCTTCCTAGGCTCATGCTTTCGCCTGTCTTAGTGTTCCGGTGCAGCTCCGCGCGTTTGCACCTGTATCGTATATGTTTTCCCTGCGCTTGCAAAAACTCGGTTGAGATGACCCGAAACCGGTAAGCATTGCGATTTAGCTACATCTTAGTTGTGATTTGCCAGATATTCCCTGTCCTACATCAAACACAGAGCGCAGGCATCAGTTTGCAGTCCGTCTATCAGGTCATATGCAGTTTTTTCTGGGTTGAAAACACTTCAATTGGCGTCGGTGCACCCGAGACACGAATAGACACGATCACGAGAAGCGCGAGGCTGAATATTTGAACACCGCGTCACGCTTCTGTAGTGTTTTGTGCAAATGCCGAACTGGATCGAACACCTGATGAAACTTAGATTTTTTGCCGTTCTCGCCCTGTTGGTCTGGATGATGCCAGTGGTTTTGGTAAATGGGGCTGCAGCGCAGACCTCGCTTGTTCCCGGATACGGCGCCGCCACAAGCACCACCGAAGACACAACTGGCGAAGGCGATCTGGCCGCCGCAATTCGGTCAGCCACTGAAAGCGGTGCCAGTGTCATCGTGATCGACAGCGCAGGTCAGATCGTTTCAACGGGTGCGCAACAGGACACCTCGGCCGAATCCGAGCCGCATGACCCGATGGCCGAAGGTTCGCAACTTATGAAGGCGCAGGAGCGGCTTTCGAAGTTCCGCGAGTCGATGGTCTCGCGGCTTGAGGCGTTGCCGTATTCGATATTCGAAGTTCAGTACATTTTGCGGCAGACCAGCCCGGACGGACGCATTCAAACCTATGTCGAGGTTTTGTTCTGGAATGTCCTTTTCCTGCTGTTAGGGCGTTGGCTGTCCACCGAGATTTACGGCAAACGTATTGCCAAGAAGATCGTTGTTGCGCGGTCCAAGGAAAACCCGCAGGGGTATCGCGAAAAGATGCCGTTTTTGGTGTTCCGCTTCTTGATGGGGATCGGAGCCACGGTCTTTGCAATGTTGATGGCGCTGATCGTCGGATATCTGTTCTTTGGTGAGGCCGAAGATATCTCGATCCAGTTTACGGTCACGGCGATATTCACGGCATTCTTCCTGTCTCGAACGGTGTCGGACCTGTGGCGTATGGTGCTGTCGCCGTATTTAAGCCAGTACCGACTGCCGCCGTTTTCGGATCGGGATGCTAAGCGGCTGTATATCTGGGCATCCGCATTGGCGACCTATGACATCACCGTGGTGCTGTTTTCGACATGGGTTGCGGATTTCGGCCTGAATTACAACGTCTATGCCATGGTCTATGGCGGCCTGACGATGGTTGGCGCGCTAGGCAATGTGCTGATGATCCTGTTCAACGCGCGCTCCATATCCAATGCCATCCGCGGGGGCAGGGCACCGGATCAAGTGTCATGGATTTTGCGATTTATCTCGTTCGCCTGGGCCCCGGTTCTGATCGTTTACATGGTGTTTAGCTGGTTCAAACTGGCGGTCGATCTGGTGCTGGAGAACGACAATTCGATTCCCATTGTCGCAAGCAGCTACGCCATCTTCATGTCGGTCGTCATTGCGTATGGCGCGATGAACTACCTTCTGGAACGGTATTTCGACCGCAATCGCAAGATTGAAGAAATGAATGCCGAGGCCGAAAGGGATGAGGAACCGGAAATCATAGACACACCGCTGGCGGAGCGGCGCAAGCACTCGATCGTGACGTATGAGGATCTGGCCCGGCGCGTCGCCGGTATTCTGGCCTTTGTCGTTGGTCTGTACGCGCTGGTGGTGATCTGGAACCCGGATGCAAGCTGGAGCGATGACCTGCCCATCGAACGTGCCCTCGACGTGATGGTCATCCTGTTCATCGGGTATATCCTGTTCCATTTCTTCCGTGTCTGGATCGACAGCAAGATTGCCGAAGAGATTGATGACGGCGGAGGTGAAGCCGAATTGGGCGACGAAGGGGGCGAAGGCGGGCAAAGCCGATTGGCCACGTTGCTGCCGCTGTTCCGTGGCGCGATCCTTGCCGTAGTTGTCGTGACCATCGCACTGATTGCCCTGATGGAACTGGGCATCAATGTCAGTCCCCTGTTTGCAGGTGCGGGCGTCGTGGGTCTGGCTGTGGGCTTTGGTTCGCAAACGCTGGTGCGTGATATCTTCTCGGGCGCGTTCTTCCTTATGGATGATGCGTTCCGCAAGGGAGAATACATTGACATTGGTGATGTTAAAGGAACGGTTGAGAAAATCTCGGTCCGGTCGTTCCAACTGCGTCATCATCTGGGCGCGCTGAACACCATTCCCTTTGGCGAGATCAAAGTTTTGACTAACTATTCCCGCGACTGGGTGATCATGAAACTGCCGCTGCGGGTGACGTATGACACCGACGTCGAAAAGGTGCGCAAGCTGATCAAAAAGCTGGGTCAGGAATTGCTGAGTGACCCGGTGATTGGTGACAATTTCATCCAACCGCTCAAGTCGCAGGGCGTGATCGAAATGCAGGATTCCGCGATGATCATTCGGGTCAAGTTCATGACCAAGCCGGGTGATCAGTGGCTTGTGCGTAAGAAGGTCTATCAGGACATCCGCGAGCTGTTCGCCCGTGAAGGCATTCGCTTTGCCCACCGCGAGGTTACGGTTCGTCTGGCCGACGAAAAAGGAGCCGAGGACCTGACACCAAAACAGCGTGAGGCCGTAACTGGTGCGGTGCAGGCTGCGATTGACGAGGATTACCTCGACGATATCGGCCCGGGTGGTGGTGATGATCGCTAGGGGCGGCTCCCGCCCCTTTGGATTGAGCCTCTGACGAGGCACTGCCCAAAGCGTTGGGCCGGGCCGCGCGTGCCGCGCGCTACGGCTTAGATGTCGGCCAGTTGGGCGGGGATGAGCCTAGTTTCGACGCAGGCAGGGGCCAGTCCATGTTTGCCTTTCCCACACTGAGGGCAGGTTTCAGGCGGTGGCCTTTGCCCCAGCCCGAGTTCTCGGGCGTGTCAGAAAAATCGGCGGGCATGGCCTGCGTTATGTCTTCTGAAGGTTCGGATTTGGCGAGGCTTGCCAGCAACTCGGCTGTGCGAGCCAGCGACAGCCGGGCCTGCATGACAGACCCACCCGATGCGGCCTCGGCCAGCGCGGAAAGAATGGCAGCTGCCATCAGATAGCCGGTTGCGTGATCCAGTGCCTGCACCGGCAGCGGCGTCGGCTTGTCGGATTTTGCCCAGACGCGCCCTGCGTCTGCGATTCCGCTGCTCATCTGTACAAGGCTGTCAAAGCCACGCCGACTGGTCCACGGTCCCTGCCAACCATATGCATTCAGGGTGACTTCGACGCGGTTTGGGGCAAGTTCGTCCCGCTTTGCCTGTGTCAGGCCAAGCGCGTCCAAAGCGCCGGGTCGGTAACCGTGTACAAACACATCCGCTTGCGCCAGAAGAGACTGCAATTGCTCAATGCCTGCGGGTGATTTCAAATCCAGGTAGGTACAGCGCTTACCCAAAGAGATATCTGGGATCACGCCGGGCTCGTCCCAGCCCGGAGGATCAACGCGAAGTACCTCGGCCCCGAACCCGGCCAGGGTGCGTGTGGATACTGGCCCGGCCAGCACGCGGGTCAGATCGAGAACACGGAGGCCCGACAGCGGACGCTCTGCCGTCGCTTGCGGCCTGTCGCGCAAGGTAATCTGGCGGGGATTGGTCCACCCGATCAAGGGATCGCGGGACGCGGCGCGCCCCTGCGGATGATCCAACCAGTCCGAACGGCTGCGCATGGCGGCGGCAACGCCACCCTCTGCGACGATCGCGGTTTCGAGGTCAGAAATCGCCCAGGTTTTCACTGCCTCCGATACGGCCTCACGCTCCGGTTTGGCACCCAATACTTTCAAGGCCGCCGCCCGGTGACGGGGTAGATTGGTATGCAGTCTAATCCACCCATCCGCGGCCTGATAATCCCCGGCGATGGCGTCCCAAAGGCTTGGCATGTCCCATCCGTCCGGCTTGAAGGAAAACCCATACCAGAGCGAGGCCAGCCGATGATCAACCGAAACCTCTGGCGCGCTGGGGGCAAGGTTCAGCGCAGCAATCAAGCGGGCCAGTTCCTGACCCACAGCGGCGAAACTGGCGGTTGCCAGTTCGGAGACCGCATAGAGACTAGGCCGGGAACCCGATCCCGTTGTCAAATAACCATCTGATGCGGGAAGGGCAGAGATCAGGGTCATTGCTGATAAGGGTCCAGACTGTCCCGCAGCCCGTCGCCAAGGAAGTTGAAGGCCAAAACCACAACAATGATCGGAAGCATCGGGATCGCCGTCCATGGGTAGATCTCGATCGAAGCGAGGTTCTGGGCATCGTTCAACATCACACCCCAACTGACGGCAGGGGCCCGCAGGCCAAGGCCCAGGAAGCTGAGCGCCGTTTCCCCAAGTATCATGGCCGGGATCGACAGAGTGGCGGAAGCGATCAGGTGAGACATAAAGTTTGGCAACAGGTGCTTGCGGATCACCCGGCCCGAGCTTGCGCCCATCATCTCGGCGGCGCGGACATATTCCTCTTCCCGCAAGGACAGGAATTTGGCGCGCACGGATCGCGCCAGACCGGGCCAATCGAGTATTCCTAGAATGATCGAGATGATGAAGAAGACCGCAACTGGACTCCAATTTGATGGCACCGCAGCCGACAGCGCCAACCACAGCGGAAGTTCTGGGAGAGAGCGTAGAATTTCGATCACACGGTTGATAACCCAGTCGATCTTTCCGCCAAAGTACCCGGCCATGGACCCGAATAAGATGCCAAGGAAGAAGGAAACAGAGATACCAATCAGGCCCACCGTAAGCGACAGTTGCGCGCCGTATAGAATTCGGCTGAACACATCGCGGCCCAAACGGTCAGAGCCCCACAGAAACAGGGTTGCGCCCTCGGGCGGACAGAACAGGTGCGTATCCGTTCGGATCAGCCCCGCCAGCTTGTATTCGGTTCCTTCGCAAAAGAACCGGATTGGTCGCGGGTCTTCCTCATCTGGAATGAACTTCCACTGGAATGTCTCAAGGTCAGCCTCGGCGACGATTGGATAAACAAAAGGTCCGACGAACTTTCCCTCGTGGAAAAAGTTGATGCTTTGCGGTGGGGCGTAAAGGTGTTCGTCGTTGCGCTCATTCGGGCCATAGGGGGCGATGAACCCCGCAAACGGCAGCATCAGATAGCACAGCAACAGGAAGATGCCAGAGATCAGACCCAGCTTGTGCGTTCTGAATTTTCGCCAGACCAAAACCCAGTTGGGCGCGTCCAAATCCGCGCGCTCAAGTTGTTGGCGGGCGGCATCCGGATCGAACGGAGCGTCGTCAACAAAGCGGCCGTCGGAACGTTTGGTCATGCCTCGCGCCCCTCATAGCGAATGCGCGGGTCCAGCATGACCAGCAGAATGTCAGAGATCATGGTTCCGATCAGGGTTAGCAGGGCCACGAACATCAGGATAAAGGCAGACAGGAACTGGTCCTGCGTTTTCAGCGCGGTCAGCAAGGTCGGGCCGATGGTCTGCAAACCCAGAACGACCGACACCAGTACCGAGCCGGATACCATTGACGGCAGCAGGTTACCGATATCCGCCACAAAGGGATTGAAGGCCACGCGCAGCGGGTATTTCGTTAGCATCCTCGACGGAGACATCCCCTTGGCGATTGCCGTTTCCACGTAAGGTTTACCCAATTCATCCAGCATATTGGCACGTAGGCGTTGCATCATGGCAGACGCGCCGGACGTGCCGATCACGAATGTAGGGACAATCAGGTGAACCAGAATGGACTTCATCTTGTCCCAGCTCATTGGCTGGCCCTCGAAGGACGGGTCCATCAGGCCGCCGATCGGCAAGTTGAAGTAGCGGTGGCCGTAATAGAACAGGATCAGAGCCAGCAGGAAGTTCGGCGTGGCCAGTCCAAGATACCCAACAAACGCCGAGGTATAGTCAATCCACGTCCGGGAGCGCGCAGCGGCAATGACGCCAAGCGGCAAGGCGACCGCGTAGACGAACAGAATGGCGGCAAGGTTGACCACCACCGTCAGCCACAGGGTGTCGCCTACGATTTCAGCCACAGGACGGTCAAATTCAAAGGACCAGCCGTAATTGCCCTGTATCAGGCCCTCGAACCCGTGGGGACCGGGCCAGAAACCCATCCAGATCAGATACTGCTCCCACATTGGGCGGTCCAATGCGTATTCCGTACGCAGAAACTCGGCCTTGGCGACGCCTGCAGACTGGCCCGATGCCTGAAGCTCGGCGATCTGGTTGCTGAGATAGTCGCCGGGCGGCAGGTTGATGATCACGAAGATCAACACCGACACCACCAAAAGCGTCAGCAGCATCGTGAAAAAGCGATACACCGCATAGCGCAGCATTACCATTTAGCTGCTCCTGTCAGTCGGCGAAGAAAAACTCGTCGGGACGATGAATACCAAAATGAGCACCCGGTTCCCATGCCCACATTGCCTGCTCGGGCACATTGCGCAGCCGGTTCGAGACAACGATGGGCTGAGGCGCACCGTTCAGGATACCGATCGCGTACAACTGGTCCGCGTGTATCTTCAGCATTTCGTTCCACGCGGTCTGCCGCTCATCGTCCGTCTTGGCGATCTGCCAATCATGGGCCAGCTCCATCAGGCGCTGTGCTTCGGGCATGTCGGGCGGCTCACCAGCTTCGCCTCCGGTCTGATAGTACTGCCCCCATTTGGGCCAGGCCAGAAACACCTGATCGGTCGGCGCCAGATACGCCGGTGAGGTATGGAGCTGCGGAATTCCATCATCCCAACCAAACCAGACCGAGGCCATCGTGTTCCCCGCAAATACCCGGTTGCGAAGGATATCCCTGTCCAATGGGCGCATCACAAGGTCGACGCCAATCTCACGCCACGTGTCGGTAACGATCTGCAGCGCGTTCTCAACTTCTTGCCGTTCGCCTGCCGTTTCAATGATCAGCTCCATCGGGCGTCCATCGGGCAACAGTCGGATACCGTTCTTGTCACGCTCGGTCAGGCCAGCCTCATCCAGCAGGGCGTTGGCTTGTTCAATATCGTACTGGGCCCAAGCCTTTGCGTTTTCTTCGTCATAAAACGGCGAGGCTGGCAGAACAGACATGGCCCCTGGCTGCGCCAGCTTGAAATAGAGCGCCTGATTGATCGTCTTTCGGTCGATGGCCAACGACAGGGCACGGCGCACGCGCACGTCGCGCAGAACCTCGCGCCACGCATCATCGGCAAAATTCAGGTTGGGATAAATCGCAATCTGCGACGCGACTCCGGTTTTCCATAGCAAGGTTTTGTAGTCGCCGCCCGTTTCACCTTTTTTCAGGATCGAGGCGTCGCGGAACGCCAGCCCACGCCCTTGCAGATCGGTTTCGCCAGCGTTTGTTTTCGCGGCCACCAGTCCGGGGGCGACGATTTCCATCTCGACGACGTCGATATAGGGCAATTGCATGCCTTTGCTGTCGATGCGGTGATAATAAGGGTTGCGGACAAAATTGTGCCGGATCTTCTTGCCGGAACTTGCGTTCAGCCACGGCTGCAAAGTGGGCAGTTGGTGATTGTCGAACTTATACAGGTTATCCAACTTGTTGTGCAGCGCGGCCCAGCTTTTGACGCGGGCATCCTCGACCTGAAAGGCCAGCTCATCGGCATCAGCGAATTTCTCGTGATATTGCTTGAGGAATTCTGAAGGCCGGTAAATGAAGGGCGGGCGGGCCTGCGCCAGAGATTGCAGAAAGTCGGGGTTCGGATCGTCCCATTCATACACGACTGTGGTTTCGTCCGGGAAGCTGACGGTTGGTGGCTTGCCCTCGACAATCAGGAAGTCGGGCGGCCCGGACGGGCTGAGTAGTTCGTTGTTCGCAACGTCCTCCCACCAGTACCGAAAGTCCTCGGACGTGAAAGGCGAGCCGTCCGACCATTTATGACCTTCTCGCAGGCGCAGCGTGAACTTGCGGTTCCCTTCGTTTTCAAATGACGCGAGCAGGTCCGGGACAATCTCGTAGTTTTGGTCAAATCCAACCAAACGGGCATAGCCGTAAACGACCATCTGGCGAATGTCCTTGGAACGCGTCACCATCGTGCGCAGGGTGCCGCCCGGGGTGCCAAATTCGCGCCCCTTCGCGGCAAGGTCCACGACCAAGGGGTCAGCCGGAAGCCGCTCCTCGATTGGGGGTAGGTTGCCCGCGCTGACCTCAGACTGCCAGAAGGGGCCTTCGACTGGGGTGGGTGTCGCGGCCAGTGTCGGCAGGGAACACAGGGCCGAAAAAGCGGCTGCCAGTAACAGGGGGCGAGTGGTCTTAAACATGGCATCGTACCTTATGGCCGGGCTCCATCTCTACCAGCGAAGGTATCACGGAGTCGGTAAATCGGAAGGCGTCATCCCAACTGTCTGGTGAACCAGCGCCCAAAGCAACCAAATTCAGGTCAATGGGCCGGTTGATGTCGGGTTCCGGCTGAGCGGCAATCAGCGCCTTGGTGTAGGGGTGGCGGGGGTTGTAGAACAGGGTCTCGGGCGGGGCTTGTTCCACCACCAGACCCCGGCGCATCACCGCGACTTCGTCGGCAATCCGCGCCACGACCGCCAGGTCGTGGGAGATGAAGAAATACGACAGGTTCAGACTTTCCTGCAGGTTTTCCAACAGTGTCAGGATTTGTTCCTGAACCGACACGTCCAGCGCCGAAGTCGGCTCGTCGCAGACGATGAGTTGAGGGTCCAGCATCATGGCGCGTGCGATAGACAGGCGCTGACGCTGGCCACCCGAAAACGCGTGCGGATAGCGTTTCAGCATATCGTCGTTCAAGCCGACCCGTTGCAGCATTTCGGCGGCCTTGTCCCTTTGTTCCGCAGCCGAGCCGATGTTGTGTATTTCCAGCGGTTCGGTCATGGCGTCCTGAATGCGCATACGCGGACTGAGCGAGCTGTATGGGTCCTGAAACACCATCTGCGCCTTGCGCTGAAAGGCGGTGCGTTGCGCGCGAGACATCCGGTGAACGGTTATCGGGTCCTCGTTCGGGGACGTGCGGAAAAGAACCTCTCCACCCGGATCGGGTGGCTCCGCGCCTAAGGCTATGCGGGCGGCGGTGGTTTTGCCAGAGCCGCTTTCGCCCACGATGGCCAACGTCTTGCCGCGTGCAAGATTCAGGTCAACACCACGGCAGGCATGTATCAGCCGTTCCCCTTGCCACCCTTTGCTTGAACGCATTGTATATGTCTTGGATACGCCCTTCAGTTGCAGGATCAGGTCCTCGTCAGGCATCGGGATGCCTACCGAATCTTCGTCGGGAATTTCCGGGGCCGCGTTGAATAACTGCTGTGTGTATGGATGCGCCGGGTCGGTCAGGATAGGTGCGGCCGCACCGGATTCCATGACGCGGCCCTTGTGCATGACAACGACCTGCTCTGCCATATTCGCAACCACGCCCAGATCGTGTGTTACGAGGATCAGCGCCATTCCGGTTTCACGCTGAAGCTCTTTGATCAGCCCCAGCACCTGCGCCTGAGTTGTCACGTCTAACGCGGTCGTGGGTTCGTCGGCAATCAGCAGCTCTGGCTTGGAAACCATGGCCATCGCGATCATCGCGCGCTGCCGCATACCGCCCGACAGTTCGAACGGATAAGAATCATACGCACGCTGAGGATCGGGAAACCCGACTCGTTCAAACTGTGTCAGAACTTCTTTGCGCGCCTGGGCTTCGGACGCGCCGCGATGCAGCCAGAGGACTTCGCTTACCTGATTTCCGATCTTGTGCAGAGGCGACAGGGATCGCATCGGCTCCTGAAAGATCATCGAAACACGGTTGCCTCGGATATCCCTCATCTGGCGCTCGCTGATCCGGGTCAGGTCTTCCATTCCCTTGGAATCATTCAGAGTAATGGTGCCGCTGCGAATTTGTGCAGTGCGCGGCAGGATGCGTAGCGTCGCCCTGCACGAGATCGTTTTCCCCGAGCCCGACTCCCCAACCAGCGCAAGTGTCTGCCCGGCTTCGACGTCGAAGTTGACGTCTTTGACAACAGAATCGCCCGCACCGAAACCGATGCTGAGGTCTCGGACAGACAACAACGCAGTCATGCGGGTTTTCCACCCGTCTGGCCGTGGGTTTTCATCGGTTTGTTCAACTCCCCGTGTTTTTTGAAGCAGTTTCGCGCGGTTGGACCCAACTAGTCAAACCCGTTCTTGTGCTGAAATGTCGCGAAAATTTGAATCCGAGGCCTATTTGCCTACACAAAGCCTTGAGGATTTGCCATCAAATGCGATGTCGGCCCTACCTTTCATACCGACAGATATCAAGGAGAGATTTCCCAGTGCCTGACGACCAAAGCCGCCTCGATTTGTTCATCGACCGTATGGTTTCGCAGCGAGCCTGTCTGGACCACGCCATTGCACAGACAAAAGGCATGGCGGGGCCTGTGTTCGAACTGGGGTTGGGCAATGGTCGCACCTATCACCATATGGCCCAGTATATCAAAGATCGGCCCGTCTATGTTTTTGAGCGTGCTGTTGCCTCGCATCCTGATTCAACCCCGCCAGAGGACATGGTGATTTTGGGGGATGTGCGGGAAACGCTTCCTGCGGCACTGGATCGCTTTGGCGCAACGGCCAGCGTGATCCATGCTGATCTTGGCGGTCACAACCGGGAAAAGAACGATGCGTTTGCGCGTCTTGTGTCACCTTTGATCGAGCCGCTTTTGGCGGAAGGGGGGCTGATGGTATCGAGCGACCGGATGTATTTCGAAACCCTGACAGAATTGCCATTGCCGACGGGGGCCGTCGAAGGCCGCTGCTTCGTTTATCGCCGCTAACTGGCTTATAAGGATTTTTCTGATGCTGTTTTATGATTGCTCTACTGCTCCGAACCCCCGCCGTGCACGGATGTTCATCGCTGAAAAAGGGCTTGAGATTGAGACCCGCGACATCTCCATTGCCAGGGGCGAGCAACTCAGCGAGGAATTTCGGGCCGTCAATCCGAACGCGACCATTCCGGTTCTTGTAACCGACGAAGGGACTACGTTGGCCGAGAATCTGGGAATCGCGGCTTATCTGGAAGCACGCTTTCCCGAGCCGCCCTTGATGGGGCGGACACCGGACGAAAAGGGTGCGGTTCTGATGTGGAACAGTATAGTCGAGCAACAAGGCGGCGCGCCGATTGCCGAGGCGTTGCGCAATACCCATCCGGTGTTTGAAGATAGGGCGATACCCGGACCCGTGAACCACGCCCAGATCCCCGAGTTGGCGCAGCGCGCGACAGTGCGGGTCGCGCGGTTTTTCGATGTTCTGGAAGCCAGGCTTGCCGAAAGTGATTTTGTCGCGGGCGAAGTGTTTACGTTGGCGGATATTTCGACATTCGTATTCGTTGATTTCGCACGCGTGATCAAAATGAAGATTCCTCAGGAAAACGCGGCAACTCTGGCCTGGTTTGACAAGATAGCGTCGCGACCCAGCGCCCAGCTTTAAAGACCCGATCAGGTCCTGCAAGATTTCAACCATCAGAACTGTACAGAAATGTCTAGACAGAGGTGAACAGTGCGTCTAGCGTCCCCTGCGAGTCATGCGGGGGAGTGCAGGATGAAATCTCAGTATCGTGTTGTGGTCATCGGGGGCGGCGTCGTGGGTGCCTCGGTTCTGTATCATCTGGCCAAGTTTGGCTGGTCGGATGTGGTGATGCTGGAACGGCGGCGTCTTGCGTCGGGGTCCTCGTGGCATGCGGCGGGCGGTATTCACGCCTTGAACGCAGATCCGAACATGGCAGCATTGCAGGCTTATACTATTGACCTGCTGAGTGAGATCGAAAAAGAATCCGGCCAGAATATCGGCCTGCACATGACAGGTGGTCTGACCTTGGCGGGCACCCCGGAACGGTGGGAATGGCTGCAAGCGAACTATCGCATCTTCCAATCCATTGGGATCGACGATTGCGAGTTGCTGTCCCCGGAAGAGGCGCAGCGACGTTGCCCGATCATGTCCACTGATGGTGTGCTGGGCGCGATGTGGGCGGATCGCGAAGGGAATATCGACACGACCGGCACCGTGCAGGCTTATGCGACCGCAGCCAAGAGACGCGGTGCCGAGTATTACGAAGAGACCAAGGTTGAAAGCCTGACGCAGACCGCCGACGGTTGGGAAATCGTGACCGATAAGGGCACAATCACCTGTGAGCACGTGGTCAACGCAGCCGGCCTCTGGGCCAAGCAGGTGGGCCGCATGGCAGGGGTCGAACTGCCTGTCTCACCACTCAAGCACCATTATCTGATCACCGACACGGTCCCCGAGGTTGCCCAGGCGGATTTCGAGATGCCGATGACCGTGGATCTGGAAGGCTTCACCTATATGCGGCAGGATCAGAAGGGCGTTCTGGTTGGTATTTATGAGGTGGAACACGAACACTGGGCCATGGACGGCGCGCCGTGGAATTACGGTGAAGAACTGTTTCAGGAGCAGCTTGACCGGATCGAGAATGAGCTGACACTGGGCTTTGAACGCTATCCGTCGATCCAGAATGTGGGCATCAAGACGTGGGTCAACGGTGCGTTTACCTTTGCGCCCGACGGGAACCCTCTGGTCGGGCCGGTGCCGGGCAAGCGTGGCTATTGGTCAGCCTGCGCGGTGATGGCAGGCTTCTTGCAAGGCGGTGGCGTCGGTAAGACGCTGGCTGAGTGGATGATCCATGGTGAGCCCGAGGCTGATGCGTGGCCTATGGATGTGGCCCGCTTTGGCGATTTCGCGCAGAACAAGCGGTATATCCGCGAAACGACCGGACAGTTCTATTCCCGCCGGTTCGTGATGACCTATCCGAACGAACAACTGCCTGCGGGGCGTCCGTTGAAGATGGCTCCGGCGCATGACGCGATGACCGAGGCGGGTTGCAAGTGGGGCGTCAGTTGGGATCTTGAAGTGCCGCTTTATTTCGCGCCCAAAGGGTTCGAGGAAACACCAACCCTGAAGCGATCGAACGCGCATGACATCGTAGCCGAGGAATGCAAGGTGATCCGCGAGGGCGTGGGCCTGATGGATATCAGTGGTTTCTCGCGGTTCGAGGTCAGCGGCCCCAACGCGCAGGTCTGGTTGGATAAAGTGATGGCCTCGAAACTGCCAGCGCCCGGACGGGCAAAGCTGGCCCCGATGCTGGGCGAGAACGGGCGGCTCAAGGGCGATCTGACCGTGCTGAACTGGGGCGATGGGACATGGTGGATCATGGGCAGCTATTACTTGCGCGCCTGGCATATGCGGTGGTTCGATGACCACATGATCGACGGTGTGGCCGTTCGCGATCTGGGTGAGGAATATTGTGGGTTTGCCGTAGTCGGCCCAAAATCGCAGGCCGTGGTCGAGAAATTGGCTGAGCAGGATATCTCGGGCCTAAAATTCATGGGCTGCGGGGGTTTCGATATCGGCCTCGTCCGCGCCCGTGTTGCGCGCATGTCGGTCACCGGTGAAAAAGGGTATGAGATCAACTGCCGTTATGGTGATCACATCAAGCTGCGCCGGATGCTGCTTGAAGCCGGGGCAGACGAAGGCATTCGCGAATGCGGCTTTAACGCCATGCTGTCGACCCGCCTTGAAAAGAGCTTTGGCATCTGGTCGGCAGAGTTCACGCAGCTTTACACGCCTGGAATGACGGGGATGGATCGCTGGATCGACTGGAACAAGGAATTTGTCGGCAAACTTGCGGCACTGGCCGAACGCGACGGCAACGGCCCCGCGCAGATGCAGGTCACGTTGGAGGTTGATGCGCTGGATGCGGACGCAAGCGGGTATGAACCCGTCTGGGCCAATGGTGAGCGGGTCGGGTTCGTGACCTCGGGCGGATATGGCCATTACACCGGCAAGTCGCTGGCGATGGCACTGGTCAACCGCGACAAAGCAACTCCGGGGACTGATCTGTCGGTTCATGTGGTCGGTGTTGAGCGCCCGGCAAGGGTGATCGCACCGTCGCCTTATGATCCGCAAGGCCAGGCGATGCGGGGCTGATGATGATCTCACAAACCTCGGAACGCGGAAGGCGACGGCGTGGGCGTGGCGCAGAAGCCCCATCTGCCGCAATGCGTGATGTGAACTACCGCCAACTCAGGAACCCGTTCCCGCAGATGGAGGTTTTCCCGGCAGAGCAGATCGCCGACATGCATGAAACCGCCCTGCGCTTGTTGCAGGAGTTGGGCATCAAGGTCCTGCTGCCCGAGGCAAGAAGGATTTTCGCCGCAGCCGGTGCCAAGGTTGATGAGCAAACCGAGATGGTCTTTATCGGGCGCGACATAGTCGAGGCCGCTGTAGCCTCGGCCCCAAAATCCATTGCCTGTCGCGCAGGGGCTCGCCGCCGGGATTTTACGCTGGAACTGGGCAGTCTGGTCTTTCAACCCGGGGCAGGTGCCCCCAATGCGACCGATCTTGAACGGGGGCGCCGTCCGGCAACAGGGCAGGACTATCTGGAGTTCCTGAAGCTTACCCATCATTTTGATGTGTTCCAGATGATCTCGCCCCAGGTTGAACCGCAGGACGTGCCAACCCACTTGCGGCACTATTTCACCACGCAGGCGCAGATGGAGTTGACGGACAAGTTTCCGTTCTTTTTCTCGCGCGGGACACCGCAGGTGATGGATTGCTTTGAAATGCTCTCGACCGCTCGCGGGTTGTCGGATGACGCATTCCGCGCAAACCCGCACTGCTATACGATCATCAACACCAACAGCCCCCGGACGTTGGATGTTCCAATGGCGCAGGGGCTGATAGATTTTGCCCGCCACGGACAGATGTCGATTGTCACGCCCTTTACGCTGATGGGGGCAATGGCACCTATTACTGTGGCAGGGGCAATTACATTGTCCCATGCCGAAGCCCTGTCCGCCATTGCGCTGACCCAATTGGTAAATCCCGGTGCGCCAGTCTGCTATGGGACATTCACAAGCAATGTTGATATGAAATCCGGCGCGCCTGCGTTCGGGACGCCCTCGCATTTTCAGGCGTCGCTGGCGGCGGGGCAGTTGGCGCGGCATCTGGGCCTGCCGTGGCGGTCTGCTGCGGGGTCGGCCTCCAACAGCAATGACGTTCAGGCAGCGAACGAAAACCAGTTCGGTTTGTGGGGGTGTTTGATGGCCGGGGCAACGGTGATCATTCATTCGGCCGGGTGGCTGGAAGGCGGGTTGACCGTTTCCTTCGAAAAGCTGGTCTGTGATGCCGAAGTGTTGAACATGGTGGCCGAACTTTGCGCAGGGGCGCAGGCGGGTCTGGCTGAGATCGGTTTCGACACCGCACTGCGCGAAGTTGAACCCAGCGGCCACTTCTTTGCGACCAGTCAGACGATGGAGCGTTACAACACCGCGTTTTATGAGCCGCACGTTCACGACTATGCCAATTTTGGCACCTGGACTGAGCGCGGGTCAGTCGACGCCAATCACCGGGCTACGGGTGTGTGGAAGGACATCCTAGCCAATTTCCAGCCACCCAAACAGGACGGTGACCGGATTGAGGCTGTGAGGAATTTCGTTGCACGTCGCACGGAAGAGGGCGGCGCACCGCCGGAGAGTTGAATGAGCAATAAACCGATCCTCCACCGAGATGACCCTAAAGCCGAACCTCTGGTCGGCAATATCAAGGTTACGCGCGACGACTGGCTGAACGTGGCGATGGACGTTCTGATTTCCGATGGTGTGGATCAGATAAAAGTACTGAATCTGGCCGAACGGATGGCTGTGTCCCGCTCGTCCTTCTACTGGTATTTCAAGTCGCGTCAGGAGTTGATGGATGCATTGCTCGAACGATGGCAAGCCACAAACACGGCAGCCCTGATCGCGCAGGCCGAAGCCTCGGCAGCAACTGTTACGGCTGCGGTGTGCAACGTGCATCGCTGTGTGGTGAACACCGACTTGTTCGATACTGCGCTGGATTTCGCAGTACGCGATTGGGCACGCAAGTCGGGCAAGGTACGGCGTGCGCTGGATCAGTCTGACGCGCGGCGGCTGAAGGCGTTGCACGCCATGTTCGCCCGCTATGGCTATTCCGAGGTCGAGGCCGAAACCCGCGCCCGCGTGCTGTATTACATGCAGATCGGCTACGATCTGGCGCAACTGAACGAACCCATGTCTGTGCGGATCTCGATGGTTCCGCATTATCTGTACGTCTTTACAGGGGTCGAACCACGACCCGAAGAAATCGAAGAATTCAGCGCCTATTCCATGCGCTACTGGAAAGGAGACCCAGCATGAGCCAACCAGACGCAATCATAATCGGAACAGGAGTGATCGGTTCCGCCATCGCGTTCGAGATGGCAAAAGCGGGCTGGAAAACCCTGTCCCTGGATCGAAACAGTCAGGTTGGCCACGGCTCGACCGCGGGGTCCTGTGCGATCATTCGGATGCACTATTCAACTTTCGACGGCACGGCCTTTGCGTGGGAAGGGTATCACTATTGGCGGGATTGGGCCGCGTATCTGGGCTTGCCCAAGGATGCAAACCTTGCGCAGTTTCGCGAGACCGGGTGTCTTGTGATGAAAACCGATGCCAACGGGATGTTGGAAAAGCAAATGGCGAACAGCGCCGATCTGGATTGCCCGTTCGAGGAATGGTCGCCTGAAAAAATCACGGAACGCCTGCCTGTGTATTCGCTGGAAAGCTACGCACCGGCCCGTCGAAAAGACGATCCTGAGTTCGGGCAGCCTAACGGGCGCAAGATGCAGGGCGGGGTTTTCTGGCCTCAGGCTGGCTATGTTACCGACCCGGCGCTGTCGGCCCAGAATCTGATGGACGCGGCAAAGCAACACGGGGCCGAGCTGCGCACCGGGGCCGAGGTTGTCGAGATACTAAAAGACGGCGGACGTGTTGCGGGCGTCAAACTGGCCTCGGGCGAAGAGATCCGCGCCAAGGTCGTCGTGAATGTCGCAGGGCCGGGCTCCGCGATCGTTAACAAGATGGCCGGGGTTCTGGACGACATGACGATTGAAACCCGCCCCTTACGGCAGGAGGTAGTACACGTCCCGTCCCCCGAGGGTTTCGATTTTGAACATGACGGTACAATCGTGTCCGACAGTGACATTGCCCTGTATTGCCGGCCCGAGCATGGCAACCATATCCTGATCGGCTCGGAAGATCCCGAATGCGATCCGCATCAATGGTGCGAGGACGACGTTCACTATAACCACGACTTTACGGATCAATGGACGACGCAGGCCATGCGTTACGCGCAGCGGGTGCCCAGCCTTGGGATACCTTCGAAGACACGTGGTGTTGTGGACCTGTATGACGCGTCTACCGACTGGATTCCGATTTACGACAAGTCCAGCCTGCCGGGGTTCTACATGGCCTGCGGCACCAGCGGGAACCAATACAAGAACGCGCCGATTGCAGGTAAGATGATGGCGGCCCTGATCGGCTATTGCGAGGGTGGCGCGGATCACGATGCCCAGCCGTTACAGTTTGAACTGCCGTATATCAAACGCTCGATTGATGTGGGGTTTTACTCGCGCAAGCGACCCATAAACGAAGAAAGCAGTTTTTCGGTTCTGGGCTAGCCCGGTCAAGTCAAGATTGTGCTCAGAATACAAGGTCGTCAACTTGTGCAAAGTTGGCGGCCATTCATGTGGCTGAATGCGTCTTCTAAGCCGCGAATTTTACCCAGGCCCAAACCATAGCCACATAGGTCAGGTTGTGCAGACACTGATCCAACCCGGCGGCGCGCCAGAACGCGGCCTGTGTCGGCATCAGTTGTTTTTTGTCAGAGTAGCTTGCTTTCGCAAAGTCGATGTTGAAATGGACGATCCATTCCAAGGCGGCGATAATCAGGATGAAGGACCACGGCGCACCGAAGATCAAGAACACCAAGACAGAGCCCACAACATGCACCGCGGCATGCTGAGCGCGTCCCAGATGAAAATACTCGCCACGCCCCGCCAGCATCTTGGGCGTTTGGAGATAATAGTCCGCAAACATGTGTTTGATCTGCAACAAGCAGAGCATCAAAAACACAGCGCCTAAGTTGGCAGGCAAATTAGACCTCCCGATATCGTCCTGCGGACAACAGTATGTGCTTAATTGTTGTTGCGCAAATGAACTTGTTCACAGTCGGCAATTATCTGATCAAATTGGAAACTATTTGCGTATTCTGATGTGATTGCGGTAAAATCACCAAGTTGGATTTGCGACGCATATGTCAGGATCGGATCAGTGATCCGCAACAGGGGCAGGTTCCATAGAACGTACTATTTTCCGGTTTATTTGGAAGTATTCGAAACGCGACCAGCTTATCCTTCTGGCCGTCACCTCGACGCTGTTTCCACTGCTTTACCTGACGTTGGAATTGCCGAAGCGGATCATCAACGACGCTATCGGTGCGGCAAGTCCTGTTGTTGACGTCCTTGGCTACAGCCTGCCGCAGACGACCTTTCTGATCATCTTGTGTTTCGCCTTTCTGGCTGCCGTGCTTGCGCATGGCTTGATGAAGATGCGCATAAACACGATGAAGGGCGTGCTTAGCGAACGCATGTTGCGGCGGTTCCGGTATCAGTTGATCAGCCGCGCCCTGCGCTTTCCCCAGCCATATTTCGAGCGGGTCAGTCAAGGCGAGATGGTGTCGATGGTCACCGCCGAAAGCGAGCCGATGGGCGGCTTGATGGGCGATGCGATCAGTCAGCCGGTATTGCAGGCCGGGCAGATGATAACAATCTTGTCCTTCTTGTTCCTGCAAAGCGTCTGGTTCGGGTTGGCGGCTGTTGCCCTGATCCCGGTACAGGCGTGGCTGATCCCCAAACTTCAGCGCCAGATTAACCTGCTCAACAAACGCCGTATTCAGGAAGTGCGCGTTCTTGCCGCCCAGATTGGCGAGAATGCGGCCGGGACATCGACGCTGCGGGCCAATGGCGGCTGGCGGTATCGCCGCGCCATGATCTCGGATCAACTGGGGCGTCTGTTCGGGATTCGGTTCGAGATTTACCAGAAGAAGTTCTTTATGAAGTTCATAAACAACTTCATCTCTCAGCTCACGCCGTTCATGTTCTATCTGGTCGGCGGCTTGCTGGTGCTGCAAGGATCGGTTTCACTGGGTGCCCTTGTCGCGGCGCTTGCTGCGTACAAGGATCTCAGCTCACCCTGGAAAGAGCTGCTGACGTATTACAACCAGACGCAGGATATGTCTCTGCGCTGGGACGTCGTGATAGATCGTTTTGCGCCGCCCGGCATGCTGGACGAAAAGCTGTTCGAGGACGACCCAAAAGAGCGCCCGCATTTGAACGCGGATGTTGTTCTGGATCATGTCTCGGTGCGGGATATGGATGGAAATCAGGTTCTGGATGATCTGAACCTCACATTCCCGGGGGGTAAAACCATCGGCATTGCCGCCCCGAGTGAAGAAGATCGCCGTGCGATTGCTGAGTTGCTGACGCGTGAAATCCTTCCCAGTGCGGGCCGCGTCGAAATCGGGGGTCACAACCTGTCTGGCCTGCATCAGAGCGTTGTGGCAACCCGGATCGGGTACGCCTCGTCCCGGCCGGTCATGTTTCAGGGAACTCTGGGTGACAATGTCATGATGCCCATGCGGTTCAAACCGCTGTCGGCCACGACGGATGACCCCGGTTTTGCCGAAACGCAAAGGGCTGGCAACAGTCGTGACCCGTTTAAGGCAGAATGGCTGGATCCGTCGCTGGCCGGGGTCGAGACCGCGGACGCGCTGCGTGACTGGTGGCTGCAACTGATTGACGGGATGGGATCCGGCGCGGCCCTGTTCCAACGCGGATCAGAACAGGCATTTGACGTTGATGAACATCGCGAACTGGCCCAAAAGCTAGTCGAGCTGCGCCCGATCGTCCAACAAGCCGTGCGCGATGCTGGGCTGGAACAGCAGGCGCTGGTTTTTGACCGCGATGCCTATAATGCCGCTTTGCCAGTTGCCGAGAACCTTTTGTTCGCTACGCCTCGTGTGCCCGTTACGCAGGCCCTCTTGGCGCGTCAGCCCGTCTTTTTGGGGCAACTGCGCGAATTGGGGCTGGATGAAACGCTGGTCAACCTGACGCGCGACGTGGTCGATATGCTACGCCAGATCTTTGGTCTGGACGGGACCGACCACCCCTTGTTCCGCAAGCTGGGTCTTGAGGTTCAGACCTACGAAAGCGCGGTGGAGTTGCTGGAGCGAACCCGCGATGAAGGTGTGTCCGGGCTGGACGACGAACAGCTTGCCAATCTGTTGGCTGTTCCCGTTGTCATATCCGCCGAACAGATCGGGCCTGCGTTTACGGATGAGCTTAAGAACCGCATCCTCGAATTGCGGCACAGCCACTCACACAAGTTGCTGGAAACGCTGCACGACGTATTTGCCCCTCTGGATGCCGAGGCGTTTGCGCCGGGTCTGACGGTGATGGAGAATGCGCTGTTCGGCAAGGTCAGCCAGATCGGTGGGGCCAGATCGGACGAAGTGCGCAAATTGATCGTCGATGTGCTGGATCAAAACGGTGCGCGCCCCTTGGTGGTCGAGCTGATTTATGACGTCCCGGTTGCTTTGGGTGGCCAGAACTTGCCCGCAGTATTTGCCGAACCGCTGGCCTTTACGCGCGCGACAATCAAGAAGCCGGACATTCTTATTCTGGAAAACGCGTTGGCAAGCTATGACATGGCAACGCAGGTCGCGGTTTATAAAAACCTGCGTTCATTGCTGCCTGATACAACTGTCATCTATCTGAATGATCAGTTCGACAGTCCCGACGTATTCGACATGTTTGTCGAAATCAGGCAAGGTCGGGTTGTTTCGGATGAGGGACCGGCGGACGTGGAGGAAGACAGTGCAGCCTCGGCAGACCTTGCGCGTAAACTGCGGGCGCTGGAACAGACGCCGTTGTTCTCGGGTCTGGATCGACGTCAGTTACGCCTTTTGGCCTTTGGTGCGCGCTGGTTTGATGCGAAGCCGGGTGAAGTTGTATTCCTGAAGGACGATCAACCAACAGACGGCGCGTACGTTGTGCTGGAAGGCGAGGCGGGCCTGTATCTGCCTCAGGCGGGCGGGCCGGATCAGCTTATCGCGACGGTCGGCGCGGGCGCGTTGGTCGGTGAACTGGGGTTGATCCGAAAAGAACCCCGCGCCCTAAGCATGATCGCCGAAACAGAGTTGTCCTGTCTGCGGATCGGTGAAGAAGAATTTCTGGCTGTTGTCGAGAATGACGCGGCGACCGCATTCAAGCTGTTGCAGGTCATCGCGGGATACGTATCGAACTAAGTGGATCAGCTTTTGGGTTTGCAGAACAAATCGTATAGTAGGCCGATCACTTGCGTCGTGTTACCATCATGAAGCGAGTAGTAAATCGTTTTGCCTTCCCGACGGGTCGAAACCAGACCTTCGCCGCGCAACCGCGCAAGCATCTGGCTGACAGCCGCCTGCCGCGTATCCAGCAACCGTTCAAGCTCACTTACAGATTTTTCGCCTTCGCCCAAATGACATAGGATCATCAGGCGCCCCTCATGCGCCAAAGCCTTCAGGAACGCCGCAGCGTTTGCGGCGCTGTCCTTCATGTCCGACAGGGCGTCGTCGGTGTTCTGAATGTTGTCTTCTTTGAGCGTCACGCGCAGCCTGTTCGCAACTGGGGCTGGTCCAATATGCCTCAGATCGCGGGGGCTTGTCACCCCTCGGTTGCTGGCGCCCCGCCCTGAAAGGCGTTTCCGTTGACATAGTCGCAGGGTTCTTCCTGCATCTGCAGGTGCAGTCCGTCGCCAGTGAACGGATGCGCGCGGGCCAGATCTTCGTCCACGTCGATCCCCAGACCGGGTGCGGTTGGGGCCGTTACAAACCCGTCTTCGACGCGAAGCGAGCCCTTGATCAGACTGTCGTGAAATGGCGATTCGATGGTTTCCAATAGCAACAGGTTCGGGATAGACGCTGCCAGTTGGATGTTGGCGGCCCATTCAATCGGACCGGCATAAAGGTGCGGGGCCATCTGCGCGTTGAACACTTCGGCAATGGCCGCAACTTTCTTCATCTCCCAAATACCCCCTGCGCGCCCGAGCGCGGGTTGCAAGATTTCAGCCGCACCAGCCCGCAAAACCGCGCCGAATTCGGCCTTGGTTGTCATGCGTTCCCCAGTCGCAACTGGGATACGGACGTTGCGGGCAACGCGGGCCATATCATCGATCATGTCGGGCGGGGTGGGTTCTTCGAACCAAAGGAGGGAATAGGGTTCCAACGCCTGCCCCAAGCGGATCGCGCCTGCGGTGTTGAATTGGCCATGGGTGCCAAATAGCAGGTCTGCCTTGTCTTCGACGGCGTCGCGGATCGCTTTGCAAAATGCAACCGACATTGAAATGTCGGTCATCGCAGGCATGTGTCCGCCGCGAATTGTATAGGGGCCGGCGGGGTCGAATTTTACAGCCGTGAAACCACGCCGGACCATTTCGGCCGCGCAGTCCGCGGCCTGTTCTGGCGCAGTCCAGAAATCGGTGAGGTTATGTTGGGGCAGGGGGTAAAGATACGTGTAGGCCCGGATGCGCGGGTTCATCAGCCCGCCCAGTAAGGCATAGACAGGGCGGTCGCGGTCCTTGCCAAGGATATCCCAGCACGCGATCTCAAGACCCGAAAACGCGCCCATCACGGTCAGGTCCGGGCGCTGGGTAAATCCGCTGGAATAGGCGCGGCGGAACATCAGTTCGATATTCTCGGGGTTTTCGCCCATCATGTGCCGTTCGAACACATCGCGGATGACGTGCCGCATCGCTTCGGGGCCAACCGATGAGGCATAACATTCCCCCCAACCGGTGATCCCGGTGTCGGTCGTGAGCTTAACGAGGATCCAGTACCGCCCACCCCAGCCCGGAGCAGGCGGTGCGGTGATGATGATATCGAGATCCTGCAGTTTCATCCCGGTTCTCCCCGCGTTGTGTCAGGCCCTGTCGAACACAATGACATTGCGTTTGGCCGATCCGGTTTTGGTGTCTGCGATTGCTTCGTTGATCTGCGCCAGAGACCAGCGGCCCGAGATCAGTTCGTCCAGTTTCAATCTGCCCTGTTCATACAGGTCGATCATCCAAGGAATATCGCGCTGGATGACCACGTCGCCCATCTTGGATCCTATCAAGCCTTGTCCCAAAGCGGCCAGAATGACGGGTTCGTAGCTGGCGGTGTCACCGGAATGGGGCATTCCGATCATGACGGCCTTGCCTCCGCGCCCCAGATACCGGACGGCCTGATCATATGCCGGTATCGCGCCAACCGTAATCAGCACGGCATCGGCACCGCGCCCACCCAACGCTTTGTAGGCGTCCTTCCACGGAGCCTTGGATGTCGCCAAAACGCCATGGGTTGCGCCGAACTCTTTCGCGATCGAAAGTTTTTCTTCGGTCATGTCGACGGCCACGATGCGCCGGGCCCCGGCGATACGGGCCCCCTGAATGGCGTTCAGGCCGACCCCGCCCGCACCGATGACCACGACATCTTGCCCGGCGCGCAGACCGGCGGCATTCACTGCGGCACCGACCCCAGTGATCACCCCGCAAGATAGCAGGCTGGCCACGTCCTTTGGCATATTTTCGGGGATTTTGACAATCTGCCGGTGACTGACCACCACCTTTTCCGCAAACGCGCCACAGGCCATTGCTTGTTCCAGCGGCTCGCCCTTCGATGTCTTCAGCGGCCCTTTGACCGTGTCGTATGGCGTTTCGCAAATTGTTGGCTGACCTCCTGAGCAGGACGGGCACGATCCGCAGGCCCGGATCAGCGTGACGACAACAGCGTCACCTACCTTGAACCCATCGGTGGAACTGCCGACTGCGGTGACGATTCCGGCGGCCTCATGCCCGTAAACGGCCGGCAGGAATCCACCCCACGCACCACTTGCGTATGAGATGTCGGAATGGCAGATCGCCACCGCATCCAAGGTCACTTCAACTTCGCCCGCAGCCGGTGGCGCAAGCTGAACATCTTCGATCACCAAAGGTTCGTTGAACGCGTGGCATACGGCGGCCTTGATCGTCTGCATGGATTCCCCTCGTTTCGTTTGGATCACGGTGGCGCGGTCAGGGACGCTCTGCAAGACGGAAACCGTCATTTGGGGGTCGTTGTTACGACTTGTTGGGGCGTGAACGCAAAAACATGGTAAATCCAGCGATCATCAAGACCATAGCCAGTAGGAACGGTGCCCCGGGCAGGTAAAGCGCGGTTCCGGGTTTGACGAACTGCGCAAAAATACTGGTCATCAACAACGGGGAAATCACCATGGACAGGGCGTGCAGCGATGTAAGAACGCCCTGAAGTTCACCCTGCTGAGAATCCGGTGTTGCGCGCGACATCAGCGCCTGCAGGGCAGGCGTAACAACCGCCCCAAGCGCCGTAATGGGGATTAGGAGCAACGCAATCAATCCGTTTGTGAGAAAACTCAACAACAGAAAGCTGACGATCTCGAAGGCCATACCGTAGACAATGGTGACACGTTCACCCAGATATCGGGTCGCCGGGCGGATCAGCCCGCCTTGTACTGCGGCCATTCCAATTCCGTAGACACCCAGCGACAGGCCGATCATTTGCGCAGACCAGCCGAAACGCTCGGTCGTGAAATAGGCCCAGATCGCCGGATAGACATAGATCGAAACCGAATAAAGGAAATACACCCACAGCAACGGTCGAATGCCCGGCAGTTCAGCAATTGCGCGCAGCGAATTGACAGGGTTGGCGCGGCGCAAGCTGAAGGGTCTGCGGGTTTTGTCAGTGACCGTTTCCGGCATGACAAACACTCCGATGATGAACGATAGCGAAGACAATATTGCTGCCGCCCAAAAGGGCGCGCGCGTTCCGTATTCACTTAGCAATCCACCAATCACGGGACCGAGGACAAAGCCAACGCCGAAAGCAGCCCCTAGCAGACCAAAGTTCGCGGCTTTTTCATGCGGCTTCGATACGTCGGCCATAAATGCCGCAGCGGTTGAGTGAGTGGCAGCCGTGATGCCCCCGACAATCCGGCCGGCCAGTAACAGCCAGATGCTGCCGGCGATGGCCATAACGACATAGTCCAGCGCCATGACAAAAAGGGAGACTAACAAAACAATGCGTCTGCCATAGGCGTCTGACAGGTTCCCCAGAATAGGGCCGAAAATAAACTGCATCGCAGCGAATGAGGTGCTGAGGACACCGCCCCAAATTGCTGCGCTTGCCAGCGTTCCCCCCTGAACCTCGACGATCAGGTCGGGCATGATTGGCAGCACCAGCCCGATGCCCATGGCGTCGATCATGACTGTCAGCAGGACAAAAAAGAAAGGCAGGCGCATAGGAACCGGGAGAAGGACATGTCGACCGGACCTTAACCACAGTCGTTTGACAAGGAAAATACCGGTTTCGGAAATTCTTATGGGTCGGGCGGCAACGAATTGGCGATCTCGTTAAGGATTTCAGCCAACTGGTCCGGATGAGAAAAGAACGGAGAGTGCGAGCTGTCGATCACATATCGCATGTGTTGGGGCGCGGCTTGGCTCATGTGTTCCTGATATTCGTTTGGTATTGTCCGGTCGTCGGATGCGCGGATATATGCCTTTGGAACTTGCTTAAATTGGTCGCCAAGAGGCAGCGGCGTATCCTGAGGCGCAATGGCCTGCGGACACAATCGCGCCAGGGCATAGGGCACCGTTGCAGGGGGACAGTCATGGTAGAATAGCGCCTGAACGCGATCCGGTTTAACGGAATAGGACAACCCATCCGCGGATTTCTCGACAGCGTCGCCGATTGTCTGCCTTGGCGACTTCCGGCGCATCTCGATCATTGACTGGCCATCTTCGGGCACATACGCGCACAGGTATACCAGTGCTTTCATACCTTTCGGGTCCGCCTCGGCTGCTGCGCTGATCGGATAGCCGCCCCAGGAATGCCCGACGATTATCGTTTGGGGCGAACTGGCGGACAGAACGGTATCGCGGCAACTGCGCAATGTCACATCTGCGATCGTTGTCGGGTCTGAACCGTGGCTGGGCATGTCGATCGCGTGCGCCGAGTGGCCCAGATGCTCTAGCGCTGGGACTACGTCGCGCCAGCACCACGCCCCGTGGCACGACCCATGGACCAATAGGAAATCCGCCAAAATACCGCTCCTTCAAAATACGTCTAAATATGTCCTATGTCGGCCATGAACTGCTGAAGCAGGGCCGCGTATTCAACTGGTTGTTCAACACATGGAAGATGGCCCGCCCTCCGCAGTAGCTCGAACCGTGAGCCGGGGATCAGGTCGATGGTTTCGCGCACCAGATCGGGCGGGGTCGAGCCGTCTTCGCTGCCGGCAATTCCAAGCGTTGGCAATCTCAGGCCGCTGGTCGGCGTGTAAAAATCGGTGCCTGAAATGGCGGCGCAGCAACCCAGATATCCATCTACCGGCTGGCGCACCATCATGTTTCGCCACAGCAAGTGGTCCGGCGACGCGCGAAACGACTTTGAGAACCACCGCTCCATCGTGGCGTCCGCCAGCGCTTCGATCCCGCCCTGACGCACCGCGTTCATCCTGTCCTGCCAGATTGACGGGGTTCCGATCTTCGCGGCCGTGTTCGACAGGACCAAGGCGCGAACCTGATCCATGCGCTTCACGGCAAGCCCCTGCGCGATCAACCCGCCGATGGACAGGCCGACGAAGACACAATCCCGAATCTCAAGAAAGTCCAACAAAGCTTCGGCGTCGCGGATCAGTGACCCCATCGAATAAGGCGCAGAAGGGCAGGACGACAGACCGTGCCCACGCTCGTCATACCGGATGATCCGCAGGCCCGGTGGCAAATGCGGCAGCATGGCGTCCCACAAGCGTAGGTCGGTACCCAGAGAATTGGCGAATACCACGGGTGCGCCATTTGGGTCGCCGTCGACCCGGTAATGGATGCCAATATCTCCTATCTCGGCGAACTGCATGACTTAATCCCCATTCGTCACACGTGGAATTCACAACCTGACTTATCCTGCGTGCGCTGTCAGGTCAGGAATTCCAGTGCTTTCCCAAAGACTTCGGGGTCCGTATTGCCCCCCGATGCAACAACTATCACCGCGTCGCCCTTGATTTCATCGCTGCGGAAAAGAGCCGAGGCCAATGATACAGCACCGCCCGGTTCCAGAACAATCTTGAGGCGCAGAAAGGCAAGCGCCATAGCCCGCAGCGCTTCTTCTTCGGTGACGGAAAACCCCGGACCGCAAAGCCGTTTCAAGATCGGAAAGGTGATTTGGCCCGGTTGCGGTGTCAGGATCGCATCGCAGATATTCCCCGACGACGCGGCGTTGTTCTGTATGTGCCCGGTCGCCAACGAGCGTTTCACATCGTCGAACCCCTCGGGCTCGCAAGGTCGGGCGCGCAGACCCGGGGCATGCCTTTCAAGCGCCAGCGCGATACCTGACGTCAGCCCGCCACCGCCACAGCACACAAGTACGTCGGCTGTCTCAACCCCCAAGGACGCGGCTTGACGGGCGATCTCAAGGCCGGTTGTGCCTTGCCCTGCGATTACCTGCGGCTCATCATAGGGCCGGATCAGGGTCAGGCCGCGTTCCGAGGCAAGCCTTTCTCCGATATCCTCTCGGCTTTCATTTGCGCGATCATAAAGGACCACCTCACCGCCCAACTCGCGCGTATTGTTGATCTTCAACTGCGGCGCATCCGATGGCATGACAATGACTGACGACGTGCCATGTAAAGAAGCGGCGTGCGCAACCCCCTGCGCGTGGTTCCCCGAGGAATAGGCAATTACACCGCGCTTGCGATCCGCTTCGCTGAGGGCCGAGATCGCCGACCATGCCCCCCGAAATTTGAAGCTGCCAGTATGTTGCAGACATTCCGGCTTTACCAATACACGGCGTCCCGCGATCTCATCCAGAAACGGAGAGGTCAGGATCGGGGTTTCCCGAACATGGCCTTTTAACCGCGCTGCCGCGGCTTCAATCAGGTCAAGCGAGCTCATGCAGCGTCCAGTATTTTGTGAATGAGGTCAAGCGATTGGGGTTCGTCCAGAAATGGGGCGTGCCCCCGATCCGGTATCTCTGCCGAGATAAGGCCGGGGTGACGCTTGTGCATTTCCGTCAGCGTTTCTTTGCCGAGTATATCAGAATTCTCGCCCCGTATGACGCCGGTTGGCGTGTCACGAAGCGCCTCGAAGAACATCCACATATCCGGAACGGCCCCCGTTGCGGCTTGTTCAAGCAATGCGGTTCGCAGCGCCGGGTCATAACGCATCGCAAGCCCGTCACCCGTCTGTTCATACTGGATTTCAGCCTGTTGCCGCCAACGCTCCAATGGGACGCCTGGGAAGGTCGGCTCCATAAACTGTTGCAGGACATTTGCGGCTTCATCATAGTTTTTGGACACGGGCTGTTTGCCAACGTAATCCATGATCTTAGCAATACCCGACAGTTCCAGAACCGGGCCGACATCGTTTAGAACCACAGCCGACAGACGCTCGGGGTGGCTGGCGGCCAACGCCATTGCGATCAGACCGCCCCGGGATGTTCCGATCACCGTCGCCTTTTCGAGACCGAGGTGATCCAGCAATTCGATCGCGTCATGGGATTCGCGAAAGATATTGTAGTTCATATAGTCCGGGTCGCGGTCCGAATTGCCGCGCCCGCGGTAGTCCATGGTGATCATCCGCATACCCGTCAGGTACGGTGCCAGAAACGAAAAATCCCGACTGCAGCGGGTCAGTCCCGCCAAGCATAACACCGGCTGGCCCGAGCCTGTGTCATTGAAATAAATGTTCCTGCCGTCTGTCGTGGTGAAGAAAGTCATTCAAGCCCAGCCAGTTGCGGTATCGTCGTCAGGTCGGTCAGAACATGTGCGGGTTTCCATGGCAAACGGTCCATCGGTTCACCCGCCCTGTTGACCCATGCGGTCGTAAAGCCGTAACCGGACGCACCGGCTGCGTCCCAGCCGTTAGAGCTGACGAACAGAACTTCGTCGCGTTCGCCGCCGAACCTACCCTGCACAAGATCATAAACGCTTGCGTGGGGCTTAAAGACTCCAACGCTTTCGACCGACAGTACGTCATCCAGAACGTCACCGATGCCTGCGGATTTTACGGCGCCGTCAAGCATTGGGGGGGAACCGTTGGACAGGATGGCGGTTTGCAACCCTCCGGCCTTCAGCGCGCGCAACATCTCGGGGACTTCGGGATATGCCTGCAACTGCCAGTACAAGTCCAAGAGCCGCTGTCGCAACGTGCTGTCTCCGTCTAGGTCGGTTGCCTCAAGCGCCCAATCCAACCCGTCTTGCGTGACATCCCAGAAATCTGCATGAGCATCCGCAACTGCGCGCAACCACGTGTATTGCAACTGTTTCAAGCGCCAGTAATTCGCCAGTTCCGGCCATTTCTGCTGCAATGCTTCAAAGCCGGGTTCGGCAGCAGCCTGACGTGCGGCCGCCGCGACGTCGAACAGCGTTCCATACGCGTCGAAAACGCAAGTTTTGATTGGCATTTGATCCCCTCCATTTTTTGGGCGCAGGTTGGCAAAAGAGCGAAGGGTTTACAATGCCGTGTCACACCCTAGGGTTGGCCGCTCAATCCTTTTTCAGGCCGGAGGCCAATATGACCGAAATCAAGCAAGGCGACACGGTTCGCATTCACTACACCGGGACGCTGTTGGACGGCAAAGTCTTTGACAGCTCGGATGGGCGTGATCCGTTGGAATTCGTTGTCGGCTCCGGTCAGATTATTCCCGGTCTGGATAGCGCTATGCCCGGGTTGTCCGTGGGTGAAAAGAAGCGGGTCGAGATCGCTTGTGCGGACGCTTATGGCCCGATCAATCCCGCAATGCGGCAGAGCATTCCGCGCGAAGGAATTCCTGATGACATCCCGCTGGATCCCGGTTCGCAATTGCAGATGCAGGCCCCCGACGGACAGGTTATGCCAGTGACTGTCGTTGAGGCGGACGAGGCGACCGTTACGCTCGACGCAAACCATCCGCTGGCAGGGCAGGACCTGATTTTCGATATTGAGGTTGTTTCGATAAACTAAGCCCACACAAGGCCCGGATCGGATCAGCCTGTAATCAGGCTGGTCCAGGATTCAAAAGTGGCGCGAACATGCGGTTGCGTGAAGAATACAAACAGCATCAACAGCATTGTCAGCGTCAGCAATGCTGCGCGACCACGAACCCCTAAAAAACCCTGCTTTCGGCGGGAGCGGGAAACGCGGGGGCTACTTGCGATAATATGTTCGGCTTTGCTCATGCCGCCATCACTGCCGGGGAAAGATGTTCAAATCTTGGCACCGACAGGGAAAGATCGGGTCACATGTGATCCGGTTGCGGCATACCCAGAACATGGAACCCGCCATCGACGCGGATGATTTCGCCGGAAGTACACGCGCCGGCATCTGATGCCAGGTAGACAGCAGTGCCGCCCACAGCTTCAAGCGTCGCGTTCGAGCGCATCGGCGCGTTCTGGTCGCAGAACTTGTAGGTCTTGCGCGCGCCGCCAATGGCCGCCCCTGCCAGTGTCTTCATCGGACCGGGGGAGATGGCGTTCACGCGGATACCTTCAGGGCCAAGATCGTTGGCCAGATAGCGTGTGGCCGATTCCAGCGCGGCCTTGGCCACGCCCATGACATTGTAATTCGGAACCACGCGGTTCGAGCCCTGATAGGTCAGCGTCAGCAACGTGCCGCCATTGTCTTTCATCAGCGGATAGGCGCGGCGCGCGACCTCGATGAACGAATAGGCCGACACATCCATCGAGTGTTTGAAATTCGCCCGTGTTGTGTTCAGAAACCGGCCCGTCAATTCGGATTTGTCCGAATAGGCAATGGCGTGGACCACGAAATCAATCGTCGGCCAGCGTTCGCCCAATTCGCCAAATGCACGGTCCAGCGAGGCGTCGTCGGTGACGTCCGCATCCACCATGAAATCGCTGCCGAGGCTTTGTGCCAATGGCTCCAGCCGCTTGCCGAATGCTTCGCCCTGATAGGTGAATGCGAGTTCCGCGCCAGCCTCGTGCATGGCTTTGGCAATGCCCCACGCGATCGAGCGGTCATTCGCCACGCCCATGATCAGGCCGCGTTTGCCCTTAAGAAGATCCGACATCATATTCACCCGTTATACTTGGACAGAACCATGGACCCGTTCGTGCCGCCAAAGCCGAAGCTGTTGGTCATCACACTGTCCAAACCTGCATTTTCAATCACTTGTGTTGCAATTTCACCGGGCAGGATGCCTTCGGCAAGTGTGTCGACATTGATCGACGGCGTAATGAAGTCATGGTGCAACATCAGCAGGCAGAAAATTGCCTCGAGTGCGCCAGCCGCCCCCTGCGCGTGGCCGGTCATCGACTTGGTCGATGAAATCGGAGGCACATTGCCTTCGCCAAAGATTCTTCGCACGGCTTCGACCTCGCCCACGTCACCGACAGGGGTCGAGGTTCCATGTGCGTTGATATAGCCGACCTTCCGACCCTCGGGGAGGGTGCCCAAGGCCAGACGCATGGCGCGTTCGCCGCCTTCGCCGGACGGGGCAACCATGTCGTGACCATCAGAGGTTGCTGCATAACCTGTGACCTCGGCATAGATTTTTGCGCCGCGGGCCAGAGCGTGATCCAGATCTTCCAGCACGACGATACCGCCGCCGCCCGAGATCACGAAACCATCGCGATCCTGATCGAACGCGCGCGAGGCTTTGGTCGGCGTGTCGTTGTATTTCGACGACATCGCGCCCATCGCGTCGAACAGGCAGGACAGGGTCCAGTCCAGTTCTTCACCGCCGCCGGCAAACATGACGTCTTGTTTGCCCAGCATGATCTGTTCCGCCGCGTTGCCGATGCAGTGCAACGAGGTCGAGCAGGCCGATGTGATCGAGTAGTTGATGCCCTTGATCTTGAACGCCGTCGCAAGGTTGGCCGAGATGGTCGAGCACATGCATTTGGGAACGGCGAAGGGACCGATCCGCTTGGTCGCGCCGTTTTTCAGAACAGTCTGATGCGCCGTCAGCATTGCACTGGTCGACGGGCCACCTGATCCTGCGACAAGACCTGTGCGCGGGTTCTCGACCTGATCTTCGGTCAGGCCTGCGTCAGCAATGGCCTGCGACATGGCGATATGCGCATAGGCCGCGCCGGGCCCCATAAACCGCAGAGTGCGCTTGTCGACATGCTCGGTCACGTCGATCTTGAGCGACCCGGCGATCTGGCTGCGAAAGCCGTGTTCAACCATCTGGTCATTGGCCTCGATGCCGGACTTGCCAGCTTTGAGTGAGGCCAGAACCTCTTCGGCATTGTTCCCGATGGAGGACACGACCCCCAAGCCGGTGACAACTACTCGACGCATTTGCGTGCTCCTTATTTCGGCCCTGTCAGGCTTAGGCTTCAGATAATACGACTTTCATATCTTTGACGTCGTAGATCATTTCACCGTCCGCTTCGACAATCCCATCCGCAACACCCATGGTCAGGCGCCGTGTCTGGATCGCTTTTTTGAAGTCTATTTTGTAGGTCAGCATCTTGCGGTCAGGACGTACCATGCCGGTCAGCTTGACCTCGCCCACGCCCACGGCCATGCCGCGCCCCTGCCAGCCGCGCCAGCCCAGGTTGAAGCCTGTCAATTGCCACAGCCCGTCCAGCCCCAGACAGCCGGGCATGATCGGATTGCCGGGGAAGTGGCAGTCAAAGAACCACAGATCAGGCGTGATATCGAATTCGGCCAGAACGTGGCCTTTGCCATGCGCGCCGCCATCGGCCGAGATATCGGTGATCCGGTCCATCATCAGCATAGGTGGGGCAGGCAACTGCGCGTTACCGGGGCCGAATAATTCGCCACGGGCGCATTTCAGCAGATCGTCCTTGTCAAAGCTGCTCGGGAATTGGGCCATTCTTGCCGCCTCTCCTGCCAGGGGTCCGTTTATCTAATCTGGCCTCGTCTAGCACCCGTATGCAAGGTCCTGCAAGAGCGGTGGTCCACATCATGTTGTGTTCAGACTATTCTTTGCGAATGAATTTCATTTGAAATTACCTGACCACAGCACTTATATATACCTAAGTACAACGAAGGTATCGGATTGATGACACCTGAAAGCCAGAACATCGCCACGAATTGGTTGGTTCACGCCGGATTGCGTCCGACGCGTCAGCGGGTGGCGCTGGCCGAGTTGCTGGTGGGCGATGGACGTCATCGCCATGTGACCGCAGAGAGCCTTTTTGAATCAGCCAAAAAGAACGGTGATGCCGTATCTTTGGCAACCGTTTACAACACATTGCGCGCCTTCTGCGATGCGGGCGTTTTGCAGGAAATTACAGTGGACGGGTCGAAAAGCTATTTCGACACGAACACCCATGACCATCCCCACTTTTTCTGGGAGGATGAGGGCCGCCTGAGCGATGCACCATCAGAAGAACTGGTGATTCAACGTCTTCCCGAAGCGCCCGAAGGCGTGGAAATAGCTTCGGTGGACGTCGTGATCCGCCTGCGGAAGAAGTAACCTTTCTCAGTAATTGTAAGTAATCACAACGCCTTACCCGTAAACGGGTCCAGCGGCTGTGTGACGTGTCGCGTTGAATCTCCAACGAGGCAGCTCCTTGCGCGACCATCGTGTTTTGCCCGATTTTCATATTTACCCCAAGAAATGCCGGGCCGCTGATGGCAAGCTGCCATGTCTGCCAATCGCGCAAAGATATACGCTCTGAAGCCGGGGAAACCAAAAAGGAAATTAAGTCCAAATTCGAAAGATATGATTTGAACCAAGGTTTGATCCATGCGCAGATCGACGAACCACCGGAACGGAGACAGAATAGATGCACCCTTTGGTTACGCAAGACATGATTGACGCCTATCAGCGCGACGGTGTGATTCTGATTAAAGGTTTGTTTGCGGACTACGTCGACACCCTGCGCGATGGGATTGAGGTCAACATCGCTGATCCCGGCCCATATGCGTCGGATAACAAAAAGCAGGGTGAAACGGGGCTGTTTTTTGACGATTACTGCAACTGGTCGCGGATCGAACAATTTCAGAAGGTCGTCCACAATTCGCCCGTGGCCGAAGTCGCGGCGGATCTGATGCAGTCTCAGACTGTTCAGATGTTTCACGATCACGTTCTGGTAAAAGAGCCGGGCACGTCGATGGCAACTCCATGGCATCAGGACGGGCCGTATTATTTTGTCGAAGGTCAGCAAACCATCAGTTTCTGGTCGCCGCTGGACCCCGTGTCACAAGCAACGCTGAGGTGCGTCGCCGGATCGCACCGGTGGAAGAAAGAGGTTCTGCCGACTCGCTGGGTTTCCGAAGAAGGGTTCTTTCCCGATGAGGGGCAGTACATCCAAGTCCCTGACCCCGACGCAGAGGGCATGAAGGTCGTCGAGTATGAGATGGCGCCGGGTGACGCCGTTGCCTTCAATTACCGAACCCTGCACGGTGCGCGGGGCAATCATTCAGACAGTCGTCGCCGCGCCTTTTCATTGCGCCTTGTTGGTGACGATGCGCGCTATGTCGAACGCCCGGGTCGCACATCTCCTCCGTTTCCGGGGCATGACATGCAGCCCGGACAGCGGCTGCGAGAGGATTGGTTCCCGATTCTTCTCAGACGTTAGGCGTTCGAATCAAAACCACTGACCGGTTTCGATCAACCCCAAGTCCAGCAATTGTCGCGACGACCACTGAAACGGGGTCGAGTTGCTCCAGCGAAAGCACTGGATATTGCTGTTTGAACCAGCGTTGATTTTCAACGCCTTTGCCGCGCGAAACGAGCAGATGGCAGCGGTCAGGTTGTGATGCCACGGGCAGGAATAGGTATTATATTCGGGCTCGTTGAACGTGTGATCGGGTCTGAGTTCCAATCTCGGCTGCGTTTTGAATATGGCGATCCGGTCGATGCGACGGCGTTCGTAAGGGATCTGGTCTTCGAACCGCCACCGCAGGCCACCGGACATGTCCAACTGACGCTCCAACGGATGGCCGTCGGCGTCGTAGCGGGTGTGGGCATAATAACCGGTCTTGTCCAGCAGGGCACGATCGGGGGCTACGCCGTTGGGCGCAGCCGTCAGATCATCCGCGTAAAGATCAACGACATGGCATAGCATGGAATTACGGCGCTCTTCCGAATGGAAGGCTAGCAATTCGCCGATCGTCCGTGTCTCACAAAACGGAAAAAACAGGTACTCGGTGTTATAGCAATAATACATCCAAACATCCGGCGCGGCTTTCATGACCTTGTTGATCGCCTCAAAGACGGTTGTGCGCGGTGCGCATGTCAAAGTGACGCGGTGGATACGGTCGGCAAGGGCAGGGTCCAGAGAAAACTCCTGCGGCATGAACACGACAAGAGATTTGAAGCCCAGGTTCAGGTGGTGCTGAATTGTGCCATCGACCTCAACATCGTCTTCGGCAAAAATCAGTGCGACTGGGCCTTTCATGAGGGCCTTCGCGCCGGTTCGCAGGAAAGAGTTGAGGGAGTTGTACTGCATCGCCCGTCTGATTTCATCCAACTGGAGTTTTTGGCCAAAATCGGGTAATCGCGCGGGCATTGCAAGCGGCGTTCGTAAAGTATAGACGACGTCGATCCCGCGAACGCAAAGGCTACACCCATGTCGGAACCCAAAAAGCTGTACATCAAGACCTATGGTTGTCAGATGAACGTCTACGACAGCGAGCGTATGGCCGAGACAATGGGCGGTCAGGGCTATGTCGAAACAAAGACGCCTGACGATGCAGATATGATTCTGCTGAACACCTGCCACATCCGTGAAAAGGCGGCTGAAAAGGTCTATTCCGAACTGGGCCGTTTCAAGGGACTGAAGGCGGAAAAGCCTGATCTGAAGATCGGCGTCGCAGGCTGTGTTGCGCAAGCTGAGGGCGAAGAGATCATGCGCCGGCAACCTCTGGTCGATTTGGTGGTGGGACCGCAGAGCTATCACCGTCTTCCAGAGATGGAAGCCAAGACCCGCGAAGGTGCCAAGGCGCTAGACACGGATTTCCCCGAGGAAGACAAGTTCGAGAAATTGAAAAACCGCCCCAAGGCCAAGCGCGGCCCGACGGCGTTTCTGACTGTACAGGAAGGTTGCGACAAGTTCTGCGCCTTCTGTGTGGTGCCATATACCCGCGGGGCCGAAGTCAGCCGTCCAGCCGACCGCATCATTCGCGAAGCGCAGGATCTGGTTGAACGTGGCGTGCGCGAAATCACTCTGCTGGGTCAGAACGTTAACGCCTATCACGGTGCGGGGCCCAATGGGGACATGACGCTGGCGGGTCTGATCTGGGAATTGAACAAGGTTGATGGGCTGGAGCGCATCCGGTTCACCACCTCGCACCCCAACGACATGGCCGATGACCTGATCGAGGCGCATGGAACTTGCGACAAGCTGATGCCCTACCTGCATCTGCCGGTGCAGTCAGGCTCGGATCAGATTTTGAAGCGGATGAACCGCAGTCATACCGCCGAAAGCTATCTGCGCCTGATCGAACGCATCCGCGCAGCGCGGCCTGATATCATGATGTCAGGCGATTTCATCGTGGGCTTCCCCGAGGAGACAGACGAGGACTTTCAGGCCACGTTGGATTTGGTCGAGCAGGTCAGATACGGATATGCGTATTCGTTCAAGTATTCCACGCGCCCCGGAACCCCTGCCGCCGAACGGTCTCAGGTTGATCCTGAGGTGGCGGATGACCGCCTACAGCGTTTGCAGGCCATGATCACGCGGCACCAGCGCGAAATTCAGGATGCGATGGTCGGGCGAAATGTCCGCGTGCTGTTTGAGAAACCCGGCCGTCTGCCCGGGCAGATGGTCGGAAAATCCGAGTATCTTCATTCGGTTCACGTCTCGGATGCCGATGTCGAGGTGGGTGAGTTGAGAGACGTGCGCATCACCAGCTCAGGCTCGAATTCGCTGGCTGGCAGGTTGCTTTGACGCGACATTTTTCGTGTCGTTGCGTCATGGTTGAATCTTATGGAAAAATTTACCCTTGATTTATGACTTGGAACTATGTTCCGAGAAAAGTCATATTTTTTAGGGGTATACGGCTCTAGCCGTCCCTGAGGTCGTTTTTGCGTCGCCCAGTATCAAGGGCGTGGCCATGGAGAGTGCGAGTGAAGGTTTTGAATCTTATCAATATACTCAAATTCAAACTGCCACTTTCTGCTTTGGTTGCATTTGTGTTTCTTTCCGGCGCGGTAACGGCTGGCAACCTTGAAGAAGGTGTTTCAGATCCTCCCATCGTCAGCCCCAAGCGTTTCGACAGCGACGTCAGTGCGTTTTATCTTGGCTTGACCGGCGGATACGCGACCAGTGGAACGGATCGCTTTGGCCTGACAACGCCCACCGATACATTTGCGATCGGTGAATTGGATCTAAGCGGTTCCTATGGTGGTGTACGGGCAGGATGGCGGGGTATTCTACCGGCCAAGCAAGGCCGCGACTATGTCTACGGGTTTGAAATCGGATATGACTTCGGTTCGCTGGATGATGATGTCACAACGCAAATCGGGGGCATCACTGTGGACGGTGGATCCGAAGTCTCGGACGTTGTGTCGATTCGCTTCCGAAATGGCCTTACCAACAAAAGCGGCACGGTGTTGTATTTCCTCTCGGTGGGTTATGTGAACGGTGACGTTGAAACCACGAACAGCTTGTCTCTTGGGCCTACGGTTCAAAGCTTTGCAGAAAGCGACTCGCGTAACGGGTTTTCCGCCAGCATTGGTGCGGAACACAATTTGAACGCCAATTGGTCGATTACAGGCGAATATGAATACGTTCAGTTTGATTCCAAGGACATCGTCTTTGAAAATGGATTTTCCACCAAGTCGACACCGCGGTATCGGGGTTTGCGATTTGGCTTGAATTACCGGTTCTGAACAACCGGCTTTTTGCCAGTTTTTTATGCCTGCGCGGGTTTTCAAACCGGACTGTGATCGGCGGTTTCGACATCAGTTACGGAAAAATTGAAACTGTGACTTGCACCCACCAAGAGTTGTTGTCTACGCTCAAGGTGAAACGCCAAGACAGGAGAACGTATTGGCCATCGGTGCCCTGAACCCACCGCAAAATGAAATGCCCCAGCGTGAGGCGTTTGTTGAATTCCCAGACAACCGGTTGTTGATTGATCTGTGCGGCGAATATGACCGCAATCTGACTGATATTGAGCATAAATTATCCGTTCAGATCGTGCGACGCGGAAACCAGTTGGTTGTGATGGGCGAGGAAGATGCCCAGAAACAGGCAATTGAGGTCCTTCAGGCCCTCTACACCCGCCTTGAGGGTGGGCGCGAGGTCGAAGCAGCAGATGTGGATCGCGAACTTCGTATGGGCGGATCTGAAAAAGGCACCGGAAGCCGCGACGGTGACCAGCTTGAAATGTTCAAAGGTGGCACGGTTGAGATCAAGACCCGCAAAAAGCTGGTTGAACCGCGTACCGATGCGCAAAAGGCTTATGTGCAATCCCTGTTCAATAACGAACTGGCCTTTGGGATCGGTCCGGCAGGGACAGGTAAAACCTATCTGGCCGTCGCGGTGGGCGTGTCGATGTTCATTGGCGGCCATGTGGACCGCATCATCCTCAGCCGTCCTGCGGTCGAAGCGGGTGAGAAGTTGGGATATTTGCCCGGTGACATGAAGGACAAGGTCGATCCGTATATGCAGCCGCTTTATGATGCGCTGAACGACTTTCTTCCCGGCAAGCAATTGGCCAAGCTGATCGAAGAAAAACGAATCGAAATTGCTCCGCTTGCTTTTATGCGCGGTCGAACGCTGGCGAATGCCTTTGTTGTTCTGGACGAGGCGCAGAACGCCACGACCATGCAGATGAAAATGTTCCTGACCCGGTTGGGCGAAGGCAGCCGGATGGTAATTACGGGCGACCGATCGCAGGTCGATCTGCCGCGCGGGGTCCAATCGGGGCTTGCCGATGCCGAGCGTTTGCTGAAGACGATCCCGAACATCAGCTTCAACTATTTCACCTCGAAGGATGTGGTGCGGCACCCGCTTGTCGCTGCGATTATCGAAGCGTATGAGGCTGACTCGGGTCGTGAAACCGGATAGTTTCAAAGGCCCTGCGGGGACTTTGGAAGAGACACAATGAATCTTGAGCTAACGGTTGAGGACATGCGCTGGCAGGGGGTAGAGCCCTTGGCCACGCGCGCTGTGACCGCTGTGCTGGCCCATCAGGGCGTGGATTCCGAATTGTGTGAAATAAGCCTTCTTGCCTGCGGCGACACTCGCATCGCCGAGTTGAACGCGGAATTTCGCGAAAAACCCGCTCCGACCAATGTTCTGAGCTGGCCAGCCGATGATCTGGCGGCTGAGATCGCGGGTCAGGAACCCGCTTGTCCAAGCCCGGATTTCACCGGAGAAATCGCACTGGGCGACATCGCAATTTCCTATGATACCTGCGCACGCGAAGCCAATGAGGCGGGGAAACCTTTCGAAGATCACGTGACACATCTGCTTGTTCACGGAACATTGCATTTGCTGGGATACGATCACGTTCGTGACCCCGACGCCACTTTGATGGAGGGTGTCGAGGTCGAGATACTTGGCAAACTGGGTATTGATAACCCATATATAGTTTAATACGGGCCCATTCGGGCCGATCATTTGGAATGGGAAAATGGGCGATACAGACGGCAGTTCTATGGCGGCGCAGGGCGCGCAACCAAAGGACGGCGACAATGACATAAGAGAGAAAACGGGTTTCTTTTCTCGAATAGTGGACGCGTTCTCGACGCAGAACGTCGAAGAGGTTGCTGCGGCCAACGGACACGAGGCCGACAAGAGCCAGCCACGGGGCATGATCAACCTGCGGCGTATGCGCGTCGAAGATGTGGCCATCCCAACGGCAGAGATCGTGTCTGTATCCTCGACCATCACCAAAGACGAATTGGCGCAGGTTTTTCGTGACAGCGGGCTGTCGCGGATACCGGTATACGAGGGGACGCTTGATACACCGCTTGGGTTTGTTCACCTCAAGGATTTTGCCCTGACGCATGGGTTCAACGGAACGTCCTCTGAATTTGATCTGGTTTCGATGCTGCGGACCCTGTTGTTTGTGCCGCCGTCAATGCCGATTGGGGTCTTGTTGACCAAAATGCAGACGGAACGCCGGCACATGGCGCTTGTGATAGACGAGTATGGCGGCGTTGACGGATTGCTGACGATCGAGGACCTGATTGAACAGGTGGTCGGTGAGATTGCCGATGAACATGACGCCGACGAAAGCCAGCTCTGGGTTGAAGAGAAACCGGGTTGCTATGTGGTTCAGGCCCGTGTCCCGCTTGAAGAATTTGAAGCCGAGATCGGGCGCTCGTTGACCAGCCACGAGGATGTCGACGAAGAAGAGATCGACACGCTGGGCGGTTTGGTCTTTATGCTGTCGGGGCGTGTCCCTGCACGTGGCGAAGTTGTTCTGCACCCCGAGGGGCCAGAGTTCGAAGTCTTGGATGCCGATCCGCGCAGGATCAAACGCTTGCGTGTCATGTTGCCGGATATCGTTGCATGAACCCTGCCCAGGGCTTGCCTATTTGGTTAAGGCTAGTGTTGGCGTTCATATTGGGCGCGGTAACTGCGTTTGGTCTGGCGCCATTCGGGTTTTGGGCTGCATCCATTGCAGCGTTACTTGCTTTGGCGCCCCTGTACTTGGCAACGGAAACGCGGGCACAGGCGGCTTGGCTGGGGTGGGCCTTTGCGACGGGCTATTTCGCTCATGCGTTAAGTTGGATCATTGAACCGTTCCTTGTGGACGCGGAACGTCATGCCTGGATGGCACCCTTTGCGCTTGTGTTCATGGCCGGAGGGCTGGCGCTGTTCTGGGCGCTGGCTTTTTGGTTGGCGCGCCGCCCGGGACAAGGCGCAGTTGGTCAGGCTGTGTTTCTGGCCATCGCGATATCCTTGGCAGAGTGCGCGCGCGGCTACGTACTGACCGGATTTCCATGGGCTGGGTTGGCGCAGATTTGGGTCGCCACGCCCTTCGCTCAGGTTTTGGCGCTGGTTGGTCCATATGGGGTAGGCGCTCTGACGCTGTTGGCAACATTGCCTATGGGAGCCGCTCTGACGCAACGATCCTCGTTTGCGTTGCCTGCGTGCTTGTCTGTGGGAGTGGTGTGCTTGGCCGTTGGTTATGCTGCTTTTCGGCCTGATGTTACCGAAACGGGGCATATCGTACGCTTAATTCAGCCCAACGCGCCGCAACACCAGAAATGGGACCCGGACTATGCACCGCTGTTTTTTGCGCGTCAGATTGAGTTCACGGCCGCGCAGCCAAAACCCGATTTGATAGTCTGGCCGGAAACCTCGGTGCCGGCTTGGTTGGGTAGCGCGCAACCTTATCTGGATGTTGTCGTGGATGCGGCACAGGGGACGCCGGTCTTTTTGGGTATTCAACGCGGGGACGGGCCTCGGATCTACAACTCGATGATCTACCTGAACGAGGACGGTCAACAACAAGGGCTGTACGATAAACATCACCTTGCCCCGTTCGGAGAGTACGTGCCGCTTGGCGACCTCATGGCGCGAATTGGTATCTATGGCATGGCTGCAACCACGGGCAGCGGGTTCAGCGCTGGGCCGGGCGCTGCCTTGATGGATGCGGGTGCGCTGGGTAAGGCACTGCCTTTGATTTGCTACGAAGCGGTCTTTACCCAGGATGTTCTGTCCGCTCCGGGACGTGCCGATTTCTTGTTGCAGATTACCAACGATGCGTGGTTTGGAACGCGATCAGGCCCTTACCAACATCTTGCACAAGCCCAGATGCGGGCCATTGAGCAGGGATTGCCCATGATGCGGTCAGCCAATACCGGGGTGTCGGCAATGATTGACCCGCTGGGCCGCATCACTCGGTCGCTTGCTTTGGGTGAGGCCGGGTATGTCGATGCAAACCTGCCAAAGCCTTTTGCGGTCACACTTTATTCAAGGATTGGTGACATACCCATCTTTTTGCTGCTGGTCGGAGCGCTTGCGCTGCTTTGGCGCAACGCTCGGAGAGAGGGCGCGTAATTTCGGATTGACCCGATGATTTTGCGGGCGTATCCCATCGAATGCCTGTCACAACGGCTTCCTGGCGTGATGGGGAAATCGTAATGGAGCACTTTCATGTCCCGACAGAACTACACTTTCACTTCGGAATCCGTATCCGAAGGGCACCCGGATAAGGTTTGTGACCGGATTTCCGATGCCGTCCTAGACGCTTTTCTGAATGAAGAACCCGAAGCGCGCGTCGCGTGCGAAACCTTCGCAACGACTGACCGCGTTGTCATCGGCGGAGAAGTAGGTCTGTCTGATCAGGAAAAACTGCACGATTACATGGGCCGTATCGACGAGATCGCGCGCGCTTGTATCAAGGATATCGGCTATGAGCAGGACAAGTTTCACCATGAAACCGTCGAGGTGACGAACCTGCTGCACGAACAATCCGCGCATATTGCGCAAGGTGTTGATGCCTCGGGCGACAAGGACGAGGGCGCGGGCGATCAGGGGATCATGTTTGGTTATGCCACGACTGAAACCCCTGCGCTGATGCCAGCCCCGATCCAGTACTCCCACGCGATCCTGCGCCGTCTGGCCGAGGTTCGCAAAAACGGCACCGAGCCCGCGCTGGGTCCGGACGCGAAATCGCAACTGTCCGTCGTGTACCGTGACGGCAAGCCTGTGGGCGTCAGCTCGGTCGTGCTGTCGACACAGCATCTGGATGAGGCGCTGTCCTCGGACGATATCCGCGCGATTGTTGAGCCCTACATAACCGAAACTCTACCCGATGGCTGGCTGTCGGCCGACACAGAATGGCATGTGAATCCCACCGGCAAATTTGTGATCGGCGGCCCCGATGGCGATGCGGGCCTGACCGGGCGCAAAATCATCGTGGACACCTATGGCGGTGCCGCGCCTCATGGCGGCGGTGCGTTCTCGGGCAAAGACCCAACCAAGGTGGACCGTTCGGCTGCTTACGCTGCACGCTATCTGGCCAAGAACGTGGTGGCCGCGGGCATGGCGGAACGCTGCACGATTCAGCTCAGCTATGCGATTGGCGTATCCAAGCCTTTGTCGATCTATGCGGATACGCATGGTACTGGGCAGATTTCGGATGCCGAGATCGAAAAAGCCGTCGGTCAGGTGATGGACCTGACGCCGCGCGGCATTCGCCAGCACCTGCGGATGAACAAGCCGATCTACCAGCGCACGGCGGCTTATGGCCACTTTGGCCGTGAACCCGACGCGGATGGCGGTTTCAGTTGGGAACGCACCGATCTGGTGGACGCCCTGAAATCGGCTGTCTGATTGTTATCCAAAGGTGCGCCCTAACGGGCGCGCTCTATTCTGATGCTTTTTGGGGGCGGCGGGTCTGTTGAGTGGACCGGGCCGCCCTCTTGTGTCCGTGGTGTCTGCACAGTATGGGCTTCGCCCATGAGCAACCAGACACCCCAACGCCCCCGCAGAAACTTTTACGGCCGCTTCAAGGGCAAGACCCTGAAGCCCAGTCAAAAGACGTATCTAAGTGAAGACCTCGATGCGTTGTCCCCCGGCGCGGTCGATTGGGAGAGTAACCCCGAACGCGCGCCGCTGGATCTGCAGGCGCTGTTTGGCGGACGGGATGTTTGGCTTGAGGTCGGTTTTGGCGGCGGTGAGCATCTGGTGCATCAGGCTGCCTGCAACCCCGGTATCGGTATTATAGGTGCCGAGCCCTACATCAACGGCGTCGCGATGTTGCTGGGCAAAATCCGGCAGGCGGGGGTTGAGAACCTCGCCGTTCATCCCGGCGATGCACGTGATCTGTTTGACGTGTTGCCAGAGGCCAGTATCTCGCGCGCCTTCCTTCTCTATCCCGACCCATGGCCCAAAACGCGGCACCACCGCCGCCGCTTTGTGACGCAAGAACATCTGGAGCCACTTGCCCGCGCCTTGAAGCCGGGTTCAATCTTTCGGGTGGCGACGGACATTCCTGATTATGTCCGCCAGACGCTTGAGGAAGTGCCACGCGCGGGTTTTGAGTGGTTGGCCGAGGGTCCTACCGATTGGCGTGAGCCTTGGGGCGATTGGATTTCCACCCGCTATGAACAAAAGGCCCTGCGCGAGGGACGCGTGCCCCATTACCTGACCTTCCGCCGCAAGGGCTGATTGTCGCTGGACCATCTGGCCCCAATTCGCTAAGCGGCTAAGGCACTGATAGCGAAAACAGGAGCCCCCATGTCCGGACACGGTACGCCCATCCCGATGACCTCGCATCCCTGCGGCCCGTTGACCGGTACGGCAGAGGTGCCCGGCGACAAGTCGATCTCGCACCGTTCGCTGATTTTGGGTGCGATGGCGGTGGGTGAGACGAAGATCTCCGGTCTGCTGGAAGGTGAGGACGTTCTGGATACTGCCAAGGCCATGCGCGCCTTTGGGGCCGAGGTGACAGATCACGGTGGCGGTGAATGGACGGTGCATGGCGTGGGTGTCGGCGGCTTTGCTGAACCTGATCAGGTGATCGATTGCGGCAACTCGGGCACGGGTGTGCGACTGATCATGGGTGCGATGGCGACTTGTCCGATTAGCGCGACGTTTACTGGCGACGCGAGCCTGAACAAACGCCCCATGGCGCGAGTGACGGATCCGTTGGCTCTGTTCGGGGCGCAGGCCGTTGGACGCTCGGGCGGACGTTTGCCGATGACCATCGTCGGCGCGGCTGAACCTGTTCCGGTGCGCTATGAGGTTCCCGTTCCGTCGGCGCAAGTGAAATCCGCCGTGCTGCTAGCAGGTCTGAATGCGCCGGGCAAAACCGTGGTGATCGAGAAAGAGGCCACCCGTGACCATTCCGAACGGATGCTGGCCGGGTTCGGTGCAGAGATTACCGTTGAAGATACGGATGAAGGCCGGGTGATCACTCTGACCGGTCGTCCTGAGTTGAAACCGCAGGTGATTGCCGTGCCGCGTGATCCGTCCAGCGCTGCCTTTCCAGTTTGCGCGGCGCTGATCACGCCCGGCTCGGATGTGTTGGTGCCGGGTATTGGCCTGAACCCGACCCGGGCGGGCCTCTTTACCACGCTGCGGGAGATGGGCGCAGACCTGACCTATGAGAACGAGCGTGAAGAGGGCGGCGAGCCTGTTGCCGATCTACGCGCGAAATACTCACCAAATATGAAGGGCATCAATGTGCCGCCGGAACGTGCGGCCTCGATGATCGACGAATATCCGGTGCTGTCCGTGGTCGCGGCCAATGCCACTGGCACCACGATGATGGGCGGCGTGAAAGAGCTGCGGGTCAAGGAAAGCGACCGGATCGACGCCATGGCCCGTGGTCTGCGCGCCAATGGCGTGACCGTGGATGAGGGCGAGGACTGGTGGTCGGTCGAGGGGCTGGGCATCGGCAACGTCCCCGGCGGCGGCACCTGCGAGAGCTTTCTGGATCACCGTATCGCCATGTCCTTCATGGTGATGGGCATGGGCGCAAAAACGCCGGTCTCGGTCGATGATGGCGGCCCGATCGCGACCTCGTTCCCGATCTTTGAACCGCTGATGGCGGCACTGGGTGCCAAGGTGGACCGCACGTGAGCTTCACGGTTGCCATAGACGGGCCTGCAGCGGCGGGGAAGGGGACGATTTCGAAAGGGGTTTCGGCTCATTTCGGGTTCGCGCATCTGGACACCGGCCTACTGTACCGTGCGGTTGGCCGCCGGACACTTGACGGGATGGAACCGGTCGCAGCCGCTCAGGCTTTAACTGCTGAAGAGTTAGGGCAGGGCGATCTACGCACCGCCGAAATCGCTCAGGCCGCGTCAAAGGTCGCTGTGATCCCTGAGGTTAGGTCGGCACTTGTGGACTTTCAGCGCAGTTTCGCAACCCGCCCCGGAGGCGCCGTTCTGGACGGGCGCGATATCGGGACGGTGATCTGCCCCGAGGCTGAGGTTAAGCTGTTTGTCACCGCCAGCGCCGAGGTTCGGGCAGAGCGGCGGTATCTGGAACTCAGCGCTAATGGGTCCGACACAACCCGCGCGCAGGTTCTGCAAGATGTCCGTGAACGCGACGCCCGCGATGCCGAGCGCAGCACGGCCCCGATGAAACCTGCGGAGGATGCTGTGCTGCTGGATACATCGAATCTGAGTATCGAAGCGGCGTTGGCCGAGGCGATTGCCATAGTTGAAGACGCCAAACGCAAGGTGTTTTAGAACCTTGGTGGCTCTCACGATTTTGGGAACGCTCCTCACCAAGCTTTGTTTGGTCAGTCGCCTCAGGGCTGCGTAGGGTGGATTGGTAATCCGCAGGAGCGATACCATGATCCGATTGACCTTAGCTCTGATTTTTCTGGCTGGAAGTCTGGCTGCGCAAGAAGCCGAGCCACCCATGACCTATGAGCGTCTTGGGAAGATAATTTTTGCGCTGGATCCGGACGCGCAACCCCAAGGGCCGGGTTTCCAAATGACCGTGTCGGATGTTTCGGTTTTGGTGATCACGGATATCAACGCGGATCGGATGCGGGCGATGGTTTCCATCAGCAGCGCCGCTGATTTGTCGGCTGCGGACCTTCAACGCATGATGCAGGCGAATTTCGACAGCACTCTGGACGCGCGCTATGCCATTGCCAACGGCACGTTGTGGGCCGCATTCATTCACCCCCTGTCCAAACTAGATAAGGACCAACTGATTTCGGGGCTGGCCCAAACCGTGAATATCGCCAAGACGTATGGCACCCTGTATTCAGGCGGCGCTGCCGAATTCGGAGGGGGCGACAGCCAGGATCTTCAGCGTGAGCTGATTGATGAGCTGCTTAAGAAGGGCGAGGAAATCTAATCCAACTAGGGATTTGCACTATTCGTAACGCTGGGATTGCCAATAGTTGCCAGCCCGCAAAAACGGTTGAAACCGGGGCAACTTTGATGAGTTTAGCCGGTGTCATAGCGGTGATGGGATGGGGGAATCTTCACGGATTGTCACAGCTTTGAACATGCTGACAACCAAGGAGGCCTAGGCCCTAGCGAGGTATCGGAAAGCTGGTATAGTCCCCTGAAATATTGAGGGGGAGAGCTAAATGAACAACCGTTTGCGTAAAATCACTATTGTGGGCGGCGGCACCGCAGGTTGGATGACCGCGCTGATCCTTGAGATGGTGTTTTCTCGCACGTCAGCGCCAAAGGACCGACCGCGCATCTGCCTGATCGAAAGCCCGAATATTTCGACGGTGGGGGTGGGAGAGGCTACCGTGCCGCGCATGCCGGTTACGCTCCGGCAGGCGGGGATTGCCGAGCGGGACTTTTTCCGCGAGACAAACGCGTCGTTTAAACTGGGTGTGAAGTTCTGTAACTGGAACAACGACGCCAAGGGCAACCGCATCGACTATATGAACCCTTTTGCTCATGGCCAGATGCTGGAAGGGCTGGAGGCGGCCGAATATTTCCTGCGCTTTGGCAACGGGGATCGGGACTTTACGCAATCAATCTCGCCGCACGATGATCTGGCTCGTATGTGCAAAGGCGCGCGGCCACTGGGTGCACCGGAATTCGAACAACGGTTCGGCTTTGCATACCACCTGGACGCTGTGAAATTCGCGGGGATGTTGACGAAGGTCTGCACCAAGCGCGGGGTTGAGCATATTCAGGATGAGGTCCAATCGGTCGAACTGGACGAGCAGGGCAATGTCAGCCATCTGATGCTGGAGCGCAAAGGCCGCCACGATATCGAGATGGTTGTGGATTGCACCGGGTTCCGGGGGCTGATCATTAATCAGGCTCTGGGTGAGCCGTTCATGGATTATTCGGACTACCTGCCCAATGACCGGGCCATGGCCTTGCAGGTCGAACATCCTGACCCCGAAAAGATCGAAAGCGCCACGCGGTCTACGGCGCTGGGGGCTGGTTGGACGTGGCGGGTTCCATTGTTCAATCGTGTAGGCACGGGCTATGTGTATTCCTCGGCGCATCGCACGGATGATCAGGCGGCGGATGAATATCTTGAATGGCTGAGCGACAGCGGCAAAGGTTTGACGCCGCGTGTGATCCCAATGCGGGTTGGACGGGTGCGCAATGCATGGGTCAAGAACTGCGTGGCCATCGGATTGTCCGGTGGGTTTATCGAGCCGTTGGAAAGCACCGCGATTCATATGATCGACCACGCGGTGCGCTGGTTCGCCGAACATCTGCCGACGCAGGCGATCGAACCGTCTTTGCGGGCGCGGTACAACCGACAGATGGACAAGCTTTATGACGAGGTGCTCGAATTCATCTGTCTGCACTATCGCTTGGGTAACCGCACGGATGATCAATATTGGATCGATGCCCGGACCGAGATGAAAATACCCGACCGGTTGGCCGAGAACCTCGAGCTGTGGCAGCACCGCTTGCCGATGCAGCACGATGTTGAGTTCGCGACGCTGTTTGATCACCGCGTTTACCAGACGGTGCTGTTGGGCAAGCAAGTCTACGATACAGGCTATGGCACAGGCATTCGTGATCGGGTGCGGCCTTTGAAAAAGCCGATCTGGTTCCAGTGGTGGAAGGGCGCGAAAGTGGACCTTGCGCAGATTCTCAAATCTATGCCGGATCACAAGACCCTGTTGCGCGATATCCGAGGAGAGCTGGAAAAGCCCGCCTTTGGCAAAGCGGTGGCTGCGAAGCCGACGGTTGCGATGCCGGGTGCGAAACCTGCGCCGGTGGCCGTTCAGAACATGCCCAACTTCGCTGAAATCCAGAGCGGCGCAAAGGATTTGCAGTTGTTCTAGAAATTGCCTGTGAGCCGGGCGGTGAAATTCGCCCGGCCGCTGGGCCGTTTGTCGGCAGGTATTGCAGGTTATAGCGCGTATCGCCCGTTATAACTTGCAGCGCCTTGGCGAACCCGCTATATAGCGCGCGTCGACAAGGCGATTTGAGCCATAAAACAATGAGACGAGCAGGGTCGGAAACAACCGGCCCTCTTTGTTTTGCGGCATATGTCAGGTCGTCTGACCAATCCACTAAGACCGGCGGAGACAACCGCTCGGCCAGCAAAAACGTACTGTAAAGGAAAACAACGCCACATGGCTAACGCATCCATGGAGGAATTCGAAGCCCTCCTTAATGAAAGCTTCGAAATGGACACACCCGAAGAGGGTTCTGTTGTCAAAGGCAAGGTTCTGGCTATCGAAGCCGGCCAAGCCATCATCGACGTAGGCTACAAAATGGAAGGCCGCGTTGATCTGAAAGAATTCGCAAATCCCGGCGAAGCCCCCGAAATCGCTGTAGGTGACGAGGTTGAAGTTTACCTGCGCGCCGCAGAAAACGCCCGTGGCGAAGCTGTCATCTCGCGCGAGATGGCCCGCCGTGAAGAGGCATGGGACCGTCTGGAAAAAGCATATGCCGACGACCAGCGCGTCGAAGGTGCTATCTTTGGTCGCGTCAAAGGTGGCTTCACCGTCGATCTGGGTGGCGCAGTTGCGTTCCTGCCCGGCTCGCAGGTTGATGTTCGCCCTGTGCGCGACGCTGGCCCGCTGATGGGTCTGAAGCAGCCGTTCCAGATTCTGAAAATGGACCGTCGTCGTGGCAACATCGTTGTTTCGCGCCGCGCAATCCTGGAAGAATCGCGTGCCGAACAGCGTGCCGAAGTTATCGGCAACTTGTCCGAAGGTCAGACCGTCGAGGGTGTTGTCAAGAACATCACCGAATACGGTGCGTTCGTTGACTTGGGCGGCGTCGACGGCCTGCTGCACGTCACCGACATGGCATGGCGTCGTGTGAACCACCCGTCCGAGATCCTGACGATCGGCGAAACCATCAAGGTTCAGGTCATCAAGATCAACAAAGAGACCCACCGCATCAGCCTGGGCATGAAGCAGCTGCAGGAAGATCCGTGGGATCTGGTTGCTGCAAAATACCCGCTGGGCTCGGTCCATCAGGGTCGTGTCACCAACATCACCGACTACGGCGCGTTCGTCGAGCTGGAAGCCGGTGTCGAAGGTCTGGTGCACGTGTCCGAGATGTCCTGGACCAAGAAAAACGTCCACCCCGGCAAGATCGTTTCGACCAGCCAGGAAGTCGACGTCATGGTTCTGGAAATCGACGGCGCGAAGCGTCGCGTGTCTCTGGGCCTGAAGCAGACCATGCGCAACCCATGGGAAGTGTTTGCAGAAACACACCCCGAGGGCACCGAGGTCGAAGGCGAAGTCAAGAACATCACCGAATTCGGTCTGTTCATTGGTCTCGAAGGCGACATCGACGGCATGGTACACCTGTCCGACCTGTCTTGGGACGAGCGCGGTGAAGACGCGATCCAGAACTACCGCAAAGGCGACATGGTTTCGGCCGTCGTTTCGGAAGTTGACGTCGAAAAAGAGCGTATCTCTCTGTCGATCAAAGCACTGGGCGGTGACAAGTTCGCCGAAGCCGTGGGCGGCGTGAAACGTGGCTCGGTCATCACCGTTGAAGTTACCGCAATCGAAGATGGCGGTATCGAGGTCGAGTATGAAGGCATGAAATCCTTCATCCGCCGTTCGGACCTGTCGCGTGACCGTGCCGAGCAGCGCCCCGAGCGTTTCAACACTGGCGACAAGGTCGACGTCCGCGTCACCAACGTCGACAGCAAGACCCGCCGTCTGGGCCTGTCGATCAAAGCACGCGAGATCGCAGAAGAGAAAGAGGCCGTGGAACAGTACGGTTCTTCCGACTCGGGCGCATCGCTGGGCGACATTCTGGGTGCAGCGCTGAAGTCCGGCGACTAAGCCCCGGTCATCAGCCAAAACCTAATTCACGGCCTCGCGCATATGCGCGGGGCCGTTTTTGTTGCGAATCAATATGTTCCAAAATTTGCGATCAGTTTGCGCATCACGCTCTCAATTCGAGCCCATTTCCTGTAAACCAGCAAAAAATCGTGTGAGTTTTAAGCAAAATTAAGGCTTTGCGCCCAGAGTCAACATTCCCCCAATCCGGGTTTCTTTCTATACTGCCCAGATTAGTAGACATGGTTAACCGGTCGCCTGGGAGGGTAGCGCACATGATCCGTTCAGAACTGATTCAGAAAATTGCCGACGAAAATCCGCATCTCTATCAGCGTGATGTTGAGCGTATCGTGAATACCGTGTTCGAAGAAGTTACGGATGCCATGGCGCGTGGCGATCGCGTTGAACTGCGCGGATTTGGCGCGTTTTCGGTCAAGCAGCGCGATGCCCGCGTGGGCCGCAATCCCAGAACGGGTGAAACTGTTCAGGTTGAAGAAAAATGTGTTCCATTTTTCAAGACGGGCAAGTTGCTAAGGGATCGTTTGAACGGTAAAGCCTAGGCCATGATGCGCTACCTTCGATATGCTTTTCTGGCGATCCTCGGGATCGTTCTGATTTCGGTTTCTCTTGCCAACCGCGAAACCGTGGAATTGACGCTGATGCCACAGGCCTTTGCCGATCTGCTTGGCTTCAATTTCAGTGCGTCGCTGCCATTGTTCCTTGTGGTTCTGGGCGGCGTGGTTGCTGGCCTTGTCATTGGTTTCCTGTGGGAATGGCTGCGTGAGCACAAGCACCGCCGCGATGCAACTGCCAAGACAAGCGAAGTCCGCAAGCTTGAGCGTGAGGTCAAAAAGCTCAAGAAAAAGCAGAACGAAGGTAAAGACGAAGTTCTTGCGCTGCTGGACGAAGCCAGCTGAGGCCATCTGATGCCGGAAATTTCCGTCAAAATCTGCGGCCTGACCGCACCTGATCACGTGCGCGCAGCGGCCGAGGCCGGGGCACGGTACCTTGGGTTCAATTTTTTCCTGAAGTCCCCCCGCTATGTCTCGCCCGCGCAAGCGGCCGCGTTAATGCAGGCCGTGCCGGTTGGTGTGGCTAAAGTGGCCTTGGTGGTGAACGCTTCGGACGAGGAACTGGACAGTATCACCGGGGCGGCCCCGTTTGATATGTTGCAGTTGCACGGGTCCGAAAGCGTTGACCGTGTGCGTGAAATCAAAGCGCGCTATGGTTTGCCTGTGATTAAGGTGATCGGGGTAGCCGATGCCGAAGATTTGGCCGCAATCGACGAATACAGCGACGTTGCCGATCAGCTTTTGATTGACGCCAAGCCGCCCAAGAATGCGGTCTTGCCAGGCGGCAATGGGCTGGCCTTTGATTGGCGGTTGTTGGCCGGACGCAAGTATTGGCGCAAACCGTGGATGCTGGCAGGTGGTCTGAACCCGGACAACGTGGCCGAAGCGATCCGCATGACGGGCGCGCGTCAGGTTGATGTGGCCTCCGGCGTGGAAAGCGCGCCGGGTGTCAAGGACCCTGCCCTGATCAGCGCGTTCATTAAGGCCGCTCAATAGCGCCGCTCTGGGTGTCGCGACGTACGTTTTGCCATGGCAAATCCCGCAGCTACCTCCTATGAACAACGGGTACGACGATGGAGACAGCCATGGCCAACGATCTTTTCAATTCCTTTATGTCCGGCCCCGACGAACAGGGACGTTTCGGCATATTCGGAGGGCGATTTGTCAGCGAGACGCTGATGCCTCTGATCCTGTCGCTGGAAGAGGAATATGAGAAGGCCAAGGATGATCCGACCTTCTGGGCCGAGATGGACGATTTGTGGGCCAACTATGTGGGTCGACCCTCGCCGCTGTATTTCGCGGAACGTCTGACGCAGCATCTGGGCGGAGCCAAGATTTACCTGAAACGTGATGAGCTGAACCATACTGGCGCGCATAAGATCAACAACGTGCTGGGTCAGATCATTCTGGCGCGGCGCATGGGCAAGACCCGGATCATCGCCGAAACCGGGGCAGGGCAGCACGGCGTGGCCACTGCCACCGTCTGCGCCAAATTCGGCCTAAAATGCGTGGTTTATATGGGCGCCCATGACGTGCAGCGTCAGGCGCCAAACGTGTTCCGTATGCGCCTGCTGGGCGCCGAGGTGATTCCGGTGACCTCAGGCCGTGGTACGTTGAAAGACGCGATGAATGACGCGCTGCGCGACTGGGTGACCAATGTGCGCGACACGTTCTATTGCATCGGCACCGTGGCCGGTCCGCACCCATACCCGGCGATGGTCCGTGACTTCCAGTCGATCATCGGCAAGGAAGCCAAGGAACAGATGCACAAGGCCGAAGGCCGTCTGCCCGACACGATCATCGCCGCCATCGGCGGTGGGTCGAACGCGATGGGGCTGTTCTATCCGTTCCTTGACGACAAATCCGTCAACATCATTGGTGTTGAGGCTGGTGGTAAAGGCGTCAATGAAAAAATGGAACATTGCGCGTCGCTGACCGGCGGTCGCCCCGGCGTGCTGCACGGTAACCGCACCTATCTGCTGCAGGATGATGACGGGCAGATTCTTGAGGGCTATTCGATTTCGGCCGGTTTGGATTACCCCGGTATCGGACCGGAACATTCGTGGTTGAATGACATTGGCCGCGCCAGCTATGTCTCGATCACCGATAAAGAGGCGTTGGAGGCGTTCCAACTGTGCTGCGCGACCGAAGGCATTATTCCCGCGCTTGAACCCAGCCACGCGCTTGCCCATGTGATGAAGATTGCGCCGGAACTACCCAAAGATCACCTGATCTGCATGAACATGTGCGGACGCGGCGACAAGGATGTACAGACCGTGGCCAAGTATCTGAATTTCGATATGTCGGATACCGAAGGACGCACGGCAGATTAACCTTTTGGTTCGACTAAGAAACGGCGCGCCATTTGGCAGCGCCGTTTTTGAACCCGGAGCTCGTATAGGTGGGGCAGGAGATCCTTGCCTGACCCGTTAGTCTAGTGCCGCCTTCTCCTGTAAGACGCGTAGCGGCACAACGTCCAACGCCCTTTGATGTGTTGCTTCAAGATGCACCATGGGCGCGCAACCTTCGTCATAGGCTTGGAGGAACCGCCCGGCGCACAGGCACCAGCTATCGCCCGGTTTGAGACCCGCAAAGTCGAACTCGGGGCGTGGCGTGCTCAGGTCGTTTCCAACATATTTCGAATACGCGAGAAACTCGGCTGTCATGACTGCGCAAACAGTGTGGCTGCCCTGATCCTCGGGGCAGGTGTTGCACGCCCCGTCCCGGAAAAAACCGGTCAGGGGATCGCGCGAGCAGGGAGCCAGAACACCCCTCAGCACATTTATGCTGTCCTGCTTCTGCATGACGCCATCTTACAGGCTTTGCGCAATTTTGCGGAACATTTCGATATTTTCTTCGTTCACGCCCGCATCGCGAAAGTTGCGGTCTGCCCCGGTTGAAACGATCAGAACATCGCGGGCTTGGTCGAAATAGATATATTGGCCGTAAACACCACGAGCCAGAAACTCTCCCTCATGCGCGCCGACCGGGATCCACCATTGATAGCCATATCCGATTTTCCCTGCCTCAGTCGGTGCGCTGGGCGCGACCGCTTCGGCGATCCATTCGGCAGGGATAAGTTGCTGATCATTATGTGACCCATTCTGCAAAACAACCTGCCCAAATCGGGCAAAGTCGCGGGTGGTGAAATTCAGCCCACCCAACACGAACGCGACCCCAGCGCCGTCCGTCACGTAATAGCCATCCTGCTCCAGCCCGAGCGGTTGCAAGATCCGATCCGTCAGCAATTCAGCAACGCTGCGTCCGGTGGCGCCACGGATCACCATTCCGATGACATGCGTATCAATCGAGACATACTGCCAGGTTTCCCCGGGTGTGGTGAAGCTGTCCTGGAGCGAGGCTGCAAAGTCGTCCAGCTCGCCACCCAGCGCAAGCACCCGGCCCATCCGGTTAATGTCGGAATCGTAATCCAGATAGTCCTCGTTGAACGTCACGCCACTGGCCATGTTCAACACATTGCGTATCGTGGCACCGTCATAGGCCGAGCCTTCCAAGTCCGGTGCGTATTTTGTGACCGGGTCATCAAGCGAGTCGATTGCACCTTCGGCCAGAAGGATACCCAACAGGGAAGAGAGATAGCTTTTAGCGACCGACCACGAAATGCGCCGATCATCCGGCCCGGTGTCCAAATAATATTCCTCGAACCGGATCTGCCCATCCTGCATCACCAGCAAAGATGTTACGGTGCGGTCCTCGATCCAGCCGTCGGTGCCTTCGGGCAAATCGAAGCCCGGCCCGTAAGGCAGCTCCCAAGTTGGGCCGTCCCCACGTGGCAAGTCCACCTTTAGGAAGGCTTCGTCCATATGAGAGAAATTGTGGACGATCTTGTCCTCAGAGAACAAGGAGTTGACGGCCATAAGGCGTTGGATTTCTTCGCGTTTCCAGAAGCCAACAACAGCCGAGGCTAGCACTAGCATCAAAACGATGCGCAGCACCCATTTCAAAAAGGTTCTCATCCATTTCCTCCCATATTCGGGTGGTATTGGAACGCGATTGGGTGGGATCCGCAAATGGTACGTTGCGGCAATGTCAGTGTGTCTATTTGAATTTGTCCAACAGCCGTTGCATGGCCGATCGGTCGTCGCGTGTCGGCTGTGAATCTGGTTGTGAAATCGGCTTCGCAGTCGGCTTGGCAGGCTCAGAGGGGGACTTTGAAGACCGTGGCGGGGCTGTGCGCAAGGCGACAGCGTTCATGAACTTGCCGCCCTCTCCGTCAGCCAGATGTCCAGCACCGTCGGACACACCACGCAGGACGTCATCCAACCAGTCGCTGTCGGCCTTGGCGAAGTCACCCAAAACATAAGGTGAGACCATTTCCTTGCGCCCGGGATGACCGATCCCCAGTCGCACCCGGTCATAAGCCGGGCTGATATGTTCGTGGATCGAGCGCAGCCCATTATGGCCAGCATGCCCTCCACCTGCTTTGACCCGAACTTTGCCTGGCGCAAGGTCCAGCTCATCATGGAAAACGGTCACGTCGGTCGAGTCGAGCTTGTAAAAGCGCATCGCCTCGCCAACGGACTGGCCCGAACGGTTCATGAAAGTCTGTGGTTTAATCACAAGAACCTTTTCACCGCCCAGCCGCCCTTCGGCAATTTCGGCCTGGAACTTTGATTTCCACGGCCCGAAACCGTGATCATCCGCGATCCTGTCGACAGCCATAAAGCCAATATTATGCCGGTTTCGGGCATATTTTGATCCTGGATTACCCAAGCCGACAAACAGCTTCATTCCCACGTCCTTACTTTGCGCACCGAACTTCAATTGGTTGATGGCATGGATCAGGGGCAGTTTTCCAGCCCGTTCAGGCCGAAAGAAAAGACGGGACCCAAGGGCCCCGTCCGGAAAATCTGGAACGTCGTGTCCGGATTTATTCTTCGGCTTCTTCCTTGCCGACGACTTCGACCTCATCAGGTGCCACTTCGCCCTCTTCACCTTCTTCGTCGTCGCTGGACGACAGGCCAGTCGGTGCCGAGATGTTGGCGATCACGAAGTCACGGTCGATGGTTGGCTTGGTGCCTGCAGGCAGGTCAACCGACGAGATGGTGACAACGTCGTTGATGTTCAGACCGGTCAGATCAACAGTGATCTTCTCGGGAATTTCACCAGCGGTGCACATCAGTTCGACTTCAGGACGGACAACGGTCAGAACGCCGCCCTTCTTGATGCCGGGCGCTTCTTCTTCGTTGACGAACTCAACGGGGATGAACAGCGCGATCTTGGTGGTCCGACGCAGGCGCATCAGGTCCAGATGGGTCGGCAGGTCTTTGACAACGTCACGCTGTACGTCGCGGCAGATGACGCGCACGTCTTCGTGGCCTTCAACCTTCAGGTTCCACAGGGTCGACTTAAAGCGGCCCGCTTTCAGGCGCTTGAACAGAACGTTGAACGGGATGTTGATCGGCAGCGGTTCTTTGTCGCCACCAAATACAATGCCCGGAACCATGCCGTCGCGGCGTGCTTGACGAGCGGCGCCCTTGCCTGTCCCCGTCCGTTCCAGAGCTACGAGATCAGGAATCTCACCAGCCATGATATATTCTCCAATGTTAGGGCGGGCATCCTCCAAGGCTGTATGCCCGCGTGAAGCCGCGTCCATAGCTTGATTCACTGCAATTGGAAAGGGCTTTTTGCGGGATCAGTTTTATTGCGAGGCTCTGCCTCGCGCTCCGGGATATTTAAGGCCAGATGAATGAAGGTTTCCTGCTTCATCTGGCTAAAAATATCCCGGGGGAGTCGCCTAAAGGGCGGCGGGGGCAGAGCCCCCCTAAACCCGATGGTCAGCCTTGCCAGCGACCGCCGAAATCCTCGGGGACCAAAAGGTTGTGGCGGCCCAAGTCGCCAACGTGGCGCTCACCGCACAGCGCCATCGTGGTATCAAGCTCTTTATGAATGACATCCAGCGCGGTCGTAACGCCTTTTTGCCCCATTGCGCCCAGCCCATAGACAAAGGCGCGGCCGATATAGGTGCCCTTTGCACCCAGAGCCAATGCTTTGAGCACGTCTTGGCCCGAGCGAATGCCGCTGTCCAGGTGAACCTCGACATCACCGCCGACCGCATCCATGATTTCCGGCAAAACGCGGATTGAACTGAGCGCCCCGTCCAACTGGCGTCCACCGTGATTTGACACGACGATGGCGTCGGCCCCCAACTTGGCTGCCATCTTTGCATCCTCGGCGTCCAGTATGCCCTTAAGGATCACTTTGCCGCCCCATTGCTCCATCAGCTTTTCGACTTTTTTCCAGTCAAGGCTGGGGTCAAACTGTTCCGCTGTCCAAGCGCCGAGTGAGGAAGCATCCGACACCCCTTCGGCGTGGCCAACGATATTGCCGAATTCCCGCCGATGCGCGCCCAGCATTTCAATGCCCCACGCCCATTTGGTCATTAGATTGGCGACGGTTTTTGCAGTCAGTTTTGGCGGGGCAGACAGGCCGTTTTTCAGGTCCTTGTGCCGTTGGCCAAGAATTTGCAGGTCCAGAGTGATAACAAGGGCCGAGCAGTTCGCGTCTTTTGCGCGTTGGATCAGGCGTCCGACGTAGTCCTGATCTTTCATTGTATAGAGCTGGAACCAGAATGGTTTTGTCGTGTGTTCGGCCACATCTTCGATCGAGTTGATTGACATGGTGGACAGCGTGAAGGGAACGCCGAATTCTTCGGCGGCTTTGGCAGCCTTCATCTCTCCGTCGGCGTGTTGCATCCCGGTCAATCCGACGGGGGCCAATGCAACCGGCATCGCAACGTCTTGACCAATCATTTGTGATGCGGTCGAGCGCCCGGCCATGTCCACGGCGACGCGTTGGCGCAGGCGGATATCTTCGAAATCCGAGCTGTTTTCGCGGAACGTTTGTTCTGTCCAGCTTCCGCTTTCGGCGTAGTCGAAAAACATCCGTGGGACGCGCCGTTCGTAGATCCGTTTAAGGTCTTCTATGTTTGTGATGACTGGCATTTGGCTTTGGCCTTTTGAATTGGTTCTTTTTTCTTACCAATTATTAGGGGGCGCCGCAACGTCGCATGTCTGCGGTCCGTTACCGCGCCGAAGGAACGCAAAAAAACCGCGGGTGGTATAGGCCAGCCGCGGTTGATCTTATCTTAGGGTTTGTCAGTGTTTTCAGGCCGAATGGGCCCCGTCGGCCAGCGTTTTTACAAAGCTCAGTACGTCGGAAACCGGTTTGCCCGAGGCGATCTGGCTAACGATCGCGGACCCAACCACCGCGCCGTCTGCCACAGAAGCGATCGCGCGGGATTTTTCGGGTGTATTGATTCCAAAGCCGACAATGACAGGCAGATCCGTTGCTGCCTTAATCCGGGCGACCTCGGGGCCGACATTCGTTGCTTGCGCTTCGGCGGCGCCTGTGATCCCCGTGATCGAGACGTAGTATACAAAGCCCGATGTATTTTGCAGAACGCGGGGCAGGCGCTTATCGTCGGTAGTCGGGGTTGCAAGACGGATAAAGTTCAAACCCGCCGCCTGCGCAGGCAGGCAGAGCTCTTCGTCTTCTTCAGGGGGAAGGTCTACGACGATCAGCCCGTCAATACCCGCAACCTTGGCATCGGCCAAAAACTTGTCGACCCCCCGGCTGTAGATCGGGTTGTAGTACCCCATCAACACGATGGGGGTCGTATCATCCGTCTCGCGGAAGGCGCACGCCAGATCCAGAGTTCTTTGCAAGGTCATACCACCGTCCAGGGCACGCTGTCCGGCGGCCTGAATCGTCGGGCCGTCGGCCATGGGATCGGTGAATGGCAGGCCAAGTTCGATCACATCGACACCTGCGCCCGGCAGCCCCTTCACGATTTCGAGCGAAGTATCGAAATCAGGGTCTCCGGCCATGATGTAGGCGACAAAGGCTTTCTTGTTTTCGGCCTTCAGAGCGGCAAACTTGGCGTCGATACGGGTCATCAGCAGTCCTTGCAAACAGGTTTGAACCTGATGTGCAGAAACTTTGCGCGGAAATCAATCCCGCCGGGCCAGATTGGCTTAGAACCCGTAGTGATATCGGAGGAACAGGGCATTCACACCGGGGTTGAAGCTTTCGGTGCTGGCATTGGACTTGTGCGTTACGGCCAGAGAAATAGCGTTGCCGCTGTCCAAATTGTAGCCAACACCCAGAAGGCTGCGAATTTGGAAGCTGCCGCCCAAGTCATTGTTGTCATTGGATGCGTTGTAATAGCCGGGCAGGACGCTGAGTTCGGCGAACCAGCGGTCCGAGAATGAGTAGACGCCGATCAAACCCGCACCGATATGCGTGTCGCCATCGACATCAACCGTCAGTGCTGCCCCCCAGCCCGCACTGAACCGGGTGGCCTGGTGAAACGGATTGTGCTGGTATTCCAGCGAAAAGATGGCCTGATCCTCGCCATTGCTATCGGAAAAATCAGCGTAGCCTGCTCCGAAGATTACCGATTGAGCGTGTGCTGTAGCCGCTGAAAGTAAGAAAGCAGTGAAAATAAGAAGGAAATTCATAATGCATCTTCGTCAATCTGTTCGCGATAAGTCCGACAATGATTACGTTTGGTCAACAAAATCAAGTCGCGATCAAGACACGCACTTTGACAGGGTTGTGATGTTGCAGATCGGACTCGAACCAAGTTGAGCGGTTGGGTTGCGCATTTGCCCTTACCTGAATAGAAGACGCCGTCGTATCGCTTCAGGAGGCCGAGATGGGCTTTAAAATGGGAATCGTGGGTCTGCCGAATGTTGGCAAGTCGACCCTGTTCAACGCGCTGACCAAGACTGCCGCGGCGCAGGCGGCGAATTTCCCGTTCTGCACCATCGAGCCGAATGTGGGCGACGTGGCCGTGCCTGATGAGCGTTTGGACAAGCTGGCGGCGATTGCGTCCTCGAAACAAATCATCCCGACGCGAATGACCTTCGTGGACATCGCCGGTCTGGTCAAAGGCGCCTCGAAAGGTGAGGGGCTGGGCAACCAGTTTCTGGCCAATATCCGCGAGACCGACGCGATTGCCCATGTGCTGCGCTGTTTCGAAGACGGCGATGTGACCCATGTGGATGGCCGCGTCGACCCGGTGGCCGATGCCGATACGATCGAGACCGAGCTGATGCTGGCCGATCTGGAAAGCATCGAAAAGCGCCGCGCCAACCTGGTGCGCAAGTTGAAGGGCAACGACAAAGAGGCGGCACAGCAAGATCGCCTGCTGGCCGAGGCGCAGGCGATGCTGGAAAACGGTAAACCCGCGCGTCTGGTCGAGGTCTCGGACGAAGACGCCAAGGCGTGGAAGATGCTGCAACTGCTGACCACCAAGCCGGTGCTCTATGTTTGCAACGTGTCTGAGGAAGAAGCGGCCGAGGGCAACGAATACTCGGCCAAGGTCGCTGAAATGGCCGCGACGCAGGGCAATTCCCACGTCATCATCAGCGCCAAGATCGAAGAAGAAATCAGCCTGTTGGAAGACGACGAAGCCCAGATGTTCCTTGAGGAAATGGGGCTGGAAGAGCCGGGCCTGGATCGTCTGATCCGCGCCGGTTACGACTTGCTGCACCTGGAAACCTATTTCACCGTCGGCCCGAAAGAGGCCCGCGCCTGGACCATCCGCACCGGCACCGCCGCCCCGCAGGCCGCTGGCGTGATCCACGGTGACTTTGAAAAGGGCTTCATCCGTGCCGAGACCATCGCCTATGACGACTACATCGCCGCCAATGGCGAGCAGGGCGCGAAAGAGGCTGGCAAGATGCGAGCAGAGGGCAAGGGCTACATCGTCAAGGACGGTGACGTGATGCATTTCCTGTTCAATACGTGAAGAAGTGCAATCGTTTCGGTAAATGTGCTATCTGAATCTGAGTTTTCCAAACTTGGTTCTATTCCGATGGGTAACGAAACAGTCGAAGCCAACAAAGCCGTAGTTCAAAGGTACATAGACGACATACAGAACGGCCATTCGCTTGATGCCATATGCGAGGTGTTCGCCGAGGATTTCATCGACCACACGGCAAGTGGTGGTGGTGCCTTTGTCGGGGGTATCGAAGGCTTGAAGCAAGGATATGCAAGCTTCTTAAGGGCCTTCCCTGATTTACATGCCTCGGTCGAAGCGCTGATCGCTGAGGGTGAAAAGGTTGTTGCCTATAAGACGCTGAGGGGAACTCATTCCGACGACTGGTTGGGCGTTCCTGCGACCGGGAGCGAGGTCGAGTTCAAGATTATCAGTATCTATAAAGTCAAGGACGGGAAGCTGTCAGAGTTCTGGGGGCTTCAGGATGAAGTTTCTCTTAGGCAGCAGTTGGAAAACAATCTGAACGGATAGGTCTGGGCGCAGTCACTTGCGGCTGAAAACTGCGTTTGGAACTGGGTTTTGGACAATCAGTCAAGTTACCAGCAAGGATATTCAAAGTTGCGCTTATTCCTGCAAATCGTTCTGTGATATCAGGTTGGCCCGTGACCCGAGATGTTCCCAAATGATAGAAATCCGCGACCTGCAACTCCTCAGCGCCTTGGCGCGGCATCAACACTTTGCCAAAGCCGCCGAGGAATGCGGGATTTCTCAACCTGCATTCTCGATGCGTATCCGCAATCTTGAGGATCGGCTGGGTGTCTCGATCGTTCGGCGGGCCAATCGGTTTCAGGGGCTGACGGAAGAAGGCGAAATGATTGTCCAGCGCGCGCGGCGTATTCTGGATGAAACCAAGGCGCTGGAACAGCAGGTGCAGGCATCCAAGGGTGAGATTACGGGGACGCTGATCCTGGGCGTGATTCCGACCGCGATTGCCTTTACTGGACGCCTGGTCAAACGCTTGCAGCAGGCCCATCCGCGCATCCTGTCGCGGATCGAAACCATGTCGGCGACCGCCATTCAGCATCGTCTGGACGAAGGCAGTCTGGATGCGGGCATCACCTATGGTGACAGTATCGGCACCGATCTGCGACAGGTACAGCCCTTGTACGAAGAAACCTATGTACTGCTGGTCCCAGCGCATATGACCGAGGATTCCGGCCCGATCCCATGGGCGCAGGTGGCCGAGTTTCCCCTGAGCCTACTTGAGCCGCAGATGCAGAACCGGCGCATTCTGGATCGCATTTTTGCCGAACAGGGCCTGCACCCGCATGTGGTGGCTGAAACCAGTGGTTTCACCGCCTCGATGGTCATGGCGCGCGAAGGGCTGGCAGCAACGGTTGTTCCCCGCGTGTTGGTGCGGGCTTTGGGTGATCTGAAGGGGACGAAGGTGCTGCCTCTGGTCGATCCAGTGGTCAGCAAACCGATCTGTCTGGCAACCCTCAGCCGTGATCCAGAACTGCCGACGGTCGAGGCGCTGAGGACGGTGGTCGCCTCATTGCGGTGATAATCTGTCGTTATCGTGCGATTAAAATATGCGATTTGACGATATGCTAGTCTGATGAGACACGGGGCCTTAATCGGAGGGCATCATGGCACCATTAGACACCAAGCCATCAGGCGCACCCAAGGGCGTCTGGAAGTCAGGTAAAGGAAAGGGGCGGCATACGCCCAAAGGCCGTCAGTTCACGGATGAGGCACAGGCCGAGATCATGCGCCTGCTGGGCGACCGCCCGCGCCGCCGCGATCTGCTGATCGAATTCCTACATTTGATTCAGGACGAACACGGCCATATCAGCGCCGATCACATAGCCGCGTTGGCGGTTGAAATGCGCATCGGTCAGGCCGAGATCTATGAAACCGCGACCTTCTATGCCCATTTCGACGTGGTGAAAGAAGGCGACACCCCTCCGCCCGCGCTGACGATCCGCGTCTGTGATTCCCTGTCCTGCGAAATGGCCGGTGCCCAGAAGTTGCAAAAGGCTTTGGAAGACGGGCTGGACCCCGCTGAAGTGCGCGTTGTGCGAGCGCCCTGCATGGGTCGTTGCGACACCGCGCCTGTGCTTGAGATCGGTCACAACCACATCGACCGCGCGACCCCTGAAAAGGTGCAGGCCGCGATTGCCGCCGATGACACCCATGCACATCTGCCCGATTACGAGGACTTTGGCGCGTATGAGGCCAATGGTGGCTACGCCAAGCTGAAAGAGCTGCGCGATCGTGGTGATTGGGAACAGGTACAGGACGATATCCTGTCCTCGGGCCTACGCGGTCTGGGTGGTGCGGGCTTCCCGTCGGGCAAGAAATGGGGCTTTGTTCGTATGAACGAAGGCCCGCGCTATCTGGCCGTTAACGGGGACGAGGGCGAACCCGGCACGTTCAAAGACCGTTACTATCTGGAGCGCACGCCGCATGTCTTCCTTGAGGGCATGCTGATCGCGGCCTGGGCGGTTGAGGCCGAGACCTGTTTTATCTACATGCGCGACGAATACCCTGCGGTGCTGGAGATTCTGCGCCGCGAGATCGCCGCGCTGGAAACTGCCGGGATTGTCGCGCCCGGTTATATCGACCTGCGCCGGGGCGCTGGCGCGTATATCTGCGGTGAAGAATCCGCGATGATTGAATCGATCGAGGGTAAAAAGGGCTTGCCGCGTCACCGCCCTCCGTTCGTGGCGCAGGTTGGGGTCTTTAACCGCCCGACCTTGGTGCACAATGTCGAGACTTTGTACTGGGTCACAAAGGTTTGCCGCGAGGGGCCGGAATGCCTCAACAGTACAGAAAAGAATGGCCGCAAGGGCCTGCGGAGCTATTCGGTCTCAGGCCGTGTGGCGAAGCCGGGTGTTTACCTGCTGCCTGCCGGATCGACCATTCTGGACGTGATCGAAGCTGCCGGGGGTATGGTAGAAGGCCAGACCTTTAAGGCGTATCAGCCGGGTGGCCCATCCTCTGGTCTACTGCCTGCGTCGATGGATGACATCCCGCTGGATTTCGACACGTTGCAACCGCATGGCACCTTTATCGGCTCCGCCGCCGTGGTGGTCCTGTCCGATCGGGACACCGCCCGCGACGCGGCGCTGAACATGCTGCGCTTCTTCGAAGACGAAAGCTGTGGTCAGTGTACGCCCTGCCGCGCGGGCTGCGAAAAGGCGGTCAAGTTGATGCAGGCCGACAAGTGGGACACCGATCTGCTGGAAGATCTGTGCCAGGTTATGGGCGATGCTTCGATCTGTGGTCTGGGGCAGGCTGCTCCGAACCCGATCCGCCTTGTGATGCAACACTTCGCCGACGAAATCTGAGGGGAGACAGAGCCATGCTAGACGCAAGCCCAACCAAGACCGTCACCTTCAACCTGAACGGCGAAGATGTCACCGTGCCCGAGGGCTGGACCATCTGGAAAGCCGCCAAGGGGCAGGGGTTCACCATCCCTCACCTGTGCCACAAGCCGCAGCCGGGCTATCGCCCCGACGGCAACTGCCGCGCCTGTATGGTCGAGGTGGAAGGCGAGCGCACTCTGGTCGCCTCGTGCATCCGTCCTGCAGCGGATGGGATGGTCGTGAAGACTGACAGCGACCGCGCCGAGAAATCTCGCGCAATGGTTATGGAACTGCTGGTCGCGGACCAGCCCGAAGAAGCGCACGACGCCTCCAGCCATTTCTGGGACATGGCCAAGCTGAACGATGTAAGCGAGAGCCGTTTCCCGGCGAAAGAGGCCGAAAAGATTCCGCTGCTGGATGCCAGCCACGTTGCGATGCGCGTCAATCTGGACGCCTGCATCAACTGCAACCTCTGCGTTCGCGCCTGTCGTGATGTGCAGGTGAATGACGTGATCGGCATGGCCGGTCGTGGTCATACGGCGCAGGTGGTGTTCGACCAGAACGACCCGATGGGCGATTCGACCTGTGTGGCCTGCGGCGAATGCGTGCAGGCTTGCCCGACTGGTGCGCTGATGCCCGCTACCGTGCTTGACGATCAGCAGAAAGGTGACAGCAAAGACTACGATTCTGAGACAGAAAGCGTCTGCCCGTTCTGCGGTGTGGGCTGCAAGGTCTCGCTGAAGGTCAAGGACGGCAAGGTCAAATATGTCGAGGGCATCAACGGCCCCGCCAACGAAGGCCGTTTGTGTGTCAAAGGCCGGTTTGGTTTCGACTATATCCACCACCCGCACCGCCTGACCACGCCGCTGATCCGGCGTGAGGATGCGCCTGAGAAGGGGCTGAATGTCGATCCGTCGGACCTGTCGACCCATTTCCGCGAAGCGACCTGGGACGAGGCGATGGAGCTTGCGGCCTCCAAACTGGTGGCTCTGCGCGACGAAGATCCGCGCAGCGTTGCGGGTTTTGGCTCGGCCAAATGCACCAACGAAGAAGCCTACCTGTTCCAGAAGTTCATCCGTCAGGGCTTCAAGCACAACAATGTTGACCACTGCACCCGTCTATGCCACGCGTCGTCGGTGGCCGCTCTGATCGAGAACGTGGGATCGGGCGCGGTGACCGCTACCTTCAACGAGATCGAAAACTCGGATGTGGCAATCATCATCGGGGCCAACCCGATCGAAAACCACCCCGTCGCCGCGACCTATTTCAAGCAGTTCACCAAACGGGGCGGCAAGCTGATCGTGATGGACCCGCGCGGCGTTGGGATGCGGAAGTTCGCAGATGAGATGCTGCAGTTCCGCCCGGGGGCCGATGTTTCGATGCTGAACGCGATCATGAATGTGATCGTCGAGGAAGAGCTCTATGACAGCCAATACATCCACCGCTGGACCGAGAACTGGGAGGCCGAGAAAGAGCATCTGCGCGCCTTCACGCCCGAGGCGATGTCGCCGATCTGTGGCATCGAACCGGATCAGTTGCGCCGTGTCGCGCGCACCTTTGCGCAGGCCAAGGCTGGTCTGATCTTCTGGGGGATGGGCGTCAGCCAGCACATTCACGGCACGGACAACTCGCGCTGCCTGATCAGCCTTGCTCTGATGACTGGCAACGTCGGTAAACCCGGCGCAGGTCTGCACCCGCTGCGGGGTCAGAACAATGTGCAGGGGGCCTCGGACGCGGGTCTGATCCCGATGTTCCTGCCGGACTACCAGAGCGTGACTGACGATGGCGTCCGCGCCAAGTTCAACGACGTTTGGAACTCGGACGATTTCTCGAACGAGAAGGGGCTGACTGTCACCGAGATCATTGATCAAGCCTATGCCGGCAACATCAAAGGCATGTATGTCATGGGCGAAAACCCGGCCATGTCCGACCCTGATGTGAACCACGCCCGCGACGCGCTGGCCAAGCTGGACCTGATGATCGTGCAGGATATCTTCCTGACCGAAACGGCGAATTATGCTGATATCATCCTGCCTGCCTCGGCGCTCTATGAAAAGAACGGCACGGTGTCGAATACCAACCGTCAGGTACAGCGGGTGCGTCCCGCCGTGACCCCTCCGGGGGAGGCGCGTGAGGATTGGAAGATCACTGTCGAACTGGCGCAGCGCATCGGGCTGAACTGGGACTATACCGATGTGTCTCAGGTCTTTGCCGAGATGAAGCTAACGATGGCCTCGCTCGACAACATCACGTGGGACCGGTTGGAGAGTGAAACGATCACCTATCCGTCCTTGTCGGAAACCGATCCGGGTCAGTCCATTGTGTTTGGTGATGGCTTCCCGCGTGCAGACGGCAAGGCGAAATTCACCCCGGCCAGCGTCATCCCGCCCGATGAAGCCCCGGATGAGGAGTATCCGATGATCGCCACCACGGGTCGCCAGTTGGAACATTGGCACACCGGGTCGATGACGCGACGCGCTACGGTTCTGGACGCCGTGGAACCCGAAGCAAACTGTTCGATGAACCCGCGCACGCTCAGGCTGATGGGGATCGAACCGGGCGAGACCATCCGCCTGACAACGCGTCGCGGGACGATCGAGATCATGGTGCGTGCCGACCGCGCAATCGCGGAGGACATGGTGTTCGTCCCCTTTGCCTATGTCGAGGCGGCGGCGAACATCCTGACCAACTCGGCCATTGACCCTTATGGCAAAATCCCCGAGTTCAAGTTCTCGGCCATCCGCGTTGAAAAAATCGAAGACGCCATCGCGGCGGAATAGGTAGAAAAGGCGGTCCCAGTGGCCGCCTTTTTCTTTCCTTGACAGAAGGTTAGATGCGGCCAAACCTATCACCGCTTGGGGTGATGGAGGGTTTCATGCCGCGCCGTTTTGTCGATTTGTCTGTTCCGCTGGAAACCGGGATCGTATCCGACCCGCCGATTATGCTGCCCGAAATCGAATACCTGACCCACGACCAGACCGCAGAACAGGTCGTGTCCTTTTTTCCGGGCTTGCAAAAAGATGATCTGCCGGGGGGTGAAGGTTGGGCGATTGAGCGTCTTCAGATCGCGACCCATAATGGTACCCATCTGGACGCGCCATATCACCACCACTCGACCATGAACAACGGCGAACGCGCGATTACCATAGACGAGGTGCCGCTCGAATGGTGCATGAATCCGGGTGTGAAGCTGGACTTCCGGCATTTCGATGACGGTTATGTTGCGACCGCCGCCGACGTCGCGGCAGAGCTGAAGCGCATAGGTCACGATCTGCAACCGCTGGACATCGTGATCGTCAATACGTCTGCGGGAACGCGTTATGGTCAGCCTGACTATTTGATGAAAGGTTGCGGAATGGGCCGTGAGGCGACGCTGTACCTGACGGAACGCGGCGTCCGCGTGACCGGTACGGACGCCTGGAGCTGGGATGCGCCCTTTGCCCTGACCGCGCAGGAATATGCTGAGACGCAGGATGCTTCGATCATCTGGGAGGGGCATCGCGCCTCGATGGAGATCGGGTATTGCCACATGGAAAAGCTGGCCAACCTCGAAGACCTGCCGCCAACGGGGTTTGAAATCTCGTGCTTTCCTTTCAAGATCAAGGGCGCGTCGGCGGGCTTTGTTCGGGCCGTTGCGATTTTTGAGGAGGACGCAGATGACTGAACCCCTAAGCGGGCATGACGGCCCCTATGATGCGCCGGTCGAAATTAGGGGGTTCCGGGTGCTGCCGGAATGGATCGACTATAACGGCCACATGAATGTCGGCTACTACGGTGTGGCCTTCGATTTGGCGCTGGAAAAGCTGATGGTCGAGCATTTGGGCCTTGGCGAAGTGCAAGTGGCGGCTTTGGGGCAGGGGCCCTACGTTTTGCAGTCGCATATGACTTTCCTGCGCGAAGTACAGGAGAACGAACCCTTCTTTTATCGGATTCGCCTGCTGGATGCAGACCACAAGAGGGGCCATTATTTTGCGCAGATGCTGTCAGAAAACGACGGTGAAGTCTGTGCAACGCAAGAGGCGTTGTTCATGAATGTCAGCCATAAGACCGGGCGTTCAGTCGCTTACCCGGACTGGGCCGCAGAACGGCTTGCCCGAATGGTGCGTGATCACGCGGGGTTGGACGCAGCCCCTCAGGCCGGGCAGGCGATTGGGATACGGCGGGCTTAGTAGTCGCGTTCGAAAAACACCCCGACACCTGTTTCCCCGCGTCCGTCAACTGTTCCGCGAACGGTGAAATTGTCGGTTACATCAAGATTTAGGTTCACCTCGGTATCGCCTTCGGTGTTCACGGTGAAATCGGTGTAGAGATTGTCACTCAAGTAAGCCCCTGCGCCCAATCGACCCGCGCCGCCTTCGGTCGCTCCGATGTCCACCGAGTCTACACCGGTCGCATCCCGTAGCCCCTTGGTGGCGTCCCCGCCTGCACCGCTGAGTTGGGCAAGTGATGCAGCCATTTGCGCGATGACAAACGGCGACAATTCGGAAAAGCGGTTGCCGAACAGAAGCATCGCCAGCGCCTCTTCCGCAGGGCGCTCGGGGTCAGAAAACACGTCTACTTCCGGCGCATCTAGTGGTCCCGCGATTTCAATCGTTGCCGTGCCGTCCGACGTGCTGGCGGACGACTCGAACTCGATATAGGGGGTCAGGTCGCCTTGCAGGGTCACGATGCCTTTGGTCAGCGCAAGTCTGCGGCCCAGAATGTCCAAGTTACCACGGATCAGTTCGATTTGACCTGATGGCACCACCGAAGACGTTGTGCCGCCAATAAACAAACGACCACCAAGTTCCGCGTTCACACCGCGCCCGCGCACAAAGACAGCTTTTGGTGCCAAAAGCGCAATGTCGAGAGAAATGCGGGAATCGCTGGGCGTTGCTTCTTCGTCAACAACCAGCCCTGCGCGTTCGCGGGTGATCAAGCTGGCCGAGCCTTCGCCAATATGTTGAATGTCGGGAATAGGCGCGGCCCCAACCGCCCCGGATGCAGCGGCCAGATTGATATTTGTTTCTTCAAACGTGATCTGTCCCGCAACTGAACTGTTGCCAGCCAAAGCGCCGGTCATCGCGATTTGGCCGTTCAGCGTTGTTTCATACAAAAGCTGGTCGGTCAGAACGATACTGTTGAGCGTTGTCGTGATATTTGCGTTGAAGGGCGGCGTCAGGTCTACCGGGCCTGCCACGACAAAGTTACCACCGGCGCGCGGCCCGCCGCTGAGGGAAATCGTCGCGCGGCTTTGGGCCAGTTCCACTGACCCGCTGATACCCGTGATGGTCTGCCCGGCACCGGGAATTGCCAAAGAGGTGCCCGAGGTGGTTACCGTTCCACTCAGCGCTTCCAAAGAAGGTTTCCCCTTCAACGCCAGATCATATCGTGCCGTACCGTCGATCTTGTTGGGGGTAATGAACAGGTTGGCGATACCGATATTGACCCCGCCTGCGGCTTTCAGGTCGGCCTCACCCGATGCTTCGTCAAATGTGCCGGAAACCTGGCTGCTGATTTCTGCGGGGCCTTCAGCCGTTGTGTCGATCGTCCAAACGCCGTTGTCACGTTTCGCTGTACCATTCGCGGCAATCGTACCGGGAAATTCCGGGGCGAACCGTTCAATCCGGTTTAGTTTCGCGTCAAAAACCAGATCAGCCGCGCCGTCTGAATCCACGGACCCTTCCAGTGTGGCGTAGGAACTGTCCGGACCACGCAGATTTGCCGTTCCTTCCAGACCGGACGACGTGGGCGCGACGTTCCCCTCCAGTGTCAGTGGTCCGGACAGAGTTTGTGTGATCCGCGCGACGTCATCCAGTTGGACAAAATAGTTCAACCCTCCAGCCTCGCGCGCGACTTTTCCTGATGCATTGGCTGTAATGGCTGAGCCCTGCAGGCGGAAATTTCGAACCTCCAGACCCTGATCCCCGTTTTGGGCGTCCACGGTCAGGGTTGTGCGGCCATTAACAAGCTTGTCGACAAAGTCGATACCGACTTGAATGTCGTCGGCGTCCAGGTTGCCCTGAATATCAAAGGCGCGGGTCGCCAGATCGCCGCTGCCCTGGAAATTGGCGGTCACAGAACCGGTCAGGTCCCGACCCGCCATCCCCGAGAATAGGGATAGGTCTGGCACATCAATGCGCGCCTCGCCTTCGCCGGATGGCTCTCCGGTCGGGTCGGTCACTGTGGCCTGTACCTGTGCGCTTAGGGCTTTGCCATTCACTGTCGCGTTTCGAATCTCGATCTGATCGGCAGAGCGTGCACCGTCCCACTGAATAGTGGTTTGACCGGTCAAAAGCGGGTCGATGTCAGCCATGCCGGTTTGCAGGTTCCTGCCGATCACACTTGCGGTGCCGTCAAACTCCAACGTCTGAACAGTACCGGTGCCGTCGACTTCGGCGCGAAGTGAGCCGCCAAGATCGCGCTGGGCCAGACCCGAGAAAACGGACAAATCCGGTGCGTTGACCTGCGCTTGCCCGTCGATGGTCAGGTTTCCATTTGGCGTTGTGACCACACCGTTTGCCTGTGCCTGAGCCGCTTCACTGTTCAGTTCAAAAGACCGGATCGTGATGCCGTCAGACCCGCGTTTGCCGTCCAGTGAGATCGTAGTTTCCCCTGTGATCACCGGATCAATGTCGTCGCGTCCGGTGGCCAGATCGCTGCCGTCAACAAACAGCGTCCCGTCAAAACTGCCCTCAAGCGGTGACCCTTTCCCTTCGACCCGCGCCGACACCTGCCCCTTGAGGTCAAGCTTGGCGATATCCGAAAACCGCGCCAGATCGGTTGCCTCTAGCGTCGCTGATCCATCCACGGTCAATCCGCTTGTCAGACCGTCAATCAACGCGTCCAAAGCCAGTGCGTAGTCAGACCCGATCAGTTCGAACCCGGACAGGTTAAGAGATTGATCGCTGCCATAATCGAATTGTCCGTCTAACGTGATGCGCTGACCGACAGCTGTGTTCAGGGCCGGATCGGTCAGGTCGATACCAGTGACACTGGCCTGAACATCCCCGCTGACGGCCAGAGCCTCGCCTTGGTCCAGCACGCCCTGCGCGCTGATACGCGCGTTTTGCAGATTGGCCTGCGTTGATTTGAATGCGTTTGCAGTCAGGCTCAGATCCCAGAGGTTTCCGTTCTTGTGGTCGTACAGGGCGGATATTTGCGCTGCTTCAATGGACGTTTCACCGCCAGCGACCGGCAACACGACCGCCTCACCGTCGGGCGGTGTGATGCGGCCCTGAAGGGCAGCCAGTTGGAGTGAGCCGCCTTCAGCCAGTTCCAATTCTCCCTTTAGGTTCAGCGCCTGTGTGGTCAGTTTAAGATCTGACACCTCAAGCGCGCCTTCGGGTTTGGTTTGGCCGTCCACGAACAGGCGTGTGTCCGTCCCGAAGAACGGATCAATTTCTGGGGTCAGGAACGGGGTCAGATCGCCGCTCAGGTCCGTTGTAAAGGCGATCCCTTGTTGCGCGCCACCATCAGCCGCACGCAGGCGCACTTGCCCTGAAACGCGTTGTTGGTTGTCGCTGCTCAACCCGATATCGGCTGTGAAATCGGTAAGCGGCCCTGATCCCTTGGCGGTCAGGCCAATCGGGGGGCTGTCCGGGATTTTCAAGGCGGTCGAAATCAACCCGCCTGCGGCCTCGGTCACTTGCAGGTCCAGATTGATCTCGCTTGTGGCGTTTTCAAATCCTGCCGTCAGCTTGATCTCATCCCCTGCGCGGTCCAGACGGGTTACATCCAGCGATGTATCAAGCGTTCCGTCCGCCAGAGACAGGTTTCCGTTGATCGAAAGGTCCGCAGCGACCCCGATCAGAGGTTCACCCAATGACACTTCGTCAATGCGGATTTCTCCGATTTCAATTGCGACGGGCAGTTCTGGCAGTTGGAAGGGCTGCGTTTCGACGGTTGCCGCTGGTTCGTCTGTCGTCGTCGCACCGGGTGCGCGGGTAATGTCGATCTCTTGCGCGGTCAGCGAGTTGACCGAAAACCGGCCGCGGATCAGCGCCAGACGGTTCCAGTCAAGCTGCGCGTCCTTGATGGTCAGCCAGACGCCTTCGTCGTCTGCGACGGTAATTTCCTCGATTGTCGCGCGCGCGCTAAGTGCACCCTGAAGGCCGGTCACCGTTACGTTCTGATTGTCGCCCGACAGCGTGTCTTGGAGAAAATTCTCCAGCATACTGCCGCCGCCATCTTCCTGCGCGAACACAGGCGGCGCGGTCAGGATAAGTGTCGCGGTCAGCACAGGATATGAATATCGCCGTATCAAAATGCCTGTCCGATCCCGATATAAAACTGCAGGCCGTCGCCTGTGTCGCCCTGAACAGGCACCGCTAGATCCAGGCGCAGCGGGCCAAACCCGCCCAAATCATACCTGACGCCCAAACCCGCACCGGAATGAGAAGCCGCGGCGCTGGTGACAAAAGACGAGGAGTCCACCACACCATAGTCATAAAATCCGACCAGCGATATCGTCTCGGTTATTTTTCCACGCACCTCGCCGGAGAGGCCAAGAAAGGACTTGCCGCCAGCAACTTCGTTTCCAACCGGGATGCCGAGGCTTTCAAAAGGCTGCCCGCGTACGGTACCGGCCCCGCCCGAGAAAAACAGGAAGTCGGGCGTCACACCATCCAGCGAGGGACCAAGGACCGACCCGACCTGAACCCGACCGGCCAGAACGATGCGTCCTTCGGTGTTTAGGCTGGTGTAGCCGCGTCCGTCAAAGAAGAATCGAATGCCTGATTCCGTGCCAGACAGCCCGACGAATGGCATGATCTGAGAATCCAGATAGAACCCGCGCGTCGCGCTGACCTTGCTGTCCCGTTGGTCCCACTCGGACCGCGTCGGAATAATGAAGTAACGGAACTTGCGACCATCCCCAAAGGCGTCATCGGCATTTGACCACTGAAAGCCGGCCGAGGCTTCGGCATAAAGGCGGTCTGAGAATGTGCGCCGTGCACCATAGGCCAGTGACGTGATTGTCACGTTGTAGTTGTCGGTGTTCCGACGTTCGATCAACGCGCTCCAGAATGTGTTGTCGTCCGGGCCGAGCCTGTCGGGTTGATCCAGACGAAGACCGATACGTCCGTCCAAGTCCTCGGCCCCGCCAATATTGCGCAGCGCAGCTTCGAAACGCAGCCTTTCGGCACGCCGGAATACGTTACGATGTGTCCAGGTTGCGGTCACGTCGATCCCATCGCGCGAGGCGATCTCGAACCCGAAAGTCAGCCGGCGTTTCGGCAAGTCTTCGAAATAGGCGTCAAAATCCAGTGTCCCGTCCGGGTTCGGGGTTTCATGTTCTTCGATGGAAACCACGTTGAACGTTCCGGTCCGCCGCAGGCGTGTTCCAACTTTTTGAATTTGCTCGGGCGAGTAAACCTCACCGGACGGGAATCCGGCAACTTTTTCGATGGACCTGTGGCGCACGTCCGAGTCGCCCTTGATGAACATTTTCCCGAAGGTCAGGCGTGGCCCCGGTGCCAGATCGACACGCGCATCCAGCCTGGCCTGCGCATGCCGCGCGATGACCTGTTCGTCCTCAACCCCGGCCTTGGCGTGACCCGCGTCGCGCCAACCCTGCACACCGGCAGAGGCCGCGCGTTGAATGGCGCCGGTCGTGGCCAACTGGCCTGTTGCAAAATCTTCGGGCAACTCGGTTTCAGGGGCCAATGGAACAACGACGGCTTCGCCGAACTTGAAGGTGGGGCCCGTGTTTACTGTAATTACCGCGCGGTTGATTTGCGCGGGGACGCTGAGTGAACTGATTTCCGCCGCTTCCTGACCGTCCAGCTTAATGCTGACGACCGGGCTGAAATACCCTTCGTCATAGAGAATTTGAACGATGGTCCGGTAATCTGACAATGCGGCTGACAGAATTTCCAGCGGAGTGTCCAGACCGCGAGACTCGGCCGTTGCAACCGAAGAGGTTTCTTCGATCCGTTCCACCAACTTGCTTGGCGCACCCGGCGCGGTCAGGGTCGTTTCAAGCGCCGCAACAGATGTGGGCAAAACAAGCGAGAGAGCACCAAAAAGGCAATTCCTAAAAACGGCGTGCCGCCCGTTTCCCTGCATCTTTTGGCTCCAACTGCCCCAAATCGAGTTTTAGGTCACCGCCTTGTGCAACGCGACGGTTCGTTAAAGCCATGTTAGAGCATCAATTTTCGCGCAGGGAAGAGAATTTTTGGCCGGACCTGCCGAATTCGCATTTGTGTGGTCGACCAGTCTCGGGCTTATGATCCCACGTTGCGGAACCAACGGATGATAGCTTCGCGATCTTCTGGTTCCATATAGGTCACATTGGCCGGGGGCATGGCGTGGCTGACACCCGATTGCAGGTATATCTGTTTTGCGTTTCGGGCAATGTCACCTTCGGTTTCCAGCAGCACGCCCTTAGGGGCCCATTGGATGCCCTCCCACACGGGTTCGCGGGCGTGACACATCGAGCATCGACCCAAGACGACATCATGGGCCTCTTCAAACCCTTCGGCGGCTGCAAACTTCTGCTCATACGGCGTAAGGGGCTGCGCCTCTGCCTCTTCTAGCGGTTTATACATTGGTGCCGTGGACAGCCACATGATCGCGATGAACAGCAAGGCTGTGATCAGCCATGTCCATGTGGGATCACCCGCGCGTGCGTGGCGTGTATTGAAGTAATGGCGGATCGTGACGCCCATCAAGAAGACAAGTGCAGCGATGATCCAATTGTATTCCGTCGCAAAGGCCAGCGGGTAGTGGTTCGACAGCATCAGGAATACGACAGGCAGCGTCAGATAGTTGTTGTGGGTCGAGCGCAGCTTTGCGATTTTTCCGTATTTCGGGTCCGGAGTGCGGCCGTTCTTCAGGTCATCCACCACGATGCGCTGGTTCGGCATGATGATGAAAAACACATTGGCGGTCATGATCGTCGCCGTGAACGCGCCCAGATGCAGCATCATCGCCCGACCAGTGAAAATCTGATTGTACCCCCAGCCCATCGCCACAAGCAGGACGAACAGAAGCACCATCAGCAGCGTTGGACGCTCGCCCAGGCCTGACTTGCAGAGAAAATCGTAGATCAGCCAGCCGACGGTCAGGGAAGCTGCCGAAATCGCAATACCCTGCCATAAGGCGAGATCCGCCTTTTCCGCGTCGATCAGATACAGCTCTCCGCCGACCCAGTAGACGATCATTAGCAATCCGGCACCGCTGAGCCAGGTCGCGTAGCTTTCCCATTTGAACCAGGTCAGGTGGTCCGGCATCCGTTCGGGCGCGACCAGGTATTTTTGAATGTGGTAGAAACCACCGCCATGGACCTGCCATTCCTCACCATCTGCAGGTCCGGGGATATTGCGGTTCAGGCCAAGGTCCAGCGCGATGAAATAAAAGGATGATCCGATCCAGGCGATTGCGGTGATTACGTGCAGCCAGCGCACGGCAAATGCCATCCAGTCCCAGAACACGGCGAATTCGAACATGAGAGGTCTCTCCGATTGGTTGCCGCCACACTAGGCAAACGCGGTTTTCTTCGGTATTCCCGTATATTGTCAAACTGTATCAAAAAAAACGATAAGATGTCCTATCTCGACAATATCCGAACCTTCGTCAGGGTCTATGATTTGGGTAGCATGTCCGCCGCAGGGCGCGACCTGCGCATTTCGCCTGCGGTCACCTCGGCGCGGATTTCCCAGCTTGAGGATCATCTGGGTGTCCGCCTGTTCCAACGCACGACGCGCAACCTCAGCCCGACTGAGCAGGGGCGGGCATTTTATCCCGGCGCGGTAGCGGTTCTAGATGCGGTTGACGAGGCTGAGGCGCAAGTGGTTCACCTGACCGAAGCGCCGCGCGGGTCGTTGTTCGTCGCGGCACCGCTGGGTGTAGGGCGCAGGCTGCTTGCCCCGCATGTGCCTGATTTTCTTGCAGCATACCCCGAGATCGACGTTCGGCTGCGCCTGACGGACCGGTCCGTTGACCTGACGACTGAAGGGTTGGATTTAGCGTTTTTCATAGGTCAGCCAGAAGACAGCACTTTGCGCATCCGAAAGATCGCGGATTGTCAGCGCGTCCTGTGTGCTGCCCCGGAATACATAAAACGTCGGGGCATGCCCAAAACCGGATCGGACCTGATTTCGGAAAAGCACGAATGCCTGAACTTGCGGTTTCCGGGTGCTGCTGAATTTCAGTGGCAACTGGAAACACCCGAGGGGGCCAAACGCTTTGCGGTGACCGGTCGGTTTGAATGTGATGATGGGGACGTTCTGACGGACTGGGCCTTGTCAGGGCAAGGTATCGCGATGAAGCCCGTTTTTGAGGTGACGGACCACCTGAAGGCGGGGCGTCTCGTCCCCGTCGCCACAGACACGCCACCGGTTTCCGTCCAGATGGCGTGTCTTTATACGCACCGCAGGCATCAGGACCCTAAGGCGCGGTTGTTTATGGATTTCATGATTGCCCGGATCGGGGACGTTGTCCGCAATTCAGAGGTTTGAGCCCTCAACTGCCGCGATAGGTTGAGTACCCATAAGGCGACAGCAAAAGCGGCACGTGGTAGTGGGCTTCGGCATCGGACATGCCGAACCGGATGGGAACTTCGTCTAGAAACAGCGGTTCTTCTGCGGACTGACCGGTTGCGCGCAAATAGTCACCGGCGAAGAAAACCAGTTCATACGTACCGGTTGTAAAGTCGTCCTGCGGCAGGATCGGGCTGTTTGTGCGCCCGTCCTCGTTGGTTTTGGTCTCGGCCAGCTTGCGGCGATTTCCGTCCGTGATTTCGAACAGCTCAATTTTCAGCCCCTCTGCCGGGCAGCCGCGCGCGGTGTCCAGAACATGGGTTGTCAGATAACCTGCCACGGGAATCTCCTAATTTCTAATCGTCTCATTGGTTTGCTGATGCTTATCACATAAAGCGCACATGTTTTGTTTGACACAGTCTGGTTTGAATTCCGAAACTTTGGGAATGCCGAAAGAAATGGAAACAGCGTTCGGATTGATTTGATAATCATCGCTGCGTTTCTGCGGTAAAGCGTAGGTAATGTGACAAAGACAAGACGGAAGACATCATGCAGCCCCCTCGTTACCCCCGCGACATGATCGGATACGGAGCCAACCCACCAGACGCCAAATGGCCAGGTGGGGCAAAATTGGCGGTTCAGATCGTGCTGAATTATGAAGAGGGCGGAGAGAACTGCGTGCTGCACGGGGACGCCGCGTCCGAGGCATTCCTGTCCGAGATCGTCGGAGCCGCCCAGTGGCCGGGACAGCGCCATTGGAACATGGAGTCGATCTATGAATACGGATCGCGAGCCGGGTTCTGGCGCTTGCACCGGTTGATGAAGGGCTTGCCGATCACCGTTTACGGTGTCGCAACGGCCTTGGCCCGTTCTCCGGATCAGGTCGCAGCGATGAAATCCGCCGGATGGGAAATCGCAAGCCACGGCCTCAAGTGGGTTGAACATAAGGACATGCCCGAGGGTGAGGAACGCGCCCAGATTACCGAGGCGATCCGTCTTCATACCGAGGTTGTCGGTAAACGCCCGGTGGGGTGGTACACCGGGCGCTGTTCAGAAAACACTGTGCGGTTGGTCGCCGAAGAAGGCGGCTTTTCCTACGTGGCTGACACATACGCTGACGATCTGCCTTATTGGATGAACGCTGGTGGGCGGGACCAGTTGATCGTCCCCTACACGCTGGATTGCAATGATATGCGTTTTGCCACGCCGCAGGGGTTTAACTCGGGCGATCAGTTTTATGCGTATCTCAAGGACAGTTTCGATGCGCTTTATGCAGAAGGTGAGGCGGGTTCGCCAAAGATGCTGTCGATCGGCCTGCATTGCCGTCTGATCGGTCGTCCGGGCCGGGTCGTGGCCCTGAAGCGGTTCTTGGACTACGCGCAGGGGCATTCGGATGTCTGGTTCGCGACCCGCCAGCAAATCGCCGCGCATTGGGCGGAACAGCATCCCCCTGCCTCACGGCCCAAACCGTCCGAGATGGACCGGGACGCCTTTGTCACAGCCTATGGCGGGATATTCGAACACTCTGCCTGGATCGCTGAACGTGCCTATGATCTGGAACTGGGTCCGGCCCATGACACGGCTGGCGGCTTGCACAATGCGCTGGCCCGCATGTTCCGATCCGCATCGGAACAAGAGCGGCTGGGCGTACTGACGGCGCACCCGGACCTCGCAGGTAAGCTGGCGCAGGCCAAGCGATTGACGCAGGAAAGTACGTCCGAGCAGGCATCAGCCGGATTGGACGCGCTAACGGATGCTGAGCGCGACGCTTTTACGGATCTGAACACGCGCTATACGCAGAAATTCGGATTTCCCTTCATCATTGCGGTGCGTGATAACAACAAGGCTTCGATTCTGGACGCATTCCAACGCCGGATTGAACAGGACCGAGACACGGAGTTTGCCGAAGCCTGTCGTCAGGTTGAACGTATTGCCGAGTTCCGGTTGCAAGACGTGCTGCCTTCATGAAGCGGATCGCGGCAACCCCTCTGACGCACGCCGCGTTCGCGCCTTTTGGGGATGTGATCGAAGTCGCAGGCGACCCGGACAAGATCATCAATCAGGGTCAATGCGGCCGGTTCCATGACCGTGCTGAGATGGATTTTTCGGATGGCCGTGCAGGGATCAGCCTGTTTAACGCCAACCCGCGTGCCCTGCCATATCAGCTTGATATGGTAGAGCGGCATCCGGATGGCAGCCAAGCCTTTATCCCCATGACCCATCAGCCTTTTCTGGTCATCGTTGCCCTGGACGAGAACGGTAAGCCGGGCGAGCCGGTGGCGTTCATTACCACTCCGGGGCAGGCGGTGAACTATCGCAGGGGCACATGGCATGGCGTTCTGACGCCACTGCACGGCCCCGGCCTGTTCGCGGTTGTTGATCGGATCGGCACAGGCACCAACCTTGAGGAATTTTGGTTCGACACACCCTACGAAGTCGTGTCGTGACCGTTGAAGCCGCAGGATAAGCGGCAAGACCCCCGTGAACCTGACAGAGAGGACAGTAACTCATGGCTGACACTTCCATAGGGACCCCCGAACAGCTTCGGGACCCGAACTATACTCCGGCTTTGCATAAGGCGGTTCCGCTGGGCATCCAGCACGTCTTGGCGATGTTCGTATCCAACGTCACGCCCGCGATCATCGTGGCAGGGGCGGCTGGGTTCGGATTTGGGTCCAACTCACCGGACTTTCCTGAGTTGCTGTACTTGATCCAGATGTCGATGCTGTTTGCCGGCGTCGCGACGCTGCTGCAGACAGTAACGCTCGGGCCGGTCGGTGCCGCTTTGCCCATCGTGCAAGGCACCAGTTTTGCCTTTCTGCCCATCATGATTCCGCTGGTCGCGGGTAAAGGCGTCGATGGTTTAGCGGCCTTGTTCGGCGGGGTGATCGTCGGCGGTTTGTTCCATGCTTTGCTGGGGACTGTGATCGGAAAAATCCGCTTTGCGCTGCCGCCTCTGGTGACCGGGCTGGTGGTCACCATGATCGGTTTGGCATTGGTCAAGGTCGGCATTCAATACGCCGCAGGAGGTGTTCCGGCCATTGGGACGCCTGAATATGGGTCGGCCCTGAACTGGTCGGCGGCTCTGGTCGTGATCATCGTCACGCTGGCGCTAAAGTTTTTCACGCGCGGGATGCTCTCTGTCTCGGCTGTTTTGATTGGCCTAGTTGCTGGCTATGGGTACGCCCTGATGGTTGGAATGGTCACGTTCGAAGCAATTGGCACAAGTTGGGATCGCGCGGCATCCTTTGCGCTGCCGGTGCCGTTTAAATACGGGTTCGAGTTCTCGTTCGCGGCGATCATCGGTTTCTGCCTGATGGCCTTTGTGTCGGCAATTGAAACCGTGGGCGATGTGTCCGGTGTCACCAAGGGTGGGGCAGGGCGCGAAGCCACTGACAAGGAAATCGCCGGGGCCACCTATGCGGACGGTTTCGGGTCAGCCTTGGCTGGTGTGTTTGGTGGCTTGCCAAATACCTCCTTCAGCCAGAATGTCGGGCTGATCGCCATGACCGGTGTGATGAGCCGCAACGTGGTTACGATTGGCGCGCTGTTCCTGATCCTGTGCGGTCTTGTTCCCAAGGTCGGGGCGATCATCCGTACCGTTCCCATCGAAGTGCTGGGTGGTGGTGTGATTGTGATGTTCGGGATGGTCGTCGCAGCCGGTGTTTCGATGCTGTCAGATGTGGATTGGAACCGGCGCAACATGGTGATCTTTGCAATCTCGCTGTCGATCGGGTTTGGCTTACAGCTCGAGCCCAATGCGGTTCAGCACCTGCCTGACACGCTAGGCATACTGATGAAAAGCGGCCTGTTGCCTGCAGCACTGATCGCTATCGTTTTAAACCTGATCCTGCCGCACGAACTGGCAGATGAGGCGACCGAAGAAGTCTCGGGCGGAATGTCCGGGCATGGATCGGGCAGCCTGCCGGGCGAATAGCCAAAAGAAGGCGGATTGCAGTGTTCTGCGGTCCGCTTACCCTCGGGCCATTAACCGCGCCACGTCCAGCATCCGGGCTGAAAATCCCCATTCGTTGTCATACCATCCGAAAACGCGAACCTGACACTCACCGATCTGGCGTGTTTCGGGGCCTGCGATAACCAGAGACTCGGGGCGCGTGCGCAGGTCGGACGAGACTAACGGCTCGTCCGTCCAGCCCAATACTGGCGAGGACGACACTGCCGCGCGCAATTCCTTATCGAACGCCTTGGGTGTCATACCTCGTTCCAGTGTCACAACCAGATCAACCGCTGAAACACTGGCTGTCGGAACCCGAACAGCGGCCCCGGAAATGCGACCTGCGAGGTGGGGCAGAACCTCATCAATCAGATGCGTGGCACTTGTGGTGGTCGGCACCATCGACAACGCTCCCGCGCGAGAACGGGCCAGATCACCGCGCGGCGCGTCGACCATCGGCTGGCTGTTGGTATAGCAGTGGATGGTGGTCATATGCGCCGAGGCCACGCCCCCGATTTGATCCAGAACCTTGACCAAGGGCGCAAGCCCGTTGGTCGTGCAGGATGCATTTGAAACAATCCGCGCGGCGCCCAGTTGATCTTCGTTCGCGCCCAGAACAATCGTGATTTCGGTTGCGGGGGACGGGCCAGAGATCAGCACCTTGATGGCCCCAGCAGTCAGACCCTGGCTGGCCACATCCGACGTTCTGGCAACACCGGTGCAGTCCATCAGGACATCAACGCCGGTCAAGTCCACCTGCGACAAGTCCGAACTATGCGTGACCGGGATTGCGCGCCCGTCTACCACCAGTTCCGCGTCACCTTGCGCGACCGTGCCGGTGTAGGGGCCAAACGTGCTGTCGTATTTGAACAGATAAGCGCAGGTCTCAAGCGGTGCGATATCGTTGATCAGCACCAGCTCAACGTCGTTGTCCTGCGGCTGTGCCAGAAGCTGCCGCAGGATCGTGCGGCCGATCCGACCGAATCCGTTAATCGCGAGTTTCATGCGCAAGCTATGGCAGCGCGTTGCGCTGACCTCAATGCCCGTTTGGTGCCGGGGTCAGTTGCAGCTAACTTGCGAGAAGAACTGCCCAGAGATGTTTTGATACATACTGCCAACAATTGGTCTGCATCCCGTGGCCTGCTGAATCGCGGTTGCGGCCTGAAGCGTCCGCAGGCGCGGCGGCGGGCCAAAGGGATTCAGATTGTTGTTGTCCCGCGTCGCGCGGTACACGACCGGCGCATCCGACACCTGCGTCACCGCCCAAGTGCGGCTCATGACGAAAACCTGTTTGGTTTCTTCCTTGGCTACAACAGGGGTTGCCTGAAAAGCAGTCAGGCCAACTGTTGCCGCCAGTGCCAGCATTGATCCGCGCAGTACCATTGAACAATCTCCAGTGCTAAAAACAGGTGTTATTTCACCAGATTCAAGCGCTTCTGTGAAGCCCTGCGCGGGAAAAAGCCGATTTGCCGTCAACGCTTGGTTAACGACAGCGGCATGTGCCGGTTTACGTCCTTGTAAAGCAGATAGCGAAATCTGCCCGGCCCACCGGCGTAACAGGCCTGAGGGCAGAACGCGCGCAGCCACATATAGTCGCCCGCCTCGACCTCAACCCAGTCCTGATTCAACCGATAGACGGCTTTGCCTTCTAATACATACAGGCCATGTTCCATGACGTGTGTTTCGGCAAACGGGATGACGCCGCCGGGTTCGAACGTCACGATGTTGACGTGCATGTCATGGCGCAAGTCCTGAGGGTCCGCGAACCGGGTGGTCGCCCAGCGCCCGTCGGTTCCGGGCATGGGGATCGGCGCGACGTTGCGCTCGTTCGTGATGATCGGGTCGGGGGCTGGCAGGCCGGGGACCGCTTCATAGGCTTTGCGAACCCAGTGAAAACGCGCGGTTTCATCGGCGCGATTGTGCAGGGTCCAGTCCGATCCGGCCGGAATATAAGCGTATCCTCCGGTTTCAAGGACGTGGACAGCCCCGTCCAAGGTCAACGTCACGGCCCCTTCGACCACGAACAGAACTCCTTGTGCGTTTGCGTCTGTCTCGGGCTGGTCGCTGCCGCCGCCGGGCTGAACCTCCATGATGTACTGAGAGAACGTCTCGGCAAATCCGCTCAGGGGGCGGGACAGGACCCAAAGGCGGGTGTTTTCCCAGAACGGCAAATTGCTGGTTACGATATCCCGCATCGTGCCCTTGGGGATCACGGCATATGCGTCGGTGAACATGGCGCGGTCAGTCAAAAGCTGATCCTGCCCCGGGTGACCCCCGGTTGGCGCATAGTATGTTGGCTGTGCCATTTCGTGCCTCTAACTCGTGTTTCGGGCACTATGCTGGGATTGCACTTTCGCCTCTAGCGGCAGAGTCGCGATAGGTTTGTTCGGATTTATTTGAAGGTCGCAAGGGGACTTGGCCGCCCATTGCAGGCGGTATAGTCTGAATGACGAAGTCATTTTTGAAAGGCGAGGTGTTCATGAAACCTCTGGCGGTCACGGCATTTGTTTTTGCAGCTATGGTGGGTTTTGGAACGGGTAGTCACGCCAAGCCTTTGTCGAGAATCATTGCTGAAATGGGGCTAAGCCCAGCAGACTTCAACGTGGTGAACGCGACAGCGGATTCGATGCTGGAAAATGGCGCGCCTCCGGTCGGTACGGAACGCAATTGGACCAGTCAGGATTCGGGGTCAAAAGGAACAATTCGTGTGCGCGATGTGCGGGACAATTGTGTGCATTTCCAACACTTGATCCAGCCTGAAGGCACCGAGCAGGTGCGCGAGGTCAGAACTCGCAGATGTCAGGACGCCGGTGGTGCCTGGATTCTGACACCTTGACCAACGATCAATACCCCCGCGCGCGGTCCACTTCGTGCAGCAGGGGTTTTCCGTCGGTCAGACGCTGAAAATTCTCGGCCACATCCCCAAGGGCCTCGCCCAGATGCCAACCCGAAACATGCGGGGTGATCATCACGTTCGGGTGAGCCCAGAGAGGGCTTTGCGATGGCAGCGGTTCAGTGGACGTGACATCAAGAACAGCGTGCCCCAATGTGCCCTTGTCCAAAGCCGAGATCAACGCTGTTTCGTCTATCAGATCCCCACGTCCAGCATTCAGCAGTTGACTGCCCGGCTTCATGGCCGCCAGCATTTCGGCATCGAACAATCCGATGGTCTGCGGGGTCGACGGCAGGATCGCGCAGACATGGTCGCATTGGCCCAATAGGTCGGGCAAGGCTGCGTCCCCGTGCACGCAAGTCACCCCGTCAAGTTGTTTGGGTGATCGGCTCCAGCCCATGACGTTGAACCCAATCGCACGCAGCATCAGGGCGCTGCGTGCACCGATATGTCCCAAACCCAGAACCCCGACAGTTTTCTCGGGAGTATAGCCCGGTGCCTTGGGCAGCCACTCCGCCTTGCGCTGGGCTGTCTCGTGGAAAGAAACGTTTCTCTGGTGATGCAGGATGTAGGTCACGAACCACTCGGCAATGCCTTGTGCCGGGGCATCCGGTTTCAGGCGCGCCACCCGAACGTGGTCAGGTAGGTTGGGATTGCTGATAATCGTCTCAACCCCCGCACCCAGTTTCTGAACCAGTTTCAGATTGGGAAGTTGCGTTGGGTGTGTATCGTTCAAGCCGACGACGGCAATCATCGTTACATCGGCGGGGTCGCCGATGGTGTCTGGCGTCCTGACGTCCATACCGGGGCGCAAGCGCTTAATTTCACGAACTATGTCGCCATCACTCATCCAGTCGGAAAGTCCTGTTTCGATCAGCAAGGCCATTTTGCGCTCCGTAGTTTTCATTCCAGGTCTGGTGACGTTCTGACCACCAACCGGACATTGTACTGGCAGCTAATTCATTCTCTTCGGGAACGTAAAGACTGGTCTCGGGGTTTGAGCAGAAATTTTCTTCGCACTTTGTGCAAACTCAGTGCTTGGCTGGTGGGCCGTATGCGATACACAGATGTCAGGCCGCCCGGACCGGCCGGAGAATTGTTTTTGGGGAAAAGGTATAGACAAGAACATGAGCGGCAACCCTGATCTGAACCAGCAGTCGTTTTTTCACATTCGTTCAGATGGGGCATTTGTCGGCAACGAAGCCGCGCGCGGTCCCTGGTCGCCAGATCATTGTCATGCCGGGCCAGTCACGGGTCTTGTTGCGCGGGCCGCTGAAACCGAAGTCGGCCCGGAAAAGATGCTGACCCGCTTGACCATCGACATGCTGCGCCCGATGCCCTTGGCGGGGTTGCGCGTGGCGGCGGAAACCACGCGCCATACCAAGACGATGGCAACGACCCGGGTCACCGTGCATGATTTGGACGATACGCTTTGTGCCACTGCAACGACCATGCATCTGGTTCGTCGAAATCTCGGGCCTGTCCCAAATGTAGCTGTACCTTCGCCCCAATTTGAAGGTGCGGTAATCGGCCCTTTCCCGATAGGCGAGACACGTCACAACCTTGGCGGCTTTGCCAACCACACCGAGATTCTGTATCCCAAGGGCGTCAGTTTTGGACCCGGGCCCAAGGCGATTTGGATGCGCGCGCCGTCCTTGTTGTCTGATGAGGTCCAGTCGCCGATTCAGGCGCTGTGTCCTTTGGCCGATTGCGCCAACGGCTTATCATGGAATGCACCCACGACCGAAATGGGGTTTATGAACACGGACCTGACCGTGCAAATTCACCGCGAACCGGTATCAGATTGGCTGGCGTCCGATTCAATTTGCCACTGGCAGCCGTCTGGAATCGGCCTGTCTCAGGCGGTGCTTTATGACACCGAAGGTCCGATCGGTGCGGCGTTGCAGACGCTGGTTCTGTTCCCGCAGCCCTGATTGATGGCCGAAAACCGCGCTCATGCTACGAAACGTATTGCCGGGCGCAGATGGTCATCCTATCTTTCGCATATGCGTTGGTTTTTGACCCTTTTGGCCTGTTGTGCCCCGATTCCGGCCCTGACTCACCCTCATGTCTTTATCGACACGGGGTTAGAGTTCATCGTGGATGAAACCGGAAACCTGACACATGTCCGCGTCACATGGGCCTATGATGAATTCTATTCGCTTCTGATCCTTGAAGACATGAAGCTGGATCAGGACGCGGACGGCATACTGACCCCAGCAGAAGAAGGTTTTCTTGCAGGGTTTGATGCGCAATGGGTCGAAGGATACAACGGCGATCTTTTGGTTTGGGCGGATGGGAAGCCAGTTGCCCTGTCTGGCCCGGCAGAGGCGTCTGCCAGGACTGAGGATGGTCGCATCGTCACAACTCATCTGAGGGCGGTCGAGGATGCGGCGGCACCGGCGGCGAACCTGACGGCCAAAGCTTTTGATGAAACCTATTACACCGCATACGAAGTAACGCGACCCGTTACCGTTTCCGGGCCGCATTCATGCCAGATTGACCGGATCGAGCCGGATATTGACGGGCAGTTGGCCCAGATGCAGGCGTTCTTGCGCACATTGGACGCCGACTATGACCTTGAGGAAAACGATATCCCGCTTGTCGGCGAAAACTTTGCGACCGAGATCCGTATTTCATGTCCAAATACCTGATTGTACCGGTCGCTCTGGCCATTGGGTTGCTGCTTTGGTTCTGGGGCAGCGGAGGCTTCGATCAGCTTGCGGCTTGGGCGGCTGGCGAACAGCGCGCTTTCCAGAACCAGATCGCTCGCTCTTTAAGGGCCGCCCGAGCCGAGCAGCCCGAGGCGGTTGCGACATTGCTAACCGTTTGTTTCGCCTATGGGTTTTTCCATGCCATTGGTCCGGGGCATGGCAAGGTGTTGATCGGGGGGTACGGCTTGGGGCGCCGCGTTGCGTTCTGGCGCTTGTCGGCAATCAGCGTTTTGTCGAGCTTGGGGCAGGCTGTAACCGCGATCGTGCTTGTCTATGCGGGTGTTCTGGTGTTCCAGATGTCACGGGAAAGCCTTGTGGGGACGACCGAACAGGTCATGGCACCTATAAGCTATGGCGCCATTGCAGCAATCGGGCTGTGGCTGGTTTTCCGAGCCTTGCGGAGCTTTGCAAGGCGGCACAAGTCCCAAACAGCCCATCACGATCACCATCATCACGACCATCATCACCATGAAGGCGAAGTCTGTTCGGATTGTGGCCACCGCCACGGCCCCACCGCCGAGGAGGTTGCCAATGTCGGCAGCCTGCGCGAGGCGTTGATTCTAATCGCGGGTATCGCGGCGCGCCCCTGCACTGGCGCGTTGTTTGTGCTGATCCTGACGTGGCAGATGGGCATCGCGATGGTGGGGGTTGCAGGTGCGTTTGCAATGGCACTGGGAACGGCGATGGTCACAACTCTGGTCGGTTGGACTTCTTTCGGGCTACGCGGTGGTTTGCTGGCCTCGGCCTCGGCAACGCGGTTCGCACAAGTGCTGGCCCCGACCATCGAACTGGTTGCTGGGCTGATGATTGCCGTGATTGCCAGCGGGCTGTTGCTGCGCGCTATCTGACCGTATCAAAAAACTGGCTGGGGATAACCGACCTGCGCCAGATAGAGCCCTTGCGGAGGGCATACCGGGCCACAAGCCGCACGGTCAGCCGCTAGCAGCGCGGCACGCACATCTTCGGGCGTCCAAGCGCCCGCGCCAACACGTTCCAGCGTGCCGACAAAGCTGCGCACCTGATTGTGCAGGAAAGACCGGGCTCGGACGTGAAAGTGGATTTCGGGGCCGGAAAAACCCTGAACCTGTTCAACGCGCAATTCGTCCAGAGTTTTGACCGGGCTGGCAGCCTGACAGATCGAGGATCGAAACGTCGTAAAGTCATGTCGGCCGATCAGCATGTCTGCGCCTGCTTGCATGGCGTCCACATCCAGCATGTGGTTGATCTGCCAGACCTGCCCCGCGTCGTGGGTTGCGGGCGCGCGGCGCATCAGAATGCGGAACAGGTACTGCCGCTCCACCGCGGAAAACCGGGCGTGCCAGTCATCCTCGACATGTGCGGCTTTCACGATCGCTACAGGCTGCGGTTTCAAGTGATAATTCAACGCCTCTGACAGGCGGAACGGATCCCATTCCTTAGCCATGTCGCAATGGGCAACCTGTCCCAGCGCGTGCACCCCGGCATCCGTTCGACCGGCTGCAGCAATCGTATGCGCGCCGGGCTGGATACGCGACAACGCCTGTTCGATCGCCCCCTGAACGGAAGGCAACTCTTTCTGCCGTTGCCACCCGGCGAACGGCTCTCCTTGGTATTCGACTTTCAGTGCGTATCTTGGCATGGGCTGCTGGTAACGTCCTGCAACGCAACGGGCAAGGGTTGGAAAGCGCTGGTATGTCGGGTCCTCGCTGCCTATTTTGAAAGAAACGAAAACAGCGGGGCGACAATTTGGTCATCTCTTCCCTGTCAGACAGTCTGGTGCGCGGGTTTGAAACTGTCGGCGACAGCGTGTCCGAAGCCCTGTTCGAGCCGGTCATCCGTCTGGGCGTTACAGGACTGGCGCGATCTGGAAAAACGGTGTTTATCACCTCGCTTGTCGCCAATTTGCAGGACCGTGGCCGCATGACTGGTCTTGTGGCCCAGCGTGAGGGGCGGATTAACGCCGCCTATCTTCAACCGCAGCCCGACGACACGGTGCCCCGGTTCGACTATGAAAACCATCTGGCGGCCCTGACCGGACCGCGACCTCATTGGCCGGACAGCACCCGCGCCGTGTCGGAACTGCGCTTGTCGTTCAAAGTGCGTCCCGCTGGTTTGCTGTCGGGGTTGCAAGGGCCGCGGACGGTTCATCTGGATATCGTGGATTATCCGGGCGAGTGGCTTTTGGACTTGGCCCTGTTGGACAAGTCTTACGAGGAGTGGTCGACCGAGACATTGAACCGCATAGCAGGGCGCGCCGAGGCTGACGCGTTTCTGACGTTGGCCAAGGCCGCAGAGCCCAGAGCGGATCATGACGAATCCACCGCGCAGTCGTTGGCCAAAGCGTTTTCAGATTACCTGAACGCGGCGCGGGATGCAGGATACTATGACTGCACGCCCGGGCGGTTCCTGTTGCCCGGTGATTTGTCGGGCTCTCCGGTTCTGACCTTTGCGCCCGTGCCGGTCGAGGGAAAACCCCATCGGCGCAGCCTACATCACGAGATGGCGCGCCGGTACGCGGCCTATAAATCTCAGGTCGTGAAGCCGTTCTTTCGCGACCATTTTTCCCGAATTGACCGACAGGTTGTGTTGGTCGACGCGCTGGGCGCTATCCACAAGGGGCCGCAGGCGGTCGAAGACATGCGCCGTGCCATGGCCGATATCCTGTCGGCCTTCCGATCGGGCCGCAATGCGTGGTTGAGCCAACTGCTTTTGGGAAAACGGGTCGAGCGTATCCTTTTTGCGGCGACCAAGGCCGATCACCTGCATCATCTGCAGCACCCCCGCCTGACCAACATCATGGAGGCCTTAACGCGTGACGCCCGCGACCGGGCGAACTTTGCCGGAGCGCAAACGGCGGCCTTGTCACTGGCGGCGCTGCGCGCGACAACCGAAGAAATCCGGTCCCATCAGGGGGCAGACCTTCCTTGCGTGCGCGGTACTCTGCCTGATGGCAAGCACGCGGCTTTCTATCCTGGTGAGTTGCCCGAAGACCCTGCCCGCCTGTTGGGGCCGGCCCGCGACGGGGCAGGCGCATGGCTGGAGGCCGATTATGGTTTCATGGCGTTTGAGCCTGCCCAACTGACATTGCGGCCGGGCGACGGCCCACCCCATATCAGGTTGGACCGGGCGGCGCAGTTTCTGATAGGAGACCGAATATGACCGTGATCCTTCGTCCGGCCCGTAGCACAGACGCCGGGGCGACCGGTGAAATCCTGCACGGTTTCGCACGCGAGCATGACTGGATGCCGGAACTGCACTCGCGCGCCGAGACCATAGCCTTTTGCGGTCGGATGATTGATCAGGACTGGGTGACTGTGGCGGAAACCGATGACAGCGTCGTGGGTTTTCTGGCTTTGAACCAATGCGAAGTTCATTCCCTGTATCTGGCGCCCAAGGCCCGTGGATGCGGCATCGGGCAGCGCCTGCTGGACCATGCCAAGTCCATGCGGTCAGAACTGTCCCTGTTCGCATTTCAGTCAAACCGCCGGGCCTGCCAATTTTATGAACGCAACGGATTTGCCGAAGTCGCCCGAAGCGACGGAGCGGACAACGACGAACACCTGCCGGACATCAAATACGTCTGGAAGCGAAGCGAGGCTGCTGATGGCTAAAGGTCCCGTTGTTTTCGATCTCGATGCCGAAGAGCCCTCGGTTGACGTGTCCGCTGCGCCGCCGGTGCCGGATGTCGCGCCAGTGCAAGGGCAGGCCATGCAAACGGCGGTCAGGTTGGCGGCCAGAAAGCCCTCGGTCTTGTCCCGGTGGTTTTGGGGGCTGGCAACGGCAGCAGTTGGTGCCGTCGTTTCCATAGCCGCGTGGGATTTTGTCACTTCACTGGTGCTACGCGCGCCTGTTCTGGGATGGATCGTAACCGGTCTGTTTGGCGCGCTGGCTCTGGTCGCGCTGCTTATTGCCCTGCGCGAGTTGGCCGCGATTGGGCGGTTGTCTCGTATTGACGGCCTGCGCCGGGCCGCTGACGAGGCGCTGGCCGATGAAGACTTGAAAAAGGCCCGCGACGTTACCCAAAAACTGATCAATTTCTACAAAGGCCGCGACGATACGAAATGGGGGCGTGACCGATTGAACGAACGTATGGCCGAGCAATTCGACGCCTCGGGCTTGTTTGAACTGGCCGAAGATGAATTGCTTGTCCCACTCGATGCGGCCGCCAGCCGCGAGGTCGAAGCCGCAGCGCGTCAGGTCGCAACCGTGACGGCTCTGGTCCCGCTGGCTTTGGCGGACGTTGTGACGGCGCTGGCAGCGTCGCTTAGGATGATCCGGCGCATTGCTGAAATCTATGGCGGACGTTCCGGGTTTCTGGGGGGGTGGCGGCTGACGCGTGCCGTATTCGTGCATTTGGTGGCCACTGGCGCCGTGGCGGTTGGCGACGATCTGCTAGAGCCGGTTTTGGGTGGCTCGGTCCTTAGCAAACTGTCCCGCCGATTTGGCGAAGGGTTGGTGAACGGAGCCCTGAGCGCCCGCGTCGGTGTGGCCGCAATGGATGTCTGTCGTCCTTTGCCGTTCTCGGACCGTCATAAACCGTCGACGCGCACGATGATCAAGCGGGCTTTGACAGGTTTGTTCACCAAGACTTGACCTAACGCAAAGATTTCCTGTCTGCTGGTCCGCATTAAAGCGCCGGAGCCAGCCATGACCGAGCACGGACACAGCCAGCAGGAAATTTCCGAGAGGATCAATGCCCCTCCGGGCCGCGGCGTGCTGCGTGATGTTGTCTATGGCGGTATTGACGGTTCGGTCACGACATTTGCGATCATTGCCGGCGTGGCTGGGGCGGGTTTGTCACCGTTTGTCATTGTTGTTCTGGGATTGGCTAATGTTCTGGCCGACGGTTTTTCAATGGCAGCAGGCAATTATTCGGGTACCAAGGCCGAACTGGACAACATCCGCCGTATTCGGGCCATCGAAGAACGTCATATTGACCTTTATCCCGATGGAGAACGTCGCGAGGTCCGCGAAATTCTTGCCCAGAAAGGCTTGTCCGGGCGCGTGCTGGACGAGGCGACCGATGCGATCACGGACAACCACGAAAACTGGATAAACCTAATGATCGAGGGCGAATATGGCCTCGGAACTGTTGATCCAAACCCGTTCAAGGCTGCGATGGCCACGTTCATGGCCTTTTTGGTTGCAGGGATGATTCCGCTCTTGCCGTTTTTACTGTCGGTCGAGAACGCGTTCACGGTGTCTGTCTGGATGACGATGGGTGTGTTCTTTGCGATAGGCGCGTTGAAAAGCCGATGGTCGCTGGCCCCTTGGTGGCGGTCAGGGATGGAAACGCTGCTGATTGGTGGTGCAGCCGCGTTGATCGCGTATCTGGTGGGGTCGTTGTTCCACCCATAACGGGGGCTTGTGTATCGACGGGCAATGGAACCCGCGCCATTCGCCGCAGGGGGCGGAACCTCTGGACCATCCGAAGCGGGCGTCCTATAAGCGCGGCCATGTATGACCGGATGGCCATCATTATTCGAATTATATCCCCGGCGCTCTGATATCCTGAGACGCCGGGCAAAGGTGTTTGAGACCTCGCACCGACCGCTTCGATCCATACGACGACCAGATGATCCAAAGGACGCCCCCAATGTGCGCCGAAACACCTGATTACAAAGAAACGCTGAACCTGCCCAAAACCGATTTCCCCATGCGCGCGGGCCTACCCAAGCGCGAACCCGCATGGTTGGAGCGTTGGGAAAAGATCGGCGTTTACGACCGCCTGCGTGAAAAACAGGGCCGCACGCCCTTTACCCTGCACGACGGCCCCCCCTATGCGAACGGCCACCTGCATATCGGTCACGCGCTGAACAAGACCATCAAGGACATGATCGTGCGGTCCCATCAGATGATGGGGTTCGACGCGCGTTACGTGCCCGGCTGGGACTGCCACGGCCTGCCCATCGAATGGAAGATCGAGGAACAATACCGCAAGAAGGGCAAGAACAAGGACGAGGTGAACGTCGTCGATTTCCGTCAGGAATGCCGCAAGTTCGCCGAGGGCTGGATCGACATCCAGCGGGACGAGTTCAAGCGTCTTGGCATCACCGGCAACTGGGCCGATCCCTATATCACTATGGACTATCACGCCGAGGCCGTGATCGCCGATGAGTTCATGAAGTTCCTGATGAACGGCACGCTCTATCAGGGGTCCAAGCCCGTGATGTGGTCGCCCATCGAGAAAACTGCCTTGGCCGAGGCCGAGGTCGAGTATCACGACAAGGAAAGCTTCACCATCTGGGTGAAGTTCAAGGTCGTGAATGCGGGCGATCTGGATGATGCGTTTGTCGTGATCTGGACCACGACCCCTTGGACCATGCCGTCGAACAAGGCGGTCGTCTATGGCAAGGACATCTCATACGGCCTCTACGAAGTCACCGGCGCGCCTGAGGAATGCTGGGCCGCTGTGGGCGACAAGTTCCTGCTGGCCGACAACCTGGCCGCCAATGTGCTGGGCCGTGCGCGTCTGAACGACGACCAGTGGACTCGCGTCCGCGATGTGACTACGGATGAGCTGGCAGGCGTGCAACTGACGCACCCGTTGGCCGGGGCGGAGGGCGGCAATGGCGAATGGGACGACATCCGCGATTTCCGCGCGGCTGAGTTCGTGACCGATACCGAAGGGACCGGTTTCGTCCACTGTGCGCCGTCGCATGGGATGGAGGAGTTCGAGCTTTATCGCGATCTGGGCATGCTTGAGCAGGTCATCACTTATAACGTTATGGACGACGGCTCTTTCCGTGCTGACCTGCCGTTCTTTGGTGGCAAATACATCCTGTCTCGCAAGGGCGGTGAGGGTGACGCGAACAAAGCGGTCATCGACAAGCTGGTCGAGGTCGGAGGGCTGCTGGCGCGGGGCAAGATCAAGCACAGCTATCCGCATTCGTGGCGCTCGAAAGCTCCGATCATCTATCGAAACACGCCGCAGTGGTTTGCATCCGTCGACCGCAAACTGGACGACGGCATGGGCGAGATGGGGGATACCATCCGTGAACGCGCCCTGCGCTCCATCGACGAACTGGTGAAGTGGACGCCGCAGACTGGTCGCAACCGTCTGTATTCGATGATCGAGGCGCGCCCGGATTGGGTTCTGTCCCGCCAGCGCGCCTGGGGTGTGCCGCTGACGTGTTTCACAAAGAAGGGCGCTCTGCCCACCGACGCGGATTACCTGCTGCGCAATGCTGATCTGAACGCGCGCATCAAAGCGGCGTTCGAGGAAAATGGCGCGGATATTTGGTATACCGACGGGTTCAAGGAACAGATGCTGGACGGCATCGCCAACCCCGACGACTATGATCAGGTGTTTGACGTGCTGGACGTGTGGTTCGATAGTGGCTCGACCCACGCTTTCGTTCTGCGCGATCGTGAGGACGGGACCGGGGACGGCATTGCTGACGTTTATATGGAAGGCACCGACCAACACCGCGGGTGGTTCCATTCGTCCATGCTGCAGGCTTGCGGCACCAAGGGCCGCGCGCCCTACCGGAACGTGGTGACCCATGGCTTTACGCTGGATGCCAAAGGCAACAAGATGTCCAAATCACTGGGCAATACCATCGTGCCGGAGGAGGTCATCAAGCAATACGGTGCCGATATCCTGCGTCTGTGGGTGGCCCAGACTGACTATACCGCCGACCAGCGGATCGGGCCGGAGATCCTGAAAGGCACCGCCGACAGCTATCGCCGTCTGCGCAACACGATGCGCTTTATGCTGGGATCGCTGGTGGATTTCACCGAAGCCGACCGGGTCGCGCCCGAGGATATGCCGCGTCTGGAGCGTTGGGTGCTGAGCCGTCTGGCCGATCTGGATGAACAGGTGCGCAAAGGCTATGCCGCGTTCGATTTCCAGGGTGTGTTTAGCGCCGTGTTCACCTTTGCCACGGTTGATCTGTCCTCGTTCTATTTCGACGTGCGCAAGGATGCGCTCTATTGCGACGGCGACAACCTGCGCCGCCGTGCTGCGCGGACTGTTCTGGACATCCTATTCCACCGTCTGACCACATGGTTGGCCCCGGTGCTGGTCTTTACTATGGAAGAGGTCTGGCTGGAGCGGTTCCCGGGCGATGACAGCTCGGTTCATCTGGTGGACTTCCCTGACACGCCAGCCGACTGGCGCGATGCTGATCTTGAATCCAGCATGGCCAAAATCCGCCGTGTCCGCCGCGCCGTGACTGCCGCGCTGGAGGTTCAGCGCCAAGAGAAAGTCATCGGTTCCAGCCTTGAGGCCGCGCCGATTGTGTATGTTGAAGACACTGAGGTTCGTGACCTGCTGGCGACTTTCGACGTGGATGATCTGTGCATCACCTCGGGCCTGACAGTCACCGGTGATCCGGCCCCGGCCGAGGCGTTCCGTGTGCCCGAGATCGAAGGGGTCGCGGTGGTGTTTGAAAAAGCCGAGGGTGAAAAGTGCCAACGCTGCTGGAAAATCCTGCCGGATGTGGGGCGCCATGCGCATGACGGCGTGTGCGGACGCTGTAACGAGGCATTGGGATAAGTTTCGGGATTTTGCGAGGCTCTGCCTCGCGCTCCGAAGTATTTTTGAACAGAAGAAGCAAGGGGCGCGACCTGATTGGGGTTGCGCCCTTTGTCAAAACGCTGTCAGCATTTCGCTATGCCGATGATTGCTGTTGAAACTCAATTTGGATGCCTCGGGGTCGAGGAGGCGGACGGGGCGATTACGCGTCTGGTTTGGAATGGGCGAAGCGCGGGCGAGGCGACGCCAGTGCTGAAGGAGGCAGCGGCGCAACTGAAGGCTTATGATCAAGGGCGAATGGAGCGGTTTGATCTGCCCTATCGTATTGCGGGATCCGAGTTCCAGCGGCAGGTCTGTGATCTGATGTTTGCGATACCCTTGGGTGAGACCAGAACTTATGGCGAGATCGCGAAAGAGTTGGGGCAACCACCTCAACCGGTTGGGCAAGCCTGCGGTGCGAATCCGATTCCGGTGATCATCCCCTGTCATCGTGTGCTGGCGGCAAACGGGCTTGGCGGGTTCTCAGGTGAAGGTGGAGTTGAGACCAAGGTCGCTTTGCTGCGCCATGAACGGGCCGCCGGTTTGCTGATCTAAGGGACGGATTTCTGTTGCAATCCCGGTGCTTGAGGCCCAACTTGTATCAGATAGAGATTCAAAGGACCGAATGGTATGACTGCTCAATCAGACTCGGCTGCCCGCAAGAAGGCAATTATCGACCGCCTGATGTCGCTGGAAGCGCAGGAGCTTGCGACTGCGCAGGCGCATTATGACGCGTTTCTGAAAGATTCGCAGTTGGACGACCGCGAAGGGCACGACAAGGATGATATTGCGGCATCGCGAGAGAATGCGGATTTGGCCGCGGCTTTTGACGCGCCGGTGCATGCCCATCATGCCAAGATTGATGTGATCGAAAATACCGATTTCAGCGTGACGGATACGGTGCAACCCGGCGCTGTTGTCAAATTCAACAACCGTCGTTTCGTGGTGTGTGTCTCAACCACTCGTTTTGATGTCGATGGCAAGACTTATATGGGGATTTCGACCCAAAGCCCGATTTATTTGGCAATGACCGGGCTTCAGCAGGGCGATGTGTTCACCCATAACGGGACTGAATTCGAGGTTCAGGAAGTCTTGTAGTCTCGACTTCTGCGCGGCGGGACCACCTGCTGCGCAATGCCTGCTGAGACCAGATATAAACTTGTTACGACCAGCCCCCAGTGCGCCCAGCTTTCGGGGTGGAAGTCTACCCATGCGGCCCAGCCGGCAAAAAACGTCCACGCAAAGGCCATTGGCAGGGTCACGCCGCGCCAGCGCTCGGTCCTGACGGGGTGTACGAATTTGAGCGGCAGGAACATGGCCAGTGACAGCAGCGAAACCATGAGAAGGATGACCCAGAAATTGGGTTCGAGCGCGAAGATCACGATGACGAACATGTTCCAGCAGCCGGGGAAGCCGGAGAACGAATTGTCCTTGGTCTTCATCCGCGTATCTGCAAAATACATGGCGCTGGCAAAGGTTATGACAATGATCGCGAACCAGCCGGTCCAGCCGTCCATCAGACCGGATTTGAACAGGGCAAAGGCCGGGATGAATACGTAAGTCAGGTAGTCGATGATCAAATCCAGCAGCACGCCGTCAAACTCGGGGGCGTTTTTCTTGACGTGGTAGTGACGTGCCAGTGGGCCGTCGATGCCATCGACGATGAAGGACACCACAAGCCACAGATACATCAGGCTCCATTTTTCTTCGACGGCGGCCAACATGGCCAACATTGCGAAAACGGCACCGGTCGCAGTGAACAGATGGACGGAGAGAGCTTTGAATCTGAGTGTCATGCGCGTGTCATGTACGATGCGTGGAGAAGATGCAAAGCAAAACGCCCCATTTGTTGAAATTGCATTTGTGTCAGGCTTTGGGATGCGTGCGGTCGTAGACTTCCATCAACCGGGCGGTGTCAACTGCCGTATAGGTCTGTGTGGTCGATAACGAGGCGTGCCCCAGCAATTCCTGTATTGCCCGCAGATCGCCGCCCGCTGACAGCAGGTGGGTTGCGAAGCTGTGGCGCAACGCATGAGGGGTTGCGGTCGCGGGCAGGCCCAGTTGTTGGCGGGCCTTGGCCATGACCGCCTGAATGGCGCGCGGGTTCAGTGCCCCGCCACGCACGCCACGAAACAGCGGCTTGTCTTTGGCGCGCGGATGGGGGCAGAGCGTCAGGTAACGATCAACGGCGGCGCGGGCGGCGGGCAGGACTGGGACGATGCGTTCCTTATTGCCTTTGCCGACGATCCGCAGGGATTGCGGCAAGGGCGCATCTGCGCCGGTTAGTGAAAGCGCCTCGGATATCCGCAGCCCGCAGCCATAAAGCAATGTCACCACGGCGACGTCGCGGGCCGAAACCCAATCATTGGTCGATTGCAGGTCAACCGTTTCTATCAGGGCGCGCGCAGCGTCTTCGGCGACTGGGCGCGGGAGTTTCTTGGTGAATTTGGGCGCGCGGGTGGACAGGACTGCGGTCGGTTCGAAGCCTTCCCGCTCGGCCAGCCAACGGTAGAAGCTTTTAACCGCCGACAATTTTCGTGCCAGAGATCGCGCGCCGACACCAGAACCGCGTTGATCCGCCATCCAGGCCCGCATGTCCGACACACTGATACGTGCCAGTGCCGTCAGCCCCTGAGGCTGATTATGGTGCAGGGTCATGAAGGACAGGAATTCGGTCACGTCGCTGCGATAGGCGGCCTGAGTGTTTTCTGAACGCCCTGAGAGCGCCACGAGACCCTCCAGCCAGTGCTGCAACGCGTCGCGGCAGGCCGGAGAGATCAGGCTCATGACAGCCAGTTGCGCATGGACCGTTCAAAAACACCGGCGAAGAAGGTCAGCAGATCGGTGCCCAGTTGTGGCGAGAAATGGTTTGGGTCCTTGGCGCTCATGATGATCATGCCGGGTAGTCGGCCTTCGCCCAAATCCAGCCTTAGACATGCCTCGGATCGCAGGTGGTCGGCTTGTTCGCCAAAAATGCGGTGCGTGGGATGAATGATCTCACGCAGGACCACTTCGCGGGCAGGGCCGCTGCGATCGAAGGTTAGGTAATTGTCGACAAAGCCGGGTTCAACGACAGTGAGAACGCCCCCCAGCTTTTCGATTGCCGGGTCTTGCTGGACCACGGTGGTTTCCAAAATCAAGGTGATGCGATCAACGCGCAATATCTCGGCGACTTCGGTGCCAAGCGCCTTGAGAAAATCCTCGAAATCCACTGGCTCCAGAAGGCGCAGGATGGCGCGGTGAACCTGATTGGTGCCTGCCAGATTTTCATAGGCTGCGGCGATAACAGACCTGTGCGTGTCCTCAAGCCTGTCCAGTCGCGCCTCGAGCCTTTGCATGGCAATGCCGCGCAGGTCGATGATGTTGTCTCCGCGCGCTTCCTCGTTGGCGGCGACGAGGGCCTGCATCAGGTCCTTGTCATCCAGCACGGCGTAAGGCTCGGCCAGAATCGCCTCGCGGAGAGTGTCCTTGAGTTTGGTGTTACTGCTCATGTCCTGTCCGGTCGTTTTTTATGTTTTGCCGCGTTATAACACGGCTTGGCGAATTTGCCTTGGGAAAAATGCCAACGTGACCGGATTTCGTGTGTTTGGGGAGAGAGCTCCCGCCTGCCGGGTCCTGATCAAAGATCAGGTCCAAGGCAGTTGGGCCGGGCGCGGCGCCTGTCGGCACCGCGCGGTCGCGCAAAGGATCAGAGGATTTTCTGACCGGTTTTAGCCCAGTCAGCAAGGAATGTTTCAAGGCCCTTGTCGGTCAGCGGGTGATCCGCCAATTTCTTGATCACGCCCGGAGGCGCGGTAATCACGTCGGCACCGATGCGGGCGCTGTCGGTCACGTGGTTCACCGTGCGGATCGAGGCAGCAAGGATTTCGGTCTCAAACCCGTAATTGTCATAGATCTGGCGGATATCCGCGATCAGGTCCATGCCATCAAGGTTGATATCGTCCAGACGTCCAATGAAGGGCGAGATGAAGGTTGCGCCCGCTTTGGCGGCCAGCAGCGCCTGATTGGCCGAGAAGCAGAGGGTCACGTTGACCATCTGGCCTTCGTCGCTGAGGGTTTTGCAGGTTTTCAGGCCGGCCCAGGTCAAGGGAACCTTGACGGCGATGTTGGGGGCAATCTTGGCCAGCTTGCGGCCTTCGGCGATCATGTCGTCGGCCTCGGTGGCGACAACTTCGGCGGATACCGGGCCGTCGACCAGATCACAGATCTCTTTGGTGACTTCCAGAATATCGCGGCCCGATTTCAGGATCAGCGAGGGGTTGGTGGTCACACCGTCCACCATGCCCAGATCGTTCAGTTCGGCGATGGCGTCGATCTCGGCTGTGTCTACGAAGAATTTCATGAGGGCAGTCCTTTGATGGGTTGGCCTTGGTCGCGGATGCCTTTACCCCAATAACACCGATGCTGAAACCCCCGACCCGAGGAGATGCGGTGAGCGCGCAGGAGTATTTCGACCACGGTGAGCTGGTGGCGGTTCTGACCACGCAGCCCTTGGACCGGACGCTGGATTACAAAGCGCCCGAGGGCGGGTGTTTTCTGGGTGCGTTTGTCGAAGTGCCTTTAGGCCCGCGCAAGGTTCTGGGTGTGATCTGGGGACCGGGGCAGGGCGGATTTGATCTGGCCAAGGCGCGATCGGTGATCCGGGTGCTTGAGGTTGCGCCGATGCGCGAAGAGATGCGGCTGTTTCTGGGCAAGGTGGCCGATTATACGCTGACGCCGATGCCCGCGATGTTGCGGCTGGCAACCCGCGCGCCGGGGCTGGGCGATCCGCCGTCGATGCGCAAGGTGTATCGGTTGGGCAGTGCAGAGCCCGACCGCATGACCGATGCGCGGTCCCGTGTGTTGGAGGTGCTGCGGGAATACGGTGGCTTGGCTTTTACCCTGAAGGAACTGGCCGAGCAGGCGGGGGTCACGTCCTCGGTCGTCAAAGGGCTGGTCAAGCAAGGCGCTGTGCGCGAGGAGGACAGCCCGCGCGATCTGCCCTATCCGCGTTTGGACCCTGACCTGCCGGGCAAGCAACTGACCGGGGATCAGGCGGCGGCGGTGGCGCGGTTGCAGACCGGGCAGCGGACTGGGGATTATGGGACAACGTTGTTGAAGGGTGTGACCGGTTCGGGCAAGACCGAGGTCTTTCTGGAGGCCGTCGCCGAAGCATTGCGCATGGGGCGGCAGGCGCTGGTCTTGTTGCCCGAGATCGCTCTGACAGCCGAATTCCTGACGCGGGTCGAGGCGCGTTTTGGCGCGCGCCCGGCGGAATGGCATTCGGGCGCGACAATGACCGAGCGTCGCCGTGTTTGGCGGATGGTTGGGCAGGGGGAGGCGCAATTGGTCGTTGGCGCACGCTCGGCTTTGTTCCTGCCATTCCGCGATCTGGGGCTGGTGGTGGTCGATGAGGAACACGATACGTCCTACAAACAAGAAGATGGCGTGCATTACAGCGCGCGGGATATGGCAGTGCTTCGCGCGTCGATCTGTGGCGCACAGGTGATTCTGGCCAGCGCGACGCCCTCATTGGAAAGCTGGGCCAATGCCGAGGCCGGGAAGTATGAGCGGGTGGACCTGACCGCGCGCTTTGGATCAGCGGTGCTGCCCGAGATGAAGCCCATCGACATGCGGGCCGAGCAGATGCAGCCGGGGACATGGATTTCGCCGTCGCTGCGGCAGGCGGTGCGACAGCGGATCGAACGCGGGGAACAGTCGCTGTTGTTCATCAACCGCCGTGGCTATGCCCCGGTGACGCTGTGCCGTGCGTGTGGCGAGCAGATTGCCTGTGACCATTGCGATGCGCGGATGGTCGAACACCGGTTTCTCAAGCGCCTGATGTGCCATCAATGTGGCGAGACGAAGCCGATGCCCGATACCTGCCCGTCCTGCGGGGTCGAAGGCAAGCTGGCTCCGGTCGGCCCCGGGATCGAACGTCTGGCGGAAGAGGCCGAGGCGACCTTTCCTGAGGCCAAGATCGCCATGCTCAGTTCCGACCTGTTCGGCTCGGCCCGCGCGCTGAAGGCCAAGATCGAAGAGATTGCGGAAGGCGATGCCGATATCGTCATCGGCACGCAACTGGTGGCCAAGGGGCACAATTTCCCCAAGCTGACGCTGGTGGGGGTGATTGATGCGGACCTCTCATTACATGGGGCCGACCTGCGGGCAGCGGAGCGCACATTCCAGCTTATGCGGCAGGTTGCAGGCCGGGCGGGACGGGCGGACAAGCCGGGGCAGGCGCTGCTGCAGACGTTTCAGCCCGAACACCCGGTGATCCGCGCCATTCTGTCGGGCGATGAGGAAGGGTTCTGGAAGGCCGAGGCCGCTGGGCGTCAGGCCGCAGGTGTCCCGCCCTATGGGCGCATGGCCGGCATTGTGCTGTCAGGCCCCGAGGTTGGGCCGGTCTTTGACATCGGAAACGCGATGGCGCGCAACGATGCGCCTTTGCGCGCAATAGGCGCGCAGGTCTTTGGCCCTGCACCAGCCCCCATTGCGCGCATCAGGGGGCGGCATCGCATTCGCCTGCTGGTCAAGGCGCCCAAGGGCGCGCCGATTCAGGATGCTATCGCCCGGTGGATCGCGCCGTTGCGTCTAAAGGGGGATATCCGCCTGACTGTCGACATCGACCCCCAGAGTTTTTACTGACTTCTGCATTCGTGCAGGTCGGTTGTGCATCTGCCCCCTCGCCAAACGCTCAAAATGGGCGTAGAGCGATCCTATGCTGAAACCCATGCCGCTATCTGAGGCGCAGAAACTTCCGTTCTGGCGCCGCCCGATAACCCTGTTGTTCATGATGGCACTGACCATGCCCATCGCGTTCAACGGGTGGAGCGCGCTGCTCAACAACTTCGTCATCGAAGTGGCCGATTTCGACGGCGCGGATATCGGACTGCTGCACACAGTCCGTGAAATCCCCGGCTTCCTGGCCGTGGGGGTGATTGCGGTGATCATTTTCGTCCGCGAGCAGGTTCTGGCAATGATCTCATTGATCATGTTGGGTGTTGCGACCGCGGTGACAGCGTGGTTCCCTAGCCTTGGCGGGTTGCTGTTCGTGACGCTGTTCAGCTCAATCGGGTTTCATTATTACGAAACGGTCAACCAGTCGCTGCAACTGCAATGGCTGCCAAAGGACCGCGCTCCGCAAATCCTGGGCTGGCTTGTGGCAATGGGGTCGGCGGCGACAGCCGTTGTTTATGGGCTGATCGTTCTGACGTGGGATCGGCTCGGGCTGTCCTACAACATGGTTTTCATGGCGACTGGGGGGGTAACCGCATTGTTGGCGGCGTTCTGTCTGTTCGCTTACCCGCAGTTCGATGCACCCACTCCGCAAACCAAGAAGTTGATCCTGCGCCGTCGTTATTGGCTGTATTATGCCCTGCAATTCATGGCGGGCGCCCGCCGTCAGATATTTGTTGTCTTTGCAGGCTTCATGATGGTTGAGAAGTTCGGGTTTGAAGTTCACGAACTCACCGGGCTTTATCTGATTAACCTGATGATCAACATGGCCGCCGCGCCGATGCTGGGCAAAGCGGTGTCGGTTTTCGGCGAACGCCGCACGCTTATTTTTGAGTATGCGGGCCTCGCCATCGTTTTTGCGGCATATGGCGGTATCTACTGGTTTGGGTGGGGCGTGGTGCTGGCCGCGATCCTCTATGTGATCGACCATGTTCTGTTCGCTCTGGCGCTTGCGTTGAAGACCTATTTCCAAAAAATCGCAGACCCGGCAGACATAGCGCCCACTGCTGCGGTGGCCTTTACGATCAATCATATCGCGGCGGTGTTTCTGCCCGCGCTTCTGGGACTGCTGTGGGTTGTCTCGCCCGGTGCCGTGTTCGGTCTGGCGGCTGCGATGGCCATGATCTCGCTTGCGTTGTCATTGTTGATCCCACGCCACCCGGAACCCGGAAACGAAACGATCCTGTCGAAATACGCTCCGGCCCCGGCGGAATAAGCCGGCGCTTGACCTTGGCGGCCTGTCGCCCTAGGCGCTGTGGCAACTGACACAGGAGGCCAAGATGCCCACATTCACCGCGCTGACCACTCTGACGGGAAAGAAAGCTGCCGAAGGTTTGGGCGAAGCCATGGAACGTCTGGTGCCAGAACCCACCGGCGTCGGCGTGTTTGAGGTCGAAGACGGTTCGGGCCTGTGGGAAGTCGGCGGTTACTTCACCGAAACCCCGGATGAAACCGCACTGGCCGTGCTCGCCGCCGCGTTCGAAGCCAAGCCGTTCGTGGTGTCAGAATTGCCGGAAACCGATTGGGTTGCCCACGTGCGTCGCGAATTGGCCCCCGTCGAGGCCGGACGTTTCTTTGTCTATGGAAGCCACGACGCAGACAAACTGCCCGAAGGCCGCATCCCGCTGTTGATCGAGGCGGCAATGGCGTTCGGCACCGGTCATCACGGAACCACTCTGGGCTGTCTCAAGGCTTTGGACTACCTGCTGGACGATGGTTTTTCGGCAGACAAAGTGGCGGATATCGGTTGTGGCACGGCAGTGTTGGCCATGGCTGCCGCACGGGTCTGGGATGGGCAAATCATCGCAAGCGATATTGATCAGGTCGCCGTAGACGTCGCCGAGGCCAACCTGAAGGCAAATGGCATGGCCGGACAGGTTCAATGTGTCGAAGCGGCTGGTTTCGACCATCCCGATCTGAATTCCCTTGCGCCGTACGATTTGATTTTTGCGAATATTCTAAAAGGACCGTTGGTCGCCCTGTCGCCGGAAATCGCCGCGAATCTGCGCGTCGGCGGCTATGCAATCCTTTCGGGAATCCTCAACGAACAGGCGGATGACGTTGTTACTGTTTATCTCCAAAACGGATTTAATCTGGCCAATCGTTCGGAATTTGGTGAGTGGACGACGCTAATCTTAAGCAAACAGGGCTAAAATCGGGCCATTTACAGGAGTTTTCTAGATTTTCGCCACTTTTTTGGCGCAATCTCTTTCTACCTTGAAAAGATGCAACCTGGGGGCGGTTTTTGGAGGCTGCCATGACTGGAAAACAACTGGAATTTGATCAGCGCATTCATCGCCTGAGCAAAAAACATGCCAAGCTTAGCCGCGGCTATCGCGCGACCATGCGTAAAGATGGTCTTGTCGTGATGCGGCCTCAGCGCGTCCAGTCGGCCGTGCCTGCAAAGGTTCTGCTGCTTTGTCTCGTGGGCTTGTTTGCCTTCAAGACGTTCCTGCTGACCAGCTTGGGCGCGTCTGCTTATCAATATCGGGTCGATAGCTTGGCTGAAGGCACAGCGGTTGAAAAAGCCGGTGCCTGGGTGATGCAAATCGATCCCATCTCGGAACGTCTCTCTGCCCAGTTGGGTAAGTACCTGCACTGAGCATTTGTCCGCTTTGACTAAAAAAACGCCGCGCATTGAAAGATGCGCGGCGTTTTTCTTTGCCCCCGAGGGAGGAGGAAGGGGCGAGTGAGTGGCAGGGTTGTGCTAATCCCTACCGGCGACCCTCCGCGACGACGTCAATGTCGCCCCGGCAAAGACCAATGTCTTCGAGTTCGCGGTTCGTCAGACGATTCAGCACGTTACGAGTAACGCGGGCATCGTTCCATTCGACAACGGCGGTCACTGCCGATGCAAAAAATGCGCCGATACGGCCAGCAAGGCCGAACGAGCCAGTGGTGGCGCGGGTGGTATCCAGTGCAGCCATATCCTGTTTCCTTCTGGTTAAATTTCATGTCTCGATCATTCGATTTGATCGGCATTTAGTTAGGGTGATCGGGTTCCGCAAGCGCAGAAATTGCATGTGTCCTATGCGTTTTTTGCAAGGCTTTCCAATTATGAAAAATCCTTAATTTTAAGGCCATTAACCGGTAATCTCCGTGTCGAAAACAGACGCTTTGGCGTCGCAAACTGGCAGGTTTGTCGGCCCCGGAACACAAGTGCCGTTTTTAGACTTTCGGTCAATTCGCTTGGAAAATGTTCACGCTTCGTGCTAATCGAAGGGAAAGAGCATAAAAACCCGAGCAGGCCGAGGCAAAAAGATGCGGATATTGGGCATTGATCCGGGGCTCAGGACCCTGGGATGGGGCGTCATCGAATCGCGTGGCAGCCGCCTGAGCCACGTCGCCAATGGTTTGTGCAAGTCAGATGGCGATGATCTGGGCGAACGGCTGCTGTCTTTGCACAATCAGATTGTCGAGGTCATCGCGGAATACCGGCCCGAACAGGCGGCAATCGAACAGACTTTTGTGAACAAGGACGGTGCGGGCACGCTTAAGCTGGGTCAGGCGCGCGGGGTGGCTTTGCTGACCCTTGCGCAGGCTGGGCTTGCAGTGGGTGAATATGCGCCCAACAGGGTGAAGAAAACGGTGGTGGGCGTTGGCCACGCCGAGAAAGAGCAAGTTCTGCATATGGTCAAACTTCAACTGCCGGGGTGCGAACCCAAAGGCGCGGATGCGGCGGATGCACTGGCTATTGCGATCTGTCACTCATATTACGGCGCAGCGCCACAGGCGCGGATGAAAGAGGTTCGGGCATGATCGGCAAACTGACAGGGCGCTTGGACTACCGCGCGGCGGATCATGTTCTGATCGACGTGCGCGGGGTGGGGTATATCGTCTATTGCTCGGATCGAACAATGGCGGCGCTGCCCGGTGTGGGCGAGGCGGTGTCGATCTACACTGACATGGTCGTGCGCGAGGACCTGATGCAGCTTTACGGGTTTCTGTCGCTGGTCGAGAAGGAATGGCATCGCCTGCTGTGCTCGGTTCAGGGGGTTGGGGCCAAGGTGTCGTTGGCTATCCTGTCGGCGCTGGGGCCTGATGGCGTCAGCCGGGCCATTGCGCTGGGTGATTGGGGCGCAGTCAAATCCGCCAAAGGTGTCGGCCCGAAGACGGCGCAGCGCGTCGTTCTGGACCTCAAGGACAAAGCGCCCGGTGTGATGGCGATGGGCGGTACGGTGACGGAGGCGATGGACGGCCCTGATCTTGAGATTGTTGAGGCGGTCAAACCTGCGCCCAAACGGGTTGTTAAACCTGCATCGGGTAACGCCGCGGCCTCTGCCGGTGCGTTGTCGGCTTTGTCAAACTTAGGGTACGGCCCGTCCGAAGCTGCGTCCGCTGTGGCCGAAGCTGCAGCCAGTCAGCCCGAAGCTGGCGAGGCGGAACTGATCCGTGCAGCGCTGAAACTGCTGGCCCCGAAAGGCTGAGTGAATGGTAGACGCCGATCCCACCCTGCGCCCTGATCCTCTGCCCGAGGATAACGACCGCGCCCTGCGTCCTCAAGGGTTGGATGAATTCATCGGTCAGGCCGAGGCACGCGCGAACCTGCGCGTGTTCATTCAGTCGGCCCGGCAGCGGGGCGAGGCGATGGACCACACGCTGTTCCATGGCCCTCCGGGGTTGGGGAAGACGACGCTTGCGCAGATCATGGCCCGCGAGTTGGGGGTGAATTTCCGCATGACCTCTGGCCCCGTGCTGGCCAAGGCTGGTGATTTGGCGGCCATCCTGACCAATCTGGAATCGCGCGATGTGCTGTTCATTGACGAGATTCACCGCCTGAACCCGGCAGTCGAAGAGGTTCTGTACCCCGCGATGGAGGATTTCGAACTGGATCTGGTAATCGGCGAAGGCCCAGCGGCGCGCACGGTTCGGATCGAGCTTCAACCCTTTACCCTGGTCGGTGCGACAACACGGATGGGTCTGCTGACCACACCGCTGCGTGACAGGTTTGGTATTCCGACGCGGTTGCAGTTCTACACAGTGGATGAATTGCACGAGATCGTCACACGAAATGCTCGCAAACTGGGCGCCCCTGCTGATGACGACGGCGCGCGGGAAATCGCGCGAAGGTCACGAGGAACACCGCGTATTGCAGGTCGGTTGCTGCGGCGCGTTGTGGACTTTGCCATTGTCGAAGGTGACGGTCACATTACGCGCGACCTGGCGGACGGTGCCTTGACCCGGCTGGGGGTCGATAATCTTGGATTGGATGGTGCGGACCGGCGATACCTGACGCTGATTGCCGAGAATTACGCAGGTGGACCCGTTGGCATCGAAACCCTGTCCGCGGCGCTGTCGGAAAGCCGCGACTCGCTTGAGGAAGTCATCGAACCCTATCTGCTGCAACAGGGTTTGATCCAACGCACACCTCGTGGTCGAATGCTGGCGCAGAAGGCGTGGACTCATCTTGGGATGGCGGCGCCCAAGGGGCAAAGCGATCTGTTTGGTTGAAGCTGGGCGTCATAGCTTTTAAGGGTTCGAACGACCCTTTTGTGACCACCGAGGATTGCGCGTGACACCCGAAGATATCCAAGCGTTGTTCACCCGCGAAAGCGGCGAGTTCCTGTTTGCACGCTGGGGTCGGCCCATCGTGCCCATTGTTTTCGGCGTGGAAAACGAAACGCTGGCGACCGTCAAAGGTGCGTTTGAAGCGGTCGTCACGCTTGCCGGTCACAACATGGCCGAAACCGACCCGGAGTTGGGTGCAAACTGCATGGTCTTCTTCTTCCGTGATTGGAAGGAATTGCTCGAGGTTCCGGATCTGGACCGTTTGGTGCCCGATCTGGCCCCGTTGGTCGAGCGGCTGGTTGCGGCAGATGCCAATCAGTACCGTATCTTCAGGTTTGAAGAGGACGGGTCGATCAGGGCGGCGTTTGTGTTTCTCCGGATGGACAAGGAACTGTCCAAGGTTCCGGCAGAAACTTTGGCGCTAAGTCAGGTGGTGCAGACGATCTTGCTGTGGTCTGACGCCGCTTTTCGCAGTGCGTCGCCGCTGGCGATTGCGGGTGGCGCGACGATCCTGCGGCCGGATATTGCCGGGCTGATCCGTGCGGCCTACGATCCGGTCCTGCCGGGCGTCGCACAGGATCGATCTCACGCTCTGCGATTGTTTGCGAGGATGGAGCAGCCGCAATGAAACACGTGTATCCTGTTCAGGTTTTCTACGAAGACACCGATATGGGCGGTGTCGTTTATCACGCAAACTACCTGAAGTTCATCGAGCGTGCGCGATCCGATTATGTGCGTAAACTCGGCAACGACCAGAACGCCATGCGCGATGCTGGTATTGTCTGGGTCGTCCGCAGGATCGAGGCGGACTATCTGGCGCCAGCCAAGTTTGAAGACGACCTGATCGTCGAAACCACGGTAGCTTCTGTGTCGGGCGTGCGCCTGACCATGGATCAGATCGTAAAACGGGATGAGACCGAGGTTTTTCGCGCCACGGTGACCGCCGTTTGCATGAATGCGCAGGGCAAGCCGGTGCGGCTTCCGGCAGAGATTCGCGCATTGTTGTAACAATTTGCGGGGTAGGGGTGGTTCTGTTGGCTTTTCATAACCAACTGCGTTAGCGTTTGGCAAAACAAGGCCAAAAGAACGGCCGTCAGGCAAAAACAAAGAGCAGGTTCATGGAAGCTGAAACGCTGGCGCTGGCGCAGGAGATCGACTTCTCCATGTGGGGGCTGTATGCCCGCGCGACCTTTGTCGTAAAACTGGTGATGCTGATGTTGATCGGGGCATCTATCTGGTCATGGGGCATCATTATCCAGAAAATCATCAACTATCGGGCGGCTCGGCGCGAGGCGCAGGTTTTTGATGAATCCTTCTGGTCAGGCAATCCGCTGGATGAGCTGTTCGAACAGATTGGCACGCAGCCGGACGGAAGCTCGGAAAAGATTTTCGCGGCTGGCATGATCGAATGGCGCAGGTCCCATCGCACCGATGGAGGGCTGATTGCCGGGGCAACTGCGCGTATCGACCGGTCGATGGATGTGGCGATCGCGAAAGAAGCTGAAACGCTGCAAAAGGGGCTGCCGATCCTTGCGACGGTTGGCTCGACCGCGCCGTTTATCGGTTTGTTCGGCACCGTCTGGGGCATCATGAACGCCTTTATCGAGATTGCCGAGCAGCAGAACACCAACCTTGCCGTTGTTGCCCCTGGTATTGCCGAGGCGTTGCTGGCCACGGGTCTGGGTCTGTTGGCCGCGATCCCGGCGGTTATTTTCTATAACAAACTCAGCGCCGATAGTGACCGGATCGTCGGCGGGTACGAGGCGTTCGCTGACGAATTCGCGACCATCCTGTCGCGCCAGTTGGATAGCTGACATGGGGGCTGCGGTTCAGCAATCCTCGGGGGGGAACGGGCGTCGGCGCGGGCGGCGTCGGGGCCGCGCCCAGCCGATGGCCGAGATCAACGTGACGCCCTTTGTCGACGTCATGCTGGTATTGCTGATCATCTTCATGGTGGCTGCCCCTTTGTTGACTGTTGGCGTTCCGGTTGATCTGCCCAAAACTGCGGCCAGCGCTTTGCCCGGTGACAACGAAGAACCGCTAACAGTGACGCTGACGGCTGACGGGCGGGTACAAATCCAGACCACGGATGTCTTGCGCGAAGAGTTGATTGGTAAACTGCGCGCGATCGCGGCAGAACGGAGCAGTGACCGCGTGTTCTTGCGCGCAGATGGCGCAATCCCTTACGCGCAAGTGATGCAGGTCATGGGCGCGCTGAATGCGGGCGGTTTTTCCAATGTCGGGCTGGTGACGGATACCGGCGGCCCGACACTGGACGAAGGTGGAGAGTGAGGCCGCGCGGTGGATACCGGCACCAAGATCTCGGCGATCGCCCACGTATCTCTGATCGGATGGGCCTTGTTCGGCGGCACCTTTCGGTCCGAGCCTTTGCCTATGGCCGTTCAGGATGTTTCCGTGATCTCGGCTGAGCAGTTCGCGGCGATGACCGCCCAACGCGAAGCGCCCGAGGTGCCGACACCCTCGTCCTTACAGCAGCCTGAAGAACCGCAAGATAACACGGCCCCCCCGGAACCTGTGGAAGAGGAACAGCCAACTTCGGAAGTTTCGGAGGCGGTTGAGCCTGAACCCGACGCCGCGCCAGAGGCGGTCGAGCCGTTGCCTGAGCCTGTTGAAGTGGAACAGCCCCCTGCGCTGGACCCTCCGCCTGACACTGAAATTGCGGCATTGCCGGTCCCGCCCGGCCCCGAGGCGCAGCCGCGCCCCGCGGACAAGGTCGCGCCCGAGCCGGTTGCCCCACAGCCGCCCGAAGCAGCTCCGGATGATATCGAAACACCGGCTGTGTCACTGGACGAAGGCGCAGAAATCCAGCAAGAGCAGCAAGATCAAACCGCCCCGGAGGAAGCCACGGATGAGATCGTGACCGAGGCTGAAGAGGCCAAGGAATACGCGCCCCGGTCGTCCCCGCGCCCTCAGGTCCGTCCAAAAAGGCCAACACCGCCAGCACAGACCGAAGTCGCTGAAACCGAAGAGCCAGAGCCACCGGCAGCCGACGAAAGCGCCATTCAGGACGCTCTGGCCGAGGCATTGGGTCAAGGCAACGAACCCTCTGGCCCCCCATTGACCAGTGGCGAGAAGGACGCGATGCGATTGGCCGTTTCGCGGTGCTGGAATGTTGGGTCTTTGTCAACGGATGCGCTGCAGACTGTTGTTGTCGTGGCGTTTTCACTGACGCCGGATGGTAAGGTGGTGGGCGGCAGTTTACGCCTGATCGACAGTTCCGGCGGGTCTGCCGGGTCTGCGAGCCAGGCATATGAGGCCGCCAGACGCGCAATTCTGCGCTGTGGGGCAAAAGGATACGATCTGCCTGCTGACAAATACGCGCAATGGCAGGATATTGAGATTACATTCAATCCCGAGAGGATGCGGATCAAATGATGAGATTTCTGACCAGCTTGTTGCTGGGCCTGACGATGCTGACGGCGCCTGCATATGCCCAGAACGGACCGCTGCGTCTGGAACTGGATCAGGGGATCATCGAGCCCTTGCCCTTTGCCGTGCCCAGTTTTGTCCCCGACAACGCGGCTGCGGCCCAATTCGCGCAGGACATCTCGCGGGTGGTTGCTGCTGATTTGACGGGAACCGGTCTGTTCCGTGAGATTTCATCGGATGCGTTCATCAGCCGGGTCAGCAGTTTTGATGCCCCGGTTCAGTTTGCCGACTGGAAGGCCATCAACGCCGAGGCGCTGGTAACCGGCGCTGTGAATGTGTCGGGCAATCGCCTGACAGTTCGGTTTCGGGTGTGGGATGTATTTTCGGGTCAGGAACTGGGTAATGGCCTACAGTTTGCAGGCACCACCGACGGCTGGCGGCGAATGGCGCACAAGGTGGCGGATCAGGTTTACAGCAGGGTGACTGGTGAGGGCGCCTATTTTGATAGCCGTGTCGCCTTTGTGTCCGAGAGCGGACCCAAGGACCAGCGACTGAAACGGCTGGCGATCATGGACTATGATGGCGCGAATGTGCAGTACTTGACCGACAGCGCCGCCATCGTGCTTGCCCCGCGTTTTTCGCCCACGGGCGACCGGCTGCTTTATACCAGCTATGAAACTGGCCAGCCACGCATCTATGTGCTGGACGTGGACCGCGTTCGCAGGACCGAGCTGAATACACCGGGCGGCACCATGAGCTTTTCGCCCCGTTTCTCGCCCGATGGACGCTCGATCGTGTATTCGCTGATTCAGGGTGGCAACACGGACCTGTGGAAGATGGATCTGGCTTCAGGGCAAAGTGTCCGACTGACGAACACACCTGCCATCGAAACCGCACCCAGCTATTCGCCCGATGGGTCACAGATCGTGTTCGAAAGCGACCGCTCGGGCACGCCGCAGCTTTATATCATGCCCGCCAATGGTGGCGAAGCGACGCGGATCAGCTTTGGTCAGGGGCGCTATGGCACACCTGTCTGGTCGCCGCGTGGGGATCTGGTTGCCTTCACTAAGCAGAACAAGGGCCGTTTTCATATCGGTGTGATGCGCACTGACGGCAGCGAAGAACGCCTGCTGACCTCGTCCTTCCTTGACGAGGGGCCGACATGGTCGCCCAACGGTCGGGTCATCATGTTTACCCGCGAAACGCAGGGCGCAAGTGGTCGGGCGACGCTGTACTCGGTGGATATTTCGGGACGGAATCTGCGCCCGGTACGGACCCCAGATGGCGGAAGTGACCCGTCATGGGGGCCATTACAGAATTGATCAGGGCAGGGGGTTGGAAAAGTTCACAAAAAACCTGCACTGTGATACAGAGACGGCAATAAACAGATAATATGACGAGGCACCTGAAATGAACGTATTGAGCAAAGTTTTGGCTTTGGGCGCGCTGAGTGTGATGGCCGCCTGTACCAGCAACGATCCTTCCGCACTGGGCGGTGGATTTGGCAGCGGCGCGAACGGGGCCATCGCGCCCGGTTCGCCAAGCGATCCGCGATCCCCGGCGTATTTCCAGCAAACCGTGGGCGACCGCGTGCTGTTCTCGGTTGACCAGTCTACGCTGACACCGCAGGCACAAACAGTCCTGCAAGGGCAGGCGGACTGGCTTTTGGCAAATCCCGATTTTGTCGCAACCATCGAAGGACATGCGGACGAACAGGGCACGCGTGAATACAACCTTGCCCTTGGAGCGCGCCGCGCAAACGCGGCCCGCGAGTATCTGATTTCGCGGGGTGTTGCGGGTAATCGCCTAACGACGGTGAGCTTCGGCAAGGAACGCCCGATCGAGATTTGCAGCACCGAGGATTGCTATTCCAAGAACCGCCGCGCGGTGACGGTGCTGACCGGTTCAACCTTGGGGTAAGACGATGAGAATTGCAGGATGGGTTCTGGCCGCGGTGGTAGCGACCGCCGGAGTGGCACAAGCGCAGGATCAGCAGACTTTGGCCGATATCCGGCAAGAGCTAACGGTGCTGCACGTGGAAATTCAGCGCCTCAAGCGCGAGTTTTCCACAACGGGCTCCCCCGCGCCAAACCTGTCTGGCAGTTCAATTCTGGAACGCGTCGACGCGATCGAGGCTGAATTGCAACGCCTGACGCGGCAGACCGAGCAATTGAATCAACGGGTCCAGAATGTCGTCACCGACGGTACCAACCGGATTGGTGATCTTGAGTTTCGTCTGGTTGAACTTGAAGGCGGCGATCTGAGTACGCTGGGCGAAACATCGACCCTGGGCGGGGACACCGAGATCACCGCAGCGGCTCCGACCGTGACAACAGAGACACCGCTGATCGCCGAACAAGGCGAACTTGCCATTGGTGAACGCGCTGATTTTGACGCCGCTGCACAATCTCTGGCCGACGGTAATTTTCAGGCGGCGGCCGATCAATTTGCGCTGTTTGAAACGTCCTACCCCGGAAGCCCCCTTGCACCAGAGGCCCACCTGAAGCGTGGACATGCGTTGCAAGGGCTGGGTGACACCCGCGAGGCTGCGCGCGCGTTTCTGGCCAGCTTTACGGGCGATTCCGAAGGCACGTTTGCGCCCGAAGCCTTGTTCGAACTGGGCGCGGCGCTTGGACGATTGGAGCAGATTGATCAGGCCTGCATAACCCTTAGCGAGGTTGGAGTGCGTTTTCCGGGTTCGGCTGCGGCCTCGGCTGCGACGCAAGAAATGGCTTCGCTGGGCTGTTCTTGACCGAAATTTCAGACATTTTGCTATCCGAGATCAGGGCGCGGCTGGGAGCAGATTTTCCAGCCCGTTTGGGCATTGCGGTGTCGGGCGGTGGCGACTCGGTCGCGTTGCTGCATCTCTTGAAGGATATCGCCGGGCAAAAGCAGGTGGCGTTGTTTGTTGCGACGGTTGACCATGGACTCCGCCCCGAGTCGGCAACAGAGGCGGACTGGGTGGCACAGCAGGCAATATCGCTTGGCGTGCCGCACGAAACTCTGATCTGGAACAACTGGGATGGCCGGGGAAACCTTCAGGACCGCGCGCGACAGGAGCGTTACGGGTTGCTGGCGGACTGGGCCCGCAGAAACGACTTGGGCGCGATTGCGCTGGGCCATACTGCAGATGATCAAGCCGAAACCATTCTGATGCGTCTGGGGCGGGCCGCGGGTGTGACGGGCTTGTCTGGAATGGCTGATTCAATCAAGCGGAACCGCGTAACCTTCCTGCGTCCGATGCTGGGCGTTACGCGCCTTCAGTTGCGCGACTATCTGACGGAAATCGGTGTGGACTGGATAGAAGACCCATCGAATCACGACATGAGATTCGACCGGATCAAGGCGCGGGACGCGCTGAAATCGCTTGGGGGCTTGGGAATTTCGGCCCAGTCTCTGACACGTGTTGCGCAAAATCTGGCGCGGGCGGATGAAGCTTTGGCGCTATATACGCAAGACTCGGCACGGCAGGTTCTTGTTGCGGATACGGGGGCCGTGTGCTGCGACCAAGCCGGATTCGCGGCTTTGCCTGCTGAGGTTCAGCGCCGGTTGGTGCTGGGCAGTTTGGCGTGGATTGCCGGACCCGGCTATCCCCCACGACACACAGCCACCGAACAAGCAATCGAGGCGATTGAGCTTGCAAAACCGGGCACGATTGGGGGCTGCATTCTGATCCCAAAGGGCAATAAAACGTGGATTTGCAGAGAGCTAAACGCCGTGAAGGAAATGCGCTGCGAAATTGGACAAGACTGGGATGACCGTTGGGTTTTGACCGGCCCTTCTGCGCCCAATGCAACGATTGCGCCATTGGGCGACGCAGGGCTACGTTCAGTGTCAGAGTGGAGGGCTCTTGGAAAACCCCGCGAGGTGCTGGTATCATCACCCGCAGTATGGGACGGCGAAACCCTTTTGTCCGCGCCTTTGGCAGGTTTTACGAACGGTTGGCAGGCAGAATTGACGGCGGAAAGGTCCGACTTTCATTCTTCGTTTTTATCGCATTGAACCTGCTTGAATCATCTCTATTTTATAGAGCAACCCGGCAGACCCCCACCTGCCGAAATCTTTTGGGAGATTTTCCTTGGGCAACGCTCGTAACATCGCCTTCTGGGTCGTTCTGTTTCTGCTGATCCTTGCACTGTTCAATTTGTTCAGCGGACCAGGCGGAACGCTTCAGAGCAATGAAAGAACTTATTCCGATTTCGTGACCGCTGTTGAAGGCGGCGAGGTCAAGAATGTGACGCTGGATGGTGAACAGATTCGCTATACCACGCAAAGCGGCGCAAATTATGTCACGATCAAACCGGGTGACGCCGAAGTCACTAAGCTGTTGATCGACGAAAATATTCCGGTGCGCGCTGAAAAGCAGCAGCAATCCGGGTTCCAGTCCTTCCTGATCACGCTTCTGCCATTTCTGCTGCTGATCGGTGTCTGGGTCTATTTCATGAACCGGATGCAAGGCGGCGGCAAAGGTGGCGCGATGGGCTTTGGCAAGTCCAAGGCCAAGATGCTGACCGAAAAGCATGGGCGTGTGACCTTTGACGACGTGGCCGGCATTGACGAGGCCAAGGAAGAGCTGGAAGAGATCGTCGAATTCCTGCGCAACCCGCAGAAATTCAGCCGTCTGGGTGGTAAAATCCCCAAAGGCGCGCTGCTGGTTGGCCCTCCGGGCACTGGTAAGACGCTGCTGGCCCGCGCGATTGCCGGTGAGGCTGGCGTGCCCTTCTTCACCATCTCAGGCTCAGACTTCGTCGAGATGTTTGTGGGTGTGGGTGCGTCTCGTGTACGCGACATGTTCGAACAGGCCAAGAAAAACGCACCGTGCATCGTGTTCATCGACGAGATCGACGCCGTGGGTCGCCATCGTGGTGCCGGCTATGGCGGCGGCAACGACGAACGCGAACAAACGCTCAACCAGTTGCTGGTTGAGATGGACGGGTTCGAAGCCAACGAAGGCGTGATCATTCTGGCCGCAACCAACCGTAAGGACGTTCTGGACCCTGCGTTGCTGCGTCCGGGCCGGTTTGACCGTAACGTGACCGTCGGCAACCCCGACATCAAAGGCCGCGAGAAGATCTTGGGTGTGCATGCGCGCAAGACGCCTCTGGGCCCTGACGTTGACCTGCGCATCATCGCGCGCGGTACTCCGGGCTTCTCGGGTGCGGACTTGGCGAACCTCGTGAACGAGGCCGCGCTGATGGCGGCGCGTGTAGGCCGTCGCTTTGTCACCATGGAAGACTTTGAGAACGCCAAGGACAAGGTGATGATGGGGGCCGAGCGCCGTAGCATGGTGCTGACTCAGGATCAGAAGGAAAAGACAGCCTATCACGAGGCCGGCCATGCAGTGGTTGGTCTGGAGCTGCCGCTGTGCGACCCGGTCTATAAGGCAACGATTATTCCGCGCGGCGGTGCGCTGGGTATGGTTGTGTCTTTGCCTGAAATGGATCGCCTGAACTATCACCGGGACGAATGTGAGCAAAAGCTGGCCATGACCATGGCAGGTAAGGCTGCCGAAGTCATCAAATACGGTGAAGACCATGTGTCGAACGGCCCCGCCGGTGACATCATGCAGGCCAGCCAGCTTGCGCGCGCCATGGTTATGCGCTGGGGCATGTCGGACAAGGTTGGCAATATCGACTATGCTGAAGCGCATGAGGGCTATCAGGGCAACACCGCTGGTTTCTCGGTCTCGGCCCATACAAAAGAGCTGATCGAAGAAGAGGTGAAACGCCTGATCCAGCAAGGATATGAGCGTGCGCACAAGATCCTCACCGACAAGAACGAGGCGTGGGAACGTCTGGCGCAAGGTCTGCTGGAATATGAGACGCTGACCGGCGACGAGATCAAGCGCGTTATGAACGGTGAATCGCCCAGCGAAGGTGACGACGAAGGCGGCAGCCCGGATGAGGGCGGCGCGCCAAGCGTCACGGCGATCCCGAAAACCAAGGTCAAGAAATCTCCGCCCGATGGTGGCATGGAGCCGGAACCGACCACTTAACGCTAAAACCCGAGCCAAGGCTCGGGTTTTTCTTTTCTTTCCGGCAAACCTGCCGTCTAGTTGCCCGAAGATTGTGGCGGTTATAGGGGGCAGAACATGCCGGTCCTGCGAGAAACAGAATTCACGGGTGAAATCGTTTGGCTGGGTCACGTTCAGGCGGGGCAGTCGATCCGAGCATCTGCCGTCCGTGAGATGTCTTTGGGTTTTGCAGGTGCAGCGGGCGAGCGGCATGAGGGGGTGAACCGTTCCTCTTGCGTGCGGATGAAGAATCTCTACCCACAGGGCACTGAGATCCGCAATGTGCGGCAATTGTCCGTGTTGTCCGAAGATGAGATGCAGGCGACGGCGGCTGAGATGGGGCTGGACGCGCTGGACCCCTCTTTTCTGGGGGTCAGCATCCTGTTGCGTGGAATACCGGACTTTACGCATGTACCGCCATCCTCGCGACTTCAGGGGCCCGATGGCGTCACGATCACGGTAGATATGGAAAACCGCCCCTGCGTGATTCCTGGTCGCGAGGTCGAGTCCGATCTGCCCGGTCACGGTGCGGCGTTCAAGCCCGCAGCGAAGGGGAGGCGGGGTGTGACCGCATGGGTCGAGCGGCCCGGTGTGTTGAAGCTGGGCGATCGTATGAAGCTGTTCGTTCCCGATCAGCGCGCCTGGGCACCTTAAGTCACAGGTTTTCCGATGGGAAACGATCAAAGTTACGTGACGCCATCCTGTAAGTGACGCTACGCCGTTTCGGGGCTTGATTATGTCGGAATCCACATTCATTGCCGGGGTTCACAACTGTATGGGTTGATCAGCGCCGACGCCCTGCGTTGGTTTTGCACGGCATTCAATCAGGGACCCTGCCCAATGAGCTACAAATCCGACATCGAAATCGCCCGCGAAGCGAACAAGAAGCCGATTCAGGAAATCGGCGCCAAGATCGGCATCGAGTCCGCCGATCTGCTGCCCTATGGCCACGATAAGGCTAAAGTCAGCCAGGACTTCATCAACTCGGTTCAGGACCGGGAAGACGGCAAGCTGATCCTTGTCACCGCGATCAACCCGACCCCTGCGGGTGAAGGCAAGACCACCACAACCGTTGGTCTGGGCGACGGCCTGAACCGCATTGGCAAGAACGCGATGATCTGTATCCGCGAAGCCTCGCTTGGCCCCAACTTTGGCATGAAGGGCGGCGCTGCAGGTGGCGGTTACGCGCAGGTTGTTCCGATGGAGGAAATGAACCTGCACTTCACAGGCGATTTCCACGCCATCACCTCGGCCCACTCTCTACTGTCGGCGATGATTGATAACCACATCTATTGGGGCAACGAGTGCGACATCGACATCCGTCGCGTTGCATGGCGTCGTGTGGTCGACATGAACGACCGTGCGCTGCGTCAGATCACTGCTTCGCTGGGCGGTGTGTCGAACGGCTTTCCGCGTGAGGCAGGCTTTGACATCACTGTTGCGTCCGAAGTCATGGCGATCCTGTGCCTGGCCAACGACCTGAAAGATCTGGAACAGCGACTGGGTGATATCATCGTGGCCTATCGCCGCGACAGGACTCCGGTCTATTGCCGCGATATCAAGGCCGAGGGCGCAATGACCGTTCTGCTGAAGGACGCGATGCAGCCGAATCTGGTGCAAACGCTGGAAAACAACCCGGCCTTTGTGCACGGTGGTCCGTTTGCGAACATTGCACACGGCTGTAACTCAGTCATCGCAACCAAGACCGCGCTGAAAGTGGCTGACTATGTTGTGACCGAAGCGGGCTTTGGGGCCGATCTGGGTGCCGAAAAGTTCATGAACATCAAGTGCCGTAAGGCGGGCATTGCTCCGTCGGCTGTGGTGCTGGTCGCCACCGTGCGTGCGATGAAGATGAACGGCGGCGTGGCCAAGGCCGATCTGGGTGCCGAAAACGTCGACGCGGTTCAGGCGGGCTGTGCCAACCTGGGTCGTCACATCGAGAATGTGAAATCGTTCGGTGTGCCTGTTGTGGTTGCCATCAACCACTTTGTCACCGACACCGATGCTGAAGTGCAGGCCGTCAAAGACTATTGCGGTGAACACGGTGTCGAAGCGATCCTGTCACGTCACTGGGAACTGGGTTCAGAAGGCTCTGCACCGCTGGCTGAAAAAGTTGTCGAGATCGTCGAAGGCGGTTCCGCGAACTTCGCGCCGATCTATCCCGATGAAATGCCTTTGTTCGAAAAGATCGAAACCATCGCCAAGCGCATTTACCGCGCGGACGAGGTTCTGGCCGACAACAAGATCCGCAACCAGCTTCGCGATTGGGAAGAGGCGGGTTATGGCAATCTGCCGGTCTGCATGGCGAAAACGCAATATTCCTTCTCGACCGATCCGACCCTGCGCGGCGCGCCCAACGGTCACTCGGTCCCGGTGCGTGAGGTTCGCCTGTCCGCAGGTGCCGGCTTCATCGTGGTTGTCTGCGGCGAGATCATGACCATGCCCGGTCTGCCCCGCAAACCGGCTGCGGAAACCATCTGCCTAAACGACGCAGGTGAGATCGAGGGCTTGTTCTAAGCCCCCAAATGAGACATCTCGTGGTCCGGGGACATCCCCGGGCCATGAGGAGACGAACATGCCCACTCTGACACCACCGCAGGACTGCAATTCAATGCAGGAATTGCGGGCTCAGATCGACAAGCTGGACCGTCAACTGATCGAGAAGTTGGTGGCGCGCGCGGGATATATCGACCGTGCCTCGCAGTTGAAACCGGCCGAGGGGCTGCCCGCCCGCATTCCGGACCGTGTCGAAGAAGTGGTGCAGCGCGTGCGCGCAAGTTCGGACGATCTGGGCATGGACCCGGACCTGGCCGAGCAGATGTGGCGCATACTGATAGAGTGGTCGATTGCACGCGAGGAACGTGTTCTCGGCTCTGACTGACCGGGCGTTTTAAGCGCCCGCTCCGTTTTCAAGGAAGGGATGACAGGATGGTAGCCCAGGTTATTGACGGTAAGGCGTTCGCAGCAAAGGTTCGCGCGCAGGTGGCTGATCAGGTCACTAAGTTGAAAGAGGAAAACGGAATCACGCCCGGTCTGGCGGTGGTTCTTGTGGGTGAAGACCCCGCTAGCCAGGTTTATGTCCGTTCGAAAGGCAAGCAGACGGTCGAGGTCGGCATGAACTCGTACGAGCATAAGCTGGACGCCGAAACCTCGGAAGACGACCTGCTGGCGCTGATCGACAAGCTGAACACCGACCCGGCGGTGCATGGCATTCTGGTGCAGTTGCCGCTTCCCAAACATCTGAACGAAGACTTGGTGATCAACTCGATCGACCCGGCCAAGGACGTCGATGGGTTTCACATTTCGAATGTGGGTCTGTTGGGCACAGGCCAGAAGTCGATGGTGCCTTGTACCCCGCTGGGATGCCTGATGATGCTGCGCGACCATCATGGTTCATTGTCCGGAATGGACGCGGTGGTGATTGGCCGTTCGAACATCGTGGGCAAACCGATGGCGCAACTGTTGCTGGGTGATAGCTGCACCGTGACCATTGCGCATTCGCGCACCAAGGACCTTCCGGACGTTGTCCGCCGCGCCGATATCGTTGTGGCCGCCGTGGGACGCCCCGAGATGGTGCCGGGCGATTGGATCAAAGAAGGCGCAACCGTCATCGACGTGGGCATCAACCGGATCGAACGTGACGGCAAGAACAAGCTGGTGGGTGACGTGGATTATGCCAGCGCCGCGGAACGCGCGGGTGCGATCACTCCGGTTCCAGGCGGTGTCGGCCCAATGACGATTGCCTGCCTGCTGGCCAACACGGTGACGGCCTGCTGCCGTGCCAATGGTTTGTCGGAACCCGAAGGCCTGACAGCCTGACGGTCGGGCCTCGGTAGTTTAGAACCTAAACATTTAGGCCGGTGAGCATGACGCTCATCGGCCTAAATGTTTCATTAGGATAAATTAAGTTTGTTCCCTCGGGGTTTGAATGTTCTTCGATCGGTGATATTTCATTTTTCCCAGCCAGTTACGATCTGATCTTGTTGTGGCTTGGTGTGTTGTGAAATGTGACTGTAGGTTTTGTTCGAACAAGCATGAAGACGACGCTTCGCTCAATTCTGGCCGAATTTACCTTGCAACGGGGCGTGGCAGGATTGGTGTTCTTGCCCTTGTTGGCAATCGCGTTTCAACCGTTTCCGGGCATATCACTGTCTTTCTTGCCGCGCCTCCTGTTTTGGTGTGGTGCTATGGCCCTTGCGTTGGCGTTGACGTGGTTCGTTAGAAAGCTGTTTTTCGAATACCTTTCATTTGTCGAGTTCCGAGGGCGTGATGTTGCCCAAGTCGCCTTGGTCTTCGCCCTGTTCGTGCCGTCAGTCTGGTTGTTCGCCTGGCTTCTGCTTGCTGCCCAAGGGGAACAGGCGCCGGGAATTCTTTCAGTTGCGTCTTATGGCGGTTTGTTCGCAACCGGCCTTGTTTTGGTGCGAAGCAAACCTTTGGAAACCAGCCCGGATCAGGCCCCAGAACCTCAGAAACCACGGCTGCTGAACAGGTTGCCACATTCTTTCCAAGGTCAGGTGTTTCGGCTGGCGGTCAGGGATCACTCGGTTGACGTCGTAACGTCCGAGGGCACATTTACTATTCGGTCCCGGTTTACTGACGCAATTGCCGAGATGGAGCCCGTAAATGGCCATTGCACGCATCGCTCGCATTGGGTGGTCGACGCGGCCGTGTCCGGTGTTGAACGGCGGGGCGGCAAGATTTTCCTGCGGCTCAAGAACGACGAGCTTGTTCCAGTAAGCAGGAAATACAAGCCTGAGTTGGAATGTGACGGTATCATCCAATAGGACGTCACCGTGGCATCGGGATCATCCGCGGTTGGGTGCCTGTCAAAATTGCTATCGCATCATCTTGCATCAGGTCATGCAGAACCTCGGCAGTACTGTAAAGCCCACCGGTATAGGTTCCGTAAGCGGGTAAAATCAGCCGCTCACTGTCGGCTAGAAAGGCTGGTCTGGTGATGGAACTACCGCGCGCCCGAAGACGCGCTTTGGGGTGGTAGTGGCCGGAAACTTCGGCCTTGGCGTTGGGCTGCGCAATGTGGCGAAAGATCAAAGGCTCAACGTCAAACTCGGCCAGATGGCTACCCCCCAGTTCGACGGGGCCGGGGTCGTGATTTCCTTCGATCCAAATCCAGCGCCGCCCCGCCTGCAACGTTGTAATCCGGATCTTTTCCGCCGGGTCCAAACCAATTAGAGACTCCAGATCGTCAAAGCTGTCGCCTAGGCAGATGACAGTTTGGGCATTGGTCCGCGCGATATCTGCGGCCAAACGTGACAGTGTGTCCCGGCTGTCATAAGGCGGCAGCGATGGCCCGCCCAGACGCGCTAAACGCTCTGATTTACCAAGATGCAGGTCAGAGACACATAACAGGCCTTGATCCGGCCACCACAATGCCCCGGATCCCATCGCACAAAGGCTTTGACCAGCGAAGGAAAATGTCAGGTCGTTCATGCTGTGTTCTTTGCGAGTTTAAACCTGTTGTGCAAGAGGGTTTATGCAGGGTCCAACCCTGCCTCCTGTAACAGGCGCAGGCTTTCTTCCTCCAACAATCGTTCTTCGGCGGCTCCTTTGACGGGTACTTTTCCAACCTCCAGAAACAAAGGCGCGGCCAGAGGCGAAACACGATCCAGACGCAAAAGGTCGATCCGGTTGCCGATGCGCTCGATCATCGCTTCGATCCGTCCAAAATCCACCAAACCACGCATGGCCTCTTCCCGAGTGATTTGCATTAACAGGTGCTCAGGATCGTATTTCAGAAGCGTGTCATAGAGGATATCCGAGGAAAACGTCGCCTGCCGCCCGCTTTTGCGCTGGCCGCCTGTGTTGCGTTCGATCAGCCCGGCAATTGTTGCTGACGCTCGAAAGGTTCGTTTCATCACGGCGTTTCCGGCCAACCAGACGTCTAGCCCTTCTCGCAAGGCCTCAATTTGGAACAAGGGGCTGGGGTCGGTCACCGCGTCCAGCCCCCAAATCAATGTCGCGTAGTCGGTGGCGACAAAACCCAGTGGGGCGAGGCCCGTTTCCTCCATCCTTTTTGTCAGCAGCAGCCCAAGCGTCTGTTGCGCGTTTCGGCCCGCAAACCCGTAGACACAAAGATGTTCGCGCCCGTCACTGGGAAAGCTTTCGATCAACAACCTGTCGCGTTGCGGCAATCCGGATATGTCGCGCTGCAAGGCCAACCAGTCGGCGGTATGCGCAGGCAATTGCGGCCAGTCCGCTTGGGCGAACATGCGCAGAATGCGGTCGCTCAACTGCGTGGAGGTGGCAAATTTGGTTCCGGAAAATGTTGCGATCTTTGGCTTGCGGTTTGCTTGGCGGCTGACCTCGACCGTCATGTCGCGTAACCCTTCGTATCGCACGATCTGTCCACCGATCAGGAACGTATCACCGGGGGTCAATGAGGCGGCAAAAGCCTCTTCAACCTCACCCAGTGGTTTTCCGCCGCGATTGCGCCTGAGCCGTACTTTCAGCGTGTCGGTGTCCTGAATCGTCCCGAGATTCATGCGAATACGCTGCGCGGCACGCGGGTCACGCAGTTGCCATTTGCCATCAGGTCTTTGTTGCAGGCGTTGCCAGCGATCATACGCGCGCAGGGCATAGCCTCCGGTCGCGCAGAAATCCAAACAGGCATCGAACTCAGTCCTTGCAAGTCGAGCGTAGGGGCCAGCCGTCGTCAGTTCCTGAAACAACGCGTCCGCCTCAAATGGGGCAGCAGCCGCAGCGATCAGGATATGCTGGCACAACACGTCCCGCGGCCCTGCCCCCCGCGGCTCTCCATCCAGATCGTGCGCTTTGGCGGCTTCCAGCGCAGCGATGCATTCGACCACTTCAAAGCGGTTGGCGGGTACAAGCACGGCCTTGGACGGTGCGTTATACCGGTGATTGGCCCGCCCGATCCGCTGCACCAGCCGTTTGACGTTCTTGGGTGCACCGATCTGGATCACCAAATCGACATCCCCCCAATCGATCCCCAGATCAAGGCTGCCCGTGCAGACAATTGCACGCAGATCGCCGCGTACCATCGCAGCCTCGACCCGTTCACGCTGTTGCCGGTCAAGGCTGCCGTGGTGAATGCCAATTGGCAAGGCGTCTTCGTTGGCGAGCCACAGGTTGTGGAAGAAAATTTCGGCCTGCGCGCGGGTGTTGTGAAAGATCAGCGTCGTCTTGTGCTGTTTGATTTGCTCAAGCACAGCCGGGATGGAATAGGCTGCACCACCGCCTGACCACGGCGGCATTTCCTGCGTTTTAAGCATTCGGATGTCAGGATCCGGGCCGGGGTCAGCCTGAACAACAGGGCAGGGGTCAGGGTGACGGGCCAGAAATCGCGCGATGGCGTCCGGGTCTTCAACGGTGGCGGACAGTCCCACGCGGCGCAATTCTGGGCAGAAGCTTTGCAGTCGCGCCAGCGCCAACATCAACTGGTCCCCGCGCTTGCTTTCGGCCAACGCGTGGATTTCGTCAACGATTACGCGCTGCACGCCTTGGAACATCCTTGGCGCATCTTCATAGGACGTCAGCAGCGCCAGACTTTCCGGGGTGGTCAGCAGAATATGCGGCGGGTCGACACGCTGGCGCTTTTTCTGTGTGGCCGAGGTGTCTCCCGTCCGGTCTTCGATGCGAATTTTCAACCCGATGTCATCCGCCGGGCCGCGCAGGTTGCGCCGGATATCAGCGGCCAGCGCCTTGAGGGGCGAGACATAAATCGTGTGAAGTCCGGCATGATCCCGCGCCGCCAAATCGGACAGGGTCGGCAGGAAGCCAGCCATGGTCTTGCCACCACCCGTGGGCGCAATTAGCAGGGTTGCCGGATCAGCGGCCCGGTCGAACATTTCTTGCTGATGCGGATGGATGGACCAGCCTTTGGCGGTGAACCAGTCGGTGATCCGGGCGGGAATCTGCGTCATACGCGCAGATTACTCGGCCCGGCCCCGAAATGGCACGGCGTTATTTGACGATTTTCTCGTCCTTGACGAACATGTTGGCCCAGGCGCGGTCGATCAGGTCGGGGCTCATCTGATAGGGGATGCCCTCGAATTCACAGATTGAGATCATCTGATCGATCAAGAAGATGGGCTGATAGTTCGCGTAAATATTGTTGATGGTCGGGTATCTGACCTTCAGCAGGTGCACCAGGGCGGCCTCATCCAACGGCATACCGCGTTTACGGGCAACCATGGCAAAGATTTTCAAGAAGTTCTCCTGGTTTGGACCGTCGATCTTGATCTTGAAGAAAATCCGGCGCAGGGCCGCTTGGTCGAAGATTTCATTCGGGTGGAAGTTGGTCGAGAAGATAACCAGCGTGTCAAAGGGGACTTCGAATTTCTCACCCGATTGCAGGCCGAGGATGTCCTTGTTTTCTTCCAATGGAACAATCCAGCGGTTGATCAGCGCCTGTGGCGGTTCAGCCTGACGCCCAAGGTCGTCCACGATAAAGATGCCACCAGTCGATTTAAGCTGCAGCGGGGCCTGATAGGTCCGCGCGGTGGGGTTGTAGACCAGGTCCAGCATGCTGAGCGAGAGTTCACCGCCAGTCACAACAGTCGGGCGTTCGCATTGAACATAGCGCGTGTCGAACCGTTTGCGGCGGCGCAAACTATTTGGATCGTCGGCTTCTTGTTCGATCGCGGTATGCACGATCGGGTCGTAGACGGTGATCACCTGACCGGCATATTCAATGGCGCGCGGGACATACACGCTGTCCCCCAAAGCATCACGAATACCGTTCGAGATTGACGACTTACCGTTACCGGGGGGGCCATACATGAGGATCGACCGACCCGCGCTGACCGCGGGGCCCAGATGATCCAGAAGGCTGTCGGGAAGAACCAGATGCCCCATGGCTCCGGTCAGTTGATCACGCGTGACCTGAATGTTCCGGATCGACTGGCGTTTGACCTGCTCGCGGTACACATCCAGCGGGACCGGCATTGCGCCAAAATATTCCGACTGGCTTAGCGCGTCCAAGGCACGTGCCTTGCCCGCATCCGTCAGTTGGTATCCCATTTCGTTGCCACTGTTCGCGTTCAGCGTACCGGTTGCCTCAAGAAGCTTTTGTTCGCGCGCGATGTCGATCAATTCCTGCGTTACCGAACCGGGCAAACACACGGCCGCGGCAACCTCGGACACAGTATCCACGTTTTTGCGGAAAATTGTCTTCAGCAGGATGTCCCGCATCATGACGATGGGAAGCTGCATTTCACCCAACCCTTTGGGGGCAGGAGGGGCCATTACCGTAGTCGTCTGCATATTCATGAGCGTCGCCCGTCTTATCCAGTATTCACGCCAATTGCCCGATGCCGGGCCACTTGCGGAAAATCTGGTCCTGCTTTGTGTCATCACCAAGGCAGGGAAAAGGCGGTCTGATGATAGTTTACGACCCGTAAACAGTCCCCAACATCAAATAGATGGCCAATCCGCCGCCCAGCGAAAAGCCCATTGGGAACTGCTTGGCGCGGTTCCAACTCTCCCAATCAGGAGCAATGGTTCTAAGGGCGGTGTTTCTGGCAAGCCGGTGGGTTACAAACGCGGCCAGTGTCGTGGATACCAGGATCATGGTCGCTGTCATGTAATCCCCCGGCCAGATAAATGCAGAAGCCGCCGCCAGAAATTTGGCGTCTCCAGCCCCCATAAGGCCCGCCGCGTTGAAGAAGATTCCAAGGATCAGGACAACCACGATATGCAGCAATTGCCAAACATACGGGGGCAACGTGATGGTAAACGGGCCGACCCAACCAGTGGTCCATTCGGTTGACCAAGGCGGCAGAACAAACAGCCCTACGACAACAAAAACCAAGGCCAGCGTGATCACCGCGTGGTTCTTGATCAGCATGTCACGCAAGTCTGTGAAGGCCACGTAAAAGCAGATCGGCAGAACAAACGGTAAGAACCAGCCCGCGGCAAGTGCGGGAATGCTCATCAATCAGGCTTCCTCGAGCGCCCGGAGCGAGCGGACAGCTTCTTCGAAATGCTGTGGATGCGTCGCGATCGCTTCACGGAACAGGTTCTTGGCCGTCGTGACGTCACCCTGCTTGACCGCAGAAATCCCCATCGTATTCAGCAACATAGCACGTTCCGCCTGCGTCAGGGGGACAACAGGCATGCTGTAATTTCCCTGTGCCGCACGCGCCAAAACAAGGTTGTTCTTGGCGGTAAACAAAGTGTTGTCCTGACGAATAGCTTCTGTGAACAGACGCTCGGCCTCTTCGAATTCGCCACGAGAAAGCTTGGAGTATCCCCAGTTGTTCATGACGCTTCCGGGGCGCGTGGTCAGCCCGACAGCAGTTTCATAGAAATGATCCGCGCGCTTCCAATCTTGTTTGGAATCCGCAACGACAGCCTCGAGGCGGTAGCGCTTGAAGCTTTCGTACGTTGGCGGGATGGAATCCAGAACCGTTTTTGCCTGTGTCCAGTTGCCCGAACGCACAAGCGCGTCGGCATATTCGACCTTGTCGACGTTGGCCGCACCTTTCATGGTTGTCACTTTTTTCCATGCGGCGGCTGCTTCGGTCGTGCGTTTGGCGCGTGCCAGCGAAATTGCCAAACCGCGCTGCAGGTCGATACGGCCGGGATTTTTGGCAGCCGCACCTTGGAAATAGGTCACAGCCTCATTCGGGTCGGCCGCCGTCAGCAGAACTTCGTTCAGGTTTGTCTCGTCGATGACGTTCACTTCCTGAAACGTCTTCGCGACCTTTTCCTCTTCGGTTTCTTTTTCACAGGCAGACAGGGTCAGCCCGCACAGAACCATTGCCGGAATCAAGAATTGTTGGCGCATTTTGCGTCCCTTACTGCTCTTGCCTAAGTTACGGGAGCTTGCGCAGCTTGAATTGCCCGTCGCCTTGCTGCTCCAGTGTGTATTCTTGTTCTTCGGGTGTAGTATTAACAGGATTTTCCATTTTTGCGAGTGCTAAGCGAAGATTGTCGCGAATTGCGTCACTTTCGCCATTGTCCAATGCAAAGGCGCGCCGAAAGACCTGCGCTGCTTCGGGGTATTCGCCTTTTTCCACCAGAATAACGCCCAGATTATTCCACGCCACCGGCCAGTCTGGTTCGTCAGCGACGGCACGACGCAGCAGGGTTTCAGCCGGCTTGAGCTGCCTGAGGCCAAGGTTTGCGGTGCCCATCGCCGCCATGATTTCCGGTGTCATACCTTGATCCAGGGCCGCGCGGGCAAATGAATCTAGCGCCAGGTCATATTCTCCGGCCACCAAAAGGCGATTGCCCACAACCAACGGGTCTTCAACTTGCCCCTTCGGATCAATACCCGGTGGATCCAACTGGTCCGAAACGCTGGTTTCCGTGCAAGAGGCCACCATGGTCATCACCATAGCGGCCCCTAGTGCGCGGCGAATCCCGAGTTGGACGCACCTGCTTGTTGAAATCATAGGGCTGAAGGCTCCCCTAGTTGCCACCTGCGAAGTCTGCGATGCCCTTTGCCGAAGGTCCAACAAGAATGACCAGCAACGGCGGCACCGTCAGCATCATTGTGGCAAGTGTCATTTTGGTTGGCAACTTGTTAGCGGCCTCTTCCGCGCGCATCACGCGTTTGTCACGCATTTCGCTGGCGTAAACCCGCAAAGCCTCGGCAATTGACGTACCAAAGGTTGCCGATTGGATCATCACCGTAACGAAAGAGCTGACATCCTGCACCCCGCAGCGCGTGCCAAAGTCGCGCAGGACGGTGTCTTTATCCTTACCTGCCTTAAGCTCGTAGGCAACGACTTCGAATTCCTGTGCAATATCAGGGTAGGAAGCTTTCATTTCAGTTGCCACTCGGACGATGGCCTGGTCCAGAGACTGCCCGGCCTCAACGCAAACCAGCATGAGGTCCAGCGTATCGGGGAAACCGGCAACGATCGCCTCTTCCCGCTCGGCTACGCGGCGTGTGATCCAGTAGCGCGGCAGGAAATAGGCTGCGGTTGACGGAATGATCACACGAATTGCCATTTGCGAGGGTGTGAATTCCTCGTCCCCGGCCAGCACTGTCACCAACATCACACCGATCAGGATACCGACGATCCCCAGCGCGAATTGGGCAAAGTGAAAGAATCGGACGGCATCCTTTGAGTGATATCCGGCCTGACGCAGCTTAAGCTGCATGGCCGACAGTTCTTCTTCGTTTTGCGGTTCAAGAAATGTCGCAAACTTTTCAAGCTGTTCGTTGCGACTTGCATTACGCAACTTGTCCCGCTTTTCCTTTTTGCCCTTCTTCGGAGCCGCGTTAGATCGCTGAAGCTTTTTAAGAGGATCTTCGGGCTGATTGATCATCAGCGGAACCGCAACCAGGATCATAAAGACCCCCAGCACGCCGACGACGATCAAGGGCCCGAATTCACCCAGGTTATCTTTCAGCTGGTCGTTAATTTGAGCCAAGAACTCCATGATACTTACCTCAGACCTTAATGTTTGTGAGAATGCGCATGACGATCAGGTTCAGCGTCAGCATGATCCCAACGAAGAAACAGCCGGGAATGAACCATGCGTGGTCTAGAACATCGTCATAGTAACCCGGGTCTTTCACCAGAATGAAAATCAGACAGAAGACCGGGAAACCGGATAGGAACTTGCCGGACCATTTTGCCTCGGCAGTGATTGCCTTAACGCGGCGGAACAGCCGAAAGCGCGCCCGGATCACCTGGGCCAGACCAGCCAGAATTTCGGCAAGGTTACCACCTGATTGCTGCTGAATTCCCACGGCCACAGACAAGAAGCGCAAATCCTGCATATCCAGACGCTCGGCCAGGTCCTTCAGGGCTTCGCCGACGTCTCGACCATAGGCACACTCGTCTGCAATCACGCCGAATTCGGTGGCCAGAGGATCCTGAACTTCGTTTGCAACGATCTGGATCGTAGACACAAAAGGGTTACCAACGCGCAGCGAACGTACCATCAATTCCACGGCGTCAGGCAACTGCTCTTCCAGCAGGGCCATCCGTTTCGACGCCTTGTGGTTTACCCAAGCATAGACGCCACCGACACCGATTGCGATCGAGATTGCAATGCGAAGGTAAGTGTCTGTTGCTGTGCCGATACTCAGCCCAACAAACGCAAACCCCGACAACAATGCCATTATGACAATCAACTGATGGGGCGAAAATGCAATCGCAGCTTTCTGCGCCTTGTCAGCCAGTAGAGAATAGAGCGGGATGCTCTGGGTTTTCATGTGCTGCTGCATTTCTTTCCGCAGCTGCTCAAGAACCTGTTCGCGCCCGACACCTTTATCCAGCATGTCCAGGCGCCGGTTGACCCGGCTGTTCAGACTGATGGATTTGCCGAATGCGACAAGATAGATACCTTCGACCAACGCCAGAACAGCGACGAAGATAACAACATAGATAAGGGCCTCTAACGGCAGTTGCATATCTGGCTCTCCTTACATCGTCGTTGGTTCGTAAATGGACGGGGGCAGGTCAAAGCCCCACAAACGGAAGCGTTCTGAAAAGTGGCTGCGAACGCCGGTTGCTGTGAAATGACCAATGATCTTGTTGTCTGGGGTCAATCCAACGCGTTGAAATTTAAAGATTTCCTGCATCGAGATCACATCGCCCTCCATGCCGGTGATCTCGGTGATCGAGGTCATCCGGCGCGAGCCGTCCTGTAGGCGGCTGGCCTGTACGATCAGGTTCACAGCAGATGAAATCTGGCTGCGGACCGCCTTGATGGGCATTTCGATACCGGCCATTGCGATCATGTTTTCCAAACGTGAAATACCGTCGCGGGCCGAGTTGGCGTGGATCGTAGTCATCGAGCCGTCGTGACCGGTGTTCATGGCCTGCAGCATGTCGATGACCTCGGCGCCACGCGTCTCGCCCACGATGATGCGGTCGGGGCGCATACGCAGGGCGTTTTTCAGACAGTCGCGCGGGCTGACTTCGCCTTTGCCTTCCACGTTCGGTGGGCGGCTTTCCATCCGGCCCACGTGGGTCTGTTGCAACTGAAGTTCCGCGGTATCCTCGATGGTCAGGATACGTTCGGCATCGTCGATAAAGCTGGACAGGGCGTTCAGCGTTGTCGTTTTACCGGAACCCGTACCGCCAGAAACGATGACATTCAGGCGGGTTGAAACCGCTGCCTGCAGATAGGCGGCCATTTCTTCGGTGAACGCTCCGAAATTGACCAGATCGTCAATCCCCAGTTTGTCCTTTTTGAACTTACGAATGGAAACCAAAGAACCATCAACGGCAATCGGAGGAACCATTGCGTTGAAACGCGAACCATCGGCAAGACGGGCGTCAACATATGGGTTGGATTCATCTACGCGACGACCCACAGCGGACACGATCTTGTCGATAATCCGCATCAGGTGCCTTTCATCTTTGAACGTAATGTCGCTGATTTCCAGCTTGCCCGCACGCTCAACAAAAATCTGCTGAGGTCCGTTTACGAGGATATCGTTGACCGTATCGTCTTGCAGCAACGCCTCCAAGGGACCAAGTCCTGTAACTTCGTCGTACAGTTCCTTGTTAAGCTGCGATCTGTCCTCGCGGTTTAGAACGATGTTCTTGAGTTCCAGAACTTCGCTGGCAATTGCGCTAATTTCAGCTCGCAGTTCGGATTCACCCGCGTTTTCAAGCGCCGCGAGGTTGAGGTTTTCAAGAAGTTCGCGGTGCAACTCGATCTTGATCTCGCCAAGACGCTCTTTGCGTTTGCGCTCGCGATCAGAGGCTGCAGGCTCTGCTGCCTTCTTTTTCACAGGGCGACGCGCGACGGCATTCGCGGAAGGGACCTGTTCAGCAGCGGGTTTGGGCGCTGCGGCTTGCGCTTGTTCCGCCGGTTGAACCGGCTGCGCTTCGGGCTGTTTCTTGTATCTTGAAAACACGGCGGCTCTCCCTTTGGGATTGTGTTATGCGGCCTCGGCGCTGCTGCTGCCCAGGCTGTGAAGAGATTTCGCAAGCTTCGCAATTTCACGACGTAGCGGGTTCTTGGCGGCAGAACTGGCCAGCGGCAGACCATGGTCGCCACTTTGCATCACCGGCTTTCCGCCATCGGGCAATTGCAGGTCGATCGAAATGCCAAGGCTCTCGCCCATGCGTTTGATCCTGCTTTTTCCGTTCAGATCCGTGAATTTAGGCGCACGGTTCATCGCAAAACGCAGCTTGTTGAACGGAAGCTCTTCGGCTTGAAGTGCCCGTTTCAGGCGCAAAGCGTTCTGCGCGGACCGCATATCCAGTTCAATTAATGCGAAATACACATGTGCAGCTTGCAGAACGGTTTCGGACCACTGAACCAGTGTTGTGGGCATGTCCACAACCACATAGTCAAAGTGCCGGCGTGCCGTATCAATGACGCGCTGAATATCCTCTGATGTGATCAGATCCAGCGGGACCATATCAGACGGTGCCGTCAGGACCTGCATTTTGTCTTCATAAGTTTGAAGGGCTTGCGAGAACACGTCATCGTCCATTGACGCCGTGTCCGAGAGCATCTCAAAAACAGTTTCCCGGCGCGGCAAATCCAGATAGGTTGAAACAGTGCCGTATTGCAGGTCCAGGTCGATCAGGCAGACAGACAGGGCCTCTTTTTCCGAAATCGAAGCCAGCTCCCAAGCCAGGTTTACCGCCAGAGTCGTCGATCCGACGCCACCGGCCAGACCGTGGGTCACAAACAAAGCGCCTTCTTTTGATTCGCCCTGCGCTAGCGAAACGGCCGCTTCCTGCGCCAAAACGACCGGGTCGGGCTTGTTCATACGCTCGATTGCTTCTTGCAACTCGCCTTCTGGCAAAGGGTAGGGGACAAATTCATCCGCGCCCTTGCGCAGCAACTGGTGCAATGAAGCTGGCGTCACGTCCTCGGCAATCAGGACAACTTTGATCTTCTTTTCCTTGGCCTGCGTGATGATCTCACCCATCAGGGTAAGGTTGTCTTCGTCTTCGCCGTCAATAGCTAGGGCAACGAACTCAAGGTGATCGGCTTCAGGCTGTCCAAAAAAGGCCAAAGCCTCGGCAAACCCCAAGTCGCCCCAACGCTCACCCAAAGCGGCTTCCATGTCTTCGATCAGAAGATCAAAATTCTGGACATCCCGGCTTATTGTGCAGGCCAGAATAGCGGTTTTATCATCTTGCGTCGTTGCGCTGGTCATTAACACAGTCCTCGTCGAGAGGGCAGTAACCTTCGCGAACCAAATGGTCCGGTCAGGCTTCTGTTGCCCTGTTGCGGCCTTATCCGGTCGCAGTTCACCCAATTGTTGAAAATGTGGCTTGGAACTTAGGCAAGAATTAGGCGCAAAAGAACCAATTGTTGGGAATTGGGCGACGATGTCGCCCAATTCAAAAGATTATTCAGAGATGTCTGTCGCGTCTACATCAGTGATGTAGCTCAGGTTGGTCGCGCTCTCGACATACTCGCGATAGATGACTTCTGCGTACTTGCCATCCAACAGCTGAGGTGCGCGATCAACAAAGCCTGAAACCTCTGTAACCGTACGCCGGTTGCGGCGGTCTCTGTTCGGCGTGTCGATCAAGGGTCGAGTTTTACCAAAGGAAACAACGGCTTCCAGTCGCGACCGCGAGATGCCCTGACGTGTCAGGAAGGCAACCGCTGCGTCTGCACGACGCTGGCCGAGGCTTTGGTTGTAGGACTGGGATCCAACAGCATCCGTATGACCGTAAACGCGGAAGCGCGCTTCGGGGAACTGTTTGATCCAGTCTGCCTGCCGCAGCAGGATGCGCTGTGCGCTGGCATCCAACTGCGCGCTGTCAAAGGCAAAGTTGATCTGCGTCGGAACTTCGGCTGCGAACCTACGGCCCAGGATTTGGGCATATGTCAATTCGCCAGTCATGACTTGCGAATTGTTCAGAGTCGCATTTCCGAACGCACCTTGGTCAACTTCATATCCGGCCTCACGCGTACATGCGGCGACAGCGACCGAAAGACCCAGTGTGATGATCCACTTCTGCATTGGTCCTATCCTCCTTATCATTCCAGCACGTAGCCGTATGAGCTACCGAAGTCTTGCTTGGCGACTTCAGACGCACCACCGGAACCCAGACGTTCGGTTCTTGCGGTCCGGCCGTTGATGAACAGATCGAACTCGCTTGGCGGTTTGACCCGATCCGTCGGCAGAGCAAGAGCTTCACCGCGAGTCGGCGACACCAGGTGTGCGGTTACGATGACGACCAGTTCGGTTTGCTGACGCTGATACTCGGCGCTGCGGAACAGGGCCCCAAGAACGGGGACGTCGCCCAGCCATGGCACCTGGTTGTTCAGGTCCGCAAAGTCGTCTTGGATCAGGCCCGCGATTGCAAAGCTTTCACCGTCGCGCAGTTCGACCGTTGTTTTGGTCCGACGTGCAACGAACGAAGGAACATTGTTACCTGCAATCGTAAAGTCCGAGTTATTGTCGATACTTGAAACAGATGTGCCCATCTCAAGGTTGATCAGATCACCGTCCACAACGCGCGGAGTAAAGATAATCTGAACACCGAAGGCCCGATACTCGATCGCGATGTTGCCGTCATCGGCAGGGACCGGAATTGGTACTTCGCCACCCGCGAGGAACTCAGCTTCCTGCCCGGACAGGGCAGACAGGTTGGGTTCCGCCAAGCTGCGCGCCAGGCCCTTTGCCTCAAGTGCTTCCAACAACAGGCGAACTTGCGTCGAACCGGCACCAAAACCGAACAGGATCGCGCCTGTGTTGGTCTGAGACACCGGAATGTTGTTGTTGATCGCGTTTTGTAGCGACAAAGCGTTGTTCAAGGTGTTGAAACCACCCGTTACGTCGCTACCGCCAAAGCCCAGCGATGCTGTAAGGCTTTTTGCGATCGAACGGCTCATTTCGGCGAAGCGTACCTTCAGCATGACCTGCTGAACGCCGCCAACCGACATCAGGTTCGAAACACGCTCGGGTGCGTAGCGCTCTGCCAGTTCCAGTGCCCGGGCCAGTTTGGCCGAGCTGGAAACAGTGCCAGACAGCACGATCCCGTCATTTGCCGTGCGGACCTCGATCGGTTCGCTTGGCAGGATCTGCCGCAGACGCTCTTTAAACTCCGAAACGTCCGGAGATACGCGGACGCGAACGTTGGCAAGCAAGTTGCCCGCCCCGTCAAACAGCGTCAGGGTGGTCAAGCCGGGGGCTTTACCCAAAACATAAATCGTGCGGTCCGAAAGCGACGAAATATCAGCAATGCCGGCGTTGGCGATGCTGAGTTCGGCAAACGGTTCCTCACTCTCTACGACAATGGCGCGGTTCATCGGGACATCGAGCGTTTCCGCCGTACCCTTCTTAACCACGCGCAAACTTTGAGCCCAGGCGGCATCGCCGACGGAACTCATTACAAGCGCCAACCCCAAAAGGGTCGCGCTAATCCAAGATTGTATTTTCATGTGACCTGCCTCTCCGATCACGCCTCGTTGTAGGTCTAGTGCCTTATGCCAGTTAACACTGCGCGACTTGTGAATTTATTGCAATAATCAATGGTTTCTGGAATTTTCCTTATGTGGATAATGCGCAACATCCAAAATAACACAAGCCGCGCAAGATGCGCGGCTTGTACGTCTAAATCGCTGATTTGGCGTCAGTTTGTGCAGGGAATCACTGTTTTCACGATCTCTCCTCCGCGCCGGGTATTTACCGTGCAAACTTCTTCCTGGACTTGCACCGGAGCAGGGGCGGCTTCTTTGATTCCCAACAGCTTTCTCTGGTCCACTTCAACCGCGCTTGCGACGGTTTCGTCCTGAACTCCTACCAGTGCCAGAGACAGTCGACCTGTGTTCTGCGCCTGTGCCAGGGCAGCAATTTGTTCAGGCGTCGCCGCGACCGTGACGGTGCGCGCGATGGTTGCACCTGTTAGGTCGGAGCCTGCCTTTTGGTCAACCGCGATAAGTTCAATGTTGGTTTGAATCAGCCGCGTGATTTCACCGCTGTTGCCAGCGATTGCACCACTCACCGATCCCGTCCAGTAAACGTCGACATTGTCACCCGGACGCAGGAAACCCGATACACCCGATGCAACATCAACACTGATTGCAAAAGCGCGTTTCCCTTTTTCAATACGCGAAGTCAGGCCAGCCGATTCTCCGGGCTTAGTCACCTTGACTTCCATCAGGGCTTCGTCTTTTTCCATTGCTCTCAGGACAAAGCGGTCGCCTTTTTTGTCTTCGGGAAACAATTCCGCCAATCCCAAAAAGGTGCCTTCGGGAATCGCATCTTCGGGCCATTGCACAACGCGAATGTCTTCCTCGGTCAGGCGCTCGCCGTATTTCAGCGCGCGGTTCGAGACCAAGACGTCAATTGTTGTGATTGTCTTTACATTCGCAAGCGCGTCCTGCGCGGCGCGCTTCTCTTTTTCAAGTTCAGCCTGAGTTTTGGAGATGTAGTCTTGTGCCAAATAGACTGCGCCACCGGCCAGAGCCACCCCGATAATCAGGACTAGTCCAAATACTGCACGCATTCGCGTCCCCTCGCTTATTCTGTTTACTCATGACGTCGCAACGAATGCGCGTCAGCTCATCCCTCGCTAATCGTGAATTGTGTCGAAAAGGGGGACAATCCTTGATTTTTTTTGCGTCCGTGGATTTTCGGTCGATCCAGTCAAACGTTACTCGGATGCGGGTATCTGAAAACTGGGGTCTCGCACCTCGGCGCCTCTGAGCGCATTGCCGGTTTGATTGTCCACGTGTTGAATGGATGGAGAAAGGTTTACGAAGATAATTGCGCCAAAGCCGACCAGACCCGCCGTCAAAAGAACCCAGTCGGCGGTGATGGCCCCATCTTCACCAAATAGATATTTTGCGATTCTGTTCATTTTTCAATCCAGCTTTTTGAGATAAAAAAAGGGTCGCAATCTGACGAACGCGACCCCTCTTAAAATGCTGTTCGGGCTATTAGTTGCTTGCTGCGCCGCCAATTGCCGGAACGCTTACGGATACACCCGACAGAGCCGTGTCGATTTCGCCGGCCAGGTCCGAAGTACCTGCGCCAACCTGGGTGTAAGCAACGGCTGCCAGGCCAACGATAGCTGCGGTCAGAACGACCCAGTCAACTGTTACGGCGCCGTCTTCGTCTTTGCGGAAGTTCTTGATGAACTTGATCATGTTACGTCCCTCCTAAAGGATCAAAATAGTCTGTTAAACCTCGGCGTCTTACAGAGCTTCGTCTCTCAGTCCGCTCTTGACCGTCTCGGTATGGCATTATGTTTGACTGGCGTGCGTGGCAGGAATTGGGCCAAAACCATTTTTTTTTCGCCGAATGTTAACTTTCCGGTAATTTTTTTGTCAAGCTACTGAAATATAAAGATAAAAAATGCGAAATTAGTTGAGGCGACCCATTCGCCCGATGCAAAATTGCGCCAAATGAGGCGAAAATGCCCCAATTCCGGTGGTTTTTCTGGTTTTGGGGCCGGTTCTGGGGTTCAAATCAATCAAAAGATAAATGCATGAGGCGGGCAAAATGAATCTCAGGGACGCAATATTCTGCGTCGGTGTTGTGGCTGCGTTGTTTTTCAGCCCTGCACCTGTTGTTGCGCAATCCGTAGAACCAAGAGGCGTATATAAACGAGTCAAAGCGCCAAAGCCGGGTACGCGCCCTAAGATCACGGTTCAAATCTCGCCCGAGGAACATGCCACAGCGCCTTTCGCCCCAAGTACTGGAACCGAGATCGCTGTTCCCGAGATTATTGCGCGGACTCGCGTTGCGCCCCCTAGCCTGCCGGGAGGGGCCGAAAAGCCCACCGGTTCCTACAAAGAGTTCTGGGAAAAGATTTCGCCCGACTTGGCGCGATCTGGCGCGGGACGCCTGGATGAGGCGATAAACGCACTGGCTGCGATCAATGTCGCCTCGCCCCGATTGCAGACGCTTCAGAACATTGCGCAGCAGCAGGGCATTGAGATTCTTCGCTCCACCGTCGGCACGAATGTCTCACCCGCCTTGGTGCTGGCTGTGATTTCCGTGGAATCCGCGGGCCGTTCGGATGCGGTCAGTTCCGCCGGGGCGCAGGGCCTGATGCAATTGATGCCTGCGACGGCCAGACGGTTTGGCGTGAAAGACAGCTTCCACCCGGGCCAGAATATCTCTGGCGGTGTGAAATACCTGAACTGGTTGATGGAAGAGTTCGGGAACGATCCCATCCTCGTTCTTGCCGGATACAACGCCGGTGAAGGCGCGGTACGCAAACACGGTGGGGTTCCACCTTATTCCGAGACGCGCAATTACGTTCCCAAAGTCCTGGCCGCGTTTCAGATAGCACGGGCTTTGTGTTCCACACCGCCTGAGCTGATCTCGGACGGTTGCGTGTTCCAGACGCAGAACTAAAAAAGGCCCGCCGTTCTGGTGGGCCTTTTCTGTGATGCTTGTCAGTTGACGATGGTTGCTTCGGTGGCGCTTCGAATTTCGTCTTCGGTAACGCCCTCGGCGGTCTCGACGATCTTTAGCCCACCGTCCACGACATCCAGAACGCCCAGATTGGTGATAATTCGGTTCACCACCTTTTTGCCGGTCAGGGGCAGGGTGCATTTCTTCAGCAGCTTGGACTTGCCGTGTTTGTTGGTGTGATCCATCACCACGATCACCCGGCCAACGCCGGCCACAAGGTCCATCGCGCCGCCCATGCCTTTGACCAATACGCCGGGGATCATCCAGTTGGCCAGATCGCCCTCTTCGTCAACCTCCATCGCGCCCAGCACGGCAGCGGCGATTTTGCCACCCCGGATCATGCCAAAGGATGTGGCGCTGTCGAAATAGGAGGTGCGGGACAGCTCGGTGATCGTCTGCTTGCCTGCGTTGATCAGGTCGGGGTCTTCTTCGCCCTCGAACGGGAAGGGGCCCATGCCCAGCATGCCATTTTCCGATTGCAGAGTGATGTCCTTGTCACCCACATAGTTCGCCACCAGCGTCGGAATTCCGATCCCGAGGTTTACATACATGCCGTCTTCCAGCTCTTGCGCTGCGCGGGCGGCCATCTGATTTCGGTCCCAAGGCATTATGCGTCCTCCTTCTTGCGGGTGGTGCGCTGTTCGATGCGCTTTTCGTGGCTACCCTGAATGATGCGGTGCACATAGATGCCGGGCAGGTGGATGGCGTCGGGGTCCAAGGAACCACGTGGGACAATCTCTTCAACTTCGGCCACGCAGATCTTGCCGCAAGTCGCGGCGGGGACGTTAAAGTTACGCGCAGTCTTGCGGAAGATCAGGTTGCCGGTGTCGTCGGCCTTCCACGCCTTGACGATCGCGAGGTCGGCAAAGATGCCTTCCTCCATAATATAAGTCTCGCCGTTGAAGTCTTTGTGCTCTTTACCTTCGGCGATCACGGTGCCTACGCCGGTCTTGGTGTAGAAACCGGGGATACCAGCGCCGCCGGCGCGCATACGCTCAGCCAGAGTGCCCTGCGGGTTGAACTCTAGCTCAAGCTCTCCGGCCAGGTACTGACGCATGAACTCGGCGTTTTCGCCAACGTAAGAGCTGATCATTTTCTTGACCTGCTTGGTTTGCAGCAGGATACCGATGCCGAAATCATCAACACCCGCGTTGTTTGACGCAAATGTCAGGTCCTGAGCGCCGGACTCTTTAATTGCTTCCAACAGAAGCTCGGGAATGCCGCACAGGCCAAACCCGCCCGCCGCAATCAGCATGCCATCCGACAACACGCCATCAAGCGCATCGGTGGCATTGGCATAGACTTTTTTCATGAAGAAACTCCCCCAATGACATGGTGATGGGCAGGTTGTGCCGCCACGTCACGGGGAAGTCAACGAATCCAAGGGGGTGGTGGTATTTCTACCTATGAGGCTGCCTTTTTGGTCGTCTTCTTGGCCGTTGCCTTCTTCTTCGGCGCGGCTTTCTTTTTAGTGCCTTTCTTGGCGGCGCGCTCGTTGACCAGTTCGATGGCCATTTCCTGCGTCACGTCCTCGGGCTTGATGTCCTTGGGAATGGTTGCATTAACCTTTTCCCATTTCACATATGGCCCATAGCGCCCGTCCAGCACTTGCATTGCCCCGCCATCGGGGTGATCGCCCAGTTCCTTGAGCGGATTTGCCGCCGCGCGCCGTCCGCGCCCCGGGTTTGCGCGTTTCTCGGCCAGCAATTCGACTGCGCGGTTCATCCCGATCTCGAACACATCGTTCGGGTCCTTGAGATTGGCATAAACCGGCTTCGCCTCGTCCGGCAGTTGGTGCATGATATATGGCCCGAAACGTCCGAAATTCGTGCTGATCATGCCGCCATCGGGGTGTTCGCCGATCTGGCGAGGCAAAGACAACAGTGTCAGCGCCTTGTCCAGATCCATGTCATCCTTGCTCCACCCACGGGGGAGGGACGCACGGGGGGGCTTTTTGTTCTCGGGCGTGGGTTCGCCGCGCTGTACATAAGGACCAAACCGACCGGATTTCAGCCAGATCTCATCGCCTGCATCTTCACCCAGCAGGCGCTCATCGCCCTCGGCCCCTTCGCCCGCGATGGGGCGGGTATAGGTGCATTCCGGATAGTTGCCGCAGCCCACAAACCCGCCTGTGCGCGAGGTTTTCAGGTGCAGCTGACCTACACCGCATTTCGGGCAGACACGGGGATCAGAGCCGTCTTCACGAGGTGGATAAAGCTGCGGGGCCAGCGCCTCGTCCAGCTTGTCCAGCACTTCGGAAATGCGCAGTTCCGATGTCTCACCAATCGCGGCTGAAAAATCGCGCCAGAACTTGCCCAGCAGGTCTTTGTAGTCACGCTCGCCCGCGCTGACATCGTCCAGCTCACCTTCCAGATTGGCGGTGAATTCGTATCCCACATACTGCCGGAAAAAATTCAGCAAAAAGATCGTGACGATCCGGCCTTTTTCCTCGGGGATCAGCCGGTTCTTGTCCTTGCGCACATATTCGCGGTCCTGAATCGTGGTCACGATGCTGGCATAGGTGGAGGGGCGCCCGATCCCCAGTTCTTCCATTCGTTTGACCAGGGTGGCCTCAGTATAGCGCGGGGGGGGCTGCGTGTGATGTTGCAGGGCCAGAACCGCTTCGTTTTCAGACAGAACCGCTGCTTTGTCCTCGGCCTTGGCGAGCTGATCCTTGAGCGAGGTCTTAGAGAACCGCGCCGGATCGCCCTGCGTGATCTGTGGCAAGCGCTTGTCGTCGTCATCCGCTACGTCGTCGCGGCCTTCCTCATAGACGCGCATGAACCCGTCAAACATCACGACCTGACCGGTTGCGCGCAGGCCGACCTGACCATCATCGCTGCCGATCTCAACGGTGGTCCGCTCCAGCCGGGCAGCGGCCATCTGGCAGGCGATGGTGCGCTTCCAGATCAGATCATACAGCTTTCGCTGATCCTCATCCGTCACCTTCAAATCGTTGGCGTCGCGCGACATGTCGGTAGGGCGGATACATTCGTGCGCTTCCTGCGCGTTCTTGGCCTTATTCTTGTAAATGCGGGGGCTGTCAGGCACATATTCCGCGCCATAGCGGTCGGTGATGGTATCGCGGGTGGCGGCCACAGCCTCGGGGGCCATGTCGATGCCATCGGTCCGCATATAGGTAATGTAGCCCGCCTCATACAGCCGCTGCGCCACTTGCATTGCGTGGCGCGCGCCCATGCCGAATTTGCGACTGGCTTCCTGCTGCAGGGTCGAGGTCATGAACGGAGCGCTGGGGTTGCGCGCCGCAGGCTTCGCCTCGACCGAGGTCACGGTAAGAGCGCGGCTGGTGATTGCCTGAACGGCCAGTTCGGCCTGCGTGGCGTTCTTCAGGTCGTGCTTATCCAGTTTATTCCCGGCCAGAGTGACCAGACGCGCCTCATAGGTCTGACCACGCGGCGTTTCGAACAGCGCTTTGACCGACCAGTATTCAACCGGTTTGAACGCCTCGATCTCCATCTCGCGCTCGACGATCAGACGCAAACAGACGGATTGCACACGCCCCGCCGATTTCGCACCGGGCAGCTTACGCCACAGGACGGGGGACAGGTTGAAGCCCACCAAGTAATCCAGTGCGCGACGGGCCAGATAAGCCTCGACCAAAGGCATATCGACCTGACGGGGGTTCTGCATCGCTTCGGTCACGGCGTCCTTGGTGATCGCGTTGAAGGTCACGCGGCTGACCGGCGTGTCCTTTTTGATCGAGCGGCGCTTGGTCAGCGCCTCTTGCAGGTGCCAACTGATCGCCTCGCCTTCACGATCAGGGTCAGTGGCGAGGATCAGGGCGTTGTCCTCTTTCAGCGCGTCGGCGATCGCTTTGACATGCTTGCGGCTGTCATTGCCAACCTCCCATTTCATGTCGAATTCGTGGTCAGGATCGACAGATCCGTCCTTGGGCGGCAGGTCACGCACGTGACCATAAGACGCCAGAACCGTGTAGTCATCGCCAAGATATTTGTTGATCGTTTTGGCCTTGGCAGGGGATTCTACAACAACTACAGGCATTTAAGGGAAAACCTCGCTCGACGAATTTGGCGCCTTCTATGATGGTGCAAAATGTGGAGGGCAAGAGCGAATTGTCAATGCGTTCCTTTTGCCAAAGCGATTTGGCGGTGATTTCAAAGTGATACGGGTAGAACAATGGCGCATTCGTTCGATCAGGCCGATAACGATAGAAGTCCGCCGGGTTGTCTTTGGATGCGCCCGTCCAATTCCAGATCTACCAGCACCGGGCCGATTTCTCCGGCAGTGGCCGCAATATCGCGGATCAGTTGATCTTCGGCAATCGGGGACGGCCCGAGGCGCGTCAGGATCGCCGCGTGCAGCGATTCTACGTTAGCTTCAGAATTGTCTGTTCGGGGGGGCTGTTCGGCTTGCACGGGTGAAGGTATTTCACGTTTGGGCAGCGCTTCGACAACGTCTTCCGCCGAGCGTACCAGAGTCGCGCCGTCGCGGATCAGCAGGTTGCACCCCGCGGCACGGGCGTCAAAGGGGTGGCCGGGCACGGCCAGAACTTCGCGCCCCTGATCCAATGCGTCGCGCGCAGTGATCAGGCTGCCGGACTTGGCCGCGGCCTCGACCACCACAACCGCCTGTGAAAGGCCCGAGATGATCCGGTTGCGGCGCGGGAAATGACGGGCCTGAGGCGTCACGCCCATCGGTTGTTCCGACACCCGCAATCCGTTTTCGGCGATTTTATGGGCCAGATCGGTGTTTTCTGACGGATAGATCACGTCGACCCCTCCGGCCATGACAGCCACAGTGCCAACGTCCAGCGCCGCGATATGGGCCGCCGTGTCGATCCCGCGGGCAAGACCGGAGACAATCACATATCCATGCTTGCCCAGATCGGTAGCCAGCCCGCGCGCCATGCGCGCACCCAACGATGAACAATTACGTGCGCCGACCATTGCAACCGATGGGTTTTGCAGCAGTGATACATCACCGACTGCCCACAACATCGGCGGTGCATCATTCAGGTCATTCAAAGCGGTCGGGAAGTCAGCGGCCCCAAGGCACAAAAGCCGCGCGTTGGCGGCTTTTGCGGCCTTGAGTTCCGCCTCAATCACACCGGGCGGGCAGATTTCATACCCTTTTATTCCGGCAGCGCGCGCCATTTCAGGCAGCGCGGCCAGCGCATTCTGCGCCGAGCCATGTTCCCGCAGCAGTCGACGAAACGTCGCTGGACCAACCTTGCGCGAGCGCAACAGACGAAGCCAGGAAAACCGATCCTCTTCCGTGGTGGGTGGGAGTGTGGGGTGATTGGAAGAAAGCTGCTCCTCGGTCATCCGTTGCTCCGCCTGATTGCAGAACTGGTTTACGGCTGGAGTGGTTAACAGCTTCTGAATCCGTTCAAATTTTTCTGGTATTTTTGTAGGTTGAACTAGTGTTTTCGCGTAACAATCTGAAAATCAATGGAAAATATAAACGCGTCGCAAGCGTGGCCTGAGCGCCACTGGACAGCGCAAGCAGGAATCGAGGCGCAGTATTAACCCTGCGCCCCACAAAATTCGTCGCGATTCTAGTTTATGCCGCCGATCCGCCGACAGTCAGGCCGTCCATCAGAACAGTCGGCTGCCCGACGCCGACTGGCACCCATTGGCCGTCCTTGCCACATGTGCCCATGCCAGGATCTAGCGCCATGTCGTTGCCCAGCCCGCGGATACGCTTCAGGGCAGACGGGCCGTCCCCAATCAAGGTCGCGCCTTTGACCGGCGCACCGATCTTACCATTTTCGACCCGGTAGGCCTCGGTGCAGGAAAAGACGAATTTGCCGTTGGTGATATCCACCTGCCCGCCACCAAAGCCGACAGCCCAGATACCGTCCTTGATATCGGCCACCAGCGATGCGGGGTCCGCGTCGCCGCCCAGCATGACGGTGTTGGTCATACGCGGCATCGGTTTATGGGCATAGCTTTGTCGGCGGCCATTTCCGGTGGGCGCAACCCCCATCAAGCGCGCATTCTGGCGGTCCTGCATGTAACCAGTCAGGATACCGTCCTCGATCAGAACGGTGCGCGAGCTTGGCGTACCCTCGTCATCGACCGAGATCGAGCCGCGACGGTCCGGGATAGTGCCGTCATCCACCACGGTCACGCCTTTGGAGGCGATCTGCTGACCCATCAACCCTGCAAAGGCCGAGCTGCCCTTGCGGTTGAAATCCCCCTCTAACCCGTGTCCGATGGCTTCGTGCAGCAGAATACCGGGCCAGCCGGGGCCAAGCGCGACCTCCATCACACCCGCGGGCGCTGGGATGGCGTCCAGATTGACCAGTGCGATCCGCAGCGCCTCTTGTGCCTTGTCCTGCCAGTCGGAAGGGTCGATCAGCCCGTCCAGCCCCACACGACCGCCCCCGCCCGCCGAACCGCTTTCGCGCCGGCCATTCTGCTCGACGATCACCGATATGTTCAGGCGGGTCATCGGGCGTACGTCACCGACGATCACGCCATCTGGGCGTAGAATCTCGACCTCTTGCACCGCAGCCGCAATCGTGGCGCTGACCTGAACGACACGGGAATCAAGATCACGGGCGAAGGCATCAATCTCGCGCAGGGTCTCGATCTTGACCGGGAAACTGGCGGATTCGATCGGGTCCTCGTCTGTATAAAGGCGTGTATTGGTGGCGCGTGGCGCTCTGGCCAAGGTGCCGCCACCATCGCCGACGGCCAGGCGCGTTGTCTCTGCAGCACGTTTCAGCGCCGGGATCGAGACGTCGGTGGAATGTGCATAACCCGCCACCTCGCCCTGAACCGCGCGCAGGCCGAACCCTTCGGAGGCATCGTAAGACGCAGTGCGCAAACGCCCGTCGTCAAAGACCAGAGCTTCTGATTTTCGGCGTTCCACAAACAACTCTCCGTCCTCGGCCCCGGCGGTGGCAGATTGCAAAACCGCAAGCGCTTCGTCGTGGGGAAGGGCGCTTTCAAAGGGGCGAAACGGGTCATTCGTCATGGGTGGGACCTTTCGAGTTTGATCCAGATCAAAAATAGCGTCTGTTTGACGCAAGCATTTTGCTTTATCTACCACCCGGAATATGGTTTTTAACGCTGCCAAAGACAACGGGAGAGGTGCGACCGATTCACACCTTTTCGCCAGGGACGCAAAGATCAAACGATCAGGACAGAAAATGAAGAATGCTTTGATGCTTTCGGGGCTCATGACAGCCCTCTCCAGCCTGCCTGCCATGGCTCAGGAGCTTGAAATTATTGGCAAGCCGGTTGATGGCGGTTTGGGTTTCCAACCCGCAGCCACCAGCCTGGCCGAGGGGATTCACCGGCTGGACGGAATGATTTTGGTGATCATCACCGCTATCTGCCTGTTGGTTGCCGGACTGCTGGTCTACTGCATCGTGCGCTACAATAGCCGCGTAAACCCGACGCCGGCGCGATTCTCTCATTACACCCCAGTTGAGATCGCTTGGACCTTGGGCCCGATCCTGATTCTGGTCTTCATCGGCGCCTTCTCACTTCCGGTTCTGTTCAAGCAGCAGGAAATTCCCGAAGGTGACGTGGTTATCAAAGTCGTCGGCAACCAGTGGTACTGGACCTACGAATACGTTGACCATGACTTTGCCTTCGACAGCTATCTGCTGGGCCACCCGGCCACTTTGGACGAGGGTGCGCGCCCGGCTGACGCAGATGTCACGCCGTTCGTTCTGGATGATGCGATGCGGGCCAAGCTTGCAGATTCCGGCTATGGTGAAGACGAGTGGCTGCTGGCCACGGACACTGCCGTCGTTGTTCCGGTTGGCAAGATCGTTGTGATGCAGGTGACCGCGTCAGACGTGATCCATTCATGGACCATCCCGTCCTTCGGGGTAAAGCAGGACGGTGTTCCCGGTCGTCTGGCCGAGCTTTGGTTCCAGGCCGACAAAGAGGGCGTCTATTTCGGCCAGTGTTCGGAACTGTGCGGCAAGGACCACGCCTATATGCCGATCACCGTCAAAGTGGTTAGCGAAGAGGCCTATGAGGAATGGCTACAGGGTGCTCTGGAAGAGTACGCGGGTCAGCCAGCCTCGTATCAGGTTGCCTCGAACTAAGCCGCAAACGGCCTAGATTGAAACAAGCAGGCTGCGCGGGGATCGCGCAGCTTTTGCCCCAAAAGGACCGGACATGAGCGACGCAAGCATCAATGCCAGCCAAGTGACCGCCACGGCGCACGCGGATGAGGCCAGCTTTGGCGACTATTTCGCTTTGCTGAAGCCACGTGTGATGTCTTTGGTGGTGTTCACGGCTTTGGTGGGGCTGGTGGCGGCGCCGGTATCGGTGCATCCGTTCGTCGGTTTCTGTGCAATCCTGTTCATCGCTATCGGTGGCGGCGCGTCTGGCGCGCTGAACATGTGGTGGGATGCGGATATCGACCGGGTGATGAAACGCACCAAGGGCCGCCCGATTCCGGCTGGAAAAGTGCAGGAACGCGAGGCGTTGTCGCTGGGGCTGGCGCTGTCGGGCCTGTCCGTCATTATGCTGGGGCTGGCAACCAATTGGTTCGCAGGGGCATTCCTTGCGTTCACGATCTTCTTTTATGTTGTCGTCTATACGATGTGGCTGAAGCGCTTGACGCCCCAGAACATCGTAATTGGTGGCGCAGCAGGGGCGTTCCCGCCGGTAATCGGCTGGGTTGCTGCCACGGGCTCGATGTCGATCGAACCGTGGCTTATGTTCGCTCTGACCTTCATGTGGACGCCGCCGCATTTCTGGGCCCTGGCCTTGTTCATGCGCTCGGACTATGACGATGCCGGTGTGCCGATGCTGACCGTAACGCATGGTCGCCGTGCAACCCGTTGGCACATTCTGATCTATACCGCGCTTCTGGCGACGCTGGCCGTTGGAACGGCGTTTTCGGGCATTGGTGGCCCGATCTATCTGACCGTAGCCGTTGTGATGAATGCCTTGTTCCTGCGGGGCGCATGGGCAATCGCGCGTCGGACCGAAGACGACTCGGAAGCTGATAACTTCAAGGTTGAGCGGAGCTTCTTCAAGTTATCGCTGCTGTACCTTTTCCTGCATTTCGGTGCGATTCTGGTTGAGGCATTGCTGAGACCCTATGGTCTGGGAGGCTGGTCATGAGCTTGCGAAAAAGCCATGAACTGCATCAGCGCCGGTTCAGCCGCAATTTGGGTGTTGGCCTGACGTTGGCCGCGTTTATCGTGATCATCTTCGGTCTGACGATCGTCAAAGTCTCGGGCACCGACTTCAATATGGCCACGCAAGAGGTGCAGAACTGATGGCGCTGTCAGGTCCTCAGAAGACTGTTGCGCAGACCGTTGGCGTGGTGATCCTGATGGGAAGCCTCGCATGGGCTGCGGTGCCGTTTTATGACTGGTTCTGCCGCGTCACCGGGTTTGGCGGCACGACTGGTGTGGCCGAGGCCGCGCCCGAGGACATTCTCGACCGTACTGTCACCGTCCGCTTTGATGCGTCCAAAGCCAAAGATATGGCGTGGGAATTCAAACCGGTCGAGCGCGAGATGGAAGTGCGCATCGGCGAGACCGGGTTGGCCTTTTATGAGGCATATAATCCGACCGATCGCCCGATTGCGGGGCAGGCGTCTTACAATGTCGCGCCGTATTCTGCGGGTGGCTATTTCCAGAAAATCGCTTGTTTCTGCTTTGAGGAACAGGTGCTTGAACCCGGCGAGCGGGTTCAGATGCCGGTAAGCTTTTTCGTCGACCCTGAAATGGTCGAGGATCTGGAAGCGAAATATGTGCATACGATCACTCTGTCGTATACATTCTACGAAATTGACCTGCCCGAGGGCTATGCCGCCCTAGATGCGCAGGCTGATACAACAACGAACTAATGCCTTTAGGTGAGGGACGCTGATGGCACACGCTAAAAACCATGATTATCACATTCTGGCCCCGTCGATCTGGCCGCTGATCGGCGCGATCGGTGGTTTTGTGATGCTTTTCGGAGCCGTCCTGTGGATGCACGGCGTTACGTCGTTCATGTTCTGGATGGGTCTGGTGGCCGTTCTTTACACCATGTTTGCCTGGTGGTCCGAAGTGGTGGCTGAAAGCCGCGCCGGGGATCACACGCCGGTTGTGCGTATTGGCCTGCGCTATGGCTTCATCCTGTTCGTAATGTCCGAGGTGATGTTCTTCTTTGCCTGGTTCTGGTCGTTCTTCAAACATCGTATGTATCCGATGTACGACTATGCCGGCACCGAATACATTCAGCCGGATATCCACGCGGTTGATCCGTTCCACCTGCCGCTGATCAACACTCTGGTCCTGCTGCTGTCGGGTTGCGCGATTACTTGGGCGCACCACGCGTTGGTACATGACAATGATCGCAAGGCTTTGATCAATGGCCTAGCGATCGGCATTGTACTGGGTATCGCATTTACCTTCCTGCAAGCGTTTGAATACTATGAACTGCTGGCCCATGAAGGCTGGGAATTCGGCGGCGATCAGTTCTACTCGAACTTCTTCATGGCAACTGGTTTCCATGGCGCGCATGTCATCATCGGGACGATCTTCCTGACGGTCTGTTTGATCCGTGCCCTTCGCGGTGACTTTACCCCAAAAAAGCACGTGGGTTTCGAGGCTGCCGCTTGGTACTGGCACTTCGTTGACGTTGTCTGGCTGTTCCTGTTCTTCGCTGTCTACATCTGGGGACAAGCCCCATTGATGTGACGCTGATCAGGTGAACCAAATGCAAAAGCCGCCCGTTGGGGCGGCTTTTTCCTTACTTGGACGCAAGATTGCGCCCCACACAATTGCGCGGTTGCAATCGGGACCGCTCCGCCCTTAACAAGACGCCGGTTTCTGCAATAAGGTCACGACCCCGCCATGCGCCGCATTTTGTTCCTGCTGATCTTTGGTGTCGCCGGTCTGGGCGTGCTGATCTCGCTGGGCATCTGGCAGATGCAGCGGCTTGCCTGGAAAGAGGGTGTTCTGGCTGAAATCGACGCACGCATCGCGGCAGAACCCGTGAGCCTTCCGCAGACCATTTCAGCAGATGCTGACAAATACCTGCCAGTCACGATTTCGGGTGATATGGAGCCGGGGGAAATCCACGTTCTTGTCTCGGTCAAACAGGTCGGGGCGGGGTATCGGATTATCCAGTCGTTCAGCACGCAGGACCGAACTATTATGGTGGATCGCGGTTTTGTGCCGACCACCGAGAAACAGGCCGAACGCCAGAATGGGCCAATGACCGTGACCGGCAACCTGCACTGGCCGGAAGAGATCGACAGTTATACACCCGAAGCCGATATCGACGCGAACATCTGGTTCGCGCGCGACGTGCCCAATCTGGCCGCTGCGCTTGGGGCAGAGCCGATACTGTTGATCGCCCGATCGGAAACCGATCCCGGCATAACGCCCTTGCCAGTGGATACGGCGGGCATCCCGAACGATCATCTGCAATACGCAATCACATGGTTTGGTCTGGCTCTGGTCTGGGCCGCGATGACTGGTTATTTCCTGTGGCGCAACCGCGCCCCTGCAAAGAGTGAAACGCAATGAAATACATCTCGACCCGTGGCCAAGCGCCGGAACTGACCTTTGAAGAGGCGATGCTGACTGGATTGGCCCGCGACGGTGGCCTGTACCTGCCCGCCGAGATTCCGGTGATGAGCCATAATGAGATCGCGGCATTGGCCGGTCTGCCCTATGAAGAAATCGCGTTCCGCGTGATGTGGCCCTATGTCAGCGGCTCGTTCTCGGAAGATGAGTTCAAAGACATCATCGAGCGTGCCTATGAAGGCTTCGGTCACGACGCCCGCGCGCCGTTGAAACAGTTGAACGAAAACCACTTTCTGCTGGAATTGTTCCACGGGCCGACACTGGCCTTCAAGGACTTCGCCATGCAACTGATCGGTCAGTTGTTCCAAGTGGCCCTGAAACGGCGCAATGACCGCGTGACCATCGTGGGCGCGACCAGTGGTGATACCGGCTCAGCCGCGATTGAGGCGTTCCGGGGGCTGGACGCTGTGGACGTGTTCATCCTGTTCCCGCATGGCCGTGTGTCCGAGGTGCAGCGCCGTCAAATGACCACGCCTGCCGACAGCAATGTTCATGCGCTGGCTGTGGATGGTGACTTCGACGATTGTCAGGCGGCGCTGAAGGATATGTTCAACGATTTCGACTTCCGCGACGGGGTGAAACTGGCTGGGGTGAACTCGATCAACTTTGCGCGGGTACTGGCGCAGATCGTCTATTACTTCTCGGCCGCCGTCAGCCTTGGCGCGCCGCATCGCAAGGTCAGCTTTACCGTGCCCACCGGCAATTTCGGCGACATCTTTGCGGGCTATCTGGCCAAACGTATGGGCCTGCCCATCGACCGTCTGGTGGTGGCGACGAACCAGAACGACATCCTGCATCGCTGTCTCTCGGGTGAGGGGTATTTCAAAGGCGACACCATCCCTTCGATTAGCCCGTCGATGGATATTCAGGTCAGCTCGAACTTTGAACGGGCGCTGTACTATGCCTATGGCGAGGACGGCAGCGCCGTGGCACAATTGATGGATGAACTGAAGACTGGCGGCTTTAACATCAGCCAAGGCGCAATGGAGGCGCTGCGCGAAAGCTTTGACTCTGGCCGTGTGTCCGAGGATGAAACGCTTGAGACCATCAAGCAGACGCTGACCCATAGCGCTGAGCTGGTCTGCCCGCACTCGGCCATTGGTATCAAGGTCGGTGAGGAGCATCGCAAGGCAGAGGTTCCGATGATCACTTTGGCCACCGCACATCCGGCGAAATTCCCGGCGGCGGTCGAGAAGGCGAGCGGGGTACATCCGCCTCTTCCATCCCGCATGTCTGATCTGTATGAACGTCCGGAACGGGTAACGCGGATTGCCAATGATCTGGGTGCCCTCGAGGATCATATCAAAGGGCATATCGCCGAGTGACTGTCAGACAAGACCAGCTGAAGAACGGATTTCGGATCGTCAGTGAACATATGCCGGGGCTGCAATCTGCGGCCATCGGCATCTGGGTGACCGCCGGTGGGCGGCATGAGCGGATCGAACAGAACGGCATCGCGCATTTCCTTGAACATATGGCGTTCAAGGGAACCGAGCGGCGTTCCGCGCTGCAAATCGCCGAAGCGATCGAGGATGTGGGCGGATATATCAACGCCTATACCTCGCGCGAGGTGACGGCCTATTACGCGCGTGTTCTGAAAGATGACGTGGCGCTGGCCATGGACGTGATCGGCGACATCGTTCTGAACCCGGTTTTCGACCCGCGCGAGATCGAGGTTGAGCGCGGCGTGATCCTGCAGGAAATCGGTCAGGCATATGACACGCCCGACGATGTGATTTTCGACTGGCTGCAAGAGCAGAGCTATCACGACCAGCCTTTAGGCCGCACCATTCTGGGGCCGACCGAGCGGGTCTCTGCGTTTTCGCGTGAGGATCTGTCCGGTTTTGTGTCCGAGCACTATGGGCCGGAACAGATGATCTTGTCGGCGGCTGGTGCGGTGGACCACGACGCGTTGATGAAAATGGCCGAAGAGATGTTCGGCCATCTGCATCCGCGCAAAGGTTTGATTGCCGAAGCAGCCCGGTTTACAGGCGGGGAAGCCCGACAGCAAAAGGATTTGGAACAAGCCCATTTCGCGCTGGCTTTTGAAAGCCCGGGCTACCGTGATGATGCGATCTATACGGCCCAGATTTACTCGACAGCGCTGGGGGGTGGCATGTCCTCGCGGCTGTTTCAGGAAGTCCGAGAGACTCGGGGCCTGTGCTACACGATTTTCGCGCAGACCGGAGCCTATGCTGATACCGGGACCACGACGATTTATGCCGGAACTTCGGCTGATCAGGTTGGCGAACTGGCGACTATCACCATCGACGAGATGAAGCGCGCCGCCGATGACATGAACCCCGAAGAAGTTGCCCGTGCCCGCGCACAGATGAAGGCCGGAATGCTGATGGGGTTGGAAAGCCCATCGAACCGGGCCGAGCGATTGGCGCGGCTGGTCCAGATTTGGGGCGACGTGCCGCCGCTTGAAGAAACAATCGCTAAAATTGACGCTGTCAGCACCGTCGACGTTCGCGATTTTGCTGAACGTCTCGCGATCAGTGCTCCGGCCGCGCTGGCCTTGTACGGCCCGGTATCCGGCGCGCCAACGCTGGCAGAATTGCAGGAGAGGCGTGCGGCGTGATGCTGTTGGGCCGACGTAAGCTGAAACTTGAGACAGCGCGTCTTAGTCTGCGCCCGCCGGTTCATTCCGATTTCAACGATTGGGCCGCGCTGCGGCGGGCCTCGAAAGAGTTCCTGACGCCGTGGGAACCGATCTGGGCCAAGGATCACCTTAGCCGCAAGTCCTTCACCAACCGGGTCTATTGGGCGCAGCGCTCGGTCGCGAGTGGGACGGCGATACCGTTGTTTCTGTTCCGGCGCGAGGATGATGTGCTGGTGGGTGCGATCACGCTGGACAACATCCGCCGCGGACCGGCACAGGCGGGGACGCTGGGCTATTGGACCGGGCAGGCTTATGCGCGCAATGGCTATATGCGCGAGGCGATTGGCGCGGTCGTGCACCATGCGTTTACCCGACTTGACCTGAGCCGGATCGAGGCAGCGTGTTTGCCCGAAAACAAACCTTCGCGCGGGTTGTTGGAGCGGTCGGCGTTCAAATATGAGGGCGTGGCGCAGTCCTATTTACAGATAAACGGGCGGTGGCGGACGCATGTGTTGTACGCCTGTCTGCGCTCGGATCGGCGCGGCAAGACGGACGCTGGGTAGGGCACAGCCAAGGCGTCGAATGCACTTTTGGCTGGTACCATCCCGTATTTGTCAGCGTGAGCCCAATTCACTTACGCCCTCGGGCATTTTCCACCGGCTATGCGATGAGTGCGCAACGAACCTAGTGGCGTTCAGGATAGATGGAAGCGGCGGACAGCTCATAGGCTATTGCCGCGACAACGGTCTGTTTTGGGCCGGAAGCGACCAATTCATCAAGGCGTGCCAATGACGGGCACGCGCGGCAAGAAGGCTGGATATTCACCACTCAAAAACGTTACTCGGCTTCAAAAACCATCTCACCTTCGACAAACGTCTTTAGTATTTGCGCCTCACTGACCTCCGTGATTGGTATTTCAAAGAGGTTGCGGTCAAGCACAATAAAATCGGCAAGCTTGCCGATTTCAATTGAGCCAAGCTCCTCATCGGCGAAATCCAAGTATGCAGAATTGTCTCGACGCTCGCGTCGGGCGATGTCTCAGCCTATGTGGGCGCGTCAGATGTGAACATGTTCCACCCGGTAACGGATGTATCCGGTCTGAACCGTGTGTCGCGCAAACTGCTGGGCAACGCGGCGCACGCGCTAGCCGGTATGATGGCCAATGAGGTGCCCGAGGCCACGGATGACCGCCCCGCTCTGGTTCTGTCGATGTTCGGTGTCACGACCCCAGCCGTTCAGGCCATCACTGAAGGGTTGTCCGACGATTACGATTGCCTCGTCTTCCACGCTACCGGCAGCGGTGGACGGTCGATGGAACAACTGGTCGATCAGGGCGACGTGGAGGGCGTGCTGGATATCACGACGACCGAGATTTGCGACTTGATCGTAGGCGGTTTCCTCAGCGCGGGTGAGGAGCGTCTCGACAGCATTGCGCGTAGCAAACTGCCTTATGTCGGCTCGTGCGGGGCGTTGGACATGGCGAATTTCTGGTCCCCCGACTCGGTGCCCGCGCAATTCAAAGGCCGCAACTTTTATCATCACAACGCGCAGGTCACGCTGATGCGCTCGACCCCCGAGGAATGCGCCCAAATCGGTGTATGGATCGGCAACAAGCTGAACGCCTGTGAGGGGCCGGTGCGCTTCCTGCTGCCTCTGCGTGGGGTCTCGGCGCTGGATATCGAAGGTGGTGCTTTCTACGATCCAGCGGCAAATGAGGCACTGTTCCAGGCGCTGCGCGACACGGTGGTCCAGGCACCTGACCGGCAACTTGTCGAGCTGGATCTGCATATCAACGATCCCGCCTTTGCCGAGGCCGCGATCAGCAATTTCAACGAAATTTACAACCGGAAGGACAATTGAGATGGCAGTCACAGGACGCGCAGAAATCCTTGGCCGCCTGCGGGCCAAAATCGCAGCAGATCAGGTCATTGTCGGAGGCGGTGCAGGTACTGGCCTATCCGCCAAATGTGAAGAGGCCGGCGGCATCGACCTGATCGTCATCTACAACTCGGGCCGTTATCGCATGGCCGGTCGCGGGTCGCTGGCGGGGTACATGTCTTACGGGAACGCCAATGAAATCGTGGTCGACATGGGGCGTGAGGTGCTGCCCGTTGTGAAAAACACGCCGGTCTTGGCGGGTGTGAACGCCACCGACCCGTTCTGTTTGATGGATAAGTTTCTGGACGATCTGGGGGCAATGGGGTTCGCGGGCGTGCAGAACTTTCCCACCGTCGGCATCATTGACGGCCGCTTCCGGCGCGAACTTGAGGCTACGGGCATGTCCTATGACATGGAGGTCGAGATGATCGCCAAGGCGCGTGAGCGCGATCTGCTGACCACGCCCTACGTGTTCAGTGCAGACAACGCCGCCGAGATGGCCAAGGCGGGCGCGGATGTGATCGTGGCGCATTTCGGCCTGACCACAGGCGGATCAATCGGGGCAGGCGACAGCGCACCCGATATTGAAGAATGTGCGCGGCTTTACGACGAATGGGCCGCAGCGGCGCGGACCTATCGCGATGACCTGATCTTTATCTGCCATGGCGGTCCGTTGGCCGAGCCGGAGGACGCACAGAGATTCCTTGACCTCTGCCCGGATTGCCACGGTTTTTACGGTGCATCATCAATGGAACGTCTGCCGACCGAACGGGCGATCACAGCCCAGACCGCCGAGTTCGGCAACCTGCGGCGGGGTGCGGAACGCTCCAAAGGAGTCGCTTGACGACAAAGCCACAAGGTTCAGAAGTATTTCGAAACCAAAACACTACCGGAGAATTGGGATGATCGGAAAATTCATGCTGTCGGCGGAGACACCGCAGGAAACGCTTGATTGGGGCAAGTTGAAATGGATGAGCAATCCGCCCGCAACAGGTGCAGGGCAACTCACTGTGATTGAAGTCAGCCTTGCGCCGGGGCATGGCCACGATTTTCACAAGCACCCCGATCAGGAAGAGGTTATCTATTGCGTCGCAGGCAAGGTCGAGCAGTGGCTTGGTGAGGAAAAGCGCGAGATGGGACCGGGGGATTCGGTTTTTATCGGCGCAGATGTGGTCCACGCCACTTTTAACATTGGTGATCATGATGCAACGCTTCTGGCCATTTTGGGACCATGCGTCGGAGAAATGGGGTACGAGATCGAAGACGTCGCGGATCAAGCGCCTTGGAACGGTCTGCGGTAAATCCGCGGCAAAAGCCTCAAGCACCAGCGACAGTCACGGGTGAGCGATACCCAAAGATTTTCAGAATTTGGCACGTAGGCCAAGACGCTGGATCGTTGCGGGAGGCTCAGATTTCAATGGCCTCCCTTATTGCCAAGGCATCTTCAAGTTCGACGCCAAGGTATCTTACTGTGCCATTCATCTCTGCGTCTTTAACAACAAAGGCACGGCGCGAATGTTGCCCGTCTTCTTGGAGACCTGCATGACCGGAGCGCCGCGCACGCCATTCGTCTTTGCCCGCGCGACCCACTGGCCTTCCGAGTCCATCTTGCCATGTGTTGTTCGATTTTCTATTTAAAGCGGCTTGGCGCAGAATATCTTCCGTATGGTCGCGCGGCATTTGCCCAAAATCCGACGATTTTCTCGACATACGTCCAATTCGTAACTTGTTTGCACGAAGCTGGTGAAGAGCAGGCGTGTGCTGTGGCGAAGCGTGAGCTTTTTGCAAGGTAGCCGGACGCCTCGGTCAGCAGATACCGATCGTTGTTTCTGCAAAACCGGAACTACAACCGTCATGCTGATAGGATTGATGAGCGAATACGCGCAGCTGAAGTTCCGGAATAAGTGAGACTGGCACTGTTGAAGCGTCCCTTGCCGCCTATCCAGCGGCGACTGTCCGTTCAGGGTAGAATTTGGCGTTTGCGCTTGGGGCGTTGTCTTAGCGATCGCATTCAAGGGCGATGGTTTCTCGACCTTAGGAGAAGTGTACCGATCGAACGGGGTAGGGGGCGCTACCCCCGTCGCGGCAAGCCCCACCTCCCCCGAAGTATTTTTGAACAGAAGAATAAGGGGCATGACTTGGCGAACGCTTGCGCTACAATCAAGTCATGCGTTGGACGGTAGCAGCGGCATTGTTGGTGATCTCGGGTGGGGCGGCGGCGCAGGAGCGGCGGCCCAGCCACTGTATTGCCATCGCCGATGCGGCGCCGGGAATTGAATACGTTCACAAGGCTTCGTGGCAGGAACCGGTTCCCGAATTTTCGGTTCGGATCAGCTATGTCGCTCATGCCTCTTTCCTGATTCAGACGCAGGGTGGATTGAACGCGGTGACGGATTTCACCGGCTTCATTGGCGGTGCTGATCTGATTCCTGACATTGTCACCATGAATCACGCCCATAGCACCCACTGGACCGCTCATCCTGATCCAGCCATTCCGCACGTTCTGCCCGGTTGGGGAGAGTTCGGGCAAGGTATCGACCACTACCTTGATCTGGGTGAGATGCTGGTGCGCAATGTCTCAACCGACATCCGCTCGGCCTATAGTGGTATCGAAGAACGTGGCAATTCCATCTTCGTATTCGAGGTCGAAGGGCTGTGCATCGGGCATCTGGGTCATCTGCATCATGTTCCGTCAGACGAACAATTCGCGGCGCTGGGCCGGTTGGACGTGGTAATGGCCGCCGTGGATGGTGGTACGACCATGCCATTGCCGGATATGATCCAGGTGCTGAAACGGTTGAAAAGCTCGGTCATTATTCCGATGCACTGGTTTTCGGGCTTTTCGCTGGATCGGTTTCTGGTCGATATCCGCGATGAATTCCCTGTGCAGCGGGACGGGGTTTCGGAAATTACGGTGTCTTTGAAGACACTTCCCGACCGGCCAACCGTTGTTGTTCTGGAGCCGCAATACCTGATCGATCTGGAATAGGGCTTGTGGCGCAGGCGCGGCTTGGGCATGGAAAGGGCATGAGACTGAACCCGGCAGATGATACCTTTGCCCATCGCATTCGCGCCGCTTTGGGTGACGATGTGCTGCGACCCGTATCCGAACGATATGTTGAGGAACCTCGCCGCCGGTTCCACGGTAAGGCCGGGCTGTTGGCCCTGCCGCGGTCGGTTCAGGAGGTTTCGACTCTGGTTCGGTTGGCGTCAGAGGCGACTGTACCGGTAGTTCCGTATGGTGGCGGTACGGGGCTGGTTGGTGGCCAGATCATGCCCGACGGCCCGGCCCCGTTGCTTGTTTCGCTGGAGCGGATGTCCGCCATCCGAGCCGTCTATCCTGCTGAAAACCTGATGATTGCCGAGGCGGGTGCAATTCTGGCAGATGTTCAATTGGCTACGCAGCGTCAGAATCGTATTTTTCCACTGTCGCTGGCGGCGCAGGGGTCTTGCAGGATTGGTGGGAACCTTGCAACCAACGCGGGCGGGGTCAATGTGCTGCGCTACGGCAATGCGCGTGATCTTTGTCTGGGTCTGGAGGCCGTCTTGCCGAACGGCGAGATTTGGAATGGCCTAAGCCGCCTGCGGAAAGACAACACCGGGTACGACCTGCGCAATCTGCTGATCGGGGCCGAGGGTACGCTGGGGATCATAACGGCAGCATCGCTTAAGCTGTTTCCGCGTCCGGCAGCCACTGGAACTGCGATGGTGCAGGTGGCCTCACCCGAAGCGGCGATTGATCTGCTGGCCTTGGCCCGAGACCAGATGGGCGACAGCGTCAGCGCGTTTGAGTTGATCCACCGCCAGGGTTTGCAATTCCTGTCCGAGGTTTTGTCCGACATCCGACAGCCGTTCGCCGCGCATCCTGAGTGGTCTGTATTAATCGAGGTCGGGTTGTCTGCCGGGCAGTCGCCAATGGATGCACTTGAAAGTCTCTATGAAGCGGCGGATGCGCGAAATCTGGTCGTGGATGCAGTGATCGCGCAAAGTGAAGCGCAGCGCATGGACCTTTGGTCTGTTCGCGAACATATACCTGAGGCCAACAGGCTGATCGGGTCGGTGTCCAGCCACGATATCTCGGTCCCGATCTCTGAGATACCTGAGTTTATTCGCAGAGGCGCGGGTGTGATCGAAAAGATAGGTCGCTTTCGCATCAACTGCTTTGGGCATCTGGGCGACGGCAACCTGCATTACAACGTCTTCCCTACGCAGGGACGTGACCGATCAGAATTTGATGGGGTGAGAGCCGAAATCAAAGGCGCGGTCCATGACCTTGTGCACGCGTTCGGTGGATCCGTGAGCGCGGAGCATGGCGTAGGGCGTCTGAAAGTGGGGGATCTGGAAAGATACGGAGACCCGGTCAAGCTGGACGCGATGCGCGCCATAAAGGCGGCGCTTGATCCGAAAGGGATCATGAACCCCGGTGCGGTGTTGAAGACGTAAGAGCGGCCCGGGATCACCCGGACCGCTAGAAGGTAATTACGAGTCGGGCAGAATGACCTTGTCGATCACATGGATCACGCCGTTCGACGTTTCGATATCCGCCTGAACGACCGATGCGTCATTGATCATGACGCCATTGTCCAGGTCGATCGTAACCTCTCCGCCTTGGACTGTGGCGGCCTTCATATCATCGGACAGGTCCCCTGACATGACTTTGCCGGGAACCACGTGGTAGGTGAGGATGGCAACCAGTTGGTCTTTATTTTCGGGCTTGAGCAAGGTTTCAACCGTGCCCTCGGGTAGGGCTGCAAAGGCCTCGTCAGTTGGCGCGAATACCGTGAAAGGGCCTTCGCCCTTCAGGGTATCGACCAGTTCAGCCGCCTGAACCGCAGCGACAAGAGTTTCAAAGCTGCCGGCACCGACGGCTGTGTCAACGATGTCTTTCGAGTGACCATCCGCGAAAGCGATTGATGAGACGAACAGGCTTGCTACGCCAGCGATTGCGAGTTTGCGAAACATGATAGACTTTCCCTTATTGGCATGCCTTCAGCGGCATCAACAGGGGTACGGTGAACCCTCGAAACAGGATCATTGAATATGTCTATCTTGTCGGGTTGATCTAGGGCAGGCCGGCGCTAAGCCAGCCTGAGCTGAAGTTTCCACTCACGATTCTGTGATCGGTTGACCGTTAAAGCCCTTCGAATTCGCATAGAACGTGCACATCCATACCCATGTCTTCCAGCACTTTGCGGCCCCCCAATTCGGGAAGGTCGATGATGAACGAGCACGAAACGATCTCACCGCCCAGCCGCTCGATCAGCTTGATACCGGCTGCGGCGGTTCCGCCAGTTGCCAGAAGATCGTCTACAACCAGGATCTTTTCGCCGGGCTGGATGGCATCATCGTGGATTTCGACAATCGCCTCGCCGTATTCCAGCTTATAATCTTGGCTGATTGTGGTCCCCGGCAGCTTGCCCTTTTTTCGGATCGGCACAAAGCCAACGCTAAGTTGGTGTGCGATTGCCCCACCCAGAATAAAGCCGCGTGCCTCAAGCCCGACGACCTTGTCGATCTGTTCGCCTGCATAGGGGTGCAGCATCTGGTCGATGGCCATGCGGAACCCGCGAGGGTCAGCAAACAGCGTCGTGACATCGCGGAACATGATCCCTTCATGCGGGAAATCAACGATTGTTCGTATGTAATCCTTGACCGACTTGTTTCTGGACATGTCCAACCCCTTTGGCGTGAAAACACGCTGGGCTGTTTGGCCCATTGGCATCGGTCATGCAAGAAAAGATTGCCGCCGCATTACTTGCGGTTTTTCGAAACCGAGTTCGGCAACCCGTAATAACGATACAATGCGGCAGGCAGCCACGAGAGGTGAGGTTTGCGCCAGTTACGCTGATCTCGCAACAGAAATGCCTGAGCTGCGTGAAGGTTCATTGCCATAATCCTATTTTGTTGTTAGTTGCTCGATAACTACATCTTCTATGCTATGTATATACAATGCATCGCTTAAAGAATCAAGGTTTTGATGGGGACAAAGCGCGTGGGAAAGAAAGACGGCAAGGGTTCTACCAAGAAAAACAGTCAGTTGGTCTTGCGCCTGGATAAGGATGAACGCGACGCTTTTGTCGAGTTGTGCAAGGAATTGGATACGTCGGCCGCACGGGAAATCCGTCGGTTCATTCGCGGCTTCATGAAGGAAAACGCCAGCGACTGACGGGTCAGGCCGGGCGTCGTAATATCGCGGTCGCCACACCCATACCGATTAAGGTCAATCCGCCGAACCGTGTAATTGTGGTGATGACGCCCGCGCGTCCGATCATAACGCGCAACCGATCAGCCAACAGCGCATAGGCCAGCGCGTTGAGCCAGGCCAAGCCCACGAAGGTGGCGATCAGAATTGCGAACTGAGGGCCCAAAGGCTCTGACGGGCGCAGAAATTGCGGCACGAACGCAATAAAGAATGCGATGGACTTGGGGTTCAGGGCGGTGACGGCGGCGGCATGGCCAAACACGCTGCGCGCCGTGACATCCCGCCCAGATTCCACGGTTTCCAGCCCGCCAGACGGGGCGCTGCGCAGCAGTTTTATCCCCAGCCAAACCAGATACGCCGCGCCAACCCATTTCAGAACAGAAAATAGTGTAGCTGAGGCCAGAACCAGCGCGCCCAGTCCAAGCAACGAGGCCGTCATTGCCACAAGATCCCCCAGCGCCACACCAGTGGCCGATGCAACGGCGACGCTTCGACCTTTTGACAAAGCGTAGCTGAGAACCAGCAGAACAGTCGGTCCAGGGATCAGCAACAGTGCTGTTGATGCAGCGACAAACGCCAGCCAAAGCTCTAGGGACATGAGGGTTCCTTTCGGGACAGTCGTGACACCAAGCCTTGCCCAAGCGCGAAGGTCAAGCCCGGCGACGCTCGGTAGCACGGCGCATCAGCGCTTCAAGCGGGCCGCGTTCGAATCTGCGCGTCCATATCACTGCAAAAACCGATGAAACGGCGCAAAACCCAACCGCATAAGTTACGACTTGCAGCGCGGATAGCGAACCGTTCAGAAATCCGGCGGCCTCTAGAATGCCCATTCCGATCAGGATATGCGCCATATACAGCGTCAGGCTCATCCGTCCGGGCGCGGTGAGGGCAGGGGCGAGACCGGATTTTTCAATCTGTGGCCAAAGTTTCAAAAGTAACCCGATTGCCATGCAGGATGTGCCACTTCCCGCGAGGATGTAGAACGGCCCCGGCGGAATGGACTCAGTCCCCAGATAGGTCGCAAGTTCGGGGTCAGACACCAGAATCTGAGGGAATGCAGCCAGTACTGCCGCACCAAACCCCCACATGATCAGACGATGCTGAATGCAGATTGTGTTTAGCTCTGACCGACCGATCGCCATTCCAATCAAAAGGAACGCGGCCCAAGGAAGAACGGGGTGCCAGCCGTTGAACAGCGTGTTGCGCATGAACGCCGGCATTGTCCAAAGGTCTGTATATGTCAGCGTGGCCCAATCCCACCCGCGATCATAGTCGAATACAAGGTTCGCCGCGATTGCCAGACCGACGATTACAAGCGCGCCCACCCATAGGCCGCGTGTTGTCGAGGTCAGAAACGCAGCGCCCACCACGAAATACAGCGCATAAAAATGCAGTATATCGGCATCGAACACGGTCATGTTGATCAGGCCCAGCACAAACAGAAATGCTGCGCGCCGCAACAGGACAGAAGCCGCGACGCTGGACAGACCCACGCCCACCCCGGCCAGAATGACGAACAGCGCAGCCGCGCGCCCTTCCAGCGCATCGACAAAGGCGGCTGCCCAGTCATTGCTGCGCGCCACCTGCGCGGCGATACGGAAGTTTACCAAAACCATGCCGCAAAATGCCAGAAAGCGAGCGGCGTCTAATGCCTCAAGTCGTTTCATGTCTGTCCTTGCCTCAACTGCCCCTGCTTGTCGCAACTTTGTGGCGCAACTGGGGCTGCGGTCAGTAAACAAATCGGGAGGTCAGCTACGCAGTTTCAACGGTTGACTGCGAATTGGCCGGGCGTCTGGCGTATCGGTAACAATTTAAAGATTGTATTAAGCCGTGCGCCTGAACCTTGAAACGAGCGGCAGCTCCCCCAAACTCAGATCATCCGGCACCTAACCGGGAGGAGAGCAATGACCGACACGCACAACGATACCGCGACTGTGTTCAAGCGCGAGGGAAGGTCCGCAGTATTCAAGAGCGTTCTGATTTTGGCGGTCGTCCTTGGTGCAGCGGTCTACGCTGGCATCGTTGGGTATATGTACCTCAACCAGCAATCTCTGCTGTTCAAGCCGGACGGAGACCTGCCAGAGCCCCGCGCAGTCGGTCTGGCCGATGTGGATGTGATCTCACTCCCGATGGCAGACGGCGCAGTCCTGACAGCGTGGAGCGCGCCTCCGGCAACAGAAGGTGCACCGACAGTCCTGTTATTTCATGGCCAAACCGGAAATCTGGGGGATCGTGCGGATCGCATGCGCGAGATTCTCAATAGCGGCTTTGGTCTGTTCGCCCCCAGCTATCGCGGCTATCCCGGCAGCGAGGGCGAACCATCCGAGCCTGCGCTGATAGCGGACGCAATCCAGATGTACGACAAATTGGCGGGCGAGGGCGCGGATGTCGTGCTGCATGGCCAAAGCCTTGGCACGGGTGTTGCCGCAGCCGTGGCGGAACAGCGTCCCAATGCGCAACTCTTGGTGTTGGAGGCACCATTTACTGCAACTGTCGACGTGGCCGCAGAACGGTATCCGTTCCTTCCGGTTTCTCTTTTGATGAAAGATCAGTTCGCGACCCAAGACTTAATCGACCGCGTTACCGTGCCCACCCTGATCTTTCACGGAACCGAAGATGAAACGGTTCCGTTGCATCACGGTCAGGCACTGGCTGACATGGCAGGCGACACCGCGCAGCTTCACGTTATCCCGGAGGGCAGCCATAACGACCTGTGGTCCCACGGGCTGTGGGATGAAGTTCAGCAAACGCTGGCGCAATAAGCGTCAGAGCACGCGCCCGGCAACAGCATCCAACTTGGCAAGCAACGCCGGGTCGCGTTTGTCAGGCGCAGTTAGGATGGCGTATTCCAGTGCCCGGTCACATCCGTGCGGACATGGTGCGCGCTGGGCCCCCAGCAGGTTCGGCAGACCTTTGACCAACGCGCGGCCTTTCTCGGCATTGCCTGTCAGCGTTGCGATAATTGATGTCACGTCGACCTCACCATGGTCGGGGTGCCAACTATCATAGTCAGTGACCATCGCGATTGATGCATAACAAAGCTCGGCCTCGCGCGCGAGTTTGGCTTCGGGCATGTTGGTCATGCCGATCACATCGCAGCCCCACTGTTCCCGATACATCTTGGATTCTGCCAGGGTCGAGAATTGCGGTCCCTCCATGGCCAGATAGGTTCCGCCGCGATGGATATTGATACCAACGGCTTTGCCTGCTGTTTCACACGCATCCGACAGGCGCGGGCAGGTCGGGTGGGCGACACTGACATGGGCGACGCAACCCGAACTGAAGAAGCTTTTTTCCCGTGCAAAGGTCCGATCAATGAACTGATCGACGATCACAAAGTCACCCGGTGCCATATGTTCGCGGAACGACCCGCACGCAGATACCGAGATCACATCCGTCACGCCCAGACGTTTCAGCGCGTCGATATTGGCGCGATAAGGCACATCGGTTGGCGAATGAACGTGACCCCGCCCGTGACGGGGCAGAAATGCCATGCCCACGCCACCCAACGATCCAGTCAGGATTTGATCTGAAGGGTCACCCCAAGGGGTTTCAACGGTGACCCATTCGGCGTTCTCCAGCCCGACGATGTCGTAGATGCCTGATCCGCCAATGACTGCAATCTTGGTTTGGGTCACGTGAATTCTCCGGTTGAGGTGGCTGCATCCGGATTTGTGGGCTGTGTCGTTCTGATTGACAAGAGGGAATGCCTAATGCTGTGACGTCAACAGGTTACGAGCTTGCGCCTGCTGTTGAAAATCCTGCCAGGCTGCGTCGAATTCTTGCAACGGCCAAGTCAGGTCCTGCGCCTGCCCGTGCCGGTCGCGGAAAACAAAGCGATATTCATCGCCCTCCAGCATCGCCTGAACGATTTCATCTGCGCGCGGCCCTTTGAACGTGCAGCCAAGCCCAGTCAGGCAGCCCGGCCTGCGCGTACGCCAAGCAACGCCCTGTTCTCGATCAATGCGAAAGCCCGAGGGCGAGAACAGCGTACCCGGTTCAATACCAAACTCGATTTCCACGCCGTCGGGGGCCGGTGTGATGAATATGTACTGCGCCCCGAAATTTGGGCGATAGGAAAAGACCTCGGCGCGCCGGATGTAGCACCGCTGTTTCAAGGCACCGTATTCTTCGCGTTCATCGCAGATCGAGTTCCAAACGCCGTGGGATTCGAAATGCGTCACACGCCAATTGCTGGCAGTGTCATTGCCCTGCAGGTCTTGTGCAAGCACAGTGATCGGGGCCAGTAGGAAAAGGATCAACCATCGCATGCCGCATAGGTGCCTGCGGTGGTTCAACTGTTCAATTCACGACTTTGCGAGATACCTGATATGCGCCTGGCGCATACCAGCCTCCCACTGGACGCGGTGGCTTTGCGGGGCAATGCCGGGTAGAAGACCCCTTTCGCGCGAATAGATCAGACCGACAGGACCAACCAATGCCCCGAGCTATGCTGGCAAGCTTTGCCTCTCGAATTGCCAAACCCGACCTGCGTTGGGTGCCGGACGAGGGTCTAACGGTCTCGCGGTTGCGGATTGAGCTGTTGTCCGGCCTTACGGTCGCGTTGGCTTTGGTTCCCGAGGCGGTGGCATTCGCGTTTGTCGCCGGCGTGCACCCGCTGGTGGGGCTTTACGCGGCCTTCATGGTGGGCCTGATCACGGCGCTGATCGGTGGCCGACCCGGTATGATTTCAGGTGCGACTGGTGCTTTGGCCGTTGTGATGGTGGCGCTGGTGGCTGAACATGGGGTGGAATACCTGTTCGCGACGGTGGTCTTGATGGGCATTCTGCAAATGATTGCCGGGGCTATGCACTGGGGCCGGTTTATCCGACTGGTCCCGCACCCGGTCATGCTGGGCTTTGTGAATGGTCTGGCAATTGTCATCTTTCTGGCGCAGTTGGGCCAGTTCAAAGTGCCCGGTACAATGGAGAACACCGGCCATGGCGTTGGCGGCGGAGAGTGGCTCTCGGGCCTCCAACTCTATACCATGTTGGGGCTTGTGGCGCTGACCATGGCGGTGATCTGGATCATGCCACGCATTACCCGCGTCGTTCCCGCACCCTTGGCGGGGATTGTCGTGGTGGCCGCTCTGGTGATCGGTTTTGGTCTGGACGTTCCGCGCGTCGGGGATTTGGCGTCGATTGAGGGAGGTCTGCCGCCCTTCCACATTCCGATGGTCCCGCTGAACTGGGAAACATTTGAAATCATTCTGCCCTATGCTGTCATTCTTGCGGCCATTGGCCTGATCGAATCCCTGCTGACCCTGAACCTTGTCGGTGAAATCACCGGAAAACGTGGCGGTGCATCGCAGGAGTGTATCGCTCAGGGCGTCGCGAACGTCGCCACCGGGTTCTTTGGCGGCATGGGCGGCTGCGCGATGATTGGCCAGTCGATGATCAACGTGAAATCTGGTGGCCGCACACGTATCGCCGGGGTCGCTGCGGCCTTGTTCCTGTTGGTCTTCATCCTGTTCGCCTCACCCCTGATTGAGCAGATCCCGCTTGCGGCTCTGGTAGGTGTGATGTTCATGGTTGTGATCGGTACCTTCGCTTGGAACTCGTTCAATATCATGCGCAAGGTGCCGCTGATGGACGCATTCGTCATCGTTCTGGTCACTGTTGTTACGGTTATGGAAGACCTAGCCGTGGCTGTTGTCGTCGGCGTCATTGTTTCGGCTCTGGCCTACGCTTGGAACAACGCAAAGCGCATTCATGCTATCACCCGTGAATCCGAAACCGAAAAAGGTGCAAAGGTCTATGAAATCCAGGGCCCGCTTTTCTTCGGGTCTTCCGATGGGTTCGTCGAACTGTTCGATGTTCCAAATGACCCGGAAACGGTAATTGTAGATTTTGCCGAAAGCCGTGTCGTTGACCAGTCGGCGTTGCAGGCCATCGAGAACATCGCAGCCAAATACGAGGCAGCCGGCAAGCGCGTGATGCTGCGCCATCTCAGCCGCGACTGTCACAAACTGCTGAACAAGGCAGGTCACCTGATGGTCGATAGCGACGATGACCCGGATTACGAAATCGCAGTGGACTATTCTGTCCGAACTGGAATTCTGGGCGGTCACTGAGTCTTCTGCGAGGCTCTGCCTTGCGCTCCGGGATATTTGGGGCCAGATGAAGTACGGATCCCCCGTTTCATCTGGCTAGAAATATCCCGGGGGAGTCGCCCTGCAAGGGCGGCGGGGGCAGAGCCCCCTTGTTGCGCGTTCAGTCATCTGGTCGATTCAGCGAGAAAAGGTCGGTGACCACCGAATAGTCGCGATACCCCAGCCGGGCCAGGGGTTGGAAGGATGTGACATCGAACAGTCCGTCTTTCAGACAATCGTCGCGCAGGTGGATTCCGGTAACTTCTCCGAACACAACGCGATTTGCCTCGCCGGGGAGCGTCACGATTTGGGTGAGCTTGCATTCCAACGCCGCAGGCGCGTCCGCAACACGGGCGCAATGGATCGTTTCGCACTCTATCGGTGTAAGTCCTGCGTGCTCGAATTCGTCAACGTGTTTCGCGAGCCCGGCTGAGCTGGCGTTCATTGCGTCTTTGTGTGCATGAGCAACCACATTGACGCAGAAGAACCCTGTAGCCTCGATATTCGCGACGCTGTCTTTTCCACCATCCTGATCATGTTTTGTGCCCGTTGTTGCGAACATCACCTGCGGGGGCGTGTAGGCAACCCCGTTAAAGAACGAGTAGGGCGCAAGGTTGTTTATCCCGTCGACGTCTCGCGAAGAAATCCATCCGATGGGCCGCGGGGTTATGATGGCATTGAAGGGGTTATGTGGCAGGCCGTGGCCGTCTTCGGGGCGATAGAACATGTGGTCTCCAAGCATTTGCCCAAGGCGTAACGAAGTGTTAGGCCAAATTCCAGCAAGGAAAAGAGGGCAGGCGTGCAGCAATTCGGGATCAGGCCGGAAGAGCCGGACGATTGGTGGGAGGTCGAGGCGCTTTATGACCTGTGCTTTGCGCCTGGCCGCGAGGCGCTGTCGTCTTATCGGCTGCGCGATGACGTCCCGCCGGTTTCGGGACTTTCCTTGGTGGCACGCGACGCGCAGGGTATTCTGGCGGGCGCGATCCGGTTCTGGCCCGTGCATGTGGGAAGTCACGACGCATTGCTGTTGGGCCCCGTCGCAGTTCACCCGACCCATCAGGGAGAGGGCCTTGGCGGTTTTCTGATCCACGAAGGGTTGCAGGCCGGGCGCGACAAGGGCTGGCAGAGGGTTATGTTGGTCGGAGATGCCCCATATTACGCGCGCTTTGGATTCTCGCGTCTGAATGGGGTGGAAATGCCGCCCCCTACCAACCCTGACCGTGTATTGGGTGCAGAGTTGGAACCGGGCGTTTGGCGTGGCGTGAGCGGTCCTGTTACACGTTGGACGCGCTGAGCTATTGAATTTGCAAAGCTAAATTCCAATGTTTTTAGGGCAGGAGGGAACGTATGCAGGACGTGGTTCTTGTCGAAAAACTGGATGCAGAAGCCGAACTTGACCGCTTGGCCCGCTACTACAAGTCTGCCGGTGGGCCAGGTATCAAGTTGTTGAACAGCCTCGGGGGATCGGCTGAATCCCTGTTGGAACAATTGCCTGCGTCCGTCAGGCAAGGTTTGACAGGGGCAACTGAGCAGGCGCTTTGGATGGCGATGCATGCGGCGGAAAGCTCTCGTCGGGCTGTGCCGGATCAGCGGCCTTGGGTCAACACGGCGCTGACAACGGCGATGGGTGCGGCTGGAGGGATTGGCGGCGTTTCAACCGCATTGATGGAACTGCCAGCGACAACCACCATGTTATTGCGGGCCATTCAGGGTGCCGCAGCGCAAGAGGGTTTTAATCCTTCGGAGGATGGCGTGAAATTCGACTGTGTCCGCGTATTGTCCGCTGCTGGTCCGCTGTCTTTTGACGATGGCGCGGATCTTGGTTTTTTCTCGGTACGGCTGACCCTGACGGGACCCGCGATGCAGCGGTTGATCGCTGCTGTTGCGCCAAAATTGTCCGTTGTCTTGGGACAGAAGTTGGCAGCGCAGTCTGTTCCTGTTCTGGGGGCGATTGCGGGGGGAGGGACAAATTTTGTCTACACCCGGTATTACCAACAGATTGCGCGTGTTCATTTTGGCTTGCGGCGTTTGGCGCTGGATGCCGACATTCCGCATGATGATCTGCTCCGAAAGCTGGCGGCTCGTATGTAATTTCCCGTAAGTACTTGAAATAAAACACTTCATGTGGTAGGGTTGTTGCCAAGTCCCACCAAATAAGCGTCAAAGCGCAAAGGGGCTTGCGGAGACGGAGGCAGACGACGGGCGGCAAAGCGTGATCGAGCACAGGCTTTGGAAGCAAAATCAACAACTCACCGGACATGGTCCGGTCAAAAGGCAGTCGGCTGCCTTGTGCTATCGTGTTCTGGAAAACGGCCCTGAGGTCCTGCTTGTGACAACGCGCAAGTCAGGCCGTTGGATCATACCCAAGGGTGGGCTGATTGATGGATTATCGCCGTCAGCCACAGCGCGACAGGAAGCGTGGGAAGAGGCGGGGGCAATCGGCGACTGCACGCCCGACGTGATCGGAAATTTCTTCTATTACAAAAACCGGCGCAGGAAAGGGCCGGTGTTATGTGTGGTGGACGTGTTTCCGCTTTTGGTCCGTTCCACGGCGGCGTTTTATCCTGAATGCCATGAGCGTCAGCGCGCGTGGCTATCGCCGCAAAAGGCTGCCAGTCGGGTTCGTTCACCTGATCTTGCCCAATTGTTACGCAAGGTAGCCCTGTTTGCACACTGACGCGGGTTTAACGACCCTTGCTATTGGCTTGCGGGTCAGTATCTATTTTGCAATCGAACTTTGGATGGATCATGATTCAATACGCGTTGAAGTGCAGCAAGGGACACTCCTTTGATAGTTGGTTTCAGTCGGCCACAGCTTACGACAAGTTGGCAGCCGCCGGTATGGTGACCTGTGCTGTTTGCGGCGATGCGCAGGTTGAGAAGGCGATCATGACCCCGCGCGTTCGTTCTGCCCGCAGTGTTGAGGCACGGACCGAAACGGCGGCCCCATCCGAAGACGCCGTGAACATGACCAGCCCGACCCCGGAGGTCGAGCAGGCTCTGAGCGAGTTGCGGCGCAAGGTCGAAGAAAATTCGGACTATGTCGGCAAGGACTTTGCAAGCGAAGCCCGGAAAATGCATCTGGGCGACGCACCAGAGAGGTCGATCTATGGCGAGGCGAAGCCGGAAGAGGCCAAAGCCCTGATCGAAGATGGGGTGCCGGTCGCACCGCTTCCTTTCATGCCCAGCCGAAAGACGAACTGATCATGCATATCGTGATTACCGGAGCCAACCGGGGCATCGGAAAGACACTTGCCGACCGGTATCGGGCGCAGGGCCATGACGTGACAGGAACCGCTCGGGATGGCAGCGCCGAGGTGGTGCTGGATGTGACCGACACCGGTCACCATGCGGATATGGCTGCGCAATTGGGCGATCAGCCTGTTGACCTTTTGATCTGCAATGCCGGAGTGTATCTGGACAAGGCGGAACGCATTGATGGTTATCCCGCCGAGATGTGGGCGCAGACATTTGCGGCGAATGTGACCGGTGTTTTCCTGACCGTTCAGTCTTTGCTGCCCAATCTTCGCGCATCGCAAGGCAAAATCGCGATCCTGTCCTCGCAAATGGCATCACATACGCGAGCACCGGGAGGTAGCTATATCTATCGCGCGTCGAAAGCGGCCGCGCTCAATCTGGGGCGTAACCTTGCCGCAGACCTGCGCGGCGAAGGGATTGCTGTGGGTATATATCATCCGGGCTGGGTACAGACGGATATGGGCGGTGCTGCGGCTGCGATCACGGTAGATGAGGCTGCGGATGGTCTGGTTGACCGTTTTGCAGCCCTGTCTCTGGATACTTCGGGATGTTTTGAGACCTATGACGGACAGCCGCACGATTACTAATTATTCAAAGCGGCTTTGGGGAGTTCGTACACCTCTCCCGGCTCAACAAAAATGACCATGATGTCGCCCCGCGTTTCATAGCTGAGCTTGGCGGTTGAATTGGTCGAATCCGGGATGCCATCCGTGAAATAGATGTTGCGCACCTCGCCATTGCCCATGCCTACGGCCAGCGTTGCACCGCCATCGTCACGGCGCCTAAGCTCGGCGTTGCAGCTACGCAGGGCGTCGCCTGCAATGGTCGCGCAAGGGATGGTGCCCAAAGAGTTCTTGCCGTCGGTTCCGGCCAGGGTGGTTTCCTGTGCTAGCGCGGGCGTTGCAAGGACAGCTAAAGCGAAGACGAAACGTGGCATGGGGAACCCCTTGGTAAATCTGATGTTGGCAAGCTGACACCCCCGTGATCCGATGTAAAGCGATCGAGCGCAAGGACCTAAACGGTTTTGAACACTTGCCCTTGGGGCCCCCCTGACATAAGACGCACGAAACCTGAATTCCAAGGCGCGGAGACACTAGCCCCCATGCCCGTACTCGTGATGAAATTCGGCGGCACGTCGGTCGCCAATCTGGACCGCATTCGCCGCGCGGCGAAACGCATCGGCGTTGAAGTGGCCAAGGGATATGATGTGATTGTCATCGTGTCGGCCATGTCAGGCAAAACCAACGAGTTGGTTGGCTGGGTGAACGAAACATCTCCGCTGTTTGATGCACGCGAATATGATGCGGTTGTGTCTTCGGGCGAAAACGTCACCGCAGGTTTGATGGCTCTGACGTTGCAGGAAATGGATATTCCGGCGCGCAGCTGGCAGGGCTGGCAGGTTCCGCTGATGACGACCAGCGCCCACAGTCAGGCCCGGATCGAGGAAATCCCGACCGAGAACCTGACCCAGAAATTCGACGAGGGTATGAAAGTCGCCGTCGTCGCCGGGTTCCAGGGTATCAGCCCCGAAGGGCGTATCACCACGCTGGGCCGTGGTGGGTCGGACACTACGGCTGTGGCCTTTGCCGCAGCATTTGGGGCCGAGCGTTGCGATATCTACACCGATGTGGATGGCGTCTATACCACCGACCCGCGCATTTGTGAAAAAGCGCGCAAGCTGGATCGAATCTCGTTCGAGGAAATGCTCGAACTGGCCTCGCTGGGGGCCAAGGTTTTGCAGACCCGTTCGGTGGAACTGGCGATGCGCTATAAGGTGAAACTGCGCGTTCTTTCTAGTTTCGAAGAACAATCCGACGAGGCCGGTACACTGGTCGTCGATGAGGAGGATATCATGGAATCCAATGTTGTGGCCGGTGTTGCCTATTCCCGTGACGAAGCCAAGATGACTGTCGTGTCCGTGGCCGACCGCCCCGGCATCGCCTCGATCATCTTTACCGCGCTCAGCGATGAAGGCGTGAACGTGGACATGATCGTGCAGAACATCTCTGATGAGGGGCGCACGGACATGACCTTTTCCTGCCCGACCGATCAGGTGGCGCGGGCGGAAAAAGCATTGCTGGCGATTAAGGACGCGGGCGAGTTGAACTACACCGAACTGGTCGCGGATGAAGACGTCTGCAAGGTCTCGGTCGTGGGGATCGGGATGCGGTCGCAATCCGGCGTGGCGGCAAAAATGTTCAAGATACTCTCGGATGAGGGGATCAACATTAAGGTCATCACAACCTCTGAGATTAAAATTTCCGTCCTTGTGGACAGGAAATACATGGAACTTGCGGTTCAGGCACTGCATGATGCCTTTGAACTGGACAAGGCGGCCTGAGCATTTTCTGCCAAGGGTCTCGCCTGACGCACTAATTTGGGTGGGCCATGGCGGACGGCACTGAAACAGAATCCCGCAAGCTGCTGGGGCGGCTGCGCGAAGAGATGGCGAACGAAGCCGCCGGTCAGGAACGTCTTGACCGGATCACTCATCTGATCGCTGACAGTATCCGGGCCGAGGTGTGCTCGATTTACCTGTTCCGGGATGAGGATACGCTTGAACTCTGCGCGACCGAAGGTCTGTCGCCCGAGGCGGTTCACAAGACCCGTATGCGCATGGGTGAGGGGCTTGTGGGGCGCGTCGCGAAGTACGGCAAGATCGTGAACACACCGGATGCGCCTGCTGCCAAGGGTTTCCGTTACATGCCCGAAACGGGCGAAGAACGGTTTTCGTCTTTCCTGGGGGTACCCATTCAGCGTCTGGGTGAAAAGCTGGGCGTTCTGGTCGTGCAATCCCGCGATGCGCGCGAATACTCGGCGGATGAGGTTTACGCGTTGGAAGTGGTCGCCATGGTTCTGGCCGAAATGACCGAGCTGGGCGCGTTCGTGGGTGAGGGCGCCGCCCTGTCGCCCCGCCACCAACAATCTGTGCAGCTAACCGGTGGTCCGGCGCAGGAAGGTTCCGCCGAAGGGCATGTCTGGCTGCACGAGCCGCGCGTGGTGGTTACCAACCCCATCGCCGAAGACCCCCATCGCGAGCGTGAGCGTTTGGCCGAAGCGGTCGAGGAACTGCGCGTGGGCGTCGACAAAATGCTTGAGATTTCCAAGGACGGCGACACCGAGCAGTTACAAGTGCTGGAAGCCTACCGGATGTTTGCGAACTCCAAGGGCTGGATGCGCAGGATGGAAGAGGACATTGCCCGTGGCCTGAGTGCCGAAGCTGCGGTTGAAAAGGAACAGTCACAAGCGCGTGCGCGGATGGGGCAGGTTACCGACCCTTATCTGCGCGAGAGGCTCGCCGATCTGGACGACCTCAGCAACCGCTTGCTGCGTATTCTGACTGGGCAGGGCAACACCAACGGGGCGGACCTGCCACCTGATCCGATCCTGATTGCCCGTAACATCGGCCCCGGCGATCTGTTGGAATATGGCCGATCTCTGAAGGGGATCGTGCTGGAGGAAGGATCAGTCGGCAGCCACGCGACGATTGTTGCCCGCGCGCTGGCTATTCCCTTGGTGGTGCATGTCGGCCGGATCACGACCGAGGCGCTGAACGGTGACCATATTCTTGTGGATGGGGATCAGGGCACCGTTCAATTGCGGCCCGAAGACACGGTCGTCAGTGCGTTTCGTGACAAGATTGCGATGCAGGCAAAGGCGCAGGAGCGATATGCCTCGATCAGGGATACTCCGACGGTCACTCGGGATGGTGAGCGCATAAATCTCGTGATGAATGCCGGTCTTATGGCGGACCTGCCTTCGCTGGACAATTCCGGAGCTGAGGGCGTGGGCCTGTTCCGGACCGAGTTGCAGTTCCTGATCAGAAACCAGATGCCAAAGCGGTCGGAACTTGTGACCCAGTATCAGCGCGTTCTGGACGCGGCCGGGGAAAAACGAGTGGTGTTCCGAACGCTGGATATCGGCTCGGACAAGGTTCTGCCCTACATGAAACACGTAGAAGAACCCAATCCTGCATTGGGGTGGCGTGCGATCCGGGTTGGTCTGGACAAGCGCGGCGTAATGCGGATGCAGTTACAGGCCCTGATGCGCGCAGCGAACGGGCGCCCCCTGACACTGATGTTCCCGTTTGTGGCGCAGGCGGATGAGTTTCGCGAGGCGCGTTGGGAGGTCAACAAGACCATCGAACGCGAAAAGCGGCTGGGGCATGTCCTGCCCGAAAGAATAGAAGTTGGCGCAATGCTTGAGACCCCGTCCTTGGGCTTTGCCCCTCAAAAATTTTATGATGAGGTGGATTTTGTCTCGATTGGGGGAAACGATCTGAAGCAGTTCTTTTTCGCGGCTGACCGAGAAAATGAACTGGTGCGCCGCAGGTATGATACGTTGAATGTAAGCTTCCTCAGTTTCATCGAACGTATTGTCGAGCGCTGCAACATATCGAATACACCGCTGAGTTTTTGTGGCGAAGACGCGGGCCGCCCGGTTGAGGCGTTGTGTCTGGCAGCCATGGGTATCCGTTCGTTGTCAATGCGGCCTGCCTCGATCGGGCCTGTCAAAAGCGTGTTGTTGCGCGCCGACTTGCAATCGCTGCGGAAGATCATTGCCGATGCGCGTCACCGGGGTGAGCAATCCGTTCGTCCGGCTGTGATGGAGTGGCTGCGAAACCAAGGGTGACCGAGTCGTAGATTTTGAAATTTTTTTCAAATCCAGTGTTGATTCTTAGTATGGTTTTTTATACTCCCGCGTTGAATGTTAGCGATAACATGACTGGTGTGGCAAAACGATGTGCCAGTGACAACTGAAGGAGCCTGCAGATGGTTTCACGCGTAATACCGGTAAATCCGTTCGACCTTGTGTTGTTCGGCGCAACGGGCGATCTGGCGCAGCGCAAGATTTTGCCGGGTCTGTATCACCGGTTTGAAGTGGACCAAATGCCCGAAGAGGCCCGTATCATCGGAACAGCACGGTCGGACATGGACAGTGATGCATTTCGAGAGCAGATTCGCGCATCCATGAAGAAATATGCCCCCGGGTTCAAACAGGATGTATTGGACCGGTTCCTTAGCCGGGTCGACTATGTCCCAGTTGATGCGCTTGGTGACTCAGGGTGGGCAGACCTTGCTGAAAAATTGCGCCCCGACGTGGTGCGCGCGTTCTATCTGTCTGTAGGCCCCAGCCTGTTTTCCGGCATTGCACAGCGGTTGAATGATAACGGGCTGGCAACACCGGACAGCCGAATTGTGGTGGAAAAACCGTTCGGTCATGATCTGGCTTCTGCCAAGGCCCTGAATGAAGGGTTGCGTGCCTGTTTTGAAGAACATCAGATTTATCGCATCGACCATTATCTGGGTAAGGAAACCGTCCAGAACCTTATGGCCCTGCGTTTTGCCAATTCCCTGTTCGAGCCGCTTTGGAATTCGACCCATGTTGATCATGTTCAGATCACAGTTGCGGAAACCGTAGGTGTTGAAGGGCGGGGGGCTTACTACGACCAGTCTGGCGCAATGCGCGATATGGTGCAGAACCATCTTGTTCAGTTGTTGTGCCTGACTGCGATGGAGCCTCCGTCCAAGTTTTCGCCCAATGCGGTGCGCGACGAAAAGGTCAAGGTTATTGAGGCGTTAGAACCCGTGGACCCCTCGGACATCGCGCGGGGCCAATATCGGGCTGATCAGGGAGAGGACGGTTATCTGGATCATGTCGGCAACCCGGCCAGCCGCACCGAAAGCTATATCGCCCTAAAGGTGCATCTTGGTAACTGGCGTTGGGCTGGAGTGCCGTTCTATCTGCGGACCGGAAAGCGTCTGCGTGCACGTGAATCCGAAATTGCCGTGTTCTTCCGCGATCCACCGCATACTATTTTTCCCAACGTAGGCCCTTTGCGTGGCAACGTTCTGGTCATTCGGTTGCAGCCCGACGAAGGCATCACATTGCGTACAACCATCAAAGACCCCGGTCCCGGTGGATTCCGCCTGTCAGATGTGTCGCTGGACATGAGCTTCGCCGAGGCGCTGGGCACGGATGCGCGTGCTCAGGATGCTTATGAGAGGCTGGTAATGGATGTGATCCGGGGTGATCAAACCCTGTTCATGCGCGGTGACGAAGCCGAGGCCGCCTGGGCCTGGGTCGATCCCATCATTCAGGGGTGGGAAGATCGGGGTGACCGACCAGCCAAATATGATCAGGGCAGTTCAGGGCCGGAAGAAGCATTGATGCTGATGCATCGCGATGGACGCCGTTGGCGTCAGATCGGAGGGTAATCATGGTACATTCCGTCATCACCGACGTCACCCGGCGCATCATCGACCGCAGCGCCGAATTGCGCGGCCCGCATCTTGAGAGGATGGAACACGCCAAGTCCAAAGGGCCAGCCCGTGCGCACCTATCCTGCAGTGGTCAGGCTCATGCCTATGCCGGGGCGGGTGAAGATCAGCAATCCATGGCAACTGGAACGGCTGGCAATCTGGGCATCGTCACCGCCTATAACGACATGCTCTCGGCGCATCAGCCGTTCGAACGCTATCCGGCGCTGATCCGTGACGCGATCCGTGCGGCGGGTGGCACGGCGCAGGTCGCAGGCGGCGTTCCCGCCATGTGTGATGGCGTCACGCAGGGCGAAGCAGGGATGGAGTTGTCGCTGTTCTCGCGCGATGTTATTGCGCTGGCCACTGGAGTGGCGCTTAGCCACAACACGTATGACGCCGCCGTGTTCCTTGGGGTGTGCGACAAGATCGTGCCGGGTCTGGTCATCGGCGCGCAGGCGTTTGGTCACTTGCCCGCCGTGTTCCTGCCTGCAGGACCCATGACAAGCGGCCTGCCGAACGACGAAAAGGCCAAGGTTCGTCAGCAGTTTGCCACCGGAGAAGTCGGCCGTGACGCGTTGATGAAGGCGGAAATGGCCGCCTATCACGGGCCGGGCACCTGCACCTTTTACGGAACCGCCAACACCAACCAGATGTTGATGGAATTTATGGGCCTGCATCTTCCTGGCTCCAGCTTCATCAACCCGAATACACCTTTGCGCGATGCGTTGACCGAAGAAGGCGCGCGCCGTGCCTTGTCACTTAGCGCGCTGGGTAATCACTATACGCCGGTCTGTCAGGTGCTGGACGAACGCGCCTTTGTGAATGGTATCGTCGGGTTGATGGCAACCGGAGGGTCCACGAACCTGCTGATCCACCTGATCGCCATGGCACGTGCCGGAGGTATCGTTCTGGATTGGGAGGATTTCTCGGACATCTCCGCCGTGGTCCCGCTGGTCGCGCGGGTCTATCCGAATGGATTGGCCGATGTGAACCATTTCCATGCCGCGGGGGGCCTTGGCTATTGCATCGGCACGTTGCTTGAAGACGGCCTGCTGCATCCCGATACGCTGACGGTCGCCGGGCAGGGTCTGCACAACTATACCAAAGAGCCAAAGCTGAAAGATGGTGAACTGGTCTGGGAAGAAGGCACTGCACACAGCTTGAACGAAAAGATCGTGCGCCCGGCCAAGGATCCGTTCCAGCCCACAGGCGGCTTGTCGCGCATGACCGGAAATCTGGGCACCGCTGTCATGAAGGTATCTGCTGTCGCGCCCGAGCATCAGGTGGTCGAAGCTCCGGTACGTGTTTTCCATGACCAGGAAGAGGTCAAAGCAGCGTTCAAGGCCGGTGAGTTCACGGATGACGTCATCGTCGTTGTCCGCTTTCAGGGACCGAAAGCCAACGGAATGCCCGAACTGCACTCGCTGACGCCGATGCTTTCGATCCTTCAGGGCAGGGGGCAAAAGGTTGCTTTGGTAACTGATGGCCGGATGTCTGGAGCATCGGGCAAAGTTCCAGCCGCGATTCATGTGGTGCCCGAGGCGCTGGATGGTGGTCCCATCGCCTGTTTACGGGATGGCGACATCCTGCGTGTAGATGCGGTCAGCGGAGAATTGGAGATCATGACCCCCGGCGTACTTGATCGCGCCCCGGCAACCGCAGACCTTTCGGCAAACCAGCACGGCGTTGGCCGCGACCTCTTTGGCGCATTCCGCCAGAATGTCGGGTCGGCCGACACTGGTGCCAGCATTTTCGGAGTTTAATTCATGTCCAAAACCCAACGCACCCGCGAAATTTGCGCGCTTGCCCCTATCGTTCCTGTGCTGGTTATCGACGATGCCAAGGATGCGCGCCCACTGGCCGAGGCGCTTGTCGCTGGTGGGCTTCCCGCGCTTGAAGTTACGCTGCGCACGCCTGCGGCGCTGGATGCAATCCGCGCAATGTCTCAAGTGCCGGGCGGTGTCGTAGGGGCTGGAACATTGGTGACCCCTGATGACGTCCGTGCCGCGAAAGAGGCAGGCGCACAATTTGGTGTCTCTCCCGGCGCGACTGAAGCTTTGATCGCTGCATGCGAGGCCGAAGGTCTGCCCCTCTTGCCCGGCGCGGCCACGGCAAGCGAGGCAATGCGTCTGCTGGAGCAGGGATATGATATGCTCAAGTTCTTTCCTGCCGAAGCTTCAGGCGGTGCGCCTGCATTGAAGGCAATTGGTGCTCCGCTTCCGCAGATCACGTTCTGTCCAACCGGTGGTGTCTCGCCTGCGAATGCCCGCGATTACCTGTCTTTGTCCAACGTTGTCTGCGCCGGTGGCAGTTGGGTTGCGCCAAAGCAGATGGTTTTGGATCAAGATTGGGCAGGCATCGAAACACTTGCGCGCGAGGCGTCCAAGCTGATGGATTGACGCTGCCGGGCCACACGTTAGGGTGAGGCCAATTCTAACAGGTTGATCCCATGAAAAATCACAACTCTCTCGCGCAGGGGCGTGAGTATTTGGCTATTCCCGGGCCGTCGGTAATGCCCGACGCCGTTTTGCAAGCGATGCACCGTCCCTCGCCCAATATCTATGATGGCGAGTTGATCGAGATGATGCCCGCGCTGACCCGCGACCTATGTCGCGTCGCCCGGACCGAGCACAACGTCGCAATTTATATCGCCAACGGGCACGGCACTTGGGAAGCTGCCCTGTCGAACGTCATTGCCCCCGGCGAACGGGTTTTGGCACCGGCTTCGGGTCGGTTCACCCACGGCTGGGCAGAGATGGCGGAAGGGATCGGTGCAACGGCGCAATTGATCGACTTCGGCACGTCATCTGCCTGGGATTTCGAACGTATCGGCGACGCGTTGCGCGCTGATAAAGCGCATGAAATCAAAGCGGTTCTGGCCGTGCATGTGGATACCTCAAGTTCGATCCGAAACGATATTCCAACACTTCGCGCGTTACTGGATGACTTGAACCACCCGGCGCTTTTGATGGCGGATTGTATCGCCTCGCTGGGGTGTGATCGGTTCGAAATGGATGCCTGGGGCGTCGATGTCATGGTCACTGCCTGTCAAAAGGGGCTGATGACGCCTGCAGGTGTGGGGTTTGTCTTTTTTAATGACAAGGCGCAGGCCAAGCGCGCCACTATGCCCCGGGTGTCGCAATATTGGGATTGGGTGCCGCGGGCTAATCCGGAGCTGTTTTATCAGTATTTCAACGGGACAGCTCCGACCCATCACCTATATGGTCTGCGCGCTGCCTTGGATATCATCCATGCCGAGGGGATCGAACAGGTCTGGGCGCGCCACGAACGACTTGCAGGAGCTATTTGGACGGCCTGCGAAATCTGGGCCGCGGGCGGTGCTTTGCATTTGAACGTCGCAGATCGCCAAGACCGCAGCCGTGCCGTAACCGCCTTGCGGCTGACCGACGGACGGGGCACGGCCCTTCGGGAATATACGGAAACCCAACTGGGCCTTACCTTGGGCATCGGCCTTGGGATGGAGGACTGGGACGGATGTTTCCGTCTTGGTCACATGGGGCATGTGAATGGTCAGATGGTCATGGCCATGCTGGGAGGAGTTGAAACCGGGCTCGCTGCGCTCGGGATCCCGCGCGGCACAGGCGCGTTGGAGGCTGCGGCGGCTGCGTTGGTTTCGTAACGCGAACTGCCGAGCGTATTGGCGCAGTTCATGCGCGCGCGTTTGCGGCCTCAAGCGCCCTTGGCAGAGCTGCGGAAAAGGCATCCAGATCGCACGCCTCGCCGCAGCTTACCCGAATGCACCTGTTCTGCGGCGCGGCAAAGGGCATTCGAACGAAAACACCCTGCGCGACAAGCGACTCGAGAACCGCCTTAGCAAAGGTACCGTCCCGCCGGCAATCAATGGCAACGAAATTCGTGGCCGACGGCAAGGGGGTCAGACCATTCTTTGTTGCGATCTGTCCGATCCGGGTGCGGGCCTCAGCGATCTTGTCCTGAATCCGTTTTAACCAGGCGTCGTCTTGCAGCGCTGCCAGCGCCCCAACTTGCGCTGCGCGGTTCATGCCGAAATGGTTCCGTACCTTGTTGAACGCCGATATCAATTCGGGTGCGCCAATCGCATATCCGACGCGCGCCCCTGCCATTCCATAAGCCTTTGAAAAGGTGCGCATCCGGATAACGCGGGGATCATCGGCTGCGACAGGGGCTTCGGTCCCTTCGGGCGCGCATTCCACGTAAGCCTCATCCAGAACCAGCAGGCACCCGTCGGGCAAGTCGTCCAGCGCCGCGACGATATCCTTGCCGGAATGCCAGCTGCCCATAGGGTTGTCGGGATTGGCCAGATAGACCAGCTTGGCATCCGTTTCTGCGGCCAGAGCAAACAGGGCCGCCGGGTCTTCGTGATCGTCGCGATAGGGAACGGTGTGCAACACACCACCGAACCCTGCCACGTGGTAGTTGAATGTCGGGTAGGCACCGTCCGAGGTGACAACGGCGTCGCCGGGTCCGATCAAAAGCCGGACGAGGTAGCCCAAAAGCCCATCAATCCCTTCCCCTACGACGATATTGTCTGCCCCAACGCCATGATGTTCAGCCAATGCGTGGCGCAGGTCATGGTTTTCGGGATCGCCGTACATCCAGATTTCAGTATTTGCCATTGCCTCGGCCGCGCGCGGCGAGGGGCCGAAGACACTTTCGTTCGCGCCAAGCCGGGCAATGAAAGGCGCACCCCGCTGGCGCTCCTGTGTTTCGGGGCCAACAAAGGGCACGGTCGCAGGCAGGGACAGGGCAAGCGGGGTGTAGCGTGGGTCAGTCATATAGGCAGATAAACGTAAGGTCACGGGGCGAGCAACCTTGTGTTGTGCGCGATTGCCGCCCACCCTACACAAAATTGTTGAGGGAGGGGTGCAGATGCGCGTTTTGTTGGGGCTGATCCTGATCGGGCTAGCCTATCTGATTTTTTGGCCGGTTGAGGTTGAGCCGGTCGCGTGGGAACCACCACAAGCACCTGAGTTCGCAGGCGAGTTTGCCGAAAACAACGCGCTGGATCAGCTTGAATTGATCGCATTTCCTGATGATGAGGTGGGTCCCGAAGACATCGCCGTATTGCCGGATGGAACCGCTTATACAACCACAGCGTCCGGCGCTCTGTTCCGTATTGACAGCGAAGCCCCCATCAAGGTTGACGAACTTGGTGGGCGTCCGTTGGGCCTCAAGGCGGGCCCGGACGGTGCGCTGTATATCGCGGACAGCTTTCGTGGGTTGAGGCGTTGGAATGGTCCCGGTTCGTTAGAGTTGCTTACCTCTGAAGTTGACGGGAAGCCTTTGATCTATGCCAACCAATTGGATGTGGCCCGGGACGGGACGGTATATTTCTCCAACTCTTCAGATCGTTTCGACCCCGAAACAATGGGCGGTACCAAACCCACATCCGTGATGACGATCTGGGAGCAATCGGACACCGGGTATGTCGCCAAGTACGCGCCCGACGGCAGCACCGAAAAGGTGGCCGATGGGTTCGTCTACACGAACGGTGTTGCGCTGTCTCCGGACGAAGATTTTCTGCTGATCGCGGAAACCGGGCGTGCACAGGTCCATAAACTGTGGCTGACCGGTCCAAATGCGGGCGAGCGCGCAGTTCTGATGGACAACTTGCCAGGCTATCCGGACAATATCGAGGCGCAGGGTGACGGCACCTATTGGATGGCGTTCGCCAGCCCACGCGTGCCGACCGAAGCTTTGATGCCTTATCCGTTCCTGCGCAAGGTGATCTGGCGGCTGGGTCCGATGGTGCGGCCTGCACCTATCCATCGCGGAATGCTGATTCAATTCGACGGAGAGGGAAACATCCTACAAAACCTGCAGGACCCACAGGGCCGGCTGGGGATTACAACCGGCGGCAAGATCGTTGGAAACCAGTTCTATGTCATGACGCTGGATTCCCCGTGGTTTGGGCGCATGGCCGTCGAGGGATTGCCCCTACGTTGATCTGGAACTTTGTTGGTGTTGCAGGCATCTTTGCCGAAACTGTAATAGGGAAGTTCACATGTCGCGTGTATCCGTCGAATACAAAGATCACATTGCCCACGTCACTTTGACGCGCGGCGAGAAGATGAACGCGCTGGATGATGCGATGTTCAATGCAATTCTGTCCGCAGGGCAGGAGGTTGCCGCCTCGGACGCGCGTGCGGTTGTGCTGTCGGGGCAGGGCGGAAATTTCTGCGCCGGTCTGGATATGGCCAGCCTTGCGAAATACGCCAATAACAACCCGTCCGAATGGCTGATGACCCGCAGCCATGGGGATGCCAACGACCTTCAGGAACTGGCGCTGACATGGCGCCGCGTTCCGGTCCCGGTGATTTGCGCTATCGAAGGCGTGGCCTATGGCGGCGGTCTTCAGATCGCGCTGGGGGCCGATATCCGTATTGCGCACCCTGACAGTAAACTCGCCGTGCTTGAAATGAAGTGGGGCATTATCCCGGATATGGGCGCGATGTATATGCTGCCGCATCTGGTTGGCAGCGATGTGATCCGCCTTTTGACCTATACCGCCCGGCCCGTTGGGGCGCAGCAGGCGGCGGATTGGGGGCTTGTGACTAAGCTTTCCGACGATCCTTTGACCGAGGCCACGGCGATTGCCGAGGACATCGCGTCCAAAAGCCCATCAGGTATTCGCGCGGCCAAGCGGGTCATAGATTTCGCCGAAAGCCATAGCCGCGCGGAAACCCTGATGGAGGAATCCACCGAGCAGGTAGAACTGATCGGAAAACCGGACCAGATGGAGGTGATTGCCGCCCAGATGCAGGGCCGCAAGCCTGTTTTCAAATAACTAGCGCGTAAAGGCGCGCCGTGCATCCCGTGCCATGTTGTACCGCATCTCCAGATCGGCGATGCGGGCCATAGCCTGTTTGCGCGCCTGCGGATCGGTCAGGGTGGTGTAGTCCTGGCGCGCTGCGTCCAGGTCTTTCTTTATCTTGAACTCTTCGGGCAGCACCCCGGCCTGAGCCATTATTCTGTATCCGGCGGCAGTTGCCGGGTCGCTTTGCGCCTCGCCAGAGCGATCGGGCAGGGGGCGGCCTTCGCCTTCAAGCCCTTGCAATTGGCCTTCGGCTTGCGCCTTTTTGATCTGACGCTCAATGAGCTTTCCCAGCGATCCAAACATATCTTTATTCTACAGTGTGCCGGGCCGCGCGGCTAGCGGCTTCGATTTGCAATCAAATAGGCGACGCCGCCTGCCAAAAGGCCCCAAACTGCGGCACCCAGCCCGAAGACTGATATGCCCGAGGCCGTGATCGCAAAGGTCAGGATTGCGGCTTCGCGTTCGGCAGGCACTTCGAGCGCCGCAAAGGTTGCATTGGCCATCACGCCGATCAGGGCAACGCCGGTCAGCGTGCCCATCAGCAACGGATCGGCATGAACGGCAAACCCTGTAATTGCGACGGCAAACACGCCGAACACGCAATAAAACACACCGGCCATCACAGCGGACCAATAGCGTTGATTTGGATCGGGATGGCTGTCTTCGTTCGAACACATCGCTGCGGTGATCGCAGCAAGGCAGGTTGCTGGCGCTCCGAATGTCGCCGACAGTACGCTTGCGCCACCCACGGCCGAAAACAGGCGCCCTGAGACAGGCTGGTAACCAAAGCTGCGCATCACGGCGATACCGGGGATGTTCTGCGTGGCCATCGTGACGATGAACAACGGAAGACCGATGCCGATAATGGAAGCCACTGAGAATGTGGGCCACGTCCAGACCGGAGTGGCCACCACCTGTGCCGGCGCAACAGATGCACCCTTGGCATTTAGAACGACCACGATGGCCGCCGCGATGACGGCGGCGGGCACGGCGAGCAGCCGGTTGAAACGCCCGGCAACAAACCATGTCAGGATTACGGGAAGGGCCTGCCATGGCAGGTCAACGGCGGCTTTGAAGGGCAGAATGCAAAGCGGCAACAGAACACCGCCTAACATAGCCTGTGCCAGCGTGGTTGGGATCGCCGCAGCAAGGCGGCCCAGCGGTATCCACAGCCCGGCCAGAACTGTCAACGCGCCAGCGCACAAAAACGCACCCACGGCCTCTGAAAAGCCCGCCGCCGGCGTGGCGGACACGGCAAGCAGGGCCGCTCCGGGTGTGGACCATGCAACGCTGATAGGTTGGTGATATCGCAGGCTTAGACCTATGGCCGCCAGACCCATGGCGATAGCCGCCATCATCAACCCCGAGGCTGCTTGGGCCGGTGACGCCCCCATCGCGGTCAATCCCTGAAGGACAATGGGAAATGAGCTGAAGAAGCCGACGATGGCAACAACCAGCCCGGTCGAGACAGTTTGGATCGGTGGGGCTGTGCGCGTCATTTTGGCCTCGGTGGGGTTGCCTCGAACCGTGCTACCAAGCGTGAGGGTGGGGCGGCAACCCCCAGTTGCGCAAAAGAAAACCCCGCCAGTAAGGCGGGGTTAGAGTGTTGGGGCGTTAAGACGGATCAGGCGATCTCGGACAGGCGGGCCAATGCCTCATTCAGCTTCGCTTCTTCCTCTTCGCGGGCGGCGAGGTTGGCTTTGGCTTCTTCCACAACCTCTTCCGGGGCCGAAGCCACGAATTTGGGGTTGTTCAGACGCCCGCGCAGACCGCCGAGTTCCTTGGCCAGCTTGCCTTTGGCTTTCTCCAACCGTTCCTTTTCGGCACCGATGTCGATGATATCGGCCAGCGGCAGGCCAAAAGACGCGCCGGGGGCGGCGATTGAGATGGTGCCCTTAGGCAGCTCATCCGCTTTGGTCAGGCTGTCAATCCGCGCCAGACGTTTGATCAGCGCCTCATTGCGCTCCCAAGCAGCTTGGCCATGCGCGTCAATATCCGTCACCAGCATCGGCACGTATAGACCAGCCGGAACCCGCATCTGCGCACGGGCCGAGCGGGTGTTTTCGATCACCGAGATCACCCAGTTCATCTCACGATCTGCATCGGCATCAACCAGATCGGCAGCAGCATAAGTTGGCCAGTCGGCGTGGACGATCATCTTGGGCCGCGTGCCGGTCAAACCCCAAAGTTCTTCGGTTATGAAGGGCATGATCGGGTGCAACAGGACCATGCACTGATCCAGAACCCAGCGCATGGTGGCGCGGGTTTCGGCCTGAGCTTCGGCGTCATCGCCTTGCAGCAGGGGTTTCGACAGTTCTACATACCAGTCGCAGACCTTGCCCCAGACAAAGGCATAAAGCCCGTTGGCCGCGTCGTTGAAACGATAGCTTTCCAGTGCCGCGTCGACCTCTTCCCGCACGCGGGCGGTTTCGCCGATGATCCAGCGGTTCACGGCGGCCTTGGGTTTCAGGTCGGCCACGTCCAGTTGCGGGACGGCGTCGGTAAAGACCTCGTTCATCTCGGCAAAGCGGACGGCATTCCAAAGTTTCGTGCCGAAGTTGCGGTAGCCGGTGATGCGTTCGCGGCTGAGTTTCAGCACGCCGCCAATTGCCGCCATCGAGGCGTTGGTAAAGCGCAGCGCGTCGGCGCCGAATTCGTCCACGATCTCCAGCGGGTCGATGACGTTGCCGGTGGTCTTGGACATCTTCTTGCCCTTCTCGTCGCGGACGAGCGAGTGCAGGTAGACGGTGTGGAACGGGATTTCATTCACCACGGCCAGTTGCATCATCATCATCCGGGCGACCCAGAAGAACAGAATATCCGCGCCGGTGATCAGAACGTCCGTGGGGAAATAGCGCTCCAGCTCCTCGGTCGGCTCGGGCCAGCCCAGAGTGCCGATGGGCCAGAGGCCGGAGGAGAACCACGTGTCGAGCACGTCGGGGTCGCGCCAGACCGGGTAAACCAACTTGGTCGGGTCTTGTTCAACTGCGTACCGAGCAAGGCTTTCCGCGAACTGATGGATCGCTTCCTGCTTGTCGGCGACTTCGACAACGGTAGCGTGGCTCAGAGGGCTGGGAATGTTTGCGTTGTCGTCCAGGAATTTCTCGGTAACAGCTTCAAGGCTCGCAGCGCATTCCATGATATTGCCACGGTGCAGCATGCCGCCTTCGTTCAGCAAACGGCCCAATTCGACCAGATCCAGGTCTCCGTCATTCTCGTCGTCGACGAAGTCTTCGGCGGACAGGTCCAGCCCATACCAAACCGGAATCTGATGCCCCCACCACAGTTGACGCGAAATGCACCACGGCTCGATGTTTTCCAACCAGTGGTAATAGGTCTTCTCGCCCGACTCGGGGATGATCTTGACCGTGCCGTCCTTGACCGCATCCAACGCGGGACCGACGACCTTTTCGGCGTCGACGAACCACTGGTCGGTGAACATCGGCTCGATGACCACTTTCGAGCGGTCGCCGAAGGGCTGCATGATCGGCTTGCTTTCAACCAGCGGAACCAGCGCTGCCGGGTCGTCATCCTCACCCAGCTTCACACCCAGACGCGGGTCATCTGCGCGAGTCACGACGGCCAGTCCGTCGGCTGTGATTTCTTCCACCACCTTCGCGCGCGCCTCGAACCGATCCAGCCCGCGCAGGTGATCAGGGATCAGGTTGATCGCGTCGATCTCGTTCTCGGTGAACTCACGTCCGCGCGCGTATTCCTGCGCCTTGTCCGCTTCTTCTGCGTAGGGTGCACCATCGGCCCGCATCGCGCCTTTGGTGTCCATCAGGCGGTACATCGGGATGCCGCCACGCTTGGCCACCATGTTGTCGTTGAAGTCATGCGCACCGGTGATCTTCACCGCGCCCGAGCCGAAGTCGGGATCGGGATACTCATCGGTGATGATCGGGATCTGACGGCGATGCTCTTTCGGGCCAACCGGGATTTCGCAGAGTTTGCCGACGATTGGCGCGTAACGCTCATCCGAGGGATGAACCGCAACAGCGCCGTCGCCCAGCATGGTTTCGGGGCGGGTCGTGGCGATGGAAATGTAATCGCGCTCTTCCGTCAGAACGACATTCCCGTCCTCGTCTTTTTCGACATAGGTGTAGGTCTCGCCCCCGGCCAGCGGGTATTTGAAGTGCCACATGTGGCCGGGCGTTTCGATATTCTCGACTTCCAAATCCGAGATCGCGGTCTCGAAATGCGGGTCCCAGTTGACCAGCCGCTTGCCGCGATAGATCAGGCCTTTTTCGTACATGTCGACGAAAACCTTGATCACCGCGTCGTGGAAGTTGGCTGAGTTTTCGTGGCCGGTGCGCGGATCGCGTGGTGCGCCCGCCATGGTGAAGGCGTTGCGCGACCAGTCGCAGCTGGAGCCCAGACGTTTCAGCTGTTCGATGATGGTGCCGCCATATTCGCCTTTCCATTCCCAGACCTTGTCCAGAAACGCCTCGCGCCCCAGTTCGCGGCGACCGGGTTGGCCAGTGGCGGCCAGCATCTTTTCCACCTGCATCTGCGTGGCGATACCCGCATGGTCCTGACCGGGCTGCCACAGCGTGTCGAACCCGCGCATCCGGTGCCAGCGGATCAGGATGTCCTGCAGCGTGTTGTTGAACGCATGACCCACATGCAGCGCGCCGGTCACGTTGGGCGGTGGGATCATGATGGTAAAGCTTTCGTCGCGCGATTTGTTCGCGCCTGCCTTGAAGGCTCCGGCCTGTTCCCAGGTTTTATAGATACGGGTCTCGGCCTCGGCCGCGTTGAATGTCTTTTCCATCGCCATGGGGTGCGTCCTGCGTCATCAATCTTGGGTCAGCGCCTGCAATAGCGAATGCATGCGCCAAGGGGAAGGCCCCCTATGGACATCGTCCCCTCGCAGGCTAGTGTCGCGCGGTAGAGCAGCGGCAGGAGCGTTCCATGGAAAAGTTCGGTAAGAGTCAGCCGGTCAAACGGACCGAGGATCAGAGGTTTCTGACCGGGCAGGGGCATTACATGGATGATGTGGTGCCCGAGGGTGCGCTGCATGCTGTTTTCGTGCGCTCTCAGGTGGCGCATGGGGTGATATCCAGTCTGGACCTAGAAGAGGCGCGGTCGGCGGATGGGGTGCGTCTGGTGATGACGTTGGACGATCTGAAGGCCGAAGGGATCGACACCGTAATGAATGCTGCAATCCTAGACAATCGGGATGGATCGAAAGCCGCCGCGCCAGAGCGTCACATGCTGGCTAGCGACCGTGTGCGCTTTGTCGGCGAGCCGATCGCGGTTGTTATTGCCGATACCCCGTTACAGGCCCGCGACGCAGCCGAGATGATCTGGGCCGAGATCGACGAATTGCCCGCAAAGTTGGACGTAGATGCGGGTGGGGAAGTTTTACACCAAAACGCTCCCGACAATCGCGCCTTTGACTGGGGGCTGGGTGATGAGGCAGCGACCGAGGCTGCGTTTCAGGCTGCGGCGCATCGGGTTTCGCTGAATGTGGCCGACAACCGGGTCATCATAACCTCGATCGAGCCTCGCGGCTGTCAGGCCAACTGGGTCGATGGCCGCCTGCATTTTGCCTATGGCGGGCAGGGGGTGTGGGCGATGCGTGCACAGCTGGCCGAAAAACTGCGGCTGGAGCCTGAGGTGATCCGCGTCACCACCCCGGATGTTGGGGGCGGGTTCGGCATGAAGGTAATGCCCTACCCCGAGTATTTCTGCACCGCCGTTGCCGCGATGAAGCTGGGACAACCCGTCCACTGGATGTCGGACCGGTCCGAGGCGATGCTGGCCGATCATCATGGCCGCGATTTGACTTCACTTGCGGAACTGGCATTTGACGACGACCACCGGATCACCGCCTATCGTGTGCACAGCAAGGTCAATCTGGGTGCGTATAACAGCCATTTCGGTCAGGCGATCCAGACCAACCTGTTCAGCCGGGTGCTGATGGGGGTCTATGACGTCCAGACCACCTATCTGCGGGTCGAGGGCTTTTTCACCAACACCACGCAGGTCGATGCCTATCGCGGGGCTGGACGACCCGAGGCGATCTATGTCCTTGAACGTGTCATGGACCGCGCCGCGCGTGAATTGGGCATCGATCCCTGGGAGCTGCGCCGCAAGAATTTCATCCGCCCCGAGGCATTTCCATACAAAACTGCGACCGGCGAGACTTACGATGTCGGTGATTTCAATATGATCCTGTCACGCACAGCTAGCCAAACTGCGGGGTTCGACGCGCGCAAGGCGACCGATGCCGAACGCGGCCTGATCCGGGGGCAGGGTCTTTGTTACTATATCGAAAGTATTCTGGGGGACCCTTCCGAGAACGCGAGAGTTGAGTTCTGCGAGGATGGCACCGTGAACCTCTATGTAGGCACCCAATCGAATGGGCAGGGGCATGAGACGGTTTATGCCCATTTCCTGTCGGATCAGACCGGGATTCCGGTGGACCGGATCAATGTAGTGCAGGGTGACAGCGATCAACTGCCACATGGTGGTGGCACCGGGGGGTCTCGGTCCGTTACGGTGCAAAGTACGGCGACCCTGGCGACAATCGACGTCATGCTTGCCGCGTTCACGCCGTATCTGGCGGATAAGATGGGGGTCGAGGAAAGCGATATCAGCTTCGACCACGAAACATTCCGCGCATCAGGGTCGAACCTAACACCAACCCTGACCGAGGCCGCTGACATGGCCCGCGCCGATGGCCGAACCGATCTGTTGCAACATCAGGCGTGCGCCAACCTGGATGCGCGCAGTTATCCCAATGGCGCGCATGTTGCCGAAATCGTTATTGATTCTTACACCGGAGAAGCATGGGTCGACCGCTATACAGTCGTCGATGATTTTGGTAACCTTATCAACCCGATGCTGGCCGAAGGGCAGGTTCATGGCGGTGTGGTCCAGGGGATCGGACAGGCGCTGACCGAGCGTGTTGTGCATGATGCGCAGGGGCAACTGCTCACGGCTTCGTTGATGGACTATGCCTTGCCGCGCGCCGCCGAGATACCCATGATTAAGTTTACGTCGGTGCCGGTTCCGTCAACTTCCAACCCGATGGGGATGAAGGGATGCGGTGAGGCCGGCACCGTGGGCGCGCTGGCCGCTGTGGCAAATGCGGTTCAGGATGCGCTCTGGGATTACGGGGTGCGGCAGGCGGATATGCCTTTTACACCTCACAAAGTATGGGAGTTGCTGACGCATGGTTCTGTCGCGGCTGAGTAGAAAGGTACTAGGATGGCTCGGACGGCCTCTGCGGTCCGAGCACTCGGCCGAGTCACGCCACCGCGAACCGATCAGCCATGTGATTATCCTCGACGGCACAATGTCGACGCTGGAACCGGGCCGGGAGACCCATGCAGGCCAGACTTTGCGCCTGTGCTGTGAGATGGGCAGCAAGGTCTCGGTTTTCTATGAATCCGGCGTGCAGTGGGAGAGCTGGAAGTCCTCGCTGGACGTGATGATGGGGCGGGGGATCAACCGCCAGATACGACGTGCCTATGGATATCTTGCCTCGCGCTACAAACCCGGCGATCGTATCTATTTCATCGGCTATTCACGCGGGGCTTACGGGGTGCGCAGCCTTGCCGGGGTGATCGACCTGATCGGGCTGCTCAAGGCCGAACACGCGACCGAGCGGAATATCAAGCAGGCGTACCGCCATTATGAGTGCAACGCCAATGGTGCCGCTGCAGGCGCTTTCCGCAAACAGTTCTGTCACGAGGATGTGGCAATTGAGATGGTCGGCGTGTGGGACACGGTGAAGGCGCTGGGCTTGCGCCTGCCGCTTCTGTGGCGCTGGGCCGAGGAACGCCACGCCTTCCACAACCACCAGCTTGGCCCCGCCACCCGCCACGGCTATCATGCCATGGCGCTGGACGAGACGCGCGAAGTGTTCGAACCGGTATTGTGGAAATGTACCCCCGAGTTCAAAGGCCACGTCGAGCAGGTCTGGTTCCGAGGTACCCACGGCGATGTCGGGGGCCAGTTGAACGGGTTCGAAGAGGCCAGACCCCTCAGCAACATTTCTCTCATCTGGATGCTGGACAAGGCCGAGATGCACGGTTTGCCCCTGCCCGAAGGTTGGCGTGAGCGGTTCCCGACCGACACCCAGGCGCGCTCGGTGGGAACATGGCGCGGCTGGGGCAAGATTTTCCTGCTGCGCAAGCATCGCAAAGTTGGGCGGGACCGGTCCGAGCGTCTGCATGTCTCTGTGTCGCCGGATGAACTACCCGGCTGGGTGCCGATGCCGGATTTGCCGTCACATCCGGCGCAGTGAAAGGCTGAAGGTGGGCCAGAGGTTACAAGATCACTGACGGCTCAATGTCAAGTCGAACCCATTTTGAAAGATGCTGCGCGACGGGCGAAAGCCCGCTTTGCACGACATGGACACAGGAAAAGTCGCAAACCTTGCGCGGCTAGGCGAGCGAACGCTCCATGAAGTAGACCTTGTCTTGCCACTTATCCGGGAAGCTTTCTGGTTGCGGCATGGGAACAAAGCCAGCGTCCTCATACATCGCCCGGGCTTGTGTCAGAAACGTAGCTGAAGAGAAGAAGACGTGACTGTACCCATCTGCTGCCAACTGCTCGAACATTTCGTTCAGCAGTCTGCGGCCAAGTCCGAGGCCGCGCCCTGCCTGACTTACAAACATTCGATTGAACTCAGCGGTGCCGGGACGGGCTTCACTGTACATGACGCACCCCATCGGTTTGCCATCCACCGATGCAACGATAATTCCGCCCAATGGTCGCTCGTGCAGAGCGGGTAGTTCCTTCAATATGGCCTCGAAGCTTTTTGGGTCCATTGGATGATCGTCACCCCTAGGCCAATCGGAGGGGTAGTTTTCCCAGTGCCACTTCAACCATTCTCGGCACAGCATACGTGCCGACTCAATATCGTCTTCGCAGCTTGCAAGCCGGACAATTATATTGGTCATTCTGGTACCCCGAACAAAGTATTGAAAGCGTGCTGAAACGGGGTGCATGAGTCAATCAGCCGCAAACCGAAAGCCGCCATTGGCGCAAAAACTGCGAATTGGCGCTTTGTCCGCACAGCCGACACTCCGACCTAATACACCTTCGCAGCTTTCAGTGAAGGTGTTTTTTTAGTCAGATCTAGTTACGCCTTGCATTGTTTTTTACTATGCAACACTTCCGGTAAGAGGCGTGGCGAAACGCCTGCGCCCCTTTCACATTCCACAATGGAGACTAGGGTTTAGGTTCTCAATTACCGCCGCCGATCCCGGCGCGAGCTCATTGGTTGGAACGCCACGCCCACATGCGCTTCGCAATAGGGCTTGCCTGCCTCAACCGGCAGGCCGCAGAACCAGAAATCCTCGGTCGCGGGGTCTCCGACGGGCCATTTGCAAGTTTTCTCGGTCAGCTCCATCAACGTCAGCTTCTTGGCCTTCTTCTCGACCTCGTTGACCTTGGCGAGCGCCTCGGGGCTGATCTCATTGGCCGAGGGTTGCGGCGGCAGGGGCTGACCGGCCGGGATGATCTGACGGCGGGCGGGCACGGCAGGCTTCGCCTCGGTCGCCGGAGCAGGCGCAGGACGCGCAGGTTCAGTTTTGGGCGCGGGTTTGGGCTTGGCCTCGGCCTTTGGTGCTGGTTTTTCCTTGGGCTCGGCCTTGGCTGGGGTCGCGCCAGTTGCGCGGTTCGACAGGCCCAGACGGTGGACCTTGCCGATCACCGCGTTGCGGGTCACACCGCCCAGTTCCTTGGCGATCTGGCTGGCCGACTGGCCCTCGCCCCACATCTTTTTCAGCAGCTCTACACGCTCGTCAGTCCAGGACATCATTTGCCTTTCAAAAGCGGAAAGCGGCCCCGGATTCGGGCCGCCTTGGGAATTCGTCTCGGTCCCTATTTTAATCACTGTGTGCCGAGTTACAAGCGGTTCTCGAATCAGCTGCTGTGTGACGGTGTCGGGCTTCGCGCCAGACCAGAATCAGCCCCCCAGTCAAGATGATCGCAGAGCCGATCATGCTGATTCCATCCGGGATCACGCCGAATATGGCAAAATCGTAAAGCGCGGCAAAGACCAACGTGGCATAGCTGATGGGTGCCACAAAAGACGCATCGGCGCGCGCCATCCCGTTTACAAAACACGCCTGCGCGCAGGCCATCAGCAAGCCGATCCCAGCCAAAGCCGCCCATTGCTGGGGCGTGGGCCATTGATACACAAAACTCACCGCGACAGAGGCGATGGTCAGCCCCATTGCATTATTGATCAAAAGGATCTGAATCGGAATTTCGCGGCCAGCGAGTTTCTTGATAAAGATCAGCTCCATTCCGATCACGGCGGCGGCAGTCAGAGCCAAAAGCGCCGCAGGCTGGAAGCTTTCAGGCGTTGGACGTAATAGGATCAGCGCCCCAGCCAGCGCGACCGCTGCGGCCAGCCATCGCCAGGGGCCAACACCTTCTTTCAGCAAGGGGATGGCCAAAACCATGGCAAAGACCGGATTCAGAAAGGAAATCGCGGTTGCGTCGGCAATCGGGATGAATGCGACCGAGGCGAACATCAAAGTGATTCCCAGCCAACCAAAGCTGGTTCTTCCCAAATGAAGCCCCCAATGCGGACGGGTAAGGCGGGGGCGAAGAACGGCCACTGCGCCAATGATCACCAGAAAAGCGAACAGAAAACGGCCATGGCTGATCTGCAACGGGTGCAGAGCCGGGCCCAGCACATCTGTTCCCAACGCCTTGGCCAGCAGGGTGGTTCCGGCAAGAAGGGCGCTTGCCGCAACGATCAATAGGGCCGCAAGCGGCGGGTTCTGGCGCGTGGGTGTCATAGGCCACCGGTGCGCTAGCGCGGGGCAAATGGCAAGCGGCAATTGTACGGCTCGTTAAGGAAATCAGACTGTCCCGGGCAATTCGGGGTTTTCAGATGAGTGGAGTACGGCTATACGAGCCACCATGATCAAACACGCATATATCCTGCGACTCCGACGCCGACGCATCGCCGCGTAATCGGCCCGTTTGATCCTGTGTGCGCTGAGAATCCGCGCACTTCCCACCAAATCAGTTGACTAACATGGCCTTCGTGTATCACTCACGAGGCTCAATTTATCGAAAAGGATGATCCTATGATCCCGTCCGTTCTGCCGACCTATAACCGTGCGCCCCTGACTTTCGTGAAGGGCGAAGGCGCCTGGCTGACCGAGGCGGATGGCCGACGTTTTCTGGACCTCGGAGCGGGCATCGCGGTGAACGCGCTGGGCCACGCGCATCCGGCGCTTGTGAACGCGCTGACCGAGCAGGCGCATGCGCTGTGGCATGTCTCGAACCTCTACCACATCCCGCAGCAACAGGCGCTGGCCGACAAACTGGTCGAGCATACCTTTGCCGACACGGTGTTTTTCACCAATTCCGGCACCGAATCCTGCGAACTGGCCGTGAAAATGGCGCGCAAGTACTTCTATGACAAGGATCAGCCAGAGCGGGTCGAGATCATCACGTTTGATGGTTCGTTCCACGGTCGGTCCTCGGCCGGCATTGCTGCTGCAGGATCCGAGAAGATGACCAAGGGGTTCGGCCCGCTGCTTCCCGGTTTCGTGCATGTCACCTTTGGCGATCTCGACGGCGTTACAAATGCCATCACCGACAAAACCGCCGCGATCCTGATTGAACCGGTTCAGGGCGAGGGCGGAATTCGCCCGGTTCCCGACGCCGAGCTAAAGGCGCTGCGCCAAATTTGCGACGACAACGGCCTTCTTTTGATCCTTGACGAGGTTCAGTGCGGTGTTGGCCGTACCGGGAAACTGTTCGCGCATGAATGGGCCGGGATCACCCCGGACATCATGATGGTCGCCAAGGGCATCGGCGGCGGATTTCCCCTTGGCGCAGTTCTGGCAACCGAAAGCGCGGCCAGCGGTATGACTGCGGGAACGCACGGCTCGACCTATGGGGGCAACCCGCTGGGCTGTGTGGTGGGCTGCGCCGTGATCGACCAGGTGGCCACACCTGCGTTTCTGGAAGGCGTCAACCGAAAGGCAGGCCTTTTGCGGCAAAAGCTCGAAGGTCTGATTGCAGACCACCCCGACGTGTTCGAAGAGGTGCGTGGAGCCGGCCTGATGTTGGGTCTGAAATGCAAACCGACCAATATCGACGTGGTGAATGCGGGCTATGACAACGAGGTCATCACCGTCCCAGCCGCCGATAATGTGATCCGCCTGCTGCCGCCGCTGACCCTGACCGAGGACGACATCGCGCAGGCCGTTATCCGCCTCGAGAAAGCCGCGCAACAGGTTCACGCCAATCTGACCACCGCCTGACTTTTCTTCTGTTCCGAAATACTTCGGGGGTGTGGGGGCTGGCCCCCACCCGCCGCCAACCAAAAGCGACAAGATATGAACCACTTCCTTGATATTCACAAAACTGAAGCCGCTGACCTGCGGAAGATGATTGACCAGGCCGGAGCGATGAAACAGGCCCGCCTCGGGCGGCCTAAAGCCGCTCATGATGACGACCAACCGCTTGCAGGTCGCATGGTTGCGCTAATCTTTGAGAAACCATCCACCAGAACACGGGTTTCTTTTGACGTTGGTGTGCGTCAGATGGGCGGTGAAACCATGCTGCTGTCCGGTAAGGACATGCAGCTTGGCCATGGCGAGACGATCGCCGATACCGCCCGCGTCCTGTCGCGCTATGTCGACTTGATCATGATCCGGACGTTCGATGAAACGATCCTGACCGAGATGGCCGAATACTCGGACGTGCCTGTGATCAACGGCCTGACCGACCGCACCCATCCCTGTCAGATCATGGCCGATGTCCTGACTTTCGAAGAACACCGTGGCCCCATCGCGGGTAAAAAAGTGGTCTGGACCGGCGATGGCAACAACGTGTGCGCTTCGTTCCTGCACGCGGCTGGTCAGTTTGGCTTCAACTTTACTTTCACCGGCCCCGCGCAGTTCGACCCGGAGGAAGAGTTCATGGGGTTTGCCCGCCAAAAGGGATCGCAAATCGTGGTCGAACGCGATCCATTCAAAGCGGTCGAAGGCGCGGACCTTGTCGTTGCCGATACCTGGGTCTCTATGCACGATTCCCAATCGGCCAAGGAACGGCGTCACAACCTGCTGCGACCTTATCAGGTCAATGAAGAGTTGATGTCGCATGCCAAGCCAGATGCGCTTTTCATGCACTGCCTGCCAGCACACCGCGAGGAAGAGGCGACATCCGAGGTCATGGACGGTCCGAACTCGGTTATCTTTGATGAGGCGGAAAATCGTCTGCACGCGCAAAAGGCGATCATGCGCTGGTGCCTGGGCGTCTAGCGCCTGCGTATATCCCACACTCGAAGCTTGGCGAGCGTCCGGACGCTCGCCACCAAGATCAGAAGGCAAAGTGCGGTTTTGGACATAACCTCCATCGTGCCTTCGATCAGCATGGCATGAACAACGCTGCCGACGATCGTGATGAAAGCCAGCCCCGCGTGCCCAAGTCTCCAGACGCGAAACCGAAGATGAAGGCGCTGCCGCAGCAAACCCAGAAGGGCTGCGGCGAAAGCAGCCCACATTGCCGCGACGCCCCACGCTGAAAACGGGGTGGGTGATACAAACAGCAGGGCATCCAACATGTCAGGGGGGCTGGTGATCCACAATCCGGCAACGTGAATAAAAAGGGCACCCACCAGAGCAAGGCCGCATCTGCGGTGCCATAGACGGCTTTGCATGGCTGACAGCCCAGGCAGCCATCGGCCTGCCAGCAAGGGTTGAAGCAATAGCAAACTCAGGCTGATAATCCCGGCAAACCCAGCCGCAATGTAGACGGGGCTTCGCCATTCTAGATAGGGACTTGCTGCGGCCGCAAGGATGGGAACCAGCAAGACGACCGTTAGCGCGGCCCAGGCTGCAACGGTTCGCGTCACGTCTCAGGCGGGTTGCAATACAAAGTGAGCGGCCAAGGTCTTGTCCCTTGCGCTTGCCATGACCGGACGCAGGAACACGGTTTCGAATTCACCGTTATCATAGGCCAGGTGGCCATGCGGCTGACCAAAGGCGGGTACGATCTGAGGCATTTCCAACCGGAACTCTCCTTTTTCATCGGTCAGGGTCGCGCCGTGGCTGTGGGGGTCGCGTTCATGCCCTTCGGTCGTATGAGCCCAGATCTGAATACGTTGACCGGGCAGGGGGGCACCGTCTCCCGCGCGCCGGACTGTTCCGGTCATCCAGAACCCACCGCCGCCAATGCGCTGCACGATCGGAGCACCAGGCCTATAATTGTTGGCCCCTCCCCGCATTGACGGGGTGGCTGCAAGGCCATTGGCGCGGGCGGGCAACAGCAGACCGGATGCAAGGACAGCTCCGCCTGCAGCAATCAAAGAGCGTCGAGTGATTGAAACACGGGTCATGGGCCCCTCGCTTTCAAAGCCATTTCGTGTGCCCGCGTTCAGCCGGGCGCTATCGCCATGACAGAGTAGCACGAACGAACGATATTTCGAGCCAACAGAGGGAATTGTGAATTGCTTTGACGGCCCGCCCGCCGGGTGCGATCCTTTGTACTCGCCCCTCCTGTCGGAAGGCCCTCGCCCATGACCCAGTCCGAGCACGTTTCAGCCGCAGAAGTTGCTGCGTTCCAGCGGGACGGAGCAGTCGTCTTACGCTCAAAATTCTCTGCGTCTTGGCTGCAGACACTGCGCGATGGGATCGACGCTGACCTGACAGCACCTACTGAAAATTTTACCCGCCACACGAAAGACCCGGATGCGCCGGGTTACTTTGAAGATTTTTGGGCGTGGAACAAAATCCCACAATTTACGGATTTCGTATTCAACTCGCCCTGTGCCCGGCTTGCGGCGCTGTTGTTGGGCGCGCCCTCGATCAATCTGGTCATGGATAACTGGTTTCTACGTGAGGCCGGGTCGATGTCTCGCCCTCCATTTCATCAGGACCTGTCCTATTTCGATTTCGAGGGAACGATGTGTGTCCTGTGGCTTCCTTTGGAGCCAGTGAGCAAGCAGAATGGCATCGCATTCGTGAAAGGATCGCATTTGTGGGACAAGCTGTTCATGCGGGTGCGTTTCGCGGATGGGCATCCCAGTTATGAACCGACCGAGGTGGCCGGTCTCACCTACCACCCTCCGCCAGACGTCAATGCAAATCCCGTTGCCTTTGACCTGCTGCAATGGGATATGGAGCTGGGGGATTGTATCTTTTTCGATATGCGAACCCTGCACGGGGGGCTTTCCTCCGTCACGCCGACCGAAACGGTGCGGCGTTTTACGCTGCGGATGACGGCCCCGGACGGGCTCATTCGGTATCGAGGGGATTGGGCCAAAGAGGAACGTGCGCAATTCGAAGCGGCGGGGTATCGCGAAGGTGATCGGCTAGACGGTGCGTTCTTTCCCCGGCTTTGGCCGCGACCCATTGGCGAATGAGGATATGTCGGGAAAGTTCCGCACGATTTATGTGCATTTTTGCAAGTTTATTCGGTAAATTTCACCCTATATCCTGCACCAGTGAACGAAAGTTCTTTGAACGCAAGAGGTGCAGGAATGAGTTGGAATCCCACACACAACCCCGAATGTGTTTCCGAGAATTCAGCCCTTGAAACGCTGATCATACCCCGCGCTCGTGATCTGGGCGGGTTCGAAGTGCGCCGCGCTTTGCCGTCGGTCAAACGACAGCTTGTGGGGCCCTTCATCTTCTTTGATCAGATGGGCCCGGCTGAATTTATCACGGATGGTGGTATTGATGTGCGCCCACATCCCCATATCGGTTTGGGAACCGTCACCTATCTGTATCAGGGTGAATTTGAGCATCGCGACAGCCTTGGCACGCATCAGATGATCTACCCCGGTGAGGTCAATTGGATGGTGGCAGGTCGCGGCGTGACCCATTCTGAACGAACAAGCGAAGAAACACGCAGCAAAAGGCACAACCTGTTCGGTATCCAGACCTGGATCGCGCTGCCCGAAGCGCATGAGGACATGGCCCCTGATTTTGAACATCACAAACAAGGTGCGTTGCCCCATATTCAGGACAATGGCGTCAGCGCCAGATTGATCCTCGGGTCGGCATATGGTGAGACCAGCCCCGTTACGATGCTGTCTGAGACTTTTTACCTCGACGTTCAGTTGGATCCGGGCGCCTCTTTCCCGTTGCCGGATGATCATGAGGATCGCGGCGTCTATGTCACCCAAGGCTCTGTCGAGATTGCGGGCGACACGTTCGAGGAAGGTCGGATGATGGTCTTTCGTCCCGGTGATCGCCTGTCGGTCAAGGCAGGCCCGTTGGGCGCGCGCCTGATGCTTCTGGGGGGCGCGACATTGAATGAGGACCGATTTATCTGGTGGAATTTCGTGTCCTCTTCGAAAGAAAAGATCGAGGCGGCGACCCGCGAGTGGAAGACGGCCGACTGGGCAAATGGAGCTTTTCACCTGCCGCCCGGAGACGATCAGGAGTTCATTCCGATCTCGGAGGAATTGGCACGTACCCGCCCGAGGTTGGCGCGCTAACCGAACGTAATGGGGTCTTGTCCGCGTCCTAAATCCCGGCAATCCTTGCGCCTAGACGGAGGATGCCATGAAAATCGTGATTGCGGGCGCGGGCAGCATTGGATGTTACTGCGGGGCATTGTTGGCGGAGGCTGGGCATGACGTGACCTTGTTGGGGCGTGCCTATGTTCTTGATCCAATCCGTGCACAGGGGCTTAGGGTCAGCGATTTTGCGGACCTGAATCGCCGCGTGCCCGCTGTGAAACTGACCCTGACCCAATCGCCAGAAGGGATGGAAAACGCCGATCTGGTGATCGTGACTGTCAAAACCGGCGCGACGGCAGATATGGCGGCGCAGATCGCGAAACATGCGCCCAAAACGGCCCCTGTACTGTCGTGGCAAAACGGGATGGAAAACGTCCGAACTCTGCGCGCCGCCCTACCGGACTATGATGTCCGTGCAGGAATGGTGCCTTTCAACGTCGTCCCATCTGTTGCTGGCAGTTTCCACAGGGCGACATCCGGCGAGATTGTAATTCAAAGTGGCCCGGGCGACTTGGGGCGGCTTCTGAGCAGTAGTGATATGCCTGTGGTCGAAAGTGACGACATCGATGCCGTGCAATGGGGCAAACTGGTCATCAATCTTAACAACGCGCTGAACGCGCTTTCCGGGCTGACCCTGAAACAGCAACTTCTCGATCGAAACTGGCGTCGCCTGATGGCGGACCAGATGACCGAGGCGCTGGCGGTTCTGAAGGCAGCCGGTCTTCCTGTCGCCTCGACCACGCCGTTGCCGGCGTGGATGACGCCGCATATTCTACGTTTGCCGACACCCGTGTTTTCAAGAATAGCTGCGCGGATGGTCAGCATTGACCCCTCGGCGCGCACATCCATGGCCTATGACCTGCTGGCGGGACGGACGACAGAAATCGACAGCCTGCAGGGGGAAATCGTCCGGCTGGGTGAAACCAGCGGTATTCCTACGCCAATCTGTCGGCGGGTGCGAGCTCTGATCGAACAGAAACCGCAAACCGCAATGGGTCCAGAGGGGATCACGTCCTAACGTCTTATTGAAAGGCCGTCAGTATCCAGAAAATAACCGCTGACATTGTTGCGGCGGCGGGCACCGTGATGACCCATGCTGCCACGATCGTCATGAAATGGGATCGCCGCACCAGCTTGCGCCGCTTGTGTTCCTCGCGTGCCAAACGGCGTTCCGGCGGTCGCTGATAGTTCGAGGTTTTCCATCGGCGGTCCGAATGCCATTCGCGGTAAAACCCGACCCCGAAGACCGCACCAACCGCGATATGGGTGGAACTGACGGGCAGGCCCAGCCAACTGGCCACAATCACCGTGATTGCTGCGGACAAGGCGACGCAGAAGGCGCGCATGGGGTTCAGCTTGGTGATCTGGCTGCCGACCATGCGGATCAGCTTGGGGCCGAACAGGAACAAGCCGAAGGAAATGCCAAAGGCACCAATCACCATCACCCAGCTTGGGATCGTCACTTTGGACGCGAAATCGCCGAACTCGGCGGCGTGGACAATGGCGGCCAAGGGGCCAACGGCATTGGCCACGTCGTTTGCTCCGTGGGCGAAACTGAGGAATGCGGCGGAGATGACCAGCGGCAGCCCAAAAAGCGTCTTGAGGGATTTCGTGCGGTTTTCCAACCCTTCGGACTTGCGGCGAACCCATGGTACCGTAACGGCCCAGACCAACAAACCAGCGGCCAAGCCGACCAGAAGGGCGACTTCAAGGTCCACTTTGACGATCCGCTTTAGACCCTTGACCGCCAGATACGTCGCAAATGCCCCGGCCATTACCGCGACCAGAATGGGAACCCAGCGCCGTGCGGCGGCAATCTTGTCGTCCTGATATTGGATTTTCGCTTTGATCAACGCCAGAAACCCGGCAGCAATAACGCCCCCAAGTACTGGTGAGATCACCCAGCTTGCAGCAATCGCACTCATCGTACCCCAACTGACCGCGCTCAGACCTGCTGCTGCGATGCCAGCCCCCATCACGCCGCCCACGACGGAGTGCGTGGTGGATACCGGTGCGCCGACCCACGTTGCCAGATTTACCCACAATGCCGAGGAAATCAGCGCCGCCATCATCGCCCAGATGAACACGTTGCTGTTTTGAACCGAGGCCGGGTCGATAATGCCCTTGGATATTGTCGAGACCACATCCCCACCTGCCAGCAAAGCCCCTGCGCTTTCGGCGATGGCGGCGATCACAATCGCGCCGCCCATCGTCAGCGCGTTGGCACCCACGGCAGGGCCCATGTTGTTGGCAACGTCGTTGGCACCGATATTTATCGCCATGTACGCCCCGAACGCCGCTGCCGCGACAACGATCAGCCCTCCGTCGGCCTGACCAAACAAAACGGCAGCGGTCAGCCCGGCCAGCGCGATGAATGCCAGCGCAATGCCGGGGGCAAGCATGGGGCGTGCGACGTAAACATTCGCAGATTCAACGCGTGAAATGCGGTGCAAGTCGCTGTCCAGTGCCTGCCAGCGGGTTTTGGAATTCGAATTCGACATGAGGTTTCATCGGTTTTCTGGATTTGACGCACGCCGCTAAACGGTTTCGCCTGTACGGGCAACCGCTCTGTCATCAAATTGTAGCGATTTTGTTACAAGTGACGTAGGATTTCGCTGAGTTCAGGCTCCCAAACGCGGTCAGCGGCCGTCTGGGGCGAGACCCACTCGCGCGTGCGCTGACCTGCTTCGGGGAAGTCATCCGCCAGTTCCTGAACGTCCACCCGGTACACATTCGTCAAAACCGGCTGAGCCGATCCGTCTTTAAGAATTTTGTCGTATGTGTACTGCCCGACAGGGCTGCGGCCAAGCTTCGCTGGCCTTACGCCGGCTTCTTCCCATGCTTCTTGCCGGGCTGTTTCGGCGCCGTCCAAACCGTCCATGGGCCAGCCCTTGGGAATGACCCATCGGCCCGTATCGCGGCTGGTGATCAACAAAACTTCGGGCCCGTCTTGCGTTTTTCTCAGGCAAAGGGCAGCGAACTGCACCCGGCGGGGGCGCAGGAACAAAGGTCTGGCGACCTCTTCCCAGATATTTCGCAACCATTTTGTCAAAACAGGCTCACTTGAGTGGGTGAAACGTGTGCGTGTGTCACATAACAACGGAATGGAATATCTTCAATGCACCTATCTTTACCCTGCGTCATCTCGGCGCTGATTGCTGCCGAAGGGCTGCAATTTTTAGCGGGAAAGGTGATTATTTGCCGAACAGCGTTCTAGCTGCGCCGTTTCGCCCGCAACGTGGGGTCGGCCTGCGTTGGGTCTTCGGGCCAAGGGTGTTTGGGGTATTGCGCGCGCATGTCCTTGCGCACATCGGCATAGGATCCCGCCCAAAACCCCGGCAGATCGCGCGTGATCTGTATCGGTCGCTGCGCCGGAGACAGCAGGGTGATCTTCAACGCTTCACCCCCGACAATCGGGTGACGCGTGACGCCAAACAATTCCTGCAAACGTACCGAGATTTCGGGAACCGCGCCGCCATAGTCGATGGGAACCTTACGCCCGAGCGGTGTTTCAAAAGAGCCGGGCGCGCGGCGATCCAATTCTTGCGTCTGTCCCCAATCCAGACGAGAGCGAAGCGCGGGCAGCAGATCGAACCGTTTCCAGTCTTCAGCATTGCGCACTCCCTCAAGCATGGGCAGCAACCAGTCTTCCACTGTGTCCATCAGGCCCTGAGTCGAGAAGTCCGGCAGGTCCACCCCTTCGGCCCGAACCAGTTCCACGCGCGCCGCCAGACGCGCGGCGGCGCCGTTCAGGACCAACCCGAGGTCTCGCACGCCATCTAGCATGGCGTGGGCGACGGCATCGGACGGGACCTCTTTCCATATCCGGTCCTCCAGAGTGATTGCACCAAACCGTTCTTGTCGTCGGGCGATGACCCGCCGGTCGCGTTTCGACCAATCACACGTTTCGACCCAATCGATCTGATCCGCAAACAGGTCGCGGATTTCCCGCTCGGTAATTTGGGCGGCCATGCGTACACGCGCTTCTCGCGGATTTCCATCGGTGTCGGTGACCACAAGATACTGGGCGGCTGCCAGCGTATCTTCACCGCCCAGCACGACCCCTTTGCCGCCGGACAGGACATAGCGTGGCACATCACCCTTTCGCCGCTGTCCGATCCTGTCGGGATATGCAAGCGCGGCCATGGATGCGGGGCTTAGGTCCGAACGACTGCCCCGGTCCCGCAGCCGCTTGGCCTCGGCCTTGATCCGGTCCACCGCGCCTGTGTTCACCTGCCAGACCCGATTGCGTTGAAAAGCCCGAGTGTCCCGCAACGCCTCAAGCCGCAGCAGAACATCCGCCGGAGCACCTTTAAGTGGGTCACGTTCTGCCGTCAGCGCCGCCAGAATTGCTGCATCGGGTCCAGCCTGTACCAGCATATGCCCAAGGCGCGGATGCAAAGGCAGCGCCGCCAAAGCTCGTCCGTGATCGGTAATCCGGCCGTTGCTGTCGAGCGCGCCCAGCATTTGCAGCAGGTTTCGTGCTTCGGCCATCGCTCCGTCGGGCGGAGGGGTCAGAAAGGCCAGATCACTGGGCGAAGCACCCCAAAGGGCCAATTCCAAGGTCAGCCCGGTCAGGTCGGCGGCTTCGATCTCGGCCGGGGGGTAGGCGGCCAGCGCCCCTTCCTCCCCTTTGGACCAAAGGCGATAGCAAACACCTTTGGCCACCCGCCCGGCGCGACCTGCGCGTTGTGTCGCTTCGGCGCGTGTGACGCGTTCCGTCACGAGGCGGGACATGCCCGAGCCCGGGTCGAACCTTGCCCGCCGCGCCTGTCCCATATCGACGACCACCCGAATATCGGGGATGGTCAGCGATGTTTCGGCAATCGACGTGGCCAATACCACTTTGCGGCCGCTATCAACCGGAGCGATCGCCTTGCGCTGTTCCGCGAAAGGCATAGACCCAAAAAGCGGCCTGATCATGCAGTCCTTGGGCAAGCGACGGGTCAACGCGGCCTCGGCGCGGCGAATTTCACCTTCGCCGGGCAGGAAAACCAGCATTCCACCATCGGTTTCCCGTTCGGCCTGAGTGACCAGATCCACTAATGCGTCCAGCCGTTGCGCCTGTGTCCCCAACGGATAGTCAAGCCAACGCGTTTCAACGGGAAAGCTGCGGCCTTCGGAGGTGACCAGCGGGGCATCCATCAGGCGTCCTACCGGTTCGGCATCCAATGTCGCAGACATGGCCAGAAGGATAAGGTCATCCCTGAGCGCTCCCGTTACTTCAAGACACAAGGCAAGTCCAAGGTCTGCGTTCAGGGATCTTTCGTGAAATTCATCAAAGATAACCGCGCCCACGCCGGGAAGATCGGGCTCGGATTGCAGCATACGCGTCAGAATCCCTTCGGTTACAACCTCGATCCGGGTGGTCTTGGACACTTTTGTTTCGCCACGCACGCGGTATCCGACCGTTTGGCCCGCGCGTTGACCAAGAGTTTCCGCCATGCGTTCAGCGGCTGCGCGCGCCGCCAGTCTGCGCGGCTCAAGCATGACAATCCGACCGTCACAGAGCCCGGCATCCAGTATCGCTAACGGCACCCGAGTTGTCTTACCCGCACCCGGAGGGGCCTGAAGCACAGCGCGGCCCGAAGCTTTCAAAGCTTCGATAAGATCGGGAATAGCGTCGTCGATAGGCAGGCGTGTCATGGTGGCTTTATCCGCGAATGGCCCGGCAACGTCCAGTTCCCCTATCGGCACATGGCCGGAGTTGCGCGACGGCACGTTGGACGCCGCACCCGTGGACGTCCGGCAGAGGATCGGCGGCAACACCCGGGCGCGAATAGGTTGCCGTGGGTGCATTTCTCGATCCCTATGGTCTGGACAAACACCCCTTTGGGGCGGCAAGTAGACCTGCCGCAAAAGATTGGGGTCAAAATGGAAATAGACGGCCTGGCAGACAGGATTTTGAACGGAGACAGGCGTGCTTTGGCCCGTGCCATTACGCTGGTTGAAAGTGGCCGCGCCGATCATCGGGCGCAGGCGATGGAATTGCTGGCTCAGTTGGCGGGGTCGGAGAGGCAGGCGCTGCGGATCGGATTGTCAGGGACACCGGGGGTGGGCAAATCCACCTTTATCGAGAGCTTTGGCATGATGCTGATCGGTTTAGGGCTTCGCGTCGCGGTTCTGGCTGTTGATCCCAGCTCTGCCCGATCGGGCGGCTCAATTCTGGGCGACAAGACCCGGATGGAGCGTCTGAGCCGTGAGCGCGCCGCCTTCATCCGTCCATCGCCCAGCCAGTCGCATCTTGGCGGCGTGGCCCGTCGCACACGTGAGGCAATCGCATTGTGCGAAGCGGCTGGGTTTGACGTTGTGCTGATCGAAACCGTGGGTGTTGGCCAATCGGAAACCGTTGTGTCCGAACTGTCCGACCTGTTCCTGCTGCTGCTCGCGCCTGCGGGCGGTGATGAGTTGCAGGGCGTCAAGCGCGGTATCATGGAAATGGCGGATATGATCCTGGTGAACAAGGCGGATGGCGATCTCAAGGCGACTGCCACCCGCACCTGCGCTGACTACGCCGGTGCCCTGCGTCTGCTGCGCAAGCGCCCGCAGGATCCCGAAGGGTTTCCCAAGGCCATGACGGTTTCTGCGGTCGAGGAACATGGGTTGGAAGATGCGTGGTCCGAAATTCAATCCCTGACCCAATGGCGTCGCGACTCGGGTCATTGGGAAAGGAACCGGGCGGTGCAGGCGCAGTATTGGTTCGAGCAGGAAGTGCGTTCGGCGCTTCTGTCGCGGCTGTCGACTGCGCCGGCGCGGGCCGAGATGGAACGTCTGAGCACCGAAGTTTCACACGGCCGGATAAGCCCTGCGGCGGCGGCGGAACAGATGCTGACAACGCTGGCCTGAAGGGGTGACAGGTAAAGTCAAAGAATTCTGCTGGCCCGTCTTGACCCTTCCGGCGATTCCCACTACACGCATCCAACCAGTTTTCGGGCGCGACTTCGGGTTGCGCCCCTTGTGATTTGGCCGAGGGCAGTATGCCCGGCCTCCAGAAACAAAGGAAGAAACCATGTCGCGCCGTTGCGAACTGACCGGAAAAGGCCCGATGACTGGCAACAATGTCAGCCACGCCAAAAACAGAACTCGTCGTCGTTTTCTGCCCAACCTGAACGACGTTACCCTGCAGTCCGAGACTCTGGGCCGTGGCGTCAAGCTGCGCATTTCTGCTGCTGCTCTGCGTTCGGTTGATCACCGCGGTGGTCTGGACGCGTTCCTGGCCAAAGCCAAGGACGAAGAACTGTCCGCGAACGCACTGAAAGTGAAAAAGGAAATCGCCAAGGCACAAGCTTCGGCCTAAACCTTTTTTACTGCGAATTTCAGGCCCTGTACCCATCTGGTGCAGGGCCTTTGCTTTTGCCTGAATTAAGAATGTTCACGATTTCGGCGCAATTGACCCCTGAAACGTAACTTTGATCACATACAGCGAATTCTGAGCGGAATATGTTTATGCATATTTTTGGCGGAGTTTGCCCTCATGTCTTTTAAATCTTTCGATTCTTTCTCAGTGTTGGCCGCATTTTTCGGCAAGACCTTTGGGACATGCTTTCGGATGCAACGTCAGGTGAACCGGCTGCATACGAGTCTGACCAAAGGGTCCGTCAAACGCCCGGAATTAGACCGCTGACACTTTCCTAGGATCCCAAGGCTTCAAGCGTCTGAATGCGCTTGAAGCCGGAATTGTCTCTGGCCTATACCCTAGGCAGAATGAAACCCGCTCTGACCAGAATTCTGCCCTTTGCGCTTTCGCTGCTCGTTACTTTGACGGGGCAGGGTTTTGCAGTTTCGCGCGGGGTCGATGCTGCGGTCGGTCAAATGGTGCTGTGCACCGGAAGCGGTCCGGTGGTTGTCTATGTCGATGCCGAAGGGCAACCGACGCAGGCCCCGCATTTCTGCCCTGACTTTGCTTTGACCGTGTTGGGCGCTGTTTCCATGGCGGAGGCTGCGATTCCCGACGCGCCGAAACAACCCCAGCCGAGGTTGAAGCGTGGCTTGGGTGACCTCATCACGCCGTCGGTTGCCTCACAATCGGCGCGCGCGCCTCCTAGTTTGGCTTGATACTGTTTTCCAATTTATCAAGAACTCAAATCAGGAGAGGCTTTATGTCCTTCACCTACAAACTGCTGGCCACAGTTGCCGCCGTTACTCTTACAACCGCCGCCTGGGCACAGGATAGCATCACCGTCGAGGACGCCTATGCGCGTTCGTCGGGCAAGTCCGCAAAGGCGGGTGCTGCTTTCATGATGATCCAGAACTCTGGTGAGACCGACGACCGTTTGATCGCAGCCGAATCGGATGTTGCGGCACGGGTCGAGCTGCACACTCATCAGGTTGATGCCAACGGTGTGGCCAAGATGCTCCATGTCGAAGAGGGGTTCGTCATCCCGGCCGGAGAAACTCACATGCTGAAGCGTGGTGGCGATCACGTCATGTTTATGGGGATTTCGGCACCGTTTGAACAAGGTGCAACTGTGCCGGTCACGCTGGTTTTTGAAAATGCTGGTGAGATCGTTGTCGACATCCCAGTCGACCTGGAGCGCAAAGGCGACCACGGGTCACACAACCACTAAGGCTACGTCTGTCTTCGGGCCGCGATGCGGCCGTCATCCATGCGTCAGGCCGGGTAACTCCCCGGCCTGTTTGCGTTGTGTTTCAGCGGTTCACGACGCGCATTGCGATGCGATCATGGGCCCGTTTGAAGCGCGCGGCGAGAAAAAACATGACGACCGAGAAGGCCAGCGCCGAAAAGGCGATTGCCCAACCTAGCGCGACCATTCCGCTGCCGGGCCAGAACAACAGCACCAGTCCGATAACCAGCGCCACAATTCCCGAGTTGCGCACCGTGGCTGCGTCCGGGTTCTGGTCGGGCATCTGACGCCAGGCCATAAGCGAGCCCACTCCAACGATCAACGCCCATGCGCCCAGCAGGAAGAAGGTCAGGCGGGCGACACCCTCGGGCCAGATCAACAGAATGAGGCCGATCAGTAGGGCGCCGATGCCGACGCCTCCGATCAGGCCGCGCCGCCCGAAGCCCAGCAAGGTCAGGCCGCCGTCGAATACCAGCAAGAGCCCAACCAGTCTGAGCAGGAGCGAGATGCTGCCTGTAGGCCAGAACAACGCGGCGATACCAAGCACCCCGGCCAGAATGCCGCGCAGCAGGAAGGTCCACCACAGGTCTGCCAATTGATCGCCAAGCGCGTCTCGGCCATCCGGTCCCTGATCGTCCAGAATTTCGCCTTGTTGGGTATTGGGATCGGTCATGGGAGCCCCTTTGAGAATGGTTACGCCTAAAGCCTGGCCTGCCCGAATTGCAGAAAACCGCATTTAACCCTTTGATACAAATGTGAAATCATGTGAGATCGCCGAGGGGTGAAAGGGGCCGGGGTATTCCAGACTTACCCCAGAATATATCACATTTTCTCACCCGTAATCACCTGTTTCTGGAAAATTCTGGAAAGTTTCATATGCTATAAAGGCGGTCCGGCGCGCTGTGTGCGCAGCAACGCCAGACCTTGAGCCACCATGACCTACGCAAAGGAAACATAATGGCCCGACGATTAAAGAAACACGAAACCGAAGCCGTGGAAAGCCTGTGGCGGGTCCATGACGATCTGAAACGTCACAAGGGAACGGCCCCCGCTCGGGTTGCTATTGAAGGCGTGATTTCCCTTTTGCAGTCCGACAGCACACCAGAACTGACGGGCTTGCAATATGACGCCCTGCCAGTTGGGGCCGCCCCGATGCGTGACCCAAACCGCAAAGGGCTGATCATGCGCCACGGTTCGACCAAGGGCATGTATTGGCTGTTCCGTACTGAGTGCCCAGAAAGCCGGAAACAGGTTGAGGTGGAATTGGGTATCTATCGGCCCCGCAAAGGCGGCGACGTGATCACCAGCTTGACGGATGCGCGCTCGATTTGGGAAGTGCTGGACGCACGGCGCAAGCAGGGGCTTCCCTTCACCAAGGAAGGCAAAAAGCTGGACCTGTCCGACCTGGTAACTGTTGGTGCAGCCGCCAAAGCAGAACGCATGACCGTTGGCGATCTGGCCGCGCGTTATCTTGCCGAATACGCCTTTGCGCTGAACGTGAACGGCGAACCAGTCAAACGCAGCGCTGACTTGGATCAATACCTGCTGGACAAGTACATCTTGCCGGAACACGCCGACACGCCGTTGTCGCAGTTCACCGCGCAGGTGATTGACGATCTGATTGATGAGGTAAGTCACGCGCCCCGCACACAGCAAAAACTGTATAGCCTGCTTTCGATCATGAACCGCGTTGCGCGCAAAAAGGTTCCAACCCGCGCCAAGATCAGGATCACGAAACGCTGGATTGATCGCAGTATTCCGAACCCTATGCCGGACGTGACGCCGCCGATTGTGCCAGACGCAAAACGCTATGCCAGCACAAACGACGAAATCCGCGACTATATCGCCAACCTGCATAAGCTGGGCGATCCTTGGTCCGACCTGCTGACCTTGCAGTCGCAAACCCTGTGCCGCATCAATGAGGCCGCCGCGCTGCCGTGGTCTGAACTGGACCTGCAAGCCGGAACGTGGACGCTTCCCGCTTCAAGGTCGAAGAACAAGCGCTGTTTCACCTTGCAGCTTTCCAAGCAATCGCTGGACCTGCTGAACCGTCGCCGCGAAGCTGACCCAGATGGAACCTGGGTGTTTCCGTCCAATCGGTTTCCGACTGAGCATGTCCACCTGAATTCTGTAAGTTCTATGGTCCGCGAAAACCGGGAAGCGCTGGGGGTGTCCGATGAGTTCGCCACACATGCCGCAAGACGGCGGGCGCTGACATGGATGCGTGAACAGGGGATCGCCAAGGAAGTCAGGGACGCCTGCAGCAACCACTTTGACGGCGCGTCAGTGGATGGGCGCTACACAGAAAGCGCGAATATGGCCGAACATGCCGCCAATGCTGTGCAGGCTTGGTGCAACTTCCTGCACCGCCTTGAAGTTGAAAACGTGGTTTCGCTGACCGGATAAGTCCCGCGCGAAACTCGGCCGATGTTGAAAAAACCTCACTATGTTTGCCGACATGGTGAGATTTGTTCATGTTAAGTGTCTCATATGTTCTCAAATGGACTCAAAGTCAGAACCCGCAACTTGAGCGTGTGGAAACACAACATCTGATCTTCATCAACTATGTTTTAACCACATATGCCCCTGCGGTATTCCTTGAGCAGTAACGATTGCAAAGGAGTACGCAAGATGAATAAGCCAATCCTGCCCATTGCTGACCGTCTGATTTCGGTTGACGAAGCCGTTGAACTTGGACTTGGCGCACGGGCAACAATCCACCGCCGCATTGATGATGGAACCTATCCGGTTCTGAAAGTCGGTAAGCGCGTCATGCTGATCGGCAACGATATTCTGGACGTGCTGGAAGCCAACCGGAAACCCCCCAAGAACAGCGCGGCATGAGCGCCCAGCACCGCACCGCCTTGGCGAAAGACAAAGTGCGCTGCGCTCAAATGCTGGGGGCCGGGTCACCATCCGTTGCTCATCCAAGGCAGAACAGGACGCAATCAATGACGTCCTGCGCACCACAAATCCGCCAAAGGGAAGCCAGATCGCCGCGCTGTCCACAAGCGGAATGACCGCATGGGAACCGCCAAAGCATATCCAGCAGGTCACGTTGTTGGCTGACCTGGACGAAAGCCGCGCGGGAGAGATTGCCTGCCGCAAGACCGCCGAACGCCTCGAGGGGCTTGGCCTGACTGCAACGATTGTCCAGCCGAAAGCAGGCGGGGATTTCTGTGACGAACTGATGGGGGTGGGTGATGAGTGAGACGCCGAAAGATATCAAGTATGAGTTCAAAAAAATGGATGCCGATATTCTGGAAGGCCTGACCGAACGCACCAAGCAGGACGCAGGCGCGCCGTTTGAAGCTGACGTACTGGAAGCCTTGAAAGCCCTCCGCGTATCCGACCCGGCGAAGTGGCACCGCATCAGATCGGAACTGAAAGCCCTCCGCGTTCAGGTGACGGAACTTGATCGCCTGACAGCACCAGCCGCCAAAGATGAAGGGCCAGCCAATACGGTCAATGTTGAGTTCGTCGCGCCGTGGCATGAACCCGTCAGCGGTGCGGAGGTTGCGCACATCATCCGGGGTACGCTGGGGCAACACATCAAGTTCCAAGACGATGAGGAAGCCGACGCCGTGACACTTTGGATCATGGGCAGTTGGCTTATGGATCGCTGGGCGCTGTTCCCAAAGTGCCTGATCACCTCCCCTGAAAAGCGGTGCGGCAAGTCTACGCTTTTGGAGGCAATCGAAGCCTTTGCGTTCAAGCCGATTTACGCCGCGCAGGTTTCCCCCGCGTCCCTGTTCCGCATGATTGAAGCCGTCAAGCCAACTGTGATGATGGATGAAGCCGACCAGACGCTAAAGAACAATGACGATCTGATCGGCCTGATCAACGCAGGGCACCGCAAACGGCAGGCAAATGTGATCCGGGTTCAGGAAGTGAACGGGGACTTTATCCCGGTCATTTTTTCGGTCTGGTCGCCGCAGGTGATCGCCGGGATCGGGCGCATCAAGGACACGCTGGAAGATCGTTCTATTCGGATTGAGTTACGCCGCAGGCTGCCTGCCGAATACGTGGAAAAGATGCCAGCCGATTTGTTTGAGCGGCACAGCGTAACCCGCCAAAAGATCGCGCGGTGGGCGTCTGACTTCCCGCAAGCGCATATTGAAGCCGACGCCATGCCCGAGAACCTCGGAAACGATAGGGCGCAGGACAACTGGGAACCGCTGTGCAAGGTCGCGCTGAACATTGGCGGTGAATGGCCCGAACGGGCAGACCGAGCGTATCGCCTGATCGAACAGCGCCACGCTGACGATGATTTGCCAATTCCCGTGCAACTGGTTTGCGATATTTGGTCCCTGTTTGAGCCGCGCCCTTACACAAAGCATATCCCGACCTCATCCATAGTTGAGGATTTGAACGCAATGGAGGATCGGCCTTGGCGGGAAATAAACCACGGGCGCGCACTAACCCAATCGTCTTTGATGCGCCGTTTGACCAAGTTCGGGATCAAGTCCATTGCCATGACGCCGGAAAGCGGCGGCGGCAAGGTCAAGTGCATCCGGCGCAGAGATATTGAGGAAAGTTTCGACCGCTACGGAAACCCGAAATACGACCTTCCCGACCCGCCAAAGAAAGGCGACCCATATGACCCGTTTTAACCCTATACCCCGGGGTTTACCCCCGAAAACACCCCTCAAAGCGTTGCTATTCAATGATTGCAAAGGGTTAACCTATGACAGAGCGTTGCTCAAAGCGTTGTTTCGATACGCTGCAGCAACGCTTTTAGCAACGCTTTGAAGGGGGTCAAGTAATTGAAAAAAAAGGAAAGCAACGCTTTGAGGGGCAAAATCTACCCCCAAGCCCCGGATATAGGAGGATTTCGGATGAAACTACCACCAATCACACAGGAGGAAACATCATGATTAACGGGACCGTGACAGGCAGGCTGGACCGTGACGACGAACTGAGGGAACACAACGGCAAGCCCGTGCTGAATATGTCAATCGCTTTGCGGGTCGGGAAAGACCAGACCATCTGGGTTTCAGCATCGTTCTGGGGCGTGCGCGCCGAAAAGATCGCCCCGATGCTGACCAAGGGGGCAGCGGTTGCCGTGGTTGGCGCAATGGACCTGCTGGAACGGGACGGCAAGACCTATCTGCGCTGCGATGCACGCGACGTGGACATTTTGGCGACCGCCCCCGCACAGGATACAAAGGGCGCATACGCGCAGTGATCAGGTTACCAGGGGGCCGACACGTTGGCCCCCACAGCGATGTTTTACAAGTTTGGGAGGTTTACCCCATTACAGAAAAGAAACACCCCACAGCAGACGCCAACCATGAAGCGCGCATTCTGGCACTGGAAGCGCGGGTATCCCACGATCTGCGCAGAGGTCATCCTGAAGGAATGGATGTTTCTTGATTGCAGCATCCAATCGGTGACCCAAGAACTTAGTCTCGTTCCATGTTCTGATGAACTGGCTGGGGTGGTAGGAATCCTTGCCGTCCGATGATTATTATCGGCTTTTTGGCGAAGCTCGAGAAACTGGGGCGGTTTCGGGGGCATTTTGCGGAGCGAAGCGATGGCGGAACGAGGGCGAAGGACAAGTGAGCACGGGGTAATTCGAAGGTGAGTGCCGGCTAATTAGAGCCTCTATATCTAGTCCAACGTGCAATTGTCAGCGATGCCTTCGCACTACGACTTGGTTGCCGACAGCTCGAGCAATTTGCCAAGAGGCTGCATTTTCTCCGAGAAACGTATTTAGTGCGCGCACAACGCCATCGTCCCACCATCGTCCTAGAACGTGATCGTCGAGCATTATCATCCCCTTAATTCTGATTTTTGGCGATAAGAAATTAAGGTCCTCAAGAACACCATGAAAACGGTGGTCGCCGTCGATGTATGCGAAATCAAGTGCTCCATCAGGAATAGCCGCCGCGAGTTCTTTTGACGTGCCTCGCAGCACCTCGACCTGCCCAGCCTCAATTTGTTCCTCGAAACGCCCGCAAACGCCTTCGTATATCGCCGGCATATCGTTCGATGACTCAGCGTGATACCAACTGTTCTTTACACCAGTGTCATCGAGGTTCTGCCATGGATCCACCAAGAATAACTTTTTGGGATTAGTAAGCTTAAGAAGCTTCTCGGAAAATGCTCCTTTGAAAACCCCTATTTCTGCAATTGTCCCCTCCTTTGGAGCCATTTTCTCTATTATCTTTTCTCGCAGTTGAGCCCTGGCCATAAAGCTCTATCCTTTTACTTGTGCTAATGTGATGGAACGTAGATATACCTATCTCAGGCTTCACTACTGTGCTTCGTACGCTCATTCCACACCATTCTGCAATGTTTCAGGGCAATGATTCAATTCATATTGCCGCAAGAAAAAAGAAAAATTTCCGTTCACTGTCAATTGGTTGTGCAAAGGTCAGAATTGAATTTTTTGTATTGTCCGACTTTATGTCCTTGAAGGATATGGGGGCCAGCTCATCCGCACGAGGGAAACTCTATCAGGCAGTTCAAAGGTCCACCTCCGTCCAAACCGAGCAACTTCCTGCATCTAAATAAAGAAGCAACTGCAGGAGTTTGATCCATGAAGTACCTGTCTGCCCTCGGCGTTCTCGTCGGGGGCTTTCTTTTGCACCCACCGCCCAAGGCCGTCCTGACGACGATGCTCTGGGTGGTCTGAGTGCAGGGGTTCAGAAAGACAGGAAAAGCTACGTCATTTGAGGTGGCTTTTTTTCGTTTGGGGATGTCCTGTCACAACGTCAGTGCAGTCGCCAAGGGGTGAAACGCTCAGAATTCCATGCGTGTTCCAGATTTGGCGGAAATAATAACATTCGGCCCATAACTTAGACGGTCCATAATATTAGACGCGCCCTAATATTATTCCGCAGCCTTTGCCGTGTTCGCCAGATAGTTTGCACGGTTACGGCAGGCGGCGCTGCAATACTTCGCCGTTGCACGCTTTGGCGTGAAGGCTTCACCGCAACAGGCGCAGGTCGCGTTGCGCGTACCGCTGACAATGCCTAATCCGTTGGCGGCACGGTAACGGGCTTTTTCCGCGCAGGCATGGCCGCAGGTAATGACACGGTTTTTCTTATCGTCCAGCCACGCAGGGTTTTGCACCCCTTCGCCTTCATGACCATACCCAGTTACATAGCCAGGATGGGCGCGCGGTAACGGTACGCCACGAAACGAAACCCCATCAGGCAGCGCTACGCCGCAGACACCGCAGGCTGCATCGTCCTTTGCTTTCCAACGACGCCCCGGCCCACGGGGTTTACGCCCGATAATCGGCAGCCATGCAGACGATGAATGTTTAAACCCACACAAAGAAGGGCTATCGCCCCAACTGTCACGATGCGCGCAGACAATGCCGTTGTAGCCATGCAGAAACCACGGGGTATCGGTGACACGTTCCGCGATGTATTCCGCATGACGGTCTGCGTGCCCTTCCTCAACACCACGGGCGTTGATGCGAACGCTGTAAGGGTCAACGTCATGGAAACGGTAATAGACACCAGCAGGCAATTCAGCGGTGATACGCGCGAAGAATTCACGGTCAGGGCCAATCGTGAAGTAGCAACGAACCGGGTCAACGGTCAGGTCCATAAACGATACGGCGACAGGGTTATGTGCGGTTTTTTCCATACCTTCCACATGGAGGCTGATTGCTGGGTTTCAACGGTTGTTTTGGCAGAATAACCCTAAAGGTCTTTTTGCCAAGGTATCCGCTTAATGGGGTGCCCCGCCCACGTTGAGGATGGGCATGACTTTGAGGTTTTTCCTAATTCGCAGGTTTACTTGCTTTCAGGGAACTTCATGGGCGTGTCATCGACGCTTCCACTTTTCCAATCGAACTGTTGAAAAAACCAAAAATCCAAAGAAACACCCAGCAAACAAAAGCGGAAAGGCAATTTTTCCAAAAATAATAATCAGCATGCCAAAAAAACCCAATGGGAGCGACCCGAAGTGCTGTGTCCAAATATGCCAACACATCCACGCCCAAAAAAATGACAAAACAAAAAAACCAACCGCCCCAACCCAATCTTGTTCACGCTCATGCTCCACGGTTTCACGAAACGCGACACCAAATCCGAATAGCACCAAGAGATAAACAATTGAAACGGGGACGCTAATCCAAAGCGGCCAATCCCAAAAACTTTGTGAAGCCACTGTTTGAAATCCTTCAGAAATGGAATGTCCGATTGTTCTAAGCGTCATGAGTTCCTCTCTGCCCACACAAGCGGGCTCGTACTGGCGATTGCGGTAGACCAGGCAGGCGCGGCCAACTCAGATATTGACGGGCAAACCTTGAGCGGCGGCGGGGGAATTTGAGGGTGAAGGTCTTCATGTCAGGACATTTTTAGCTATAGGGCGGAGGGTCTTGGATGTCTGCCATTGTCGCCCAAACGTCATGCAGGGCGTTGATGTATTCGGGGCTGTGCCCCTGTTCGCTGGACGCGTCTTTAAAGTTCGTGTGCGTCATGGAATTGGCATAACGCGCGATCCATTGCGCAAACGCCCAGCGCGGCATTTCCAGCCGATACGCATAGTCAGCACCGGGGATTTGCTTAATCTCAGGTTCAATGTTCCCGGCAATGTCCACGAATGACTTGCGCAGATGGTCTGCATCACGGGCACGCACAATCACGGTTTCGTAATTGTCTTTATGGGTTACGACGGACAGAAAGCCGCCGTGCGGTGTAAAAAGCCACATGTTCAGGTTCCTTTCGATCAGTTGGTGAAGGCGCGGCGAAGTGAGCCGAAGCCGCGTCCAAGCCAATACAGCCCGCCGTGAAAACAGATGTCCCAAGCGGTTTTGATGACCACCGCGATGGCCAAGCCGCCTAGCCAGATAGCCGCGATAGCCAGAAATCCACCAATGATGATCAGCAAAACGCCGCCAGCCATTCCTGCAAAGGCAGTGAACATTTCCCACTCAAGCGCTGGCGAGCGATAGGCGTTTTCGACAGCGCGCAGTGCGAGCCATTCAGCGTATTGCGCGGCAATGAAGTCCGTAAGGGATTTCATAGTCTAGTTCCTTTCGTTTGGAAAATCAGCGCGCCAAGGAAAAGCCCGGCGAAAAACCACAAGACGCAGCTTCCTTGATTTGACGCGCGCTTTGGTGGTTGCGGTTTGAGCGGGTCGTTCCACACTCCACGGCTATCAGGCACTTTTGCACCTTTGTGTTTGTTAATCAGGCCTTTATTGCGCCGATGATTGCTACAACGGCTACGCAAACCAAAAGGATGGCTTGGGGGTTTTTGAATAACTCAAGCATGTCAGTCGCCTTTACAAAGCATGACCGTAAAGCCGACTTTCCTGCTACTTGTCGGCCATACTTTCGGTTAGCAGATCAGCTACTTCTAATGGGGTGAATTGGGTTGGACTTCACGTAATCGCTAAGGTCGCGTTTTTCTTGTGATTTCACGCCAATCTGTTGTGAGATGCAGCACAAAAAGTGCAGAAGTATCGCTTTCGTATAGCCGCAAAGTTGGAAAAACATGGCAACAAACAAAGAAGTCTCATCGAAAGAACGATGCGGATCGCGTCCATGTTTACGCTTCGCTTCGCTGTAAACGGGCCTGAACGCGATTTGATCGGACGTTTCCAGTTTAGATACCTGAAATTGTGTCATAGTCTTTGGTCTCAATTGACCGAAAGTCACACTTGTTTGGCAGGCAATCGCAAAAAAGCCCCTTAGTATTTTGTTAAATCGCTGCGCGAAAGGAACCCTTTGATGTGTGCGGGTTAAGGAACGTGATGAATACAAAGCTAATTTTTGCAGTGCTTTCGGGGTTAGTTTTGGTTGCTTGTGGAAGCACTGGGAACAATTCACGGGCTAATTTGGAAGATGCCGGTTGGCTTCTTGTCGACAAAACAGTCGATGACGCGGAGTTTTATTTGCGCAAGTCAAATGAGCCGGGAACAATTTATTGGATTGCTCGTCGTTCGCAAACTAGGGAATTCGTAACCAAGACGGAATATGATTGTCGGAATAGTCGTTTTCGCGATCTGACGGCAACACTGGATCGTATGTCGGGAATGCAAGTGCCAAACAGATACAAAGACTGGACCCCTTTTTCAAATCTGGTGCCCGATAGCGTGCCTGCTTACATAGCTGAGATGGTTTGCAGTGGTCGAATTGTGCGTTACACGGGAGTTTAGATTTCGCGCGAACTGTTCCCTGTATTTCCGATGTTGGCTTTGAAAAAGAAACGAACGGTTCTTGGCTTTTCCCTGGGGTTTGAGGGTCACACAGCCTCACGCAAGCCATGCAACAAAGGCCCATGCGCCAAGCAATCCAGTTGTGTTCCAGATTGGCTGGGTTGGCGGCCTGTATCTGATGGGGGCTTTTGTTTGTAGATGCCAGTTGACGCGAGCTGGAACAAAAATAGAACTCATAGCTATGCAAAAATGGCCACGCACAATCCCCTTTGATCTACGGTGCAAACTGGAACGCCTCCGCGAGTATCGCAGCGCACCGAGTTTGCAGGATGATTGGGGGGCAATCTTCGAGTGGCTTAACGAGCACGGCGTCGAACCACCTGATCATGTCCTGCCGACAGAACCAGAACTACGCGAGCCGATCGGTCATACATAAAGCCCGCGCTGCCTGTTTCGCTGGAGGGGATCTCGACAGCGCGGGGCGTCCGTGAGTGGTAACATGTGAAAGGTAGTGCACGCGGATTACTCATCACCGTGCCACAACGCCGCAAGAAAAACTCGCGCCGTCTACCCCGCGCTCATGCGAGACTTTTTCCTCGGTGAAGAAAACCATGTCATACCTTCCATGTATTCTTGAGAGGGGCACATCATGGTAACGAATTTTCGGGCAACTATAGAAGTTGCTGAACGGCTGATTGTAATAGCCGCCGCAGCTATTGCGGTGTTCCCGCTTTACCAATGGTATAGCGAGGCAGAGGATCGAAGACTTGATAGGGTAACGGGGTTCATATCCGCAGGCGCAGAGTGTCAAAACTTTACTGATCACGCAGAACTGGTGAAATTGATCGAATACGAAACGCAGGTTCCGCAGAAAAGAAATACAATTTGGTACAGACTGAACATGGCAAACATGTGCAGCGAATTGCTCGACAGTTTGTGGGACGAGTTTGGAGGCGGTGACATGGATACTTATCTCAATAAGGCGCTGTCTTGGGGCACGGACAAGGACTTCGGACAAAGTTTGAAGTAAGAACGCCAAGATTTGAAAGTTACTTACAACTCGGGCCATTTTTTCTGGCTCGGTTGAACTGGATTGACCAAAAAAGAACCCCGCGCTGAGGCGGGGCTAGTCAGTCCACGTAGGGTTTCAGTGGGAAGCTGAACCCATAGTAGATACGCGTCATGTTGATGATTGGATGACCAAATAAAAGCACCCCGCGCAAAGGCGGGTGAAGTTGGTCCAAAAAACCGGGTGTCTCGGGGAAGAGACATAAAACAATACGAAGCAACATGAGCCGTGGATCAGATTGCCCATGGGTGTTTGTGTCTCATTTGATGCTGAAGTACCCCCAGTGATTGGATTGAGCTTGTTCGTGAAGGGTTACGAAGCAGCACCAATGGGTGAACCAGCGTTTCCAAAGATTTATGTTTCAATTGGTGGACACGCATCTTCATTCTCCGCTATTGATAAGCATCGACCAACCGGTAAGGTATTGAATGCAGAGAATTATTGACTTCCTAAGGGAATACATCTTACCAATAACAACTATCGCCTCATTTTTCCCGGTTTACTGGTGGTCTTTCGGGTTTATGATGCCAGCAGAGGTCAGACGGACTCTCAGTCCAGCTTTTTACACAAGCTTAAGTTTTGAACTTACGATAGCTATAGTTGCATTCGGTTTTCTGGCTAGGCTAACAGCCTATCAGACTGTCCCCATTATTCGAACTTTAGTTAATGTTCAACGCCGAACACGCAAGTACAAATTGGCTACTGGTTCTCACGACTTTTTAACCAAATTTTTAGCTAAATTTGATACCAAACTGGCGAGTGAAGTAGTTCTCCCTGTAGTATACTTTGGGTTATTTGTACTACTCTACTTCGTCGGGCTTTGGGGGATTTTTTATTTTCTTGTGAGCGTTCTCATTTTGGGTTCGGCATTTGCAATGAATGAGAGATCAAAGCAAGTAGACGAGGGTGACGAAGACGCAATTTTTAAGAGTCAGTGGCGCATCTTGGCAGAATATTTTTCGGGAAGTCACGACGCTTCTGCTTTTGTAAAACGTCACCTTGTGTTCATTTCCTTGGCTGTGCTGTGGATACCCTTTATCTTGGGTCCTGCTTATTTCATGGGCCTTACTCGGGCAAATGACGTGGTTCCATCTAGCAAGCTCAGGCCCTTTCAAACAAAACTAATTGCTCCCACTGACAACGGCTTGCTGCTTCTAATGAGTGAAGATGCAACTTTATGGAAATTGACCTTCCGTAAATCCAATTTTGTGATCGTTCCGGAGAATGGCGAAATCATCTGTTTTGGGCCCGAAAAAGCTCCGTGCCAATGATCGTGAGCTTATCTGTCATGTTCCTGCCATTGGATTTGTTACTTCGGCAAGCTTGAACCGTAGTTACTATACGACAAGTCGAAAGTTGCACTGAAAAATTATATGCACCCCGCACGAAGGCGAGGTGCAGTCACTCATGAGACGATCCCGGCTGGGTGTTCGGGATCATACATATTACGGCAAGTGTTTAATATTGGATCAGATTGCCCGTACCGCAGTTCAGAGGCTGCGAACTAAAGTACGGGCATTGTCCGGTCGAAAAAAACAGACGATACGATATACGGCTTAAAGTCGTTGGCGGATGATAATCGCAATGGGCGAGTGAACACTACGTCAAGCCCAATCGCCGCCCAATTGAACGAGTTGCGGACCGTGCTGGACGCTAGGACATTTCAGCGATCTTGGAGATTGCGAAAAAGTAAAACGGCGCAACCAGTACACCGGAGGTTAAGCCATTAGAATGCTTGATCTAATGAAAAAATCGGGGAAGACTAGGTTAATGGTCCTTCGACTTTGGGAAAATAGTGGATATGGCTTCCTTAGATTTCACGTCTTCCTTTATATACGAAGAGGCGGGTTTTAGCGCGAATTACAAACAGGGTTCAACTGATCCAACAGACGGAGTTCTTTCCGACGATGGCTCAAACAATGCCTTTGAGTTTGGTGAGCAATTGTTTGAAAACGGGAGTCTTATCGGAACATTTGCTGGTACCTTCACAGTCGGTGGTAGCACTTGGATAGTGGTTGAAACCGTTCCGAGCACGGGTCCTAACACTGGGCAATGGAAAGTTTATACTCCGGAAGGAGTGGTAGACATTCCGCCAGGAACTATCAATGAAGGCGACCTTGACAGGGGAGATTATATTGTACCGTGCTTTGTCGCTGGTACGCTCATCCAAACAGACGTTAACAAACGGCCAGTTGAGGAATTAAATCCTGGAGATTTGGTTCTCACAGCGGACCACGGACTCCAACCAATTCGGTGGATAGGTTCGCGAAAACTCGACGCTATTGATCTAGCCTTGAATCCGAAACTACTTCCAATATGCATCTCTCAAGGAGCATTGGGCAATAACGTGCCGTCGAGAGACCTGTTTGTTTCCCCGCAACATCGAATGGTAATTAGCGGGTGGCAGGAAGAATTACTTTTCGGCGATCATTGTTTTTTGGCGGCGGCAAAACACTTGGTGAACGGTGATACGATTTACAAATGCAGTATTACTGAAGTGAAATACTATCACATACTATTCGACCAACACGAGATCATTGTAGCCGAAGATGCGCTCTCAGAGAGTTTTCATCCAGGGGATTATGTTGTCGATGGAATGGCAGAAGAAACCCGCAATGAGATTTTTGAAATATTTCCCGACTTACGAAACAATGTTGGAAAATTTGGTCAAACAAGTCGGCCTACTCTTAAACGATTTGAATGCATGCTACTCCAAGCCACAAAGAGTCGGCTGCACTAAGGCATAGAAAGCCTAGTTTTCCACAAGCAACAGTTTTAGATTTTTAGCCGTTTTGGTATAGAATTTTTTCGGCAAACGGCTTCTGCTAGAACGACCTTTGAACACAACTGCGTTTTCAGTTAGGCGCCATTGTTCAGTTTTGCTTCCTTGGAACGCCCAATTAGTTTCGCAATTGGCCTAATGCGACCCACAATACTACGCGCGGATGCATCTTATCATCTTTTGTGTCGGGCAAAGAATTGACCATTGCATCAATTCGACACAACAGGTCTTCAATCTTTTGTTTATCAAAATCCAATTTTGTTTTCCTCAAGAAGTGTAATTTTCATACGGCTGGAACCAATCTGACTTTGATGTTGATGGGATCGCGCTTGTTCTTATCTTTTTCGGAGCAGCAATAGTATTTTTTCTGGGCCGGTGGACCGTTCAATGGATGGTTCGACAGTTGCCTTCTCTGGCGCGCCACTTCTCGATCCAACATAGGTCTGCACGAGAAAATCCGTAGCTATTCGAACTTAATTGGTTGAATTCAAGGGCTCTATGAGAATTGCTGCGTTCTATGGCAGTTTCCTACGATTTTCTGCCAATTTCGACTTTCTTTGCCATAGCTTTGTTCTTCGACTATATACCGTCACGGTTTTGGCGTTGTGGTTATGCTATTTCCAAACGTTTACATATGTTTATGTGGTATTTTGTTGCGCAAGTTACCCCACGCCGATATCGGGGATGAGATTGGCGTGGGGTTGCAGGATAGCCCAAGCGGTAAATTAACCTGGTTTCCTCCACTCAGACGGAAACTACTTGAGCTCACTACGAAATTTGACGCTATACGAACTTAAGAACCAAACATGAGTCCAGTTTACACCTTATTTAGCGCCACCACTGATTTGCACGTTTACTGCTGTCGCCACGCCTTGCTTCTGCAACTCCCACTGCAATAGCGGGCAGTGCGTTTGGCCAACGGAAACAACACCTCCCCACATTCCGCGCAAATTCGCGTACCGATGGGAAGTGTTTGTCCTTCACTTTGGACACGTAACAAACGGCAGTGCTCCTCAAAAGCCGCTTCGTGTTTCGCCTGCGTCTTACGCCATCGGTATTCCGCGCTGCGGCAGGCATCAGAACAAAATCGCCTTGAACTACGCCATGTGAAAACCATTGTGCCGCAACTTTCGCACACGATTAGCCGATGTCGTTTTCTACGAAACTGTAAAGGCACCGGATTACCTCCACATCCTTATATTCCGCATAACACACAGCGCTCCATCTATATCTTGGCTGCCCATAAACCGCCTTTCAGTCGAATGCAGCCGTTCCTTTGCTGCCCTTTGGTATAGCCCGAAATTGGCGTTTTTTCTGAAAATTTCTGGAAAGTCTGTAACAAAATCCCTTTTTTTAAGCCGTTGCGCTTGGTTGGTTACTACTTAAATGTTAACGATAATTCGGGCTCTTGTCTGCCGGTTATCGTGGCCCCAGCAGGTCGTCCACCCAGCGAGGCACGGTTTCTGACGCCGGGCCAAGTATCACATCATCGAAGCTGGACGCCCCGGTCGACGGCTCAAGGTTAAGCTCAACGGTGCGCGCCCCGGACATGGCGGCTTCGTGCACGAACGCGGCGGCGGGGTAGACCTGGCCCGAAGTACCAATGGATGCAAAGACCGAAGCCCCGGCCAGGTGGTCGTAAATCGTGTCCATGTGGTAGGGCATTTCACCGAACCATACCACGTCCGGCCGTGCGTTGAGGGCGGCGCAAGCTGGGCAGGGTTCACCCACGGACATCTCTGGCGGCGCGGTCCAGCGATGGCCGCACGCAGCACAGAGCGCGCCGGCGAGTATACCGTGCATATGGATTACATACTGAGCTCCACCCGCTTCGTGCAAGCCGTCGACGTTCTGGGTTACGATCACGACTTCGCCCGGCCAATCGCGCTGAAGGCGTGCAAGCGCGCGATGGGCTAGGTTCGGTTCCGCTTTTGCCGCCTGCGCGCGTCGGGCATTGTAGAACCCCTGCACCAGTGCAGGATCGCGGGCAAACCCTTCTGGTGTTGCCACGTCTTCGATCCGGTATTGTGACCACAAGCCCCCTTCGTCGCGAAACGTGCCCAGTCCGCTTTCCGCAGAAATCCCGGCCCCAGTGAGAATGACGATCTTTTCCATCTTTGTCCTTCGCGCTACACCTTGGCCTATGAGCCACCGTATCCTGTTTGTCTCCCTAGGCAATATCTGCCGTTCCCCTGCCGCCGAGGGCGTTTTTCGGGCGCGTGCGCCGCACCACTCCAGCGACAGTGCCGGGACGGCGGGCTGGCATGTTGGCAATCCCCCTTACGGCCCGATGCAAGAGGCCGCTCTTGCGCGTGGGATCGCCTTAAGCAATCTGCGCGCCCGTCAGTTTGCGGCCGAGGATTTCCGCAGGTTCGACCTGATTATCGGAATGGATGCGAATAACATCGCGGATATTGAGGACCTGCGCCCTGAAGGAAACGACACTCCCGTGCGCCTGCTAACCGATTTCGCACACCACTTGGGGGCCGATCACGTGCCCGACCCGTATTACACGCGCGATTTCGACGGTGCGTTGGACTTGATAGAGGCCGCCGTTGATGGCTTGAATGAGTACTTGGGCGGTTAACCCATGACCTTGAGCCGGTCACTGAGCCATGGCAATTGCTCCAAGGTTGGATCGACGATCTGAGTGCGCATGAGGCGGCGCATCATGCCAGCGACCTCTTGCGGTACCTGATCGGACCAGTCGGTGCGGGTGAACAGCGAGATCATGCGCGCGTATTCCCCGAACGGGACCGGATGTGCTTCGAGCCCGTCGTGGAAACGTGCCGCACGCATGTACCCCAGCGGGGTCGTAATCGCCCAGCCCAATCCGCGTGCAACCATCGCCATCAGTGCAAGGTGAGATCCGATTTCAAACCGTTCCTCAAATTCAAGCTGCTGCCGGGACATGTGCGCTTCAATCTGGCGGCTTATCAACTGTTCCCGCGCATAGCGCAAAAAGGGCAGGTCCTGCATCGCGTTTGAGGCCCCTTTGGGGGTCACAAGAATAAATGGGTCCTGAACCAACGGGTATTCCACAACGCCTTCAAGCACCTCACCGGAATGTGCGGATACGGCCATGTGCAGGCGCTGGGCCTCGAGGTCCGCAAACAGGTCAAGGCTGGGCAGCGTGATCAGTTTGAACTTTGACCGGGTCAGGCTGTCAGCCAGTAACGTTGCCAACCGCGGCGTCAGGTCGTTGTCGAAGTCGTCGATCAACCCGATGGACAACGTGGTCAGATGGCCAAGGTCCATCACTGTCAGTTCGCTTTGGGCCATCTGGAGTTCGGCCAGAATGGCCTCGGTACGGGTCAGGAAACTGCGCCCGGCCTGCGTCAGCCGCATAGGGCGACGTCCATGGTCGACCAGTTCGGTGCCCAAGGCATTTTCCAGATTGCGCAATTGTTGCGAGACCGATGGCTGGCTGAGGCCTGTAATCTCGGCAGCCTGAGCTACCGAACCTGTCCGCGCCAGCGCTTCGAACACTTCGAGGCCGCGCAGGGTAAGCCCTTTCATAACCATAGAGTACACCTTTCGATGCGCCTTTTCTGGGGCGCAGGGCGTGTCAGGTCAAGGCGTAGGGCTGGCTTAGCTGCAAATCGCCTGAGCCATCTGGCCAAAGGCCCGATACCTGTCCCACAGGGCATCGTCCCGCGCAGTCTGAGACATCTTTAGCTCTTGCGCTTGGTGTGGGTCGGTGAACCATTTGGCGACAGTTTTCTGGTCGCTGCGTGTAAGGGCTTGATTGGCCACGCGCTGAATGCAACTGCACCGGTCTCGTGTGGCAGCCGAACGGTCGGACGCCAGACATGCCTGTTTGATCTGAGCCGCATCTGCCACCGGAGCCACCGCCATCAGCGACGCGGCGCATATTGCGATCAAGAGGAACTGTTTCATACTCGAGCCTCGTTTTTGCCTGCTCGGAGGGGTCTTGCGCCCCTCTCGATATGCGCGTGAGTATGAATCAAAGTGGATTCGGGATCAATCTCACGATGCAGAAATGTGATTTCTTTTATTATGGCGAAAAGAATGGCCAAATTAGGGCCACAGGTGGCTGCGCGCGACCCGACGGGTTATTCCAAGGAAATAAGGATCGCAGGCGGCTTTGTCCCACCTTGACCAGCGCCCCTTTTCGAACCATATCCCGACGCTATGACAGACCTAGCTCATATCCGCAATTTCTCCATCGTCGCGCATATCGACCATGGCAAATCCACCCTTGCTGACCGGCTCATCCAAGAGACCGGAACGGTCAAGGATCGCGACATGAAAGAACAGCTGCTTGACAGCATGGATATCGAGCGGGAACGTGGCATCACCATCAAGGCCAACACGGTGCGCATCGACTATACCGCCGACAATGGCGAGCAATACGTGCTGAACCTGATCGACACACCCGGCCACGTAGACTTTGCCTATGAGGTCAGCCGGTCCATGCGCGCGGTCGAAGGCTCTCTGCTGGTTGTGGACTCGACCCAAGGGGTCGAGGCACAGACGCTGGCGAATGTGTATCAGGCCATCGACGCTGATCATGAGATCGTGCCGGTGCTGAACAAGATCGACCTGCCCGCCTCCGATTGCGACCGCGTGGCCGAGCAGATCGAGGATGTGATCGGCATTGACGCGACCGACGCAATCCAGGTTTCGGCCAAGACGGGGCAGGGCATCCACGAAACGCTTGAGGCCATCGTGCAGCAACTGCCCGCGCCGCAGGGCAATCTGGACGCGCCGCTTAAGGCGATGCTGGTGGATTCGTGGTACGATGCCTATTTGGGCGTGATCGTTCTGGTCCGCATCATGGACGGCACGCTGAAAAAGGGGATGCGGGTCAAGTTCATGTCGAACGGCACACTGCATCATGTGGACCGCGTTGGCGTCTTCCGGCCTGAGATGGAGATGGTCGACAGCCTCGGCCCCGGTGAGATCGGCTTTCTCACCGCGTCCATCAAACAGGTCCGCGACACCCGCGTCGGCGACACGATCACCAATGACCGCAACGGGACTGAGGACGCGCTGGACGGCTTCAAACCAGCGCAGCCAGTGGTGTTTTGTGGTCTCTTCCCCGTGGACTCGGCGGAATTCGAAGACCTGCGCGATGCGATCGACAAGCTGGCGCTGAACGACGCGTCGTTCTCGTTCGAAATGGAAACCTCGGCTGCGCTGGGCTTTGGCTTCCGCTGCGGCTTCCTCGGCCTTCTGCATCTTGAGGTCATCCGCGACCGGATCGAACGCGAATATGATATCGAGCTCATCACCACCGCACCGTCGGTGATCTATCACGTCTACATGAAAGACGGCGAAATGATCGAGCTGCACAACCCCGCCGACATGCCCGATCCGTCCAAGGTCGACCATATCGAGGAACCGCGCATCAAGGCGACCATTCTGGTTCCCGACGAATACCTGGGCGACGTGCTGAAACTGTGTCAGGACCGTCGCGGCATTCAGTTGGACCTGACCTATGCCGGGTCACGCGCGATGGTTGTGTATGACCTGCCCCTCAACGAAGTTGTGTTCGACTTCTATGATCGCCTGAAATCGGTAACAAAAGGATACGCTTCGTTCGACTACCAGATGACCGGCTATACCGAGGATAATCTGGTCAAGATGTCGGTGCTGGTGAATGACGAACCCGTTGACGCGCTGTCGACCATGGTTCACCGCGACCGGGCCGAGATGCGGGGCCGGGCGATGTGCGAAAAGCTCAAAGATCTTATCCCGCGCCACATGTTCAAAATCCCGATCCAGGCCGCCATCGGAGGCAAGGTCATCGCCCGCGAGACCCTCTCGGCGCTGCGCAAGGATGTGACCGCGAAGTGTTATGGCGGCGACGCCACGCGGAAACGCAAACTGCTGGATAAGCAGAAGGCGGGTAAGAAAAAGATGCGCCAGTTCGGGAAAGTGGATATCCCGCAGGAGGCGTTTATTTCGGCACTCAAAATGGACAGCTAAGGCTGTCCATTTTTTCGACTTCGGATTGACCGCTTCTATGAGGTTTCTGGATCGGCGTCCGATTTCCCTAGGTCAGCGAGTTCGGTCCAGGCTGTCTCTGGAATGTCCCAATCCGCCCATTCAAATGTCTGGTTCACGTGCTGCGGCCAAGTCACCCCGCACACTGTAGAGGCAATGTTTTCGTCTTGCAGTGAAAACTGTAGCGCCAGCGCGCCCATGGGAACGTCATGGCGTGCACAGATATCCTCGACAGCGCGCACTGGGGCGAGCGTTTCTTCTGTTGCTGTTTGATAAACGTAGAATTTGTGGACTGCGCTGCCTCTTGCCAGAATTCCTCCCGCGTAGGGCGCGGCATTTAACACAGTGATGCCCTTAGAGGCGGCTAGTTCGATTAAGGGCGATGCATTCACGTTTACAAGCGTGTGCCGATTGTGCGTCATTACCACGTCGAAGTCCCAGTCGCGTAGCATAGGCACCAAGACGTCCAGCCGCCCGCCGGCCAAACCGACGGCCGTTGCGAGGCCCTCCTCTTTGATTTTGAACAATTCGTCCAGCGCCCCTCCGCTGCGGGTGATCTCCGACACGTCCTCAGCGTATTCTGGATCATGCAAGTGAAGGATATCGACGCTGTCTACGCCAAGCGCCTTCAGGCTTTGTTCGAGGGACCGCCTTGCTTGGGCAGCGTCAAACACGTTTGTCTCCATGTTACGGTCGATTTTTGTAGATAGTACGCGACCCTCTGGCAGGCCGCCGAGTTCGCGTATTACGCTCCCAATGCGTTCCTCACTGCGGCCCATGGCATAGCCGCGAGCGGTGTCGATAAACCCGTCGGGGCGTGCACATATTGTGCGCAAGGTTTCTCGCGCCCTGTTCTCATCAACTTCATAACCGTAAATCTGAGGAATGCTGCCGATTCCGGTTGATCCAAAACCAATTCGTGGAATTCGTACTCCGGTTCTACCGATTTCGTAAAAAGATGTCATTGTTTCCATTCTCCACGTCACATTTGAATGTGTGAATTTTTTCACGGATCAGCCATTCACTGCAAGATTGGGATCTCAATAAACACACGAGGAGAACCGAGTGTGCGAGTCGAAACTGTGACCAATCTCACAGCCGCAAAACCTCCAATCTGCAATAATTGACCTAATGGCAACCTCAGGAGGAGGCCTCTATGTCAACATCGCTCGTCCCTCTCATCGCATTCGGATCAGCAGGACTCTATTCCGCAGCCATGATCGCGATGAAGTTCTGGTGGAAAATCCCCGGGATCGGCCTCAGCCTGTTAATCGTGGCAACCCTGCTGGCCGCCGCAACGCTAGAGCTTGCCGCCCTGCGCGAGGAGCGGTTGGGTATTATCTATACCGGCATTCTCGGGGGCGAGGCTATTTTGATCGCCATCGCATCCTACTTTCTGTTCGGCGAGAATTTTTCGCACCGCGAGGTTGCGGGGATCGGCCTTGTCTTGGTTGGAACGGTACTAGCATGGGCCTGATCGGGTTGCGCATCCTGACCCAGATCAAGGACCACCCGCAGCCTCAGTTCTAGTCTCCACCAAAACACTCAGAACACACGAGGCCCCTATGTCACCGCTGACGCTGATCCTTCACATTTTTCTTGGCTCCACCCTTGCCGGGTTCGCTGTGATTGCGGTTTTGGTCTTGGGCTATGTCTCGTGGACGGCCATGTTGATCGCTGCGGTTGCGGGCTTTGTTGCGGCCTTCCCTGCCTCGTTCATGGTGGCGCGCAGGCTGGAAGGCTAAGGCCCGGTTTAGACGCAAAGTTCGGAATGTGTTATCCTCCGCCCCAGGGGGACCGCGTTCAGGCGGCCTTTTTGATTATATGCTTGCAACGCCAAACCCTCAGAAATGAGAGGTTATTATGCACAAGTTCTTAACAGCGACCGCAATCACAGCTCTAGCCATCGGCCTGTCCAGCACATTTGCTATGGCCGAAAGTTATGACGCCGCCGGCAAGGGGTCGGGTGTCAGTTCGAACCAGGTCTTCGGCATCTCAGACGGGCATGCGGTGATCAAATCTCAGACCGACTATGACAGTTTCGAGGTTTCCGCCGGTCACCCGTTGGAAGGGGCGACGGGGTCGTGTTTTGGTTCGATGCTGATCAATGGGGCCGAGGTGTCGGGCGCGGGCAATTGCGTCTTTGACACAACCTCCGGCGACAAGGCGGTGATGAGCTGGACCGCCACGGGGATCGGTTCGGACGGCGCATTGACCGGCGACTGGTCGGTATCCGGCGGCACGGGCGGTTGGGCCAACGCCACGGGGGGCGGCACGTTCTCGTCCTTTACCGATCCGGACACGCAGAAATTCGTCAATACGATTTCGGGTAGCTTTGAGCTGAACTGAATCACTATTTTTAACAGGTGCTTAGGAAAGGGCGCTTTGGTAAGAGCGCCCTTTGCGCTGCGTGGCAGGTAAGCGTCACCTAAACCCTTTATGAAGTTTCCCTTAGGTTAGTTGCAACCGGCCCTCTCTCTTCCAATTTGTTCAGCAGGCCGGAAACGGCCCAGACCTTTGGGAGGAGAGCCCATGACCAGATATATGACTGCCGGAGCAGCCGCTTTGGCCACGACACTCACCCTTGGAACGGCTGCGATGGCCGATACCACGCCCGATCTGCGCGGCACATGGGTAGGGACTTATACGACCGTACAACCCACGCATATGCAGCGCGGGACTGAGCCGCGGTTCAACAAGGCCGAATGGATGCTGGATGTTCAGGTGCAGGAAGACAACGTCTTTTGGGGGCCGAGCCTGTGGCGCCGGGACGGTGACACGGACTGGAACCAGAACGAGGCCACCGGGACAATAAGCCTGGATGGATCCGGCAAGATCGGGATTGTCGATACCTCACCCATGGTGATTGGTGCAAATGCGCTGATCGACGCCCGGTGTGAAGACGGAAAGATCTTTGCGGATTTCCGTAGCCTGAGAAACGGAACGACCTACAGCACCGTTCTGGAACGTCAGGTGAACTGAAGCGTTTCCGGCCCGGTTGGGCTGTAGGGGGTACTGGCTGCGATTGTTTGCAGTACGTAATAAGTAACTCCGACCGGGCTGGACGCTTCTCAAAAATGGAACCAATGTCTCCACAGGGAGGAGACGGGTCGGGCGGCAATTCCACCGTCAGCGGCAGGGTTCGGTTCAATCCATGCTGGAATGCGGCGTTTCTTGGTTTGGGTTAATCGGATCTGGTGAGCTTCAGCGCAGCATCGCAGACGGTTGCAGAAGTGTCGCCCGGCCCCGGTGCCTTTTGTGTGGCTCCCCATTTGAGGCGAATCCGCAGGTGTCGATTCGACGGATCGCGCGTCCGAAAGTTGAACGTCCCGCTCCACTTTCACGTTTCCAGATGTTTGCACATGCAGAAACAGCAGCAAATTCGGGGGCTGCCTAAAGTCTGGACTTTTCCTTGATCAAACCTACGTCTGGGCGCGTTTTCTGGAGTTGTCCACAAAACGCTCCCTGCGGATATCAACACGTTATCCACGGCTAATTTTCATGCTGCAGTGCTATTTTCTTGTCGGGTTACGGTCTGAATGTAACAGTCGCCTTACCGCAGCGGTTCTTAGGGGCCACGGCGGGACGCAAAGGCCAAGGGGGTCTGAGTGAAAGGTGGTAAATCTTAGGATATACCAGCGTTCACAGAGGCTTACCGGTAGGTGATTGATCGAGTTGAGCCGAGGCTCGGATCGTTTGATCAACTTCTCAGAAGGTCAATGCGTGCTGTAAGGCGTCCGCAGGCGCCAAGCAGCAGTCGCGGCTCTTGACTGGGTTGTGACAACTGGATCGGGGCGTCCCTCGGGCGTGTCGACCCGGCAAGGCGTCAGGGGTGTCCGTTCGGGCACATGCAAAGACCGCGTCTGCGCACCTGACGCCTTTTCCTTTTGCCGGTTCCCGGGATTTTAAAGGCTGCCACTCTATCCCCCTTTATGATGGGATCGGGGTTCTTGCTATTGTGCAAGAACCCCGAAGTCGTGTCAGAAATGCAATGCCGCGTCTATGCACCTGTAAGGCAACGATAACGCGGAAGGCTCAGACGATCAACCATATGTAGGGGGTGCGTGTCGCCTTTGCGCAACATAAGGGTTGCGGTCAAAGGGCTTGCTGTACGTCGCTGGCCGTATCCGAAATCGCATCGCCCGCTTTTTCAATATCGCGTCCAACGCCTTTTGCCGTTTCGCAGGCAGTCAGTGCAAACAAGGTCAATCCAAGCAGAATTGTGCGGATCATTGCTTTCTCCATAGGTGTTTATGTCGACGTGCGTAGCAGTTTTCCAATGTTGAAACCAGCGTTTTGCTGACGGTTGATGAGCCGCTCAAGCCGACGCGAAACGGGCGGGTAGTCGAGAATTCGGCATGTCGAAACAGGCGGTCCCCGAAGCGGGTCAGAGGTGCTGGTCAAAAGGAAACCCAGCAACCCATGAACCGCGTTCGAACTGCCGATTAACAGAGGTCGAGATTCTTGCGCCGGTTGAATGGATGTATCAAAACGCCCGGGGCGTGCGACTGCGTCAGGCAGTCTCTTCGCGGCAGAAAATCTCGTAGACAACTTCCAACATGCGGCGGGGACGGTCATCTGCCAAACGGTAGAAAATAGCTTTCCCTTCGCGGCGGGGCGTTACCAACCCTTCAAGGCGCAGGCGCGACAATTGCTGCGAGACCGCCGCTTGGCGGGCGGATAGCAGTTCCTCTAGTTGCGTAACCGATTTTTCACCCGACACCAGATGACACAGGATCAAAAGCCGCCCTTCATGGCTGATCGCCTTCAGAAAGTTGGATGCGCGTGCGGCGTTTCCTGCAACGCGCTCGAGGTTTTCAGAAAATGAATCCTGTGAAAGCTCTGATAGTGCCATATGCGTTTTCCTTTTGGGCCGGGCATGTGCGTGGTTGGCGGATTCCAAATCGCCGCCAAGAGCGGACGCTTTATCTATTTTGGCGACGAATTTCTATATGTAAGAATCAAAATGACGTGATGAGAAAAACTCAGCCTGCCCGCATGACGGGTCGCGGCTTTCAAGGTTCAGGTCATGCCTGGGAACCGGACAGTTGCGAAGTGCGCTTGGTGGGGGAAACGCCGCGTTCACGGCATAAGTATTCAGCCCCCCTTGCAGCCCCCCGGTGCCGACACTAAGACTCGGGTAATGTTTCTTCGGGTAGTATCCCGATCCATAGCAAGACAGGCAGGTTCCTAATGTTCGATCCCGTTGATACCTATATGAATACGCTCGTCCCGATGGTTGTTGAGCAGACCAGCCGTGGCGAACGCGCGTATGACATTTTCTCGCGCCTTCTGAAAGAGCGGATCATTTTCATCAATGGCCCGATCCACGACGGGATGAGCCATCTGGTCGTGGCGCAATTGTTGCATCTTGAGGCTGAAAACCCGAACAAGGAAATCTCGATCTACATCAACTCACCTGGCGGTGTTGTGACCAGCGGATTGTCGATTTACGACACAATGCAGTATATCAAGCCGAAATGTTCGACTTTGGTGATCGGTCAGGCGGCCTCGATGGGGTCTGTTTTGCTGGCTGGTGGCGAGAAGGGGATGCGCTTTTCACTACCAAACAGCCGGATCATGGTTCACCAGCCCAGTGGCGGTTATCAGGGTCAGGCGAGTGATATCATGATTCACGCGGCCGAGACGCAAAAACTCAAGGATCGCCTGTATGATATATACGTGCGCCACACCGGGCAGACGAAAAAGGCGGTTGAAAAAGCCTTGGATCGCGACAACTTCATGAGCCCGGAAGAGGCGAAAGACTGGGGTCATATCGACGAAATCGTCGAAAATCGCGCCAAAATGGATGGCGATGAGGCCTAAAAAATAGTCCCCGCGTTAAGGGCGCGGGGTACATTTTTGACATTGTAGCGGCCCCGGCGGTGGCCTAAGCTGCAGGCAAGAGCGGCCCAAAGCGGGCCGCAGGGACGAAGCCCGAAAGGTAGAACATGGCGACGAATTCAGGCGGTGACGGCAAGAACACGCTCTACTGTAGCTTCTGCGGCAAGAGCCAGCATGAGGTGCGCAAGCTGATTGCCGGCCCCACAGTTTTCATCTGTGATGAATGCGTCGAGCTGTGCATGGACATCATCCGCGAGGAAACCAAGGCCAGCGGTCTGAAATCCACGGATGGGGTGCCGACGCCCAAGGATATTTGCGAGGTTCTGGACGATTACGTGATCGGCCAGGCGACGGCCAAGCGGGTTCTGTCGGTGGCGGTGCACAACCACTACAAACGCCTGAACCATGCCCAGAAAGCGGGCGGCGACATCGAATTGGCCAAGTCCAACATTCTGTTGATCGGTCCCACCGGTTGCGGCAAGACCCTGCTGGCGCAGACCTTGGCGCGGATTCTGGACGTGCCGTTCACAATGGCGGATGCAACCACGCTGACCGAAGCCGGTTATGTGGGTGAGGATGTCGAGAATATCATCCTCAAACTGCTGCAGGCGTCGGAGTATAATGTCGAGCGTGCGCAGCGCGGCATCGTCTATATTGACGAGGTCGACAAGATTACCCGCAAATCCGAGAACCCCTCGATCACCCGTGACGTATCGGGCGAGGGCGTGCAGCAGGCGCTGCTGAAACTGATGGAAGGCACCGTGGCCAGCGTGCCGCCACAGGGCGGCCGCAAGCATCCGCAGCAGGAATTCCTGCAGGTGGACACCACGAATATCCTGTTCATCTGCGGCGGTGCGTTTGCCGGTTTGGACAAGATCATCGCACAGCGAGGCAAGGGCTCGGCGATGGGCTTTGGCGCTGACGTTCGCGACAATGATGAGCGTGGCGTCGGTGAAATCTTCAAGGATCTGGAGCCCGAAGATCTGCTGAAATTTGGCTTGATCCCAGAATTTGTTGGCCGTCTGCCGGTTCTAGCAACGCTGGAAGACCTGGACGAAGATGCGCTGGTGACGATCCTGACCAAGCCCAAGAACGCTCTGGTCAAGCAATACCAGCGTCTGTTCGAACTTGAAGACGCAGAGCTGGCCTTCACCGATGATGCGCTGAAAGCGATCGCCAAGAAAGCGATTGAGCGTAAGACAGGTGCGCGTGGTCTGCGATCAATTCTGGAAGATATCCTGCTGGACACGATGTTCGAACTTCCGGGTCTGAAAAACGTGACCGAGGTTGTTGTGAACGAAGAAGCGGTGTCTTCGGACTCGCAACCGCTGATCATCTACGCGGATGCGGCTGAGTCTGCCTCGGCTGGGTAAATTCAAAGTCTCCTGACATATTCGGCGCGGTTCCTCCGCGCCGTTTTCTTTTGAGGGCACTATGGCAATTAGACGTATTTCTTCAGGCGGGGAATTTGAGGCCAAAGTCGGATATTGCCGTGCCGTGGTGGCGAATGGATTTGTCTTTGTTGCCGGAACCTGCGCTCAGGGCGACGACATTCCCAAAGATATTGTTGGTCAGTGCAGGTCCTCTCTTGATGCAATTGGAAAAGCACTGGCTGAGGCTGGGACGGATTTCGCGCATGTGGTCCGTGTAAACTATTACTTGCCGGACATGAGTGAGTTTGAACTGTGTTGGCCTTTGTTGGTTGAGGCATTCGGAGCCAACCCGCCAGCGGCAACAGTTACCGAATGCAATCTCATCACGCCTGAAGATCGCATTGAAATCGAAGTGACCGCAGTTTTGCCGGAATAGGGGCTGCGGTCTTAGTGACACTGGACCTTGGCGAGCCTTTGGTCCATATCTGCAGGAGCAGAAATACCGGAGGCAGACGATGGGAATCCTGAATAATCTTTTGCGAGCCGTAACCTGGTGGAATGGGGCCACTCTGAATACGCAGCTCTACACGGCGCGTAAGGGAACCAAGGTTGGCGAAGATAACGAAGGTAATGTTTTCTATCGCAATGCCGACGACAGCAAGCGCTGGGTTATTTTTAATGGTGAGGCCGAGGCCAGCCGGATCGACCCTGACTGGCATGGATGGTTGCATCGGACTTGGGACGAGCCGCCGACAGACAAGCCGTTGCAGCATAAAACCTGGGAAAAACCACATCAGGAAAATTTAACAGGTACGGCTTTGGCCTATGCTCCTGCAGGTTCGTTGCGCCGACCCAATCCGGTCGAACGTTCGGACTACGAGGCTTGGACCCCAGAATAAGCGAGGCGAGCAATGTCGAGCTATAATGTAACCGAAGTCCTGGTGGGCGGGGCCGTGTTGGCCTGTGCTGTGGCATTTGGCGTTTATGCCAGCCAATCGACTGGCCTGTCGCAAAGCGGACCGGGATATGAATTGGGCGCATCATTCAGATCGCTGGAAGGTGTTGGCGTTGGCACTGACGTTCGTCTTGCTGGTGTCAAGATCGGGACCGTGACAGGCGTTGCGCTGAACCCCGACACGTATCGCGCGGATACAACGTTTTCGATTTCTGATGGAATATTGGTGCCCGACGACAGCGCGATCGTCATCTCATCCGAAGGATTGCTGGGCGGAAACTTTGTCGAAGTGATGCCCGGTGGATCGCCCTTCTTTTTCGAACCTGGTGATCAGGTTGAGGATACGCAGGGTGCGGTCAGTCTGATTTCGCTGCTGGTCAAATTTGTGGCTGGGGATGGTGGCGAATGAAGCGCCTGTTTCTGATAGCAGCGCTGCTTGCATCCACCGGCGCAGCGGCCCAGCAAAAGGTTCAATCCGGCCCGGGCGCGATGCTGCGTGGTTTGGACAAGGTGAACGGCCACACCGTTGACGTCGAATTGCAAAGCGGTCAGACCGAGGCGATTTTTGGATTGGATGTGGCTTTGGGCGATTGCCGTTATCCGGCTGATAATCCGACCGGGGACGCCTTTGCCTATCTCACGATTTGGGAAAAAGGCAAGACAGATCAATTGTTTGATGGATGGATGATCGCCACATCCCCGGCGCTGAACGCGCTGGATCATTCACGTTACGATGTCTGGGTAATCCGCTGTATGACACCGTCCGGCAACTGATCCAATTCTGCGGTGAAGTCTGCGCTGGCCTCGATCGCGTCTTCCAAAGCCTGTCTGTACTGAGCGCGCGGAACTTCGATCGCGCCTAATGACGCCAGATGAGCGGTCAGAAATTGCGTGTCAAATAACTGAAATCCGGTGCGGCTTAGCCGATCAACCAGATAGGCCAACGCAATTTTAGAGGCATCCGTTCGCCGTGAAAACATGCTTTCTCCGAAGAACGCAGCACCCAAGGATACTCCGTAGACGCCGCCGACCAGTGCCTGTCCATCCCAGATTTCTAATGAATGGGCATGGCCGGATTGGTGCAGGCGTTGATACAGATTTCTCAGCTCTGCGTTGATCCAGGTGTCTGCGCGATCGGCGCAGCCGTCGACGACGCCAGAGAAGTTCTGATTGATCGTAACTGAGAAACCGCAGTTTCGGATTCGCCGCGCAAGGCTGCGGGATATGTGGAACCCGTTCAGAGGGATAACGCCCCGAAACTTTGGGTCGACCCAGAACAAATCCGGGTCGTCGCGGTGCTCTGCCATCGGGAAAATACCGATGGAATACCCATGCAGTAGGAGTTCGGGAGAAAGGCTCATACAGACAGTCCGACGTTCGAAGGGCCGAAGCCCTTCGAAGTGGTGGTGTTACTCGGCCATGTTCTCCGCAAGCCAATGCTCCAGCCAGTGAATGTTGTAGTCGCCGCTGTGAATGTCGGCTTCTTGGAGCAGAGCATGGAACAGCGGCACCGTGGTGTCGATTCCATCCACGATCAATTCACCCAGGGCTCGGTCCAGACGCGCCAACGCCTCGGCCCGGTCGCGGCCTTGCACGATCAGCTTGGCAATCAGCGAGTCGTAATAGGGCGGGATCGAGTATCCGTCATAGAGCGCCGAATCCATCCGCACACCCAGACCGCCGGGCGCGTGATAGGCGCTGATCTTTCCGGGGCAGGGCGAGAAGTTAGGCAGCTTTTCCGCGTTGATCCGAACCTCGATGGCGTGGCCGTTGATTTCCAGATCGTCCTGACCGAACGACATGTCCTCGCCTGCTGCCACACGGATTTGTTCGCGCACCAAATCGACGCCGAAAATGCCCTCGGTCACCGGGTGTTCCACCTGCAAGCGGGTGTTCATTTCGATGAAATAGAACTCGCCATTCTCATACAGAAATTCGATTGTGCCCGCGCCGATATAATTGATCTTCGCCACAGCGTCGGCGCAGATTTTACCAATCTTGGCACGTTCTTCGGGGGTGATGCTGGGGCCGGGGGCCTCTTCAAACACCTTCTGATGGCGGCGCTGAAGCGAGCAGTCACGTTCGCCCAAATGGACAGCCTTGCCTTTGCCGTCGCCAAAGACCTGAATCTCGATATGGCGCGGTGTGGTCAGGTATTTCTCGATATAGACCTCGTCATTGCCAAAGGCGGCTTTGCCTTCGGCGCGTGCGGTCATGAACGCGCTTTCCATCTCATCCGCGGTCTGCGCAACCTTCATGCCGCGTCCGCCGCCACCGGCAGTTGCTTTGATGATGACGGGATAGCCGAATTCCTCACCAATGCGCTTGGCGTCTTCCAAAGTCGGAACGCCGCCGTCTGAACCGGGTACGCATGGCACGCCAAGGGCTTTCATCGTGTCCTTGGCGGTAATCTTGTCACCCATCACGCGGATATGTTCGGCGGTGGGGCCGATAAAGGTGATGTCGTGATCTTCGACGATCTGCACAAACTCAGCGTTTTCGGACAGAAAGCCATAGCCGGGGTGGATCGCCTGCGCCCCTGTGATTTCACAGGCCGAGATGATGGCTGGCACGGACAGATAGCTTTGCGGGCTGGGCGGGGGGCCGATGCAGACAGATTCGTCTGCCATGCGGACGTGCATTGCGTCGCTGTCGGCGGTGGAATGGACGGCAACCGTCTTTATCCCCATCTCGCGCGCGGCGCGGATGACGCGCAGGGCGATCTCGCCTCGGTTGGCAATCAGGATCTTGTCGAACATGGGCCTGCCTTACTCAACAATGACCAGGGGTGTGCCGAATTCCACAGCGTCGCCGTCACCCACCAGAATGCGCTTGATGGTGCCCGATTTGGGCGCGTGGATGTGGTTCATGGTTTTCATCGCTTCGACGATCAGCAGCGTGTCGCCTTCGGACACGGATGCGCCGACCGAGATGAACGCAGGCGCGCCGGGTTCGGGCTGCATGTAGACGGTTCCCACCATGGGAGAGGTCACTGCACCGGGATGGCTGGCCGGGTCTTCGACGGCAGCCGGTGCTTCGGCCGCAGCAGCCGGTGCCGGAGCCGCAGCGGGTGCTGCAGGGGCCGCAGCCGGAACTGCCACCTGAACCGGAGCTACGGCGGCGGTTTGGGACAAGCGGCTGACGCGTACATTCAGGCTGTCTTCCTCGCCATATTCGCGTTTGACCTGCAATTCGGTCAGGTCGTTCTCGCGCAGCAGTTCAGCCAATGCCTTGATGAATGCCACATCCGCTTCGTGTTTGGTGTCTGTCATGAGTGTCCTCGACGGTTCCCCTTTGGCCCGTCTGTGTCTTGCGGGCTTTGGTCTGATTACGCAGCGTTATAAGCCATGAGCCTTGCCATGAAAAGCGCGTCTCGGCCTGTCAGATGGGGGTTTTAACTAAGTTTTCGAGGGGGGGAAGAGGTTACAGCGGCATTCCGGAAAGTTTTGCAACCAATTCCGGTAGTTTTCGCGCGCCGAATTTCTCAAGCAGCCGGGCGCGATAAGCTTCGATGGTGCGGTAGCTCAGGCCCAGTTCGACGCCGATTTCCTTGGCGGACAGGCCCCTGCATGACAAAATCGCCACTTCGCGTTCCCGCGCGGTTAGCTCGACCAACGGGCGTTCCTCCGAGATGTCGGAAAAGCTCCAGATGCCGTGGCGGAAAGGGTCATCGGGGGTCAAGGACCGACCGCGTGCGCGGCACCAGAACAAATCCCCATTTCGCCGCCGCATGACGCGCTCGTCCGTGTAATATCCGGTGTCGCGCATGACCTGTAGACTACGGGCACCGATACGCTCCCAATCTGCGACCGAGGGGTAAAGATGTAGCAAAGGCATGTTGCGATAGTCAGCCTCGTCCCCTCCGAAGGTCCGTGCGAACTGCAGATTGCAGCGTCGGATGATGCGGTTTTCCAACTCGACCAATCCGATAGGAGCATATTCGAAGGCGGCGTCACTCATTTCGGTATCGTGCAGGGAATTGTCTGGAAATAGAAGGGGTGCGGCCGAGAATGTGGTGTTGAAAGGCGTCAACACTGGTCTGATGATCGTGCAATCCGTTTGTTAAGGGTGTAAACTCGGTTTGAAAATGAACTCCTAAAAGATAGAAAAACCTTGAGAGTTTAGAAAACTGAACGTTTACAAAGGTTGGCTCCGCTTGGGGAGGGGCGAGAACATGCGCGACACGTTGACAGGCAGCCGTATTCGAGAGAGGCGGCAAATTGCAGGACTGCGGCAGGCAGAACTGGCGCGTCGGGTCGGGATCTCAGCCTCCTATCTGAACCTGATTGAACACAATCGCCGCAGGATTGGTGGCAAGCTGCTTGTGGATATTGCCGCGGCTTTGGCCGTTGAACCTTCGCTGCTGACACAGGGGCTAGAGGCAACGCTGATATCCGCCCTGCGCGAGGCAGCGGCGGACGCGGTGGGGCAACAGGCCGAAGTCGACAGTCTGGAAGAGTTTGCGGGACGTTTCCCGGGGTGGGCTGCTGTGCTGGCGCAGATGCACAGGCGCGTTGTCTCGCTTGAGCGAACGGTTGAAACCCTATCCGACCGTTTGACCCATGATCCACATCTGGCTGCTTCGATGCATGAGGTTCTGTCCACCGCCGCCGCGATTCGTTCGACCGCAGCGATTCTGGCGGAAACACAGGAGATCGAACCCGAGTGGCAGGATCGCTTTCATCGAAACCTGCATCAGGATGCTGAACGCCTTGCTGACAGTTCGAAATCCTTGGTTGCTTATCTGGATGATTCTGACGCGGCGGACGACCGTCGCGGCGTTCCGCTTGAAGATGCCGAGGCGTTCTTTGAGCAGCGCGGACATCATTTTCCTGAGATGGAGGGCAGCGAAGACAGCTCTGCGATAGACCTGAGCGAGATTGACTCGGCGGCAGCAAAGACCGTCGCTCGCGGTCTTTTGGATGTCTATGCAAGCGACGCCAAGGCCATGCCACTGGAGGCGGTGAAAGCTGCGCTGGCTGGCACAGAACCGGACCCGATCAAGCTGGCTGCACAGTTTTCGGTGGACATCGCGACGGTCCTGCGCCGTTTGGCGGCACTGCCAGACGGGGTGCTTTCGCGACCTACGGGACTGGTTGTGTGCGATGCATCGGGAAGTATCTTGTTTGCCAAGTCGGTGCCGGGCTTTGCGATGCCGCGCTTTGGCGAGGCGTGCCCGCTGTGGCCATTGTTTCAGGCTTTGAACCGGCCTTTGGTGCCAATTCGCAAACGTATCGTACAGCTTGGCCGGTCGGCGGCTGAGTTTGATTGCTATGCCTATGCATGGCCACAAGCGATGTCCGGATATGACGACGCACCTGTTTATCGCTCGGTCATGTTGGTTCGGTCCGTCGAAGAAGGCGGGCAGGGTGGCCAGCCGGTTGCCAGGGTCGGGCCAAGTTGCAGGGTTTGCCCAAATGCCGACTGCGAGTCGCGCCGAGAGCCGTCGATTCTGAGCGAAGGTTTTTGACACTTTCCTGACAGACAGCGTAAGCTGATACAGACAGGACTGCGGATGGGTATCCTGTCACGGGGAGGAATGAAACATATGAGCCGTAAGGTTCTGCTAATTGAGGATGAGCCGAACATCGCCGAGGCCATTCGGTTCCTGCTGACGCGTGAGGGTTGGCAGGTTGAAACGCACGCCGAAGGAACGGACGCTGTCGAGGTCATTCAGGGCGCAAATCCTGATCTAGTCATTCTGGATGTTATGCTGCCGGGCAAAAGCGGCATGGATATCCTGCGCGATCTGCGCGAGTTGGATGACCTTCGGGGTCTGCCGGTCTTGATGTTGACGGCACGCGGCCAGCTTCGTGATCGCGAAATGGCCGAAAGCGCGGGTGTCAGCCGCTTTATGACCAAGCCGTTTTCCAATGCCGAGGTCCTGACCGCAGTGCGCGATCTGCACGCGCAGGCCACGCAATCATGAGCAATGGCGAAGATCGGCAGCCTCAGGGTGTTCGGCCTTCGCTGTTTCTTGAACGCCAAAGCTATCGTCGGCGTCGGTTGACAGACGCTGCACGGCTGTTGCCAATTCTCGGGGCTGCATTGATCGCGATTCCGTTGCTCTGGCCTGAACCGGGGGAAACCGGGGCAGTCACTTTATCGTCGGCCATCCTCTATATCTTCACCTGCTGGGGGCTATTGATACTGATTAGCCTGATCTTTGGCTTTGCCGCCCGTCGCACGGCGGCGCGGGATGACACCGACCCGGACACGGATCGATGGCAACGCTGAACCTTCTGATCCTTGTCTGTCTGGGCTATGTGGTTCTTTTGTTCGGCGTGGCCTTTGCCGCTGACCGAATGGCTGCTGCCGGACGTGGGGCGTGGCTGCGATCCCCGTTGTTTTATACTCTGTCGCTGTCGATCTATTGCACCGCCTGGACATTCTACGGCGCGGTTGGAAATGCCGCCCGGTCGGGGCTGGAGTTTGTGACGATCTATCTGGGCCCCACGCTGGTCATGATCAGTTGGTGGTGGGGTCTCAGGAAACTGGTCAGGGTTGGGCGCAGCCAAAGGGTAACCTCGATCGCGGACCTGATTTCGTCGCGCTACGGCAAGTCGAATACGCTGGCAATCTGTGTGACCATTCTGGCGGTTCTGGGCGGTACACCTTATATCGCGCTGCAACTGCAGTCTATCACCTTATCGTTCTCGATCTTTGCAGAGGCTGACCCGTCTGGCCTTTACCGCGAGGGGTCAAGCGTGTTTTGGGTGGCTGCAGGGCTGGCGGTGTTCGCCATCCTGTTCGGGACACGAAACCTGGACGCGAACGAGCGTCACCATGGTGTTGTGACTGCTATCGCATTGGAATCCGTGGTTAAACTGTTCGCTTTGCTGGCGGTTGGCATCTTCGTCGTTTGGGGAATTGCAGGCGGCGTTGGGCCGATGATGGACCGCATAGACGCATCAGAGATCGGTCAGTGGAATGTGGACGCGGGCCGCTGGACGACGTTCATCTTCTTGTCTGCTGCGGCGTTTGTCTGCTTGCCGCGCATGTTTCAGGTGATGGTGGTTGAAAACGCGGATGAAGGACACCTGAGAACAGCGGCCTGGGCGTTTCCGTTATACCTGCTTTTGATGAGCCTGTTTGTGGTGCCAATCGCCGTGGTGGGTCTAGACCTGTTGCCAGAGGGGTCGAACCCAGACCTGTTTGTTCTGACTGTGCCCCTGTCACAGGGCAATGAGTGGCTGGCCATGTTGTCCTTCATTGGGGGCTTCTCGTCTGCAACGTCGATGGTGATCGTTACGGCTATGGCTTTGTCCACCATGGTTTCGAACCATCTTGTGATGCCAATCTGGCTAAGCACTCAGGAAGGGTCCGGGTCCTTGTCGGGCGATGTTCGACACGTTGTGTTGGTTGCGCGCCGTGTCTCAATCGCAGCGATCATGGCGTTGGGCTTTTTTTATTACCGGTTATCTGGTGGCGGCGCTGCGCTTGCCTCAATCGGGCTTGTGGCCTTCGCCGGTATTTCTCAGATTCTGCCTGCTCTGGTCGGCGGATTGTTCTGGCGCGGGGCAACGCGGACAGGGGCGCTTGTCGGGTTGTCAGTGGGGTTCCTTCTGTGGATCTATACGCTGCTTCTGCCGGGAATGGGTGGCGCGCTGATGTCCAGCTCGGTTCTGCAGGACGGCCCGTTCGGGATCGGCTGGCTGCGGCCGCAGGCATTGTTCGGGATCGAAGGGATGGACCCCATGGTCCACACGGTCATGTGGTCGCTGTCTTTGAATACCGTGGCTTTCTGCGTGGCGTCGCTGCTGAGTTTTCCCAGCCCGCTGGAACGCTTGCAGGGGGCGCAGTTCGTCAATGTCTTTGACCATTCCGTCGCCCCGCGTGGGTGGAACGGGTCTGTTGCGCAAAGCGAGGACCTGATGATCATGACCCAGCGCATACTGGGGGCCGGTCCCGCGCAGGAGTTCTTTCAGGCCGAAGCTGAACAACAAGGCGGACGATCCAGTCTGCCCGAACCAACCCCCGCCTTTCTGGAACGGCTTGAACGGGAATTGAGCGGCTCGGTCGGGGCCGCGACGGCGCACGCCATGATCGGCCAGATTGTCGGCGGGTCTTCGGTGTCGGTCGAGGACCTTTTGGCCGTGGCCGACGAATCCGCGCAATTGCTGGAATACTCCAGCCAGCTAGAAGTGAAATCTGCCGAACTTAGCCGCACAGCCCGGCAACTGCGCGAAGCGAATACCAAGTTGACCCAGATATCGCAGCAGAAAGACAACTTCCTTAGTCAGGTCAGTCATGAACTTCGTACACCGATGACCTCGATCCGGGCGTTTTCCGAGATCATGCGGGACACAGACGGTTTAACTGATGAAGAACAGACGCGCTATGCCGCAATCATCCACGACGAGGCGCTGCGGCTGACGCGATTGCTGGATGACCTGCTGGACTTGAGCGTTTTGGAAAGCGGACAGGTCAGCCTGAATATGGGAGGCGATACCCTGCGCTCGGTTCTGGATCGGGCGGTATCGAGCGCGTTGGCGGGCACCAGCAAAACCCTCACTGTTCGGCGCTCGAAGGCGTCCGAACGCATTCCGCTTCACACCGATCTGGATCGTTTGGGGCAAGTCTTCATCAACTTGATTTCCAACGCGCAGAAATACTGCGATGCGGTTGACCCGGTCCTGACCATTTCAGCGCATGATGTAGGCGGCCAAGTCGTTATAGATTTTGCGGATAACGGCAGCGGTATTCCAGCCGAGGCGCGGTCCATGGTGTTCGAAAAATTCGCGCGTGTAGGCGGTGACAAGGCAGGCGGGGCCGGTTTGGGTTTGGCGATCTGCCGCGAGATCATGCAGCGTCTTGGGGGCGATATCAGCTATTTGCCAGGGCAGGGCGGAGCAGCCTTCCGCGTACAGGTGCCACTGGCTTATAGACAAGCAGCCCAATAAGACGGGCGTAAAGGCATTCGTAACCTTTGCCGGAGTAGACCGGAACATAGGCACATTTACGATTGACGGCTCCAGGCATGACACAACCGGTCACCACAGCTTTGGCAAAAAAAGTATCTGCAAGCCAGGATGAACGCGGCGGTCAGACGAATTCCATTCTTCGCGCTTTGCGGTTGGCACTTGCCCGTACCGCTGCGGATCGTGTGCAATTGCCGTTGTCGGTCATCGCGGCAAGACGGGCATCTCGATCAGCCGACGGGCTTGCGGGGTTTGCCGGTGACAATTGGTTGTTGCTGCATCTTCTGAACAACGAAGGGCTTTCGGCAGCGGTCTGTATGGATTTGGAAACCGTTTCGGCCATCGTTCAAGTGCAGACTATTGGTGAGGTGACGTCAACGACACCAACGCCACGGGCCTTTACCGATACGGATGCCGCGATGGTTGCGCCCATGATCGAAGACGCATGCACCCGCGCGGCACGGTTGGTGGAAACCGTCAGTGAACAGGCAAGCCTGACAGGGTATCAGTACAAGTTGCGGCTGCCTGATCTTCGGGCGCTGTCATTGGCTATGACGCAGGATGCGTATGTTTCATATGATCTAACGGTCGAGCTGGGCGGCGGTTTGCGACAGGGCCGGATTTCGGTTCTTCTTCCCGAAGTGGAGGATCCAGCAGATGCCGAACCTAGTGGGGATTCGGGGCCGCATATCGAACAGGCATCGGGCGTGCTGCGCGCAGAGTTGAATACTGTGATTTGCCAAATGGCTTTACCCCTGGCTTCTTTTTCGGCGCTTGCAGCGGGGGATGTAGTGCCTTTGACCGGAGCACGTCTTGACCGTGCGCAATTGCTGACGATCGACAGGACTCGGACAGCAGTTGGGCGTTTGGGGCAATCCGGTGGAATGCGGGCAATTCGCCTGAACGAATATGAGCCGCAGGATGTGCCGTCACAGGCCGAGACTCAGGATTTCCTTGAGGCACGAACGTCGGCAATTCAACCATCGACAGAGCTGTCCGTAGAACCCATTCACACAGACACACATGCGATCGACACCATCGACAGCACGTTGCAGTTCGGCGACTCAGATCAGATCGCCGCTGAAATTTCGAAGCTGGCTGGCCTGAACGATGACGCAGGTCAGGTGACCTGATCCATAGGGCTTACCCAGCCACGTTGCGAATCTGATCAAGCGTGGGGCGAAGGTTTTCCAGCGCGTAGCCTGCCTTGGTTGTTGCGTCCAGAATATCGTCCGTACTCATCCGGTCGCATTGTCCAAGGGCCCAGATAACTGAACACCGCGTGCCTGATGCGCAATACGCCAGCACCGGTCCGCTGCAACTTTCGGCCAACTCGCGCTGACGGGCGACGTTTTCGGGTGTCATGGTCTGATGCGTCAGTTCCAGAACCTCATAATCCAAACCCGCGGCACGGACGGCCTCGCCAATGGCGTCTGACTGCATGTCTGACGGAACTTCTGTGTTTGGCCGGTTGCAAATAACCTTGACGAATCCGGCTTCGGCTATGGCTGAAACATCCTCGACCGTAATTTGCGGCGAGACGGCGTAGCGGGGTGTAATGCGGCGAATCTCCATCCCAATTGATTAGGCTGCGTTTGCAGTTCTGTCCAGTTGCGCCCCCACAGTCGGCGCTGCGTACATTCCGGCGATCATTGCGGCCAGAAACACTAGCCCGCCAACGCCGCCATAGGTCACCGAGGCAATGGCAGGCCCCGGACACAGCCCGGACAATCCCCACCCCATGCCAAATAAAACGGAGCCTACGACAAGTCGCCGGTCCAACTCGGGCGGAGACATGGTCGGAAAGGTTCCCCCGACCAAGGGGCGACGATGTTCTGTCATCCGCCAGGCAAACAGCATTGGGATAATTGCCCCACCCATCACGAAGGCCAGTGTCGGGTCCCAGTTCCCGAACACGTCCAGCCACCCCTGAACCTTGGTGGTGTCCGTCATGCCCGAGATCAGCAGACCTGCGCCAAACAGGCATCCGGCGATCAAAGAGATCAGCAACCGCATCAGATCACCCCCCACATGTGGCGCAGAACCGCGAGTGTGATCGCGCCAGCAGCGATGTAGATAACCGTCGCCACAATTCCGCGCAGCGAGAAACGCGATATCCCGCAGACCCCATGTCCCGACGTGCATCCATTGGCGATCCGGGTGCCGATCCCAACCAGCAGTCCCGAGAAAATGATGACAGCAATATTGCCGGTCAGATGGGTCTGGGGTGTGGGTGACATCAACGGGCGAAGAAGCAAGGGCATTCCTACAAGCCCTGCAACAAAGACCAGGCGTTCCAAGGTGCGATCACTATTGTCGACCAAACCGCCCAAGATGCCGCTGGCCCCCATGATCCGGCCATTCCCAAGCAGATAAACGGCGGCACCCAGACCGATCAACAAGCCCCCGGCCAACCCCCAAATCCATTCCAGTTGCATGGTTCTTTTTTCTCCACGTATTGGTTGGCTTCACAGTTTATTCACTGGAATCTTTAGGAAAACATCGCCTTCTTCGTCGGCAGGAGGCATCTGCCCCGCGCGCATGTTGACCTGAAGAGAAGGCAGGATCAGACGAGGCATGCCAAGCGTCGCATCCCGTGCATCGCGCATTTTGACGAACTCCTCGACCGATCGTCCCTGGCCGATATGAACATTGAGCGCCTTCTGCTCTCCGACTGTTGTTTCCCACGCATACTCGTCGCGGCCCGGTGCCTTGTAGTCGTGCCCGACGAAGATGCGTGTCTGATCAGGCAGCGAAAGGATTTTCTGGATCGACGCAAACAGCATTTCCGATGACCCGCCCGGAAAATCGCATCGTGCCGTCCCGAAATCGGGCATGAACAACGTGTCCCCCACAAAGGCCGCATCTCCGATGACATAGGTCAAACAGGCCGGGGTGTGGCCGGGCGTATGCAGAACATCACCCCGCATTTGGCCCACGTGAAAGCTGTCGCCCTCGCGGAACAAGGCGTCAAACTGACTGCCATCGCGTTGGAACTCGGTCCCTTCATTGAAGATTTTTCCAAATGTCTCCTGAATGGTGACGATTTGATCTCCGATCCCGATTTTACCGCCCAGTTTCTGTTGCAGGTAGGGGGCTGCTGACAGATGGTCGGCATGGACATGACTTTCCAGAATCCATTCGACTTTCAAACTGTTAGCCTGAACATGCTCGATTATTTTGTCTGCTGAACTGGTGTCTGTCCGGCCGGATGCATGGTCAAAGTCCAGGACACTGTCGATAATTGCGCAGGCCGTCCCCTCGGGTTCCTGCACAAGGTAGGACACAGTAAATGTATCGGTGTCAAAAAACGCTTTCACCTTTGGTGTCATTTTGCCCTCCGTCAGACTGCTTTATTCGTATATCAATTTCGGAATGTATAGTGATAAAGAATCCGTGAATTGATGTTTGTCAAGGCAGGGTAATTCAGATCGGCCTAGAATTTAACCATTCCGCAGGTGACTGCCGAAACCGTATTTCAGACAGGCGGGTTTTCGCGTGTCCTCGGGTTAAGGTCAGCAGGTCTTAAAACGGTTACCTATATGTGGGTAGATAACGCACCATTTGGGAGGATGGAGATGTCTACAATTAATTTATATTTCGAAGCCGAGCAGCTTGAAGAAAAGTTGCAGGGTGCGTGTCTTGAAACCCGCCTGGCGCTTCAGCCAAGCGTGACAAGGGTAATTGAACGGATGCGTCAGCAGGGTGTGCATATCCCCTCGCGCCTGCGTCGTCTGGATGCAGCCTTGTGCGAGGACGCGATGGAGGCTCAGTTCGATAATTTGCCGGTTTAGGCCGTGGGATTAACTGAATGAGATACCCAGAATAACTAGCATCAGCCCGATCACGGACAGAAAGAGTGAGGCCAGGTTCCAAGGCAATACTCCCTGAACTGTTGCTCGCAGTTCGTCGTCGGACAGGCCGGATTTGCGCGCTTTCATCACGTGCAGGATGCACCAGACGAGTCCCAACAGTCCGGCAAGCGACAGGGCGGCTCCGCCCCAGGTGATGATTTCGAACATGGTTTTCCGCATCAGGCCAAAGAGTTTCTTTGCGCTTATCGGATACCTGTGCATCGCACAAGTCCGATGCCCGATTGTGCGCTTGCGGCGGGTGCTGCGGCCATGTATCCGGCTTAGTGCCGACTTGCGGCAGCAGACTTCAGCCTCTGGGAGAGAATAAATGGAAGACATGACCGAAGATCAGGCCGCCGCCAACTATCGCGTTACCGCCGGAGAGCTGCGTCAGTTTATCGAACGGTTTGAACGTCTGGACGCCGAGAAGAAAGATATCGCAGAGCAGCAGAAAGAAGTCATGGCCGAAGCCAAGGCACGCGGCTACGACACCAAGGTCATGCGCAAGGTGGTTGCTCTTCGCAAACGCGACAAAGACGATATCGCAGAAGAAGAGGCGGTTTTGGAGATGTACAAAGAAGCGTTGGGTATGAGCTGACGGTTTCGAATTTGCGGTGTCGTTCAGGCTTTGCCTTCTAGGACACCGCGATCCGGGTGGGCAGCCGAACCGCGACTGGTGGATTTTCTATCTCGGGTCAAGAAAGGCTGATTGATCGCAGGTCGCAGCGCTTGGGCGGGTCAATTTTTCTGGGCTCAGGGCCTTAACAACTGGACCTCTGGCATTGATTCCAGCCTTTCAAGATCCTGTTCATAAAGCTCGGAAAACGCATCCACGATGTCTGTGCTCCAGCCCGGAAGTTCGAGTTCTTCCTCTACAAGCTCCGGTTGGGCGTGATCTTCCAAGATGTCCGCCAGAGCATAGCGTATGCCCGTTTGTTCCCCGTCAGGTCTGGCATTCAAAAGCGCATTTGCCTTTTCTTTTCCCGCTTCATCCAGAAGGGAAAGCAGAAAGTTGTACTCTTTTTCTAGTGTCACATCCTCTGGCAGGCCGCACATTTTTCGCAAAATGTCACCCCAAATCAGAGGCGATTCCTCGTTGCTCCACAAGGTGATGTTTACGCCCGGAGCCATGTCGCGGATGTCGTCGACCATTCCGATCCAATTCAGGCAGCTCAGGTCTGTATTGCGGATGATATTTTCCCTGTCTTCGTCCGGCAGAGACATTAGTAGTTTAGGAATAAACGTGCCTGGGTTTCTTAAGCCAAAGAAGAAGTCGATCCGAATGTCTTCGAGCGCCTGATCCAAAACGGACATTAGCTTTCCGGCGCGTGGGTAGAATTGCCCGTCCTGAATAGCCGCTTTTGAGTCTGCAATCAGTGCATTGCTTTGGAACACAGCCCGGCGAATGCTCGGGTCTGATGTCAGGCCGGCGCGAACCTGACTGGTTTCTTCTGGAGTCAGGAACTGCGGCTCGGATGTTGCGAAGGTCGGCTTGAAGGCTTGTTTGTATTGGCGCGGGCCAAAAGCGGCGACACCATGCTCGGTCAGCACAGATTTGTGGGCTCTTAGAGCTTTTAACAATCTGCCTTCGCCGGTGAATGCGGCTCCTGCGTGGATAGCAACCTGCATATTCGCTTTTTGCCCCTGCTTCTTCTGCCTCGTCCGCCGGGTTACAGGCTGTGTAGCTGACAGTCAAACCAGTGCACTGATGTGGCGCGGCAGGGGCGCCTGACGTTGGGATTCAAAAATCATCGACAAAAGAAAAAAATGAGTCTTGCAGTCCAGAACCAGAGGCAGTAATCGACGTCCAGTGCCCCTATAGCTCAGCTGGTAGAGCAACTGATTTGTAATCAGTAGGTCCGCGGTTCGAGTCCGTGTGGGGGCACCACTAAAATTCTCCATAAAAACAAAATGTTATCATTAAAGCTGCAAAGTGCTTGGGTGGGCTGCCACGGGTCAAAGTAGTGATGCCTGCCTATCATTAGTGATGAATTTGTGGGTGAACTCTGGAAAAATATGGCTTTGATACGTAGCTTTTAGATCGAACCAGATAGAAGATTCGACATGACCAAGATCACCCAAGCCCAGCGCGACCGGGAAATTCTCGCGCATATCGAAGCTGCATTAAACCTGAACCCCCGGGACGGAAAGCGCGGTCCCCTTCGCTCTACACTGGAACAAGCCCGCGATATTCTGAACGCTAAGGCCCGCGTCGAACTAACCGACGCTGAATACCGCGCCGTCGCCCCGGGCGGTGTCCTTCTCGACCCAAACCGTTCCGGTCTTCTGATGCGGCACGGCAAGCGCACAGGCCGCAAGTGGCTCTATCGCACGACCGACCCTACTACGACCAAACAGATTGAAATAGCCTTCGGCACATTTCCTGACCTGTCCGTTTCCGAGGCGCGGGACGTATGGAACGATCTCAGCACTGCCCGGAACAGCGGTAGACACCCCAACACCGTCCTAAAGGACCGCGCAGGCATAGATAGCAAAGTGTCGAGCCTGACCATGGCAGAACTGGTCCGGCGCTACTTGATGGAATACGCCCGCTCCCACAAGCGTCCGCGTTCCGCAACCGAAGACGAACGCATCCTGACGGCCTACGTCTTGACCCACTATGCGGACCTGCCCGCAGAGAAGTTCGGGCCGGAACAGGTGGAAGCCATTATCCAGCCGTTCATGGACGCAGGGAAAACCAACACTGCATCCAAAATCGTTATTGTGCTGCGCACTGTCTTCAAGACCGCGACTGGCAAAAACAAGAAGCTTAAGACAGCCAACGCAACAAAGACATGGCTGCGGCCTGATCTTCCCGACCCGACGCGCGCGGCAAATGTCGGGCACCAGAACAAGACATACGTCCCCACGGCTGCGGATAAGGAATGGGTGGTCACGTCCCTGTTTCCGTCCCTGCCGAAGGAACTGTGCGACCTGTTCCGCCTGAAGGCTATGACCTTCACTCGCATCCAAGAAGTAACCCACATGCGATGGGCGGAACTGGACCTGAAGCGCGCCACATGGACTGTCCCCAGCGACAGAGCCAAGAACGGGAAAGCGCACTTTATCCTTTTGCCCAAACAAGCCATGTCGATCCTGACAGCCCGCAGGGACGCGCAGGACAGCGCGGGCATCGAAACAGATTACGTCTTCCCGCAGGTTAAAAACCCAACCCAGCCCCGCACCATAAACAGCGCAGAAGCGGCCTTCCGTAAGCAGCGGGTAAAAGACAACCGCGCCCACGGTCTAACCCCGCATTCCATGCGTCACATGGCGGAAACTTGGCTGGCGGAAAGTAAAGCGCGGCAAGACGTTCGGGACCGAATGCTTAACCATACACCGAACAACGGAGCAGGAGATACATACAACCACGCTACCCTGAATGATGAAGCCAAGGACTGGTGGCAGTCGCACGCGGATCATCTGGACGCGATTGCATCTGAGAACGTGGTATCGCTGCAGGACACCCGCCAAGATTTAGTGGGCGCGTGAAGGCGTTTATACGAGGAAAGTACAATGACGGATGAGACAAGACGGTCCCGACAGGTTTCTTTTGGCGGCCCAGATCACGTCACAAACTCCGGGGCAACGCTCGCGCTCGGCTTTCAAGTGGTAACTTCCATGGATATTCTGGCCGACCTGTCAAATTGGCAAGTTGCGCAGGGGTACGAGATGCCCAATTCAGAATTTGACAAGTTGGCCAAGCGACGGCTGTCTTCATACTTCTGGGAATATCTTTCAGAACTTTCTGACTATCGGTTTTCCCAGCGCCCGTTGCGGCGTCGCGACGATCTGTCTTTTGAAATGCTATTAACAGACCTCGAGCGCACACAAATAGCAGGAGCTTTGAAACGCGATTTAAGAATTGCGTTGGATCGTTTCTTTCGCAAGCGTCGCGACGAGTGGTTGAAATCAGGTGAGTTTCCACGTCGCGTTATCGCGGATGGTATCAAAAGAGCGGTAGACGAGAAATGGTGCATCAAAATGCACTGTACAACTTGTGCAAGTTATCGGTTTAGGTTGCTGTTTTTGGGAGAACCCGACAGCAGACGGGTCGTTAGACCTCAAACTCAACTAACCATCGAACGGGCGAAAGAGGTTGTCGGCGAATTGGCGAAACTAAGCGAATTTGACGGTAAGACCAAACAACTGCATGAGCCCGTAATGGTCATGCTGTATTGGATTTGGTGCGAGTTCGGCGATCGCGCTCACTTAGAGGTGTTCACCATGCTTCAAGACACTTGGGCTGGAGAGGTGTTAGACCACATGAAAGAGCACTACGATCACCAGGAAACACGTAGAGCAAGGCATCGGATCAGGCAAAGGGAGGCAAATCGTTGATATCGCGCTCAGCATGAGCACTGAGGAGGCCATGAACTGTCAAGGGTGTTCCGGTAACAAATTGGTAAAAAACGATTTTTCTTGTTTTTGTATTGACAACAGACCACCGACGTTTTTATCTGAACCACATCATACATCGCGAATGACTTGTGCCGGCGGGGGAACGCACCGACCACCAAACGAGCCCGCGCGGAAGGCGCCCGCGCGCACCAGCTTGGCAACTGCTGGGAACATAAACTACCTTACGCGAAGGACGTTCGCCCCAAAATTGGAGCGAAACCTTGAAAACCAATACAAACAACCCGCTGAACCTGCGGCACCCGCACATGAAATTGGCGCAGTGGTGCAAGCACTTCGGTTTGAGCCGCGCGATGGCCCACAAGCTGATCCGCAACGGCCAACTTAAATCTTTCAAAATTGGTGGTGCGACCATCATACATGGAAATTCCATAGCTGACCTTTTGGAGGTGGGTGGATACGACGACGCTACAGCCGCGCGGGCGTTCCAGACACCACATCAATCTATCTAAGGCAGGAAGCTGAAGCTATGGCACAAATTGACAATCCTCAAGAACAGTCGCAGGCGAATGCCACTGACTGGAAAGAAGCCGCACGCAAAGCAACTGGAATGCGCCTGTCGGTGTTTCCCATTCTTATTTCGGCCAAACCTGGCGGTGGCCACGCGAAACGTCCGTTGACGCGCAATGGGCATCTGAACGCGTCTTTGCAGGTTGAGGATTTCGACAACTGGCACGAAGCCAACGGCTTCGGCATCGCAATGGGCGGTGACCTGTTTGCCTTCGATCTGGACCGCTATAAGACGCAAGACGGGGGCGTTGCAGCGGAGCAGTGGCTAAAGGACAATGGGCTGGATAAGCCCACCCGGAAGCACGAAACGATTTCAGGCGGTGAGCACTGGATTATGAAACTGCCCGCTGGGCGAGAGGACACACCGGGTGGGGTCGAGATTGTCGAAGGGTTGGACAGCCGGGGCGATGGTGGCTGGATTGCCTTTGGTGAAGGTTACAAGCTGTTGGATGACAGCCCGCTGGCAGAGATCCCGGATACGATCTGCCAAGATCTGATGGACCGCTGGAAGGTCAAGAACGGCGGTCTGGGGACTGGCCCCCTGCGAGACTGGAAACAGCCTGACAACGCAGAGCAGGTTTTGGTTGATTTGCTGGCAAGAGACGCGCCGTTGGCAAAACGCTGGGCGGGGGATGTGAATGGTCTGGACGACTTATCTGCCAGTGCCTTGCAGTTCTCCGTAGCCCGCCGGTTATCCCTCCATGAGCGTGAAATACTGGACAGGACTGGGGACGCCACGACCTACGACTTCATCGCTTGGGCTTTGCACGACCAGTTCGAACACGGGACGATGTATAAAGATGGTGGACCGCGTTCCTGCCGCCGGGACGCTGCCCGGGTGCAGAAGCCCGAAGCGGCACAGGAGTTCGACGCCATTGAAATGGACGACGCGAAATGGGCAGAACAGGCGAAAGCGCGGGCTGCAAACGGGAACCGGCCCTTGCCGGACTTCGATGAACTGGAATACGACACCACGGACGATGGATTTGCTCACATCGCGGGGTTGGATTGCCCGGCGGGCGGACTTAGCGTTGGGGTGTTCGACCCGCTCAAGGACGTTCCTGGGCTTGTCGGTTCATTTGCCCGCTGGGGGTACGACACAGCATGGCGTCCCGACCCGGCTCCAGCTTTAGTGGGCGCGTTGACTTCGGTTTCTCTGGCCGTGGGAATGGCCTTCAAGTTCGACCGGGCGGACGACAATTACGGCAACCTCTACGCAAACATCATTATGCCCAGCACCAGCGGGAAACAGGACGCAGTGCGCATGTTGAAGCTGGCTTCTGCGCTAACGCCATATGACGTGCTTTGGCGGCGTGTTCGGTCCCAGCCCGCGCTACATAACTGTTTTCTTGATGTGAAAAACGCCCCTATCGGCCCGCGTGGTGTCCTCCTGTTCGATGAACTCGGGCGTCACCTGCAAAACTTAAAATCTGGAAAAAATACGACGCTTGCAGAAGTCTCGGACCAGATGATTATCACCTATTCTGATTACCATATCGCAGGGCAAAAGCTGGCGACCAAGCCAAGGCCCGAGGTTGATGAAGCATATCTGGTCGTTCTCGGAGACGCGCAACCGAAGGTTTTGGCAAAGGGGCTGCCCGCTGACGCGGTTGACGATGGATCTGTGGCCCGGGCGCTATGGTTCTTTGGGGACTGGCACCGCAAACGCGCAAATGGTCCGGTGAACAAGAACGGGACGGTCTTACCAAAGGAAGTTGAGGATGCATTGACTTGGCTGTTTGACCGGAAAGGGATGTTGCCGTTCGTAGGGACCGGGCACGGCGTCATAGACCTTGCCCTGACGCCCGAGGCGGAAGCTGTCATGCTCGCCTTTGACGATGAATGCGAAAACGCTGCGGCTGAAGCCAACGCAGAGGCAGACGACAAGGCCCGGACCATCTACAGCCGCGCCTACCAGAACTCGCGCCGGGTTGCGCTGGTCATCGCGGCGGGCGAAGCGGCAATGACGGGCGACGCCGCTCTGGACATGTCAGACCCGGACAAGCCCACTATTGCTTTGACTGAGGTCGCAGCGAATGCGGCGGTCGCTGTGACACGACAGTCGGTTCTCGACCTCATCAAATATGCTTCAGAACACATCGGGATTACAGAGGAAGACAAGGTTGAACTACGTGTTCTGCGGACGCTGGGCAAACGCCGCCAAGATGGCCAAAAGGTCGTAAAACACAAGTCGCTGGTGGACGCGTGTCGGAACTCTGCGTCCAGCGGATCCGAACCCGTTTCAGGGGACGCAGTTCGCAAAGCCATCGAAAACCTTTTGGACCGTGGACACATCGACAAGGGGAGCGTCGATGGCGGAACCGCGACTGGTTACAAGCTGTCATCGGAAGGGTTGACCGTTCTTGCCAAACGCAAACTGAAGTAGGCTGTGCCGCCCATTTAAGGGGGATGTGGGCGGGAAGATGGAATTTCTTCGCCCGGTTTTTAAGTAGGTGGCGCCGACCGCCGGTTTGTCATTTCCCCTATCTTCCCCCCTCTGAACAACGCAAGAGACCCCAGTAAAATAGGGAAAAGAGAAACAAGAAGGGAGATAAAGGGGGGAAGGGAGAAGCAACCCACACACATGTGTTTTCATGTCGTTTAGGGGGTACATGTATGACATGCTTGCCCTTCCCCCTACCGGGCGTTTTTAGTCGAAATCTGTCACCTGCGCCTGTGGCCGAGACTAGCACCGGGCATTTTTGACCGGTCGCACATCCCGAGCTATCCTGACGAACCAAACCAGATGCACTAAAGCAAAAAAGGTCAAATCAGGTATCAATCTCGCTCGTCAGCTAATGCTTTTCACGGCGGCGCAAAAGGATCAATCACGGTGTCTATCCACTCCCCAGCCGCGCTCAAGCAGAAGCCTCACCCAAATCAATTGCGGGCACTTGCTGAACACAGGCACAAAACGCAATTCGGCGGTCCTGATGCACCCCCGACCTGCGCCCGGCCATCCTGCGGTCGAACAGCATGGAAGAAGTCCCCGAATGGCTTCTGCTGGTTCCACTCAGGCGCTGCGGAAAAGAACGCTCCACGGCCCACCGAATACGGAAAGCGAAAGCGCGAACTAAACCGCGCCCGCACAATGGCTCGCAAATCCCTAGACTGTGACCCACCATCCCCAGAGGAATTGCGGGTCGCAGCGGCCATGGTCCATGCGCTCAACGACCCACACGATCGGCCCAGACTGGAGTTAGTTGTGCGTGACCTGCTCCGAGGGCAAATCGACCATCGCGCCTATCGCGCCTTGCTACAGGCCCTGCTGGTTCATGCATGAACTCCCCGCCGTTACATCGCTTTGCAAGCGCGATTGGTGGAGAACTAAGCCGCAGACCCACCAAAATTAGTGGACTTAGTCTGGAAAATACCTCGCAAAATCGTTGATCGCCTCATAAAACACAGATTTCCAGGCTTTTAATCCACTGATATACAATCAGTAGCTCATCCGCTGGTGAAACCTCGCGGCCGGTATTTGGGTTGCACACCATAAGCCCAGTACAATCTCCCAGGGCCACCCCCTGGCTACCCGCCGCTCTCGATTGACGCACGCGCGTGCGGTATGTCAATCAAATTTCGGCTTGGAGACTTGCTCACAATCTGTGTCTGATCAAGATGACCCGCGTGATCAATACGGCTTCACCAAAGAACAGTGAGATTTGAGCCGGAGCTACGTCACTAAGATAGCATATTCTCACTTGAGCACCTGTGTTTACTGCTGCCTTGAAATTTTCTTGGTGGCGCTTCCACTTCAGCGTGAACCGTCTTAAGATCTAAGCAAAAAGTTTGCCAAGCGAGCACACACTGGAGGCACTTTGCAGTTTTTTGAGCAACCGATACTCAATTCTCCATATCAGCACCCAGATCAGCATTGGGAGCTCGATCCTAACGGAAGACCAAACGACATTATCATAAATCGAAGAAGGTCGTCTGATCTCTGGTCCGCGTTGCCGGGAGCCGCTGCAACAGTGTCATCGGACCAAGGCAGCATGGTCTTCGAAGAAACCCTTTCCACCAGTACCACCGAGTTCAATCCAACGGCCGTTGTAAACGAGCTTCGCCAAGAGCTTGATACCTGGCGGGCGCTGCCTAATCCTACACAATGGAAAGTTACGCCGATAACTCAACGATTGCTGCAACATTGGCGCAAGCTGCAGCTAGACGAAACGCAGCAAATCCGTCCATTTTTCTGCCAGCTAGAAGCTGTCGAAGCAGCGATCTGGTTGGCAGAAGTTGCTCCGCAAGTTGGCAAGCGAGGGCGTCGTTTCTTAAGTGCGTTGAATGTGGCAAACAATACTGCGCTGCAGGCGGATGGAAAGCCGCAAAACTTGTCACGCCCTGATCTGTTGCGAGTTGCGTTCAAACTTGCGACCGGTGCTGGCAAAACAACTGTTATGGCGATGCTGATCGCTTGGCAGGCGCTAAATGCTGTTCGCAGCCCGAACTCAAAAAGGTTTTCAAAAGGTTTTTTGATCGTTGCACCCGGTATAACGATCCGAGATCGGCTAAGGGTTTTGCAACCTAATGACACTGACAGTTATTACACGAAACTCAGTCTCGTACCGCGGGATCTATTGACTGATTTGAACCGCGCCAAGATCGTGATTACGAACTATCACGCGTTCAAGTTGCGTGAAACAGTGCAGGTGGCAAAGGGAACTCGCGCAGCGCTGGAAGGTCATGGCGAAGGTATCTCAACCATTGAAACTGAAGGTCAGATGGTCCAGCGAGTAATGGGCGATTTGATGGGCATGAAGGACATCGTTGTAATAAATGACGAGGCGCATCATTGTTATCGTGAGCGCCCCATACAAGGCGATGAACAACTAAGCCGTGAGGAAAAAGAGGAACGACAGGAAGCCCGATTGTGGCTATCGGGGATTGAGGCTCTAAATCGCGTCCAAGGCGTTCAGATTGTTTATGATCTTTCCGCAACGCCGTTCTTTCTGCAGGGATCAAATTGGCCGGAAGGAACGCTGTTTCCATGGGTGATGACAGATTTCTCCCTTATGGATGCTATCGAATGTGGAATTGTTAAGCTTCCGCGCGTTCCGGTTTCCGACAATAGACCTGATGGGCAACAGGTGATTTACCGAGATCTTTGGAAGACTATTGGCAAGCGAATGCCAAAAAAAGCCAAAGGCGAAACGCGCCCCGACCCCCAGAAACTACCCATTGAAGTAAAGACTGCCCTAGATGCGCTGTATGGCCACTATGAAGAAACATATCGCCTCTGGGAGCGTGATGGTGTCGGCGTCCCACCCGTTTTCATTGTCGTGTGCAACAACACAACAAACTCCGAAATGCTACGCGACTACATCGCGGGTTACACGCGCACGGACGAAAACGATCAAGAGACGGTCGTGCAAGGCGCGTTGGACCTGTTCCGAAATTTTGATGACCATGACCAGAAACTCGACCGACCACGCTCCATCTTGATCGATAGCGAGGCGCTCGAAAGCGGTGACGAAATCGATAAGTCATTTCGCGAGGCGCACGGTGAGGAAATTGAAGCGTTCCGGCGCGAACGACTGCAACGCGAAGGTGCAGCTGCGGGCGATATCTCCGACGCTGAAATCCTTCGCGAAGTCATGAACACGGTCGGGCGCAAAGGTAAACTTGGCGAACAAGTGCGTTGCGTCGTCTCTGTCTCGATGCTGACCGAAGGCTGGGATGCCAACAACGTCACACATATATTCGGCCTTCGCGCCTTTGGCTCTCGCTTGATATGCGAACAGGTCATTGGGCGTGCCCTTCGGCGCTTGTCCTACGACATCGACCCTGAGAGCGGGCTGTTTCAAGTCGAGTACGCTGACATCATGGGAATCGACGGACTGAACTTCTCGGACCAGCCGAGACCCGCTCCGCCATCACCGCCACGCCCCGTTGTACAGGTGCATGCCGTGACACCGGATCGGGACGCTCTTGAAATGATATTTCCTCGCGTCGAGGGGTATCGCGTGGACTTCCCGAAAGAGCGGATTGCCGTCGATTTCTCGGCAATGGAGCCGTACGTGATGACGCCAGAGCGCGTGGGCGCAACAGAAGTGCGAATGTCAGGCATCATCGGTGAACCACACGACGTTACACTAGAATACCTTCAGCAAAAACGCATGTCGGAGATTGGCTACAAGATTGCCAGCTACTGGGTCACCGAAAAACTGCGCGACCCCAATCAAGCGCCCAAAATGCACCTCTTCAACGACGCAAAACGCATCGTGCTGCAATGGCTTAAATCCGGATTGCTGGAATGCAAAGACGGGACCGAGCCAGCACAGCTTCTATACCGGCAACTAACGGATGAAGTCTGCGATCTCTTGATGGCGGCGTTGGTCGATCGCCCGGGTGGTGATCCAATCATCCGTGCAGTGCTCGATCCGTTCGAGCCCGAAGGCAGTACAATGGGAGTGAACTTCACCACGTCCAGCGATAGCCGCCACTGGGCCGATGAACGTCGCAGCCACGTCAACTGGATCGTAACGGACAGCAACTGGGAAACCCGCTTCGCTCAAATCCTGGACACGCACCCGGATGTCGAAGCTTACGCACGCAATCACAACCTCGGGTTTGAAGTGCCGTACCTTATGGAAGGCGAAGCGCGCCGTTATTGGCCGGACTTTTTGATCCGCTTGCGCTGCGACACGCCGACAACTCTGATAGTTGAGGTTAAGGGCTATCGTGGACATGATGCGATGCTTAAGGCCCAGACAACGCAGAACAAATGGATACCTGCAGTAAACCGCCTTGGCACGTATGGCCGCTGGGCCTTCGCTGAACTGCGCGCGGTGGAAGACTTCCGCCCCGATCTTGACGCCGCAATTGCCGCGCTCCTGCGCGAGGAGGAGACAGCATGACCGACAAGACCACTCCGGTTGAAACGCACATCCACGACAACACCCGCACCAACATCCCTACGGCGGAACTCGAAGGCGTCGTTCCACCCGAAGACGTCGCGCCGATCAAAGTCGCATACGAGCGCCGCAATCGCGACCTTGATCCGCAGCTGATTTGGCGCGGCAAAGACCTCGATCAGGAAGAGTTGATAGCCGACGCACCGCCAATTTACCTTCAAGAACAAATTCACCCCAAGGCGCTGATTGAAGACCTGCGCTCGGGGCGCAAGCAGGCGGACGACCTTTTTGGCCACTTTGGATTGGACGAGGAAGACTTGGAAGCGGAGGTCGAGTTTTACCGCCACAACCGCAAATGGTCGAACCGGATGATCCTTGGAGACGGGTTGCAGGTGATGAGCAGCCTGTCTGCGCGTGAAGACCTGCGTGGCAAGGTGCAAATGATCTACATTGACCCGCCATACGGGATCAAGTTCAACTCCAACTTCCAGTGGTCCACGACCTCACGTGATGTGAAAGACGGCAAACTCAATCACCTGACCCGCGAACCAGAACAGGTAAAAGCTTTCCGAGACACATGGCGCGACGGTATACATTCCTATCTCAGCTATTTGCGTGACAGGTTAGTGGTGGCCCGAGATCTGCTAACTGAGAGCGGAAGCTGTTTTGTCCAGATCGGAGATGAGAACGTACACCGGGTGCGAGCTCTGATGGACGAAGTTTTCGGGGAGGAGAATTTTGTAAGCCAAATCTATTTTAAGAAAACTTCTGGTGCGGGCAGCCCAGGGGAATTGACAAGCTTGGCTGCAGTTAGCGACTATCTCATCTGGTTTGCGAAAGACTTTTCAAAGAAAAAATTTCGCCCAGTTTTGGGACTCAAGCAAGTGGGCGGAGATGGGTCTTCAGCCTACAGATTGATTAAGAAGAACGATGGTGAAATTGTAAGCGGGTTTAACGGCGACTTAGATAATCTGCACAAAGATCTTCATGATCGCATTTGCCGGGTAGACAATATCACTTCGCAATCGGGTGTCGACAAAACTCGCTACCCGGTTTGGGTATCAGGGCAAGTGTTTCGTCCAAACCGAGGTGTCTGGAAGACTGGTGAAACTGGTATGAAAAGGCTGCTTGCGGCGGATAGAGTTCATCCGGGAAAAACGTCTATTGGGTACATCCGATTTTTTAACGATTTTGCCGCAATTAGGAAAACCAACTCTTGGGACGACACCTCGATTAGCGGATCCAGTTCTAAGACTTACGTGGTGCAAACTTCTGAAAAAGTAGTTCAGCGTTGTCTTCTCATGACCACTGACCCAGGTGACTTGGTACTTGACCCGACCTGCGGGTCCGGCACAACTGCATACGTCGCTGAGCAATGGGGCCGCCGCTGGATTACAATTGACACCTCACGGGTGGCACTCGCACTTGCTCGTGCGCGGATCATGGGGGCGAAATATCCTTACTATTTGCTGGCAGACAGCGAAGCAGGGCAGAAAAAAGAAGGCGAAATCACCCGCACACCGCCGCGTGACGCACCGACCCATAGCGATATTCGTGCAGGTTTCGTCTACCAGCGCGTGCCGCATATCACGCTCAAATCCATCGCTAATAACGCCGAGATTGACGAGATTTGGGAGCAGCGCCAACCCGCTGTCGAAGCAGCGCGTGCGGCTCTGAACGCCGCGTTGAAAGGTAACCCAACCCCCTTCACCGTTGAAACGGGTGGTCGTAAAGGGCAGAAAATTGATTTCACCGCCACAGGTGAGGTCGAATTGCCCTCCGGCGAAATGACGCCTGCCAACGGCTTCATGGAATGGGAAATACCGCGCGATTCCGTGGAAGGCTGGCCCGACGCTGCCAAAGACGCGTTGGCGGATTTCTGGACTGCCCGGGTCGAAAGACAGAACGAAATCGATGCTTCTATTGCCGCCAAGGCTGCCTTCGAATACCTCTACGACAGACCCTATGAGGACAAGAAACGCATTCGTGTGGCAGGTCCCTTTACGGTTGAGAGCCTGTCGCCGCATCGCACGGCGGCGGTGGACCAAAACGGCGAGCTGATCGACGAAGTTATAGCGGCCAAAGGTGATCGCCTACCAGAAGAGCAAGAGGTAGAGAATTTCCAAAAATCTGTTATGGAAAACCTCGCCAAGGCTGGCGTTCATCAGGCAGGGAAAGAGGACCGCATTGCCTTTGATGCGCTGACCGCTTGGCCAGGCGAATGGATCGCGGCAGAAGGCACCTATATGGAGGGCGACATACAGCGCCGCGCGGGCATCTTCCTTGGTCCTGAATACGGCACTGTCGCACGCGCAGATCTGGTCGCTGCTGCCCGCGAGGCCTCAGACGCAGGCTTTGACGTCCTCATTGCATGCGCATTCAACTTCGAGGCCCATGCGCAAGACTTCCGAAAGCTTGGTCGCATACCAATCCTTCAAGCGCGCATGAACCCCGATTTGCATATGGCCGACGATCTCAAAGCAGGTGGTGGAAACCTGTTCGTCGTCTTCGGCGAACCCGATATTGAAGTGATCGAAGAAGGCGATCGCGTTCGGGTCAATCTGCTTGGTGTGGACATTTTTAAACCTGCCAAGGGAATCGTCGAAAGCTCTGATGCCAAAGACATCGCCTGCTGGTTCATCGACACGGATTACTCAGGCGAAAGCTTCTTTGTACGGCAGGCATACTTCCCTGGAGCGGATGTGCCTTACAAACAGCTGAAATCGACTTTGAAAGGCGAGATCGACGAAGAGGCGTGGGAGAGCCTCAAGTTGACAAAATCACGCCCCTTTGCGCGTCCGAAATCCGGTCGGATTGCTGTGAAGGTGATCAACCACCTCGGCGACGAAGTCATGAAAGTGTTCGGGGTATGATGTTGGCAGCCGGAAACGCAAATATGTTGGTTGCGCAATGACAGTTGTTATTTCGGACAGCTTCACAAAGGCTCTTTCTCGCCTCTCGGGCGATGAACAGAAACAGATCAAAATCACTACCTTCGACATTCAGACTAATCCGGAAAACCCCGGGCTGTCGCTGCATCGCGTGGACCGCGCTCGCGATCCAAACTTCTGGACCGCACGCGTCAGCCGCGACATCAGAATTGTTCTGCACAAGAAAGACGGTTCCACGCTGTTGGCATGGGTTGGGCATCATGATGATGCTTACGCTTGGGCAGAGCGACGGCGTGTCGAAGCGCATCCGAAGACCGGTGCTGCCCAAATCGTCGAACTGCGAGAACGCGTCGAAGACGTCGTGATCCAGCGGTATGTTGAAGAAGCTGTCAAGAAGCCTCCCATCTTTGCAAGGGAAAGCGACGAGAAACTCCTAAGCTGGGGTGTCCCTGAAGATTGGTTGGAAACCGTCAGAACGGCGACTGAGGACACAGTGCTCGACATCGCAGGTCATTTGCCCTCAGAAGCATCTGAGGCATTGTTGTGCGCGGCTGTTGGTGAACCACCTGTCGTGCGCCTTGTTGAACAGGGTAGTGATCCATATGCGCATCCGGATGCCCAAAGACGTTTCCGAGTTTTGGACGGAGAGAACGAACTGGAGGCTGCGCTTGAAGCGCCATGGGACGATTGGGCTGTCTTTCTTCACCCAGCGCAGCAGGAATTTGTTGATAGGGACTTCAATGGCCCTGCGCGCGTCATTGGTTCCGCTGGTACTGGCAAAACCGTAGTCGCGATCCATCGTGCAGTACGTCTGGCGCGGGAAAACGAAGAAGCCCGGGTTCTTGTCGCAACTTTCAACGAAAACCTCGCCAAGGACCTTAGACAGAAGATCAAGCGATTGACGCGTGGCCGCAGGGATATTGATGAGCGAATAGATGTCGCAACGGTCGAGGAAGTAGCCAAACGGCTTGGCATAGCACGCCTTGGAGACATGAGTATTGCCTCGGAGCAAGAAGTTGAGGCACAAATCGGCAGGGCGATTGAGCAGACCGGCTGCACTATCGATCGTGGGTTCTTGCAGGAAGAGTGGCGTCTTATCGTTGATGCATGGAACGTAACAGACGCAGAGACGTATCAGGATTTACCACGTCTTGGGCGCAAAATTCGTATGGCGCAAGGCAGGCGGGATGAAGCCTGGCAGGTGTTTGGCAAGGTTAGGGAATGGCTGTCCAGTACGAACAAGTTAACTGTCTCGGGACTGCTTTACGAACTCTCCCAGAACATGGCATCGCCGCCGTACGACAATATCGTGATAGATGAAGCCCAAGACATTTCGGTTCCCGAATTGAGATTGATTGCGGCGATTGCAGGGAACAAGCCGAATGGATTATTTTTCGCAGGTGACATTGGTCAGCGTATCTTTAGGTCGCCGTTCCCGTGGAAGGCTGCTGGTGTCGACATTCGCGGTAGATCACGGAGCTTGAAGGTTAACTATAGGACATCACATCAAATTCGATCAAAGTCTGACCTTTTGCTGCCCTCTAGACTTTTGGAAGCTGACGGTGGTGAAGACCGTAGACTGGGCGTCACTTCAGTCTTCCACGGCCCAAAACCTGCTTTGCAGAGATTTGATGAAATTGAAGCGGAAACCAAAGCCGCAAACCAGTGGGTCAAAGAGTTGGTTAACGAAGGTCTGGCGAAGAACGAAATAGCTGTTCTGGTACGTGATCATTCTTTGTCTGAGCGAGCCGCCGCAGTGACAGCTGACCTTGCCGGCGTCGATTGGTACATCATGCACGAAGCTAAGGGGCGAGAATTTCGTGCAGTAGCAATTATCGGCTGTGAAGCTGATGTTATTCCCTCCGAAAGTAGGCTTGCATTGGCCTCAGACGAAAGAGCCCTTGAGGAAATCTATGATACTGAGCGGCATCTCTTGTATGTGGCTGCTACGCGCGCAAGGGATCATTTATGGATATCTGGCGTCGGCGAAGTTTCAGAGTTTCTGGAAGATCTGATTTCCTGAAATCGAATAAATTAATGCGGTTGCAGACGAAGACTTCTTAAGTGTTGATGTCAAAGTTGCCGCCCAAATTACCCTGATGTTGCCCTTAGCATCAGTCGGGTTGATCAAAAGTGAACAATTTTTGCGAAATTAATCGGGTATATCGTGGAAAAAATCTGCAAGATGCAGGAATAATGTATATTTATCAATACTATAGAGGCATATCCTACAGATTTGTAATCAGTAGGTCCGCGGTTCGAGTCCGTGTGGGGGCACCACTATCCCCTGTATACAAAAGACTTGCCCGGTTTATGCGGCTGGAATTCCGTGTCAGAAGCGTTGTGACTAACGGTTGTGGGCAGAATGTCGCAAGCGGGGCCCTTGAATTCCGTCGATGTGTATACCATTGTATGCCAAATCGAGTCTTCCCTTAATTTAGCTGCCCTCCAGCCCCTTGCCCGATGTGGAAATGATCATGAGCCTATACGACGAATACCTCGCTGAAATCGAAAACCGGAAAGAACAGGGCCTTAACCCTAAACCGATTGACGATGGTGCGCTTCTCAATGAGGTGATCGCCCATATCCAGGATTCGGCCAGCGGGCATCGCGCGGATTGCCTGCAGTTCTTTATCTACAACACACTTCCCGGAACCACCAGCGCGGCAGGTGAGAAAGCCCGTTTTCTGAAGGCGATCATCTTGGGTGAAGCGACCGTGGACGAAATCACGCCCGCCTTTGCCTTTGAGCTTCTGAGCCATATGAAAGGCGGGCCGTCGGTTGAGGTGCTGCTTGATCTGGCGCTGGGCGCTGACGAGGGCATTGCACGCCAAGCGGCTGACGTTCTGAAAACCCAAGTCTTCCTCTACGAGGCCGATACGGACCGTATCAAAGCAGCTTACGAGGCAGGCAACGCAGTCGCTGCGGACTTGTTGGATAGCTATGTCAAGGCTGAGTTTTTCACGACTCTGCCTGACATCGACGAAGAGATCGAGGTTGTTACTTATGTTGCAGCCGAAGGCGATATCTCGACTGACCTTCTGAGCCCCGGCAATCAGGCGCATTCTCGGGCTGACCGCGAATTGCACGGCAAATGCCTAATCTCGGAAGAGGCGCAGAAAGAGATCGAAGCACTCAAACTGAAGCATCCGAATGCACGTGTGATGCTTGTTGCCGAGAAGGGCACGATGGGTGTTGGCTCGTCGCGTATGTCTGGCGTCAACAACGTGGCGCTTTGGACTGGCAAGCAGGCTTCGCCTTATGTTCCGTTCATAAACGTGGCGCCCGTTGTGGCGGGCACAAATGGGATTTCCCCGATCTTCTTGACAACCGTTGGCGTGACCGGCGGTATTGGTGTCGACCTCAAGAACTGGGGCAGGAAAATCGGTGAAGACGGTCAACCGATCCTGAACAACGACGGCAATCCTGTTCTTGAGCAGAAATATTCGGTCGAGACTGGCACCGTACTCAAGATCGACACGAAAAAGAAAAAACTCTTCAGTGTTGAAGGCGAAGAGCTGGTCGATATGGAGGGGTCGTTCACACCGCAGAAGATGGAGTTCATGAAGGCAGGCGGCTCTTACGCTATCGTCTTCGGAAAGAAGCTGCAGACATTTGCCGCAGAAACCCTGGGGATCGAAGCCCCGCGGGTCTTTGCCCCATCGAAGGAAATCAGCAACGACGATCAAGGGCTGACAGCGGTTGAGAAGATCTTTAACGCCAACGCGCTGGGCGTCGCACCGGACAAGGTGCTGCATGCAGGGTCCGACGTGCGCGTGCGGGTCAACATCGTTGGATCGCAGGACACCACCGGCCCGATGACGGCACAGGAGCTAGAGGCAATGGCGGCAACCGTGCTGTCGCCGTCCGTTGACGGTGCGTATCAGTCTGGGTGTCACACAGCGTCTGTCTGGGATGCCAAGGCGCAGGCCAACACACCAAAATTGATGGCGTTCATGAACAAGTTTGGTCTTGTGACCGGTCGCGACCCCAAGGGTGTTTATCACGCAATGACCGATGTGATTCACAAGGTCCTGAATGACATTACCGTCGACGATTGGGCGATCATCATTGGCGGGGACAGCCACACGCGTATGTCCAAGGGCGTGGCGTTTGGTGCAGACTCAGGCACTGTGGCGCTGGCGCTTGCGACCGGTGAAGCCTCGATGCCGATCCCGGAATCGGTGAAGGTAACCTTCAAGGGCAAGATGGCCGATCACATGGATTTCCGCGACGTGGTCCATGCAACGCAGGCACAGATGCTGGCGCAGCATGGTGACAACGTGTTCCAGGGGCGCATCATCGAGGTCCATATCGGAACGCTTTTGGCAGACCAAGCGTTCACATTCACGGACTGGACGGCCGAGATGAAGGCAAAGGCGTCGATCTGCATTTCGAACGATGACACGCTGATCCAATCGCTTGAACTGGCAAAGCACCGTATTCAGATCATGATCGACAAGGGAATGGAGCATGAGAACGGAATGCTTCAGAAATTGATCGACATTGCCGAGGCGCGGATCGCCCAGATCAAGTCGGGCGAGAAGCCTGCGTTGACGCCGGACGATAACGCCAAGTACTTCGCCGAAGTTGTCGTGGATCTGGACGAAATCGTCGAGCCGATGATCGCCGACCCAGATGTCAATAATATCGACGTATCAAAGCGTTATACCCATGATACGATCCGGCCGATCTCTTACTACGGGGCGGAAAAGAAGGTCGATCTGGGTTTTGTCGGATCGTGCATGGTCCACAAGGGCGACATTAAGATCGTCGCGCAGATGCTCCGCAACCTTGAGGCGGCCCATGGTGAGGTTGCGTTCAAGGCACCGTTGGTTGTTGCTGCCCCGACCTACAACATCATTGATGAGTTGAAAGAGGAAGGGGATTGGGAAATCCTGCAGAAATACTGCGGATTTGAGTTTGACGACGCTGCCCCCAAGGTCACGGCAAGAACGGAATACGAGAATATTCTCTATCTCGAACGTCCGGGTTGTAACCTGTGCATGGGGAACCAGGAAAAGGCCGCAAAAGGGGATACGGTTCTGGCGACCTCGACACGCTTGTTCCAAGGCCGGGTTGTCGCCGATTCTGAGACCAAGAAGGGTGAATCGCTTTTGGGTTCAACACCGGTTGTTGTTCTGTCCGCAATTTTGGGACGCACGCCGACGCTTGAAGAATACAAGCTGGCGGTAGAAGGGATTGACCTGACAAAATTTGCGCCGCCGGTTCAGAAACCACTCGGCGGCTTGTCGGTACATTTCTAACGATAACGGCAGCGGCGCGAAGGGCATGGGCAAGCTATCAGCTTGTCTCAGGCCGTCGCGCCGCTGCCGACACTTTGCGGCACCTGGTATCGCCACAGGTCATGCAAGGGCGAAATGTGGACCTAGCGAATAAGGTAGGTCGACAGAATCGGTGCATAACTCAGCAGGACAAGGACAACCGTTATCGCCATTAGAAATGGCCAGAGCGATCTTAGGATCGAACCGGGTGAGGCGCCGCTCATTGAAGAAGCGATATATAGGCCAATTCCGACCGGCGGTGTCAGCAGGCCAAGAACAAGGTTCAGGCAAACGACTACGCCGAACTGGTAGGGGCTGATGTCGTATGAGCCCGTGGCAATTGGCAGCAAGATCGGAGTGATTAGGATAATCGCGGCGATGCCGTCGATGATCATGCCCACCAACAGAAGCGCCGCGTTGACTATCAGCAGGAATAGAAACGGATCAGAGGTTATGGTCGTGATCAAACCAGCCAGCTTTTGTGGAAGCTCTTCGTAAATGATCACCCAGCCGAAAACACTGGCTGCCGCGATCATGAACAGGATCATCGAGGCGTTCTTGGCCGTTCTCAGGAACATTTCGCCAAGATGTCTTGGGTCAAGCTCACCATAGATCAGCCAGCCGACGACAAACGCTACAAATGATGCGACAGCGGCGGACTCTGTCGGCGTGGCAATGCCGAACAGGATGCCGCCAATGATGGCGACAGGGATCAACAGGGCCGGTGCTGCGGCAGCTAGGGCGCGTGCGGATTCCTTGGCGCTCATCCAACTGCCTTTGGGAAATTGCCTCCGCCATCCGATCAACGCGATCACCAACGCAAAGCTGGCCGCCAAGATCAGGCCGGGCAGGATTCCGGCGATGAACATCTCACCAATCGGAATTTGCGCCAGAACCCCAAAAATCACGAACATCATCGACGGCGGGATCACCGGGGCCAACAACCCGCCCGCTGCGGTGGTGGCCGTCGCAAAGCCCTTGTCATATCCCTCCTCCTCCATGGCGGGGACCATGGCGCGCGACATGACGGCGATCTGGGCTGTGGCCGATCCGATAATCGCAGCCATGAACATGTTCGCCAAAAGGTTGATATAGGCCAGACCACCCCGGAAACCGCCCACGAAAATGCGGGCCAGAGCAATCAGGCGGCGAGTCATGCCTCCTTCGTTCATAAGCTCGCCGGTCAGCATGAACAGCGGGATGGCCAACAGGCCATAGTTTTCCAGGCCGCCGAACATCTTCTGGGCAAAGCTGTCATAGAGGATCGTGTTCCCACTTTCCCAGATGTACCAGATCGCGGTCACACTCAGAACGATTGCCACGGGCACCGAGATAAACAGGGCCGCAAGAAAGACAATAGGGCTCATGAAACAGGCCTCGTTCCAAAGAGGTGCATTGCGGAATGCAATGTGGCCCCAAGCGCAAAGAGCCACATGACCAGCCAAAACAGGAATTTCGGCAGGCCCAGCGTCAGTGTGGGTTCGGCGTAAATGAAGTTGAAGGTCTGGCCCTGGAACGCGGTTGTATCGAATCCGGCTTGGACAATGTCCAAGGGCAGAAACCATCGCCAGCAGAACCACAACATCGCCAGCGCGAAAGCAAAGACAATCACGTCAACGCATTTGTCGATAAGATGTTTAACGCGGATCGACACGGCATCCGTGACGATGGTGATGGATACGGCATCCCGGTGGTGCAAAGCGGCGGATGCCCCCAGAAAAGTCATCCAAACCATCGAATAAATCGCAAGTTCGTCGACCCAGAACAGCGCGTTTCCCATGCTGCGCGTGACCACGTTCAGCAGGATCAGCACCGTTACGACAAGCGCCAAAAGCGCCGCCGACCAGAGCTCTACTCGGGCCCAGAATGCCGATAACCGGTACAACATGACCTATCCCCAAGACAAATGGCGCGAGCACAGGCTCGCGCCATGTCTGTCTGCGACCAAACTTTACTTGGTTTCTGCCGCAGTAGCGCGCAGGGCGTCAAGCGACGAGGTCTTTTCTGACCAGATCGTATTCCATTCGTCGATGGCATCGCCAAAGAACGAGGCATCCACCTTTACATAGGACTTTCCGGTGCCTTCGATCTGCTCCAGCCAACCGGCCTCGTTCGAGACATAGCTGTCGATGGTGCTGTCCACATGCTTGGCCATCAACTCACCAATCAGTGCCCGGTCTTCCTCGGACAACCCCGCCCAGACTTTGGCCGAGACAAGCCCCACCATTGGGAACATCATGTGGTCGGACTGAACAATCGTATCTGCATGGTCATAGTATTTCAGAACCCAGATAAGTTCGGCATCCATGTCGATGGCGTCGACCTGACCATTTGCCAACGCGTCGTAAACCGCGGGCAAGGGCATCGGGGTCGGGGCCGCGCCAACGGCGTTGTAGAAATCAAGGATCGGAGTGAACGGAGTGATCCGCAGTTTAAGACCGGCAAGGTCATCCGCTGACGAAACTTCGCCCCGGCTTACGATCTGGCGCAGTCCGGCCATACCGTAGCCGACCCCGACGACGCCGACCTGACCGGGCAGTGGCTCCAGCATTGTCTTTGCGGTGTCTGACCTCAGGATACGACCGGCATGGCCGATGTCGTCAGCAAGGTATGGGGCGTAGAAAGCACCCAGTTCCGGCGCGCGGTTTGACACTTCGGCCACTGTCATAAAGGCCATGTCCAGCGCGCCTGTCTGCAACTGCTGCAACATCTCAGCCTCGTTACCCAGTTGTCGCGCCGGGAAAACGGATACGCTGTGCGCGCCATCGCTGGCTTCGGACAGCTCGGCCCCAAACGCTTCGGCGGCCTTGGTCCAAATGTGGGGCGGTGGCGTGATCAGGCCCAGACGGAATTCCTCGGCCTGTGCCGCAACAGCAGAGACCGTCGCCAAAGCAGTGGCCGCAATGATTTTTCCAAAGTGTTTCATGTTCTTCCCCGTTACTTTTTTGTTTCTACAACTGCACCCAGCCCTCGGGCGGTTCTTTTCCCGGATGTATGGCATTACAATTCGGGCAAGTGCGGTCTTTTTCCGATGCATAGAATTTTTCGTACACCGGAGGCAGGTCGTCAACGATGGACTTTAGCTGCATTTCAGCCCGGTACACGCGTGTCCCGCATTCAAAACAATACCATTCGATTGCGTCCAGTTCGCCTTCCTGCCGCTTGGGTTCGATGACCAAGCCGACCGAGCCTTCTTGCGGACGCTGAGGAGAGTGGCGGACATGCGCCGGAAGAAGAAACACCTCGCCTTCACGGATGGGGACGTCATAGAATTCCTCGCCATCAAACAGCTTGAGAAGCATGTCCCCTTCAAGCTGGTAAAAGAACTCTTCGACCGGGTCGTCGTGGTAATCGGTGCGTTTGTTTGGGCCGCCGACAACGGTGACCATCAGGTCGGCATCTTCGAATACCATTTTGTTGCCGACCGGTGGCTTCAGAAGATGACGATGTTCGTCAATCCAAGCCTTGAAGTTGAACGCTCTTAGCTTTGACATTGTTTTCTCCCGTCTGGCAAAAAACTTCGGCGACATTCCTCATAACCACAAAGAAATTGTCCGCATGTAGGTATCGGATTAAGTTATATCGCTAGTTTCACAGTTTCAGCCCGCATTCGTCAAACCCCTTGCGAATAATATCTTTTTCCGCCTGGCTGAGCTCTAGCATCGGCGGGCGTACATGGCCCCCGGTTTGGCCCAGCAGGTACTGCCAGTACTTGCCGAAGGCAGTTGGTTTATCTGCGGGTTTGGTCCGCTTGATCGCGTCCCGTACCGGGTTCAGGCTGTCGAACACGCGCCGTGCCTGATCCGCTTTCCCTGCGAAGGCCAGTTGCGTGTATTCATTCATCCGTTGGTCATTGGCGGTCTGCAACTGGTAGGGTGGGGATGAGCACAGGTACAGCTTCCAGTCCAGTTCAAGAATGTTGTCCAACCATTCATGTTCGGCAGAGGTCGAGACATGAATTTTGTCTCCGACCATATGGGTCAGCCTGACATACATGTCGCGCGGAACCGAGTATTTGATCGCAACGATATTGGGCAGATCGGCAATACGCGCGCATTCTTCGGGTTGCATCAGATAACCGCTGTCGGGGTGGCTCCACATGGCAATGCCGATATCAAGCTCATCGCAGAAGCGTTTGTAGTATTGATTCAGCAACTCGCCCCGGTCCTGACAGAAACTGAGCATTGGCGCATGTACGACGACATAATCGGCGCCGCAGTCCTGCGCGTGACGGCCAAGTTCAAGCGCGGTTTCCATGTTCTGATCCGAGATCGACATGATTGTTCCGGCCTTCCCTGCGCATTCTTCGACCGCGATCGACATGTTCCGTTTGCGCTCTTCCAACGTCATGGCCCAGAATTCGCCCTGCTTTCCGGCGATGAACAGCCCCTGAATCCCAAGGTCGTCGATCCAATGACGGATATTCGACCGCAGCCCGGCCTCGTCAAGCGACAGATCCTCGTGGAACGGGTTGAGAGCGGCCGCCCAGATGCCCGTCATGTTTTCGCGCGCATAAGCTTTGGCGTCTTGTTTTGTGTATTTCATGGGGCAGGGCCTTTCACTCTGGTTCGGGTTAGAAAACCGTATTGAGTATTGGCATTCCAAGTCGAACTCGGGCAACTGGATATCAGAAAAACGAATATCTGTGGGTTTCCAATTCAGTTTTGCTCTGATCTGTCCTAGCGTTCGAGACATGAAAATCGGAATGATCGGGAATGGCGCCATTGCGCAATACGTATCGTCGGGCCTTGCTGCGCGCGAGCATCACCTTGGCGCGGTTCTGATGCGGCCAGATCGGGTTAGGCAAGGCGCCGGGTTGGAAATCGGCTCGGTCAACGACCTGCCATCCGGCATTGATCTGGTGATTGATTGCGCAGGTCACGAGGCGTTGGCATGTTTAGGGCCTCAAATACTGGCCCGTGGGGTCAACATGATCACGGTCTCTTTGGGTGCGCTTGCCGACCCGAAAGTATCTGAGGCTTTGAGCCTTTCCGCGAAAGAGGGGAACGCGAAGCTGCATCTGGCAAGTGGCGCAATCGGAGCGTTGGATTGTCTTGCCGCAGCGAGGGCGGGAAAATTGTCGACGGTCACTTATGTCGGACGCAAGCCGCCGGGTGGGTGGAAGGGCTCTGCTGCTGAGGCGAAGTTGGATCTGGATGACATCGTCGATTGCGCCGTTACCCATTTCGAAGGGACCGCGCGCGTGGCGGCCTTGTCTTATCCGAAAAATGCCAATGTCGCTGCGGCGGTGGCTCTGGCTGGTCTTGGGTTTGATCACACCCGCGTTCAATTGATTGCCGACCCATCAATCACGCAAAACGTCCACGAGATCAGGGCCGAGGGTGACTTCGGCAATTTCCATTTTCAGATCAACGGCAATGCTTTGCCCGATAATCCGCGTTCGTCGGCGCTGGCGGCGATGAGCATTCTTGCCAAGCTGGATCAGATAACCCAGCGGATCACGCTATGACGGGGCGGCATTCACGCATTGTCGACCGTGCGCTAACGCGCTTGAAACTGCGTCAACTCCGCCTGCTGGTGGCGGTGGGCGCGCATGGGAACATTCAAAATGCAGCCCGCGAGCTTGGAATTTCGCAACCTGCTGCCACGAAAATGATTCAGGATCTCGAGCTGGATTTTGAGGTCAAGCTGTTCAACCGGACCAATCGCGGGGTAGTGCCGACCGTGTTCGGCGAAACCTTGATACGCCATGGCAAGCTGATCTTCACGCAGGTTTCAAATGCCGCTCAGGAATTGGATGACCTGAACGAAGGCAATTCTGGACGTGTTGTCGTGGGTACGCTGCTGGCGGCGTCCACAAGCCTGTTGCCCGCCGCTATTGAAATCCTGCTGACCGACAGGCCAAACGTGGCCGTCAAGATCAGTGAAGGCACCAATGAGGTGCTGATGCCCGGGTTGTTGTCCGGTGAGATTGATATGGTGGTGGGGCGTCTGCCGTCGCATCGGCACCGTGACAAGATCCGTCAGGAAAAGCTGTTGCAGGATCATATTCTGGCAGTGGTCGGCCCTCAGCACCCATTGGCGGGCAAGTCAGATGTTTCCTTCGCGCAAACCAAACCGTTTGGCTGGATTTTGCCGCCGTTGGAGACCACCTTGCGCCGACAGGTTGATCATTTCTTTATCGGTCAACAGCAATATGTCCCGCCTGTTACAGTCGAAAGCGTGTCTTACCTGGCCAATCGCGCACTGTTGCAATCGCGTAATCTGATCGGGCTTATGCCTGCTGCGGTGGTAACGCAGGATTTCTCGAACGGGCATTTGTCACAGTTGGACTGGACCGTACCCTTTGGCCATGGGCCAATTGGAATATCCCTGCGGGCAGATGACGATCTGTCACCTGCCGGTCGTGCGTTCAAGGCAGCGTTGCATCAGGCAGCGCAGGACAATCGGTTCAGGTATTCGTCAAAATGATATCAGTATTCCCCCAATTAACTTGAAGCGATCACCCGGGATGCCTGATCTGAACGGGCAGAACAATCGGAGGCCTCTGCGTCATGTATCCAGATTTGAAGCTCTTTATCGGGGGGAAGTGGCGTAGCACCGAAACCGATATGCCGGTCGTGAACCCCGCGACAGAAGAAGAGATCGCCCGCCTGCCACGCGCCTCTGTCAGCGATCTGGATGATGCACTGGATGCGGCGGTCAAAGGCTTTCGGGTTTGGAGCCACACGTCACCACGAGAGCGCGCAGACACGATCCTGCGGGCAGCGGCGCTCATCCGGGATCGGCAGGAAGACATTGCGCAGTCGATAACACTGGAACATGGCAAACCGTTGGCTCAGGCTCGGCTGGAAGTCATACGCGGGGCGGAATTCTTCGAATGGGATGCGGGGGAGGCCATGCGGTCCTATGGGCGCATCATTCCAGCGGCCCCCGGCCACAAGTTCGCAGTTCATCATCAGCCGGTTGGAGTTGTCGCCGCGTTTTCGCCGTGGAACTTCCCAATGAGCCAGCCCGCCCGAAAGATCGCAGGCGCGTTGGCTTCTGGGTGCTCGGTCATTCTAAAGGCTGCCGAAGAAACTCCGGCGGGGGCTTTGCATATCGTTCGTGCGTTCGAGGATGCGGGCCTTCCTGCCGGTGTGCTGAACCTTGTTTTTGGAACGCCTGCCGAGATTTCAGGGCACCTTATTCCGCAGGACCCGGTGCGTCTGGTGGCTTTTACAGGATCAACAACGGTCGGACGACATCTGACGACTTTGGCGGCACAGAACGACACGCGGGTTCTGATGGAATTGGGCGGGCACGCCCCGGTTATTGTTTGCGAAGATACAGATGTTCACACCGCCGCCGTTTCCAGTGCCGTTCGGAAAATGCGTAACGCAGGGCAGGTCTGTACGTCGCCGACGCGCTTCTTCGCGCATGAAAGTATTTTTGAAGACTACGCCGCTGCATTTGCAACGCGAGCCAAGGCCACAGTTGTGGGTGATGGCCGCCAGGATGGGGTTGAAATGGGACCGACCGCCAATGCCCGGCGTATCCCCGCACTTGCGGAATTGGTCGATGATGCGGTGGTCAAAGGCGGGACTTTGGTTACAGGGGGCGCCAGGCTTGGTAACACCGGGTATTTCTTTGAACCCACTGTTCTTATGAACGTACCCGACACCGCCCGGATCATGCAGGAGGAACCGTTTGGTCCGGTCGCGGTGATAAACCCGGTCGCTTCGCTGGACGAAGCTATCGAGCAAGCGAACGCTGTGCCTTATGGGTTGGCCGGTTATGCATTTACCAATCGCGCTGACTATATTGATCGGCTGGTGGATGAGGTAGAGGTCGGCAACTTGTCCATTAATACGCTGGAAGCATCCATGCCCGAAACACCCTTTGGCGGCGTCAAGTCCAGCGGCTATGGCCGAGAAGGGGGGACAGAAGGATTGGAGAATTACATGACAGTCAAAAACGTCTGGCACTCGGCCCGAATTGTTTGAATGACCGATTAATCACCACTTAGCATCCGATCGCTATGGCGGTTGCGTTGCCATCCGGCCCGGCAACGGAGGTGGAACACTCTCGCCGAGTTTCAGAACGGTTGCTGCGTGCGCTTCAAGAAAAAACGAGCGTCTTGACGGGCAACAGTATCGCCTGTGCACGCAGGACAATGGCATTCGCTATGCCCATCCCGTCCACAATTCTGGCAAAAAAGGCGGACAGCCCCGTGATCTCCCCCGCATCTATTTCCTTCGCGCGACTTGTATAAGCGACGCCAATGCAGGCGCTTCCGGGGGGGATGCCTTCCAAATGCTTGGGAAAAACCGGAGCCAGAAAAGCGGTGACCGTTCCCGGACGAGCGCGATCCTGGGAATCAAGCAGCGCGTCCCCCGGCCGAAACTGGCCTGCGGCTATGGTATCTTGCACCCCGTCCACAATCATGGGGACAATGGTCAGCGGTTTGGATGCGCAGGTGATTTCAACAAGCATACCGGGTTTCAGAACGCTCGCGGATATCTGTCCAAAAGCCGCGACAAAGCGGCCTTGCCCCGATATCTCGGGAACCAAAATGCCAGCGGGACGCAGGATCGGATTCACTATGTCGCCCGGTTTCAGCAAAAACTGGGTCACCGTGCCATCCACTTCGGCGAATACCGTGGACTTTGCGATTTCATTCTCGGCTTCTTGTAGGACTGCGCGCGCACTTTCCTTTTGCGCTGGTAAAACTGCTGTCTGACGCAACTTGGCACCGTCGCGCGCAGAAATAGCGGCTGCGCGTTGGCTAGTTGCGCCGGACACGGCGGTTTGCAGGCGTTCCAGCTCTTGTTCGCTGACAACGGTGTCGTTTCGTTCCGCCAGTGACAGACGCCGCTGTAGGTCGTTTTCAGCCTGACTAAGCTCAACCTCTGCGGCTTTGACGCGGGCTTCGGCTGTGGCGACTTCTGTCGCGATCAATCCCAATGTGGCGTCAATCTCTTCAATCCGACGCTGCGCGGTCTCTGCCGCCGCTTCCTGCCGGGTGGTATCCAGCGTGAAAATCGCGTCGCCTGCCTTCACCCTTGCATTGTTGGTGACATAGACCTCGGCAACGCGGCCCCCGCGGTCAGAAAGGATGGTCACAGTACGAAAAACCGCGGTCACTTTGCGCGTTGAAGGGTGGAAATAGAAAATGATGGTGATCAGCGTCACGGCCAATATTGCGCATGCGGTCAATCCCCAACGCAGTTCATACCAGACGTTGAACAGGGTGATTTCGTGGCCCCACCGTTTGCCCTGCTTGTACCGGCGGTATAGATAGTCGGGAACAATCGTGATCAGCGCCGAGAAAATAAGCTCAAGCATCAGTGTGCTCCGGCAAATCCGTCTTGGTTTCCAGTGGAAGGATTTCGTGCAGGGGCACTGCTGCAATCAGGATGGCTGCAATCCAAAACGCATTGTTCAAGGTGAACAGCGAAATCAGGCCAAGCACGCCGACAAGTTGCATTTGCACCTTATGAGCACCGGCCGCCATTCGATCTGGAATAGCCTGCACCGTGAAATAGAGCGCACCAAAGCCCAGCAAGACGACAATAAGCGAAATGCCCACAACGATCAGAAAGCCATCCGTTTCGCCCGGGGCGGTTACCCAAAACGGTAGCCGGGCCAAAGCCTCATCAGAAATAGAGCTGTTCACGGGAACCTCCGGTTTCATAATGATACTGTGCAAGGATAAACGATTGAATTCAAAAAGATCAAACTGGGGTGGTTTTCGGCTCCGATCTATGGCGCGTTTCAGCGCGGGGTTGCCGCAAGTGGCGTCCTGTCCGGTTTTGGCCGCACCATTTTTGCGATCGTCAACTTAGCGACTTTTCAATCAGTTTGGTTCGCATTAAGAGTTCCGATAGTCGCCGCGCCTGATGGATCGGTGACCTGCGGATGTGGCGAAACTGGTAAACGCAAGGGACTTAAAATCCCTCGCCCTAGGGCTTGCGGGTTCGATCCCCGCCATCCGCACCACTCAAACCTTCAAACTGGAAAGCCCAACTGGCTGATCAGCCGCCAGATATCGCGGTTCAACTCGGAAAGTTGATCAACAATGTCTTCAATCTCTTTCATGGCCGAGGCGTCGACTGTGTCTTCACGCCCCAGTTTGATGTCTGTTTTTCTATCGGAAATCCTCATCAGGATTGTCTTTGGATTGCCGCTGTCCGGGTCAAAGGAATAAATGCAGTGATTGTATTTGTTTCGAATTCCCGACAGTTTGGCTAATCGCTGTGTGTGAACAAGGATTGGGTCGCGAATTTCCGGTGGGCGGCCCTCCATCTTGGCAAGCCGTTCCACAAGATCAAGGCGCGCCCGTGTGGTGTTCAGCGTCAGAAAGATAATCACCGCGACATCTTTCTTGGTTTCGCTCAGGCCTGCGATCAAGTGGATCAACAGGCTTTCGGTGTTGGTCCACATGTAATTCAGCCGACCCACCAACAGGATCAGGCGATCAAATCGGGTTTCAAAGTCGTCAGTCAACGGCCATTTCATGCGCCTCGTTGGGCGCGACCTCAAAGAAGAATTGTGCAGCGGCAGTCCTGTTGCTGACACCAATTTTGCCTACGACATTGTGTATATGCAGCTTAACAGTGTGCTCGGTAATTCCCAGATTGGAAGCAATGATCTTGTTGCTCTGGCCTTTTGATACCAATTGCAGCACCTGTTTCTCTCTCGGTGTCAGCTTGGAATAGATCGGATGAGGATCTGCTGCCGCCGAAATTGCGGGATGGTCATGCTTGGGTTGGCCGTTATTGGCTGCAACGCTGTCAGCAAGAAAACAGGGCATATAAAATTCTTCATGCAACAACAGACGTAGGATAGACCTCCAAACATCTGGCGAGACGTTCATCGGCAGGTATCCAATTTCGCCATATGTATTGCGATCCCAATTTTCGAACAAAAACCGGGCCGCCTCATCTTTGCGATATGCAAATGCAACGCTGCCTGAGCCGACACAATCCTTATAGGCTTTGGGCCGCGCGATCAGATCATCAAGTGACATTTGGTCGACGATGATGACCCGGCCGGAACCGGATGAAGGACAGACCGGAAGTGATTGGATGCTGTCAATCCGGTGTGTGGCGACACCGAATTCGTTTTGAACCTCGCGCAAGGTTTGACGCGAATAAAACAGTTCCTTGCCAACAAAGTTGATCGAGAATTCTTCGGCGGTAAAATTACCTTGGATAGAACTATCCTGAAACGGGATACTCATTATTCCCCCCTACATAACCCAAACCGCGGAAATGCGGCAAAACAGTAAACAGAACTTGAAGCGTATAATTAACGCAATATTAACGCGCATGATCTCAAGACTACAGTGAATAGTGCAAGTTTCTTCAATAAAACGTGATTCCAAGGGCTTAGGTTCTAGTACTTTCGATTAGGTGGAAGCTGGCCTTTCTCGTTTAAGTAGAGGGAATCGCACGGTTTCCCACCTAAAGGGATTCCGCCCCGTCTTTTGCGGTGCCAATTCGGACAAACAGGCCGAATCGGTTTTTTAATTCAATGAAATCATAATTCTAAGCGATCTAGTGCTTACGGTTAGCTATTCAGGCTGTGCTGCTCCTGCAACGATGTGAGTGCCTCAATTGAAGAGGTGCTTGTTCCTAATGTGCCCGCGATTCGCGCATTTTCGCGATTTTTTGCGCAAGGGCTATTTCGGCTAAGCCGAGAAAGGAGGGTGGGAGACCAAGTCACTGACGATACCGCACGAAAGCGCGTTTCGCGTTTCTCTTTGTGCGCAACTCTTGTTTCAACCGCGCCCGTAACCGTTTTGTAGATGAATGACGGTCAGTGCGCTTAATAAGTGGAAATTGATATGTCTAGAAACCGTAATGGTAATCACGGCGCCGACGTCGAAGAAATTAATGTTGGCCCAGTCATTGCTCCGGTAGATGAAATTAACATCGACGACGTCGAAATCAGCGCGGACCAGACTGAGCAGAAAACCAAAGTTGATAATGATCAGGATCAAGATCAACTGCAGGCGCAAGCCCAGAAAACCGATGTGGATACTGATGTAGATAACGAGAACGATCAGGATCAGGATCAACATCAGGGTCAGGGCCAAGCGCAAGCTCAGAAGCAGAAGAACGGCGATAACGACAACGACAACTCGAACTCTGTCCATATCGACTTTGGCGAAGCCGAGCCGTTGGGCAGCGACGATGATCTGGTAGATGTTGATGTCTCTGGCGGTTCAAGCATCGACAAAGTCATTACCGTTGGAAACGACCTGGATTATGATCCCGGCGATGACCTGAACCTGAACATCAGTCTGGATGGCGCGGGCAACGACATGTCCGCCATCAACAAGCAGTACCTAAACCTGAGCGACGACGACACCCTGGGTGCGGCGGAAGTTAAGAATAACGGTAGCTTTGACCAGGACGGCAACGCGCGTGGCGGTACGGCCAATGCTGATGAAGGCATCGGCTCGCAGTCGGACGGAGGAAACTCCGGAAGCGGCGGCACTGCGCACGGCGGTTATGCAGACGGGGACACCGATGGTGGTACTGCATTGGCGTTCGGCGGTCACACCGGTGACGCAGATGGTGCCGGCACTGGCGGAGCAGGCGGTTCCTCGGGAAGCGCAACCAATTTCGGTCTGGGTGTTGGACATTCCAATGCTGACTCGAACGGAAGCAGCACCGCGGGTTCCGGCGGAAATGCCAACAGTGACGCCGATGCCGACAACACCGGCAGCGCCGACTCTGATGGTGACAGCACAGCCGGAGAAGGCGGAAACGCAGGCTCGATCGGTCTGGGTTTGGGCCTGGGCCTGTCCGAAGCCGACAACGATGGCGCGTCGCTTGGCGGCAACAATGCTACTGGTGCCTCGGCACTGGGTGCCGGTCTGGCCGGGAATGACTCGGACGCCAATGGCGCCAATGGTGGTGACGGCGATGCTGACACCGATGGCGTTGCGGTAAACGCTGGCAGCAGCGACACCGAAGCCAACGACGCAGCGGCTGGTAACCTGGGGCTTGGCCTGGCTGGAAGCCTTGCCGATAGCGACGCTGACGCTGATGGCGGCAATGGCACCGGTTCTGGCGGAACGGGTGGAACTGGCACTGGAGCGACGGGCACTGGCGGCAACGGCAATGGTGCGACCGGCACTGGCGGTGCGGGCACCGGCGGCGCTGGCACTGGCGGAACATCCGGCCAGGTCGACGCGGCGCTTGCTGCGCTGAACCAGCAGAACGGGCTGATTGGCCTGAACGCGGGTGAAGCCGAAGCTGACACCGGCAGCGGTGACGTCAATGGCGGCAACCCCGGCACTGGCGGTGAAGGAGACGGCGGATTTGGTTCCGGCGGCAACGGTAGTGGAGCTCAAGGTGTTGGCGGTGCTGGTACCGGCGGTACTGGCGGTGGCGGAGACGGCACCGGTGGTGCAGGTCTTGGCGGTACTGCGGCTGCTATGTCCGGTGCTCAGGGTGTCGGTGATCAGGCCACGACTGGCCCGAATATCACGCAGACCCCGGGTGACGTGAATGGCACAGCCAGCATGCCACAGAACACCAGCGGCGACGGTGGTGCAGGTGGCGGCAACAGCACAAGCGGCTCGGCCACGGGCACTGGTACCGGTACTGCAACTGCCGACGGCTTTGGCGGTGGCGGCGGCGCGATCCAGCAGGACGCAATGTCCAACGGATCCGGCACAGGTTCAGCAGACGCTGTAAACACCGCTGGTGCGGGCGGCGACTCTGGTCTGTGGTCGGTCGCAGACACCGATGGCAGCGCTGACAGCCTGGCGAGTGCGATTGCAGGATATGGCGGCGACGCGATGTCCGACAATGACGCCACTTCGACAGGCGCAGGCAGCGCGACCGGCTCGGCGAATTCGGGCTTTGGCGGCGGCGGCGGTGCCGGTGCCGGCTACGGCGGAACCAGCGGCGACGCGATGGGTTCGGCAACAAATGGTGCGATCACCGGCGCAACGGTTAACGGTGGCGACGCATCGGGTGCCAACTCGGGCGCGGGTGGTAATGGCGGCAACGCCGGGTCCTGGGGTTCCAACAATTCTGGTGACGGAATTGTCCACGGTGAATCCTACGCATCGGCGGCTGCTGTTGTAGATACATCGGCCTTCAACCAGACGATCGTTATGGGTGCCAACGTTCTCGGCAACTCGGTCGACACGACAATGGTTGGTGGCTCGATGAACTCGACCTACACCAGCGACGATACCGACGTATAACCCGTCTCTGGGTTTGGGGCAGAGGGCGACGGTTCGTTCTCCGACCCGGTCAAGCTAACTGCCGAGGCCGCTTCTGCGGCGGCCTCGGCCCAACTTAACCCAGACCGGAAATTTTGCGCCGGGACGGGGAAAGGACAGTGTTATGTCGCTCGACAGTATCAGTGAAACGATTGCCCACTTTATTGGAACCTTTGAGCTTACGACTGAGCAGGCCAGACTGCGCGAACAGTATGAGGAATTTACCGCCCTCAGACGCAAGATTGAATTAGAGGATCTGGCAGAGGCCACAGCCATTAATGTGCGGGCCGACCTGAAACTTGATCCGGGTAAATACGGTCCTCTTCCCTATAAATTCATGGCCCCGGACAATGATGGTCCGTTCCCCCCGGCCTCTGGTGGTCCAATCCCTGAACCGGCTCTTTTCCTTGATCCGGTATCCGGTCCGGACGAGATTATCCCCGAAGGGCAACTATTTACGGCGGAATTTCAGCAGACTATCGTGGTTCCAGAACTGGTGCCTGAACTTATCGGGTCAGCCGTCGCATACACATTCCAGACCCTTAACCTGAGCGACAACGACACAATCGGTCAGGGTGATTTCCGCGACGCCGAAGTTTTGATGCAAGAGGGTTACGAGGCGCTGGACGTCGCGCTGTCGCTGCATGTGATCTCATCCCCGTCTTTTGACATTGCGGACTACCAATCGGTCGAGAAACTGGAACAGTTGGCCGAACAGATGAAGGCGACCGTGACCGTTCAGGTCGATGGTGCCACAGTCCATCAATTCCACGGCGAAGAAGCGGTGGGTATCATCGTCAACGGCGAACGGGTAGAGGAACTGCCCGATTGGATGGAGCTTTTGCCACAGCATCATCAGTCCGAGGACGACGAAGAGAGCGGGCAGCCGAACCCCTATCCGAAAGAATGGGATCAGTCCGAAGATGACGTATTTGGTGAAGGCCACACGGTGATTGCGGGCGGCAATCTGGCAATCAACGAAGTGTCCATCACGGTTGGTTGGGTCGACGCACCGATAATAGCTGTGGGCGGGGCGTCCTACGATCTGACCGTGGTCAGCCAGGTGGCAATTGTCTCAGACATCGACGAAGGAGAGCCGGGCGCGCAGAGCGAAACCAAGGTTATCCAGTCGTCCCAGATTGCAGTCGAAGCCAACGAGGCGTCTTGGATTGAAGATAACGTAGCACCACCCGGACAGGATCCGCTTGTCGTTATCAGTTGGATAAGCGGAGACCTGTACGTCACCAATTTTGTCAAACAAGTGATTGACGCCACCGACATTGATCACATCCAGACCGAAGTTTCGGCTTCGAACAGTATGTATGTTCTGGGTGACAACGACATGTTCAACGCCAACAACATTGTTCAGTTGGGCAGCTTCTATGACGTAGTCATGGTTGGCGGGAATATGGTTTCCGTCGACATCGTTCAGCAAACGATCGTCTTGATTGACGACGATGTCGTAACGGGTCCCGTTCAGAATGAGGTCGAAGAGAACCTTGTCATGAACCAGGTGTCTCTGACCAGTACGGGTGAAGATACGCATGAAGACATCACTCCGAACTTGGCCAGCGTTTTGCCGATAGAGGAAGTGAACACAGACGCCCTTGAAGACGCGCTGTTGAACGATCCAGCCTTTGCCGGGATGGAGCAGCTTCGCGTTCTGAAGATTGAAGGGGACCTGATCCAGGCGAACGTAATCGAACAGGTCACCTTGCTGCAGGATCAGGACGACGTCCATCTGACAGCGGGCCAAGGTGCTGAAGCATCGGCGTTGGGTGCCGGGAACGCGCTGTTGAACGCAGCCAGCGTTTCCAAGATTGGCGTCGACTCTGTCGTTATGGCGGCGGAGGGCGAGTACTCGGATATGTTGCTGCATCAGGCCAGCCTGATCGACTCACCTGATGAAGAGTTGGGCGAAGAGATCGCCAATGAAGCCATCGCGTTTTTGATGGAGGAAACAAACGGACCCGGCAAGTCAGATCTTGCACCGGGCCACAACAAACTAACACCCTCCGAGGCGGCCAGTTTGGATGACGGTATGCAGTCCATGCTAGCCTAATCTCTTTATTAGTTACGAGTGACCCGAAAGTTTTAGTATGTCGATTTTGTTTTCGTCGCGCCGCACACCGTTTGCCAGTCCGCTGGACAGTCGAAACGGTCCGGACCGAGTTAGACCCCTTGTTGACGAACCCGCGCACAGGCCAGCGAAGATGGTCGGTTTGCGCCTAACCGAGGAGATGCGGTTAAAATCTCCTAAGACCAATCCGGCCAAGGCCGTTGAATCGCAGGCGACCCGAACCGCACGGGCATCTGCAGAACCGAATAAGAACACGGAACCTCCAGAGCGCGCTGTACCTTCCCCCCGGCGCGCTCAGCCACAGCCCGATGAAGACAATTACCAAGAGGGCCGTGGTGCTGGGGTGGCCGATGCCAAAGGCCCCGATCCTGAGACCGCTAAGGATTCGACCGCACGAAAACCCCCCTCGTCGCGCTCGCACAGCGGTGAAGCCATAGGTACCACTATCGAGGCCAAGGCAAACGAGCCGCTACCGCTGCGCAAAGAGGGCGGCGGCGACGGTAAAGGGCCACCCCAGACTTTTCACAAGCGCACCCCACCTGAAGATTTCCAGAACACCCTGCGCACGTCCCTGCGTGCGATATGGCGGAATTTGGCTTTTGTTCTGGTGCTGACCTGCGCAACGAATATCCTGATCCTGGCGATTCCGATCTATCTGTTCCAGATCAGTGACCGGGTGTTGACCAGCCGTTCTTTAGATACGTTGATCATGCTGACGGCGATTGTCGCCGGGGCGGTGATCTTTCAATCCGCCTTTGATGCTGTGCGTCGGTTCATGCTGATGCGCACGGCGGTCGAGGTTAACGCGCGCCTTGGGGCACCGATCCTGAGCGCGGCCGCCCATGCGTCACTGCATGGAACCGGGCGCGAGTATCAGACGTTGGGCGACTTGCAGCAGGTCAGAGGGTTTCTTGTGTCAGGAACGCTGATTTCCTTTTTGGATGTGCCGTTCGCCCCGCTTTTCATCCTGATGATTTTCCTCGTGCATCCTCAGCTAGGCACGATTGTCATCGCGACAGCTTTGCTGTTGATGGTGATTGCCCTGATAAACCAACGCATGACCGCCAAACCGTTTGCCGAGGCGAACAAGGCACAGTCGATGGCAAATCAGCATCTGGATTCGATGGCGCGCAACAGTCAGATCATCAATGCGCTGGCCATGATCCCCGAGGCCGTTCGGATTTGGGGCCGCGACACGGCGCAGTCGCTGACGTGGCAGGTGCGTGCACAGGACCGCAATGTTATTTTCGCTGCTATCTCGCGCGCGGTGCGCTTGTTGACGCAGATCGCAATCCTTGGGTGGGGGGCGTTTCTTGCCCTTCAGGGTGAGATCACGGGCGGCATGGTTATCGCAGCGTCGATCATTGCCGGGCGTGCGTTTGCCCCGATTGAAGGCTCGATCGAGGGTTGGAATGCGTTTCTGTTGACCCGCGGCGCGTATGGCCGCATCAGCAATCTGCTGTCCAACTCGGCGCTGCAGTTTGAAAAACTGCGCCTACCGCGCCCCGAAGGCCGGTTGGATGTTGAGCGTTTGCTTTACGTGCCCGGCGGGACCAAGAGGGTTGTTCTGAACGGGATCAGCTTCTCACTCAATCCGGGTGAGACCTTGGCGATCATCGGCAATTCCGGCGCTGGCAAGACGACCTTGGGTAAAACGCTGGTCGGATCCATCCTGCCAACGTCGGGGAGCGTACGGTTGGACCTGATGGACATTCGCAATTGGGACCCGCGGCAATTTGGGGAAAGCATCGGCTACCTGCCGCAGGACGTGCAGTTGTTCCCCGGAACGATCAAGGACAACATCGGACGGATGCGCGAAGACGCGACGGATGAACAAATCCACGACGCAGCGGTTCTTGCGGATGTGCACAACATGATCGCTACCCTTCCGCAAGGGTATGAGACCGTTGTCTCCGCAGATGGCTCGCCATTGTCAGGGGGCCAGAAACAACGCATCGCTTTGGCGCGGGCCTTTTTCGGCAACCCAAGGATGGTTGTTCTGGATGAGCCAAATTCAAATCTGGATGTCGCCGGAGATCAGGCGCTGGCCCGGGCGATTGCCCAAGCTAAAGAAAGCAAAATTACCGTCGTGGTGATCACGCAAAAGCCAACGCTGCTGAACGCGGTCGACAAAATCATGCTGCTGACCGACGGTCGTGTGGCTCTGTTTGGGCAGCGTGAACAGGTTCTGCAGCAACTGAACGGACCACGCAATCAGCAAGGTATCGCTGGCCAGAAGGGGGATGGACAATGAACGATCTGGTCGCAATCAACAACGACCCCAAGGACCCGACCGTCTGGTATGCCGAGGTTCCGCGATCCATCAACCGATTGATTGTGGTTGGGTTCGTCATGCTGATCCTATGCTTTGGTGGGTTTGGCGTCTGGTCTTTCCGCGCTCCTCTGGCCGCCGCGGTAATCGCGCAAGGCAGCTTTGTCGCGACGGGTCGCAACAAGATCGTGCAGCATCTTGAAGGCGGCATCATCGAGGACATCAAAGTGATCGAGGGCCAATCCGTGAAGGCGGGCCAAGTTCTGATGACGCTTGATCAGACCTCAGCCGAAGCCAATGAGCGCGAGTTGTTCATCCGGAAAATCCGCCTTCAGGCCATGACTGAGCGTTTGCAGGCCGAATACAATGAAAGCGACCGCCTGGAATTCTCGCAGGGGTTGCTGGCCGCTACGGATGATGTCGAGGTGATGACGATCCTCGATGGTCAACGCATCAGTTTTGACGTGTCTCGCAAGACTTTGCTGAACGATATCGCCCTTCTGGAGCGTAATATGGAAGCCCTGAAGATTCGATCCAGCGGCTTTGAAGCACAGCTTGCAAGCATGAAGCGACGCTCGGAAATCCTTCAGGAAGAATATGAAACCAAGCAGTCGCTGTTCGAAAAGGGGTTGGTGCGAAAGGGTGATCTGAACACGATCCGCAGGGTTCAAGCCGAGGCCGATGGCCAGCAGGCGCGTTTGGCCGCAGAAACGGCTGAAATCAATCAGATGCTGCTCAAGTATGAAGAACAGATTACACGCACGCGGTCCGCCTATCGCGAAGCCGCGCTGGACGAACTTGGCGTGATCGAAGGTGATCTGGAAAGCGTCCGCGAAAAGGCGCGTCAGGCGCGCAGCGTTCTGGACCGTGCCGTTGTCCGCGCCCCGGTGACGGGAACGGTTGTTCGGTTGCATTATCACACGCCCGGCGGTGTTATCGAAACGGGTGAGCCCATCGCTGAAATCCTGCCCGCAGACGCCCCGCTGATCATCGAGGCGCAAATCCCCCGGACAGAGATTGACAGCGTCATCACCGGTCAGGATGCAACTGTGCGCCTTGTTGCGCTGAACCAGCGCACGACCCCGGTGCTGAGTGGTGAGGTCTTTTATGTTTCAGCAGATGCGCTTGTCGAAGATTCCTCGGGCGCCCCGCAAGAGGTTTATCTTGCGCGGATATCGCTTGAGCCGGATGAGATCGAAAGGGTTCGCGGCTTTATTCCGACGCCGGGAATGCCGGCCGAGATCATGATCCAGACCGAAGAACGCACCTTTGCGGCCTATATAGCAAAGCCTGTGACAGACAGCATGTCGCGCGCTTTCCGGGAACATTGATCGCCGGCCTAGGGCGATCAACCTACACCTTCCAGTTTTTGCATGTTAGCATCCCGTGACAACCAACAGGAGGGTGCGACATGCCCGTGACCGTCAAGGAAATGATGGAGGCTGCAAACGCTGCCGTCGAGCGTATCGATATGGAAAAGGCCAAAGATGTGTTGGGCAAAGGTGGCCTTTTGCTGGACATCCGTGATGCGGCCGAGGTTCACAAAACGGGTCGGGCCAAGGGCGCGCACCACATCCCTCGAGGGATGCTCGAATTTCGCGCCGATGACGCGCTTCAGTCGCACGACCCCGAGCTGAAAAAGGATCGCCCGATCGTGCTGTATTGCGCATCAGGCGGACGCGCCGCCCTTGCCGGGAAGCTGCTAAAGGATATGGGCTATGATCAGGTTTATAATCTTGGCGGGTTGAATGATTGGGTGAACGCCGGCGGCGAAACCTCTGAAAGTTAATCGCAAAGCTGTAATTCGCGCAGCGACTTAAGCGTTGAGAAGAGCCCTGACTGCGGCTTCGAATTCGCGGGGTTTTTCAGCGTGTAGCCAATGCCCCGCACCGGGAATTTTGGCGAAGCGCGCAGCGGGAAACAACGCGCGAATTCTGTCGCGATGCTCCGGAAGCACATAATCCGAACTGCCGCCGGACAGAAACAAGGCTGGTCCTGCCCAATGTGCGTTCAGATCAGGAAAGCTCATGATCTTTGGCATCTCAGACGCCAATACATCCAGATTAAGAAGCCAGCGTTGTCCCTTGATATCCAACGATTGTGTGAAAAAGCTCTGCAGGGCTTTTTCGACGCCATGTAGCGCCAACTGTTGTTCCGCGTCCGAGCGTCGTTCAACCTTGGACAAGTCGACTGCGCGCATTGCTTCGATGAATTGGATTTGGCTGTGCGTGTAGGTGACAGGCGCAATGTCTGCGACCATCAGTTTGCGCACACTTTCACCGTATAAAAGGGCCAAGGCCATGGCCGCCTTGCCCCCCATGGAATGCCCGACAACATCGGCGGTGCCGCCAAAATGCGCGATCACCTCAGCAAGGTCGCGGGCCAAATCTGGATAGTCATGATGGTCTGTCCACATGCTGTTCGCGTGGTTGCGCATGTCTACGGCAACAACCTGCCGTTCATCGGACAAGCGCCGGGCGATGACGCCCCAATTCCGGGCCGAGCCATATAGCCCATGCGCGATAATCAGCGGTGGGTTTTCGGTGGGTTCGCCATGTACAATCGTGTTCAGCATGACCGTGTGATACCCGGCGCGAATTGAAACGACCAGCCCCATTGTCGCAGGGAAGCAGCCCATATAAAGTGCCGCATCAGGAGAAACGCGTATGCAAAAGACCGTCGATATCCAAACCCAGATCGCGCAAACGGTGCAACTGTTGCGCGACAAGTTGGGTGTCCATGGCAAGACGCTGACCGAGTCGGTCAAAAAAGCAAAGCGGCAGCTTCCCCGCCGGATTTACAAGCAGGCCATGTTGCTGGCGCAAGCTGAACAAATGGCGGCTCATCCCAAGCTGAGGCTGGTGTTGGACACGCCAAAGCTGGCCAGGGCATCGGAAGAGGTGCAGAAACATTTGGGGGGCATGAATCTTGCCGACCGGCGCATGGGGTGGTTTCTAGGGATGCTGAGCAGCTTGGCCTTTAACCTGCTTGTCCTGTCTGCCCTGCTCTTGGCGTTCCTGCGGTGGCAAGGGTTTATCTAAAAAACGGCGCCCTGTAGACGCCGTTTAACTGTTTGAAATCGATCAAACTTACAGGTTCGGGTAGATCGGGAAGCGAGCGCAAAGCTCGGCCACTTCAGCCTTGACCTTGGCTTCGACCTCACCGTTGCCGTCTTCGCCGTTGGCGGCCAGACCGTCGACCACTTCGATGATCCAATCCGCGATCTGACGGAACTCGCCCTCGCCAAAGCCACGGGTAGTTCCGGCGGGCGAGCCAAGGCGAATGCCCGACGTAATGGTTGGCTTTTCGGGGTCGAACGGCACGCCGTTCTTGTTGCAGGTAATATGCGCCCGGCCCAGAGCTTTCTCTGTCGCGTTGCCCTTCACACCTTTTGGCCGCAGGTCGACCAGTACCACGTGGGTATCGGTGCCGTGGGTTACGGTATCCAGACCGCCTTTGATCAGTTGATCCGATAGCGCCTGCGCGTTGTTGACCACGTTCTGGATGTAGGTCTTGAACTCGGGGCGCAGGGCCTCTCCGAACGCGACGGCTTTGCCTGCGATGACATGCATCAGCGGTCCGCCCTGAATGCCGGGGAAGATGGCCGAGTTTACTTTCTTGGCGATCGCCTCGTCATTGGTCAGGATCATGCCGCCGCGCGGGCCGCGCAAAGTTTTGTGGGTGGTGGTAGTCGCCACATGCGCGTGCGGGAAGGGGCTGGGATGCTCACCCGCCGCAACCAGACCGGCAAAGTGGGCCATATCCACATGCAGGTAAGCGCCGACCATGTCCGCAATCTCGCGCATACGGGCAAAATCGATCTGACGTGGTATGGCAGAACCGCCCGCGATGATCAGCTTGGGCTGATGCTCTTTCGCCAGCACCTCGACCTGATCGTAGTCCAACATGTTGTCCTGCTGGCGCACACCGTACTGAACGGCGTTGAACCACTTGCCCGACTGGTTCGGGCGCGCGCCGTGGGTCAGGTGACCGCCTGCGTCCAAGCTCATGCCCAGAATGGTGTCGCCGGGCTGGATCAGCGCCTGGAACACACCTTGGTTGGCTTGGCTGCCCGAATTGGGTTGGACGTTTGCGAACTCACAACCAAAAAGCTGCTTTGCGCGGTCAATGGCCAGATTTTCGGCGATGTCGACGAATTGGCAGCCGCCATAGTAACGACGCCCGGGATAGCCCTCGGCGTATTTGTTGGTCATGACCGAGCCCTGCGCTTCCATTACGGCGGCAGAGACAATGTTCTCGGATGCGATCAGTTCGATCTCGTCGCGCTGACGGCCCAGTTCGGACGTGATCGAGCCGAACAACTCGGGGTCACGGTCCGCAAGTGACTGGGTGAAAAATCCGGTATCACGAAGATTGGCGTTCATGGGGGCTCCACATTCTGGGGGTAATTCTTGCGGATTTCCTATCGGAAACCGATCTGGCGCAAAAGGCTTAAAGCGACGAATTGGCCTGCTGCGGCGTCAAGTCTGGCCTATCGGGGAAAGGTATGCTTGTTTCGGAACCAAATGTGCAAGACCGGAAACCACAACAGATGATTCAGAGAATCGCCTTTCTCGCCAGCGACGTTAAGGTGGCGCAATCCGCCCGCGATAAACTGGTCAAGCGGTATGGAAACGCCGCGCCGCGCGATGCCGACGTCGTTGTTGCGCTGGGCGGGGATGGCTTCATGCTGCACACGCTGCACAATATGCAGCATCTTGACACCCCGGTTTACGGCATGAACCGCGGAACAATCGGTTTTTTGATGAACGAGTTTCACGAAACCGATCTGCTGGATCGCCTTGCCGCCGCCGAAGAAGAGGTCATCAACCCGTTGGCCATGCGCGCAATGGACCAATCCGGTAAACTGCACGAGGCATTGGCGATTAACGAGGTCTCGTTGTTGCGGGCCGGTCCTCAGGCCGCGCGGCTGAAGATCAGTGTGGATGGCCGCGTTCGTATGGATGAATTGGTCTGCGACGGGGCGTTGCTGTCAACGCCTGCCGGGTCAACGGCGTATAATTATTCTGCTCACGGTCCGATCTTGCCCATCGGCTCGGATGTTTTGGCTTTGACGGCGATCGCGGCCTTCAGGCCCCGTCGCTGGCGTGGGGCGTTGCTGCCCAAGATAGCCAAGGTGCGATTCGATGTGCTGGATGCCGACAAGCGACCCGTTATGGCGGACGCGGATTCTGTATCTTTCCCCGATATAGACTGGGTCGAAATACGGTCCGAGCCGTCCATACAGCACCGTATTCTGTTCGACCCCGGTCACGGCCTTGAAGAGCGCCTGATCTCAGAGCAATTCACATAATCTTCCTGTTAGTCGTTTTTTTTGACTTGTGTGAACCAGTTCACAGGAGTTGGATTAATGTTGGATTAACCTGAACTTGCCCGAAGAACACACCAAGGTGGGAGTGAGTGGCCGCCAACGGTGTTTTCGAATTGAATGCGCATTTTTCGCGCTGGCGGGGGTAGGTGGTGCTACGCTCGTTATCGGATCTCCGGGCATATTTTAGCAAGCGGACCCCGGGCACAAAAACCCGGGGTCTATTTTGTTCTGAACGCTTGTTTACGCGGATGCGCTCATCTTGTCCCAAAGTGGCAGGCACATTTGACCGACACGCGATTCGATCGCGGCGGCAGCATCCACCGCCATGTCTTCGCGCCAGCGAGGGGCCGCGATCTGTACGTTAATAGGCTGCGGCCCTTGGGGAAGATTTGCCAAAAGCGCGGGAACGCTGGCGGCAGGCAGGCCGAGGAAATTCATTGCATAGGAATAGACGGCGCAGCCCAAAACCTCATGCACGCCTTCCGCGCCTTCCGTGTCGCGATCGGGTTTGAAAAACGGCTGGGGCAAAAACGGAGAAAGCACCAGCGGGTAGTTCTGCATGAAAAGCGACCATTCACGGGCGTAGTGGCTGCGTTTGGCCAGCATCTCGATCAGGTCTGTTCCGGTGATCGGTGGGAACTCCTGAAAATAGACCTCGAAGATATCGCGAATGGTCTGCGACCCGGCCGCCTCAATATCGCTTTTCAACAGGGTCAGAACTTCGCCCATCAGGGCGCGATACCCGCCGCGGCCGCATTTGAATACATCCGGGGGTGCGATTTCTTCGACGTGATAACCTGCGTCAACCAGCGCGTCTCGGGCAATGTCCAGGGCCCGGTCGACTTCGGGGTGCAGTGCGTATCCGAATGTGTCCTTCGTAAACGCGACTTTGATCGGTCCTTCGTCGGCTGAGCCGCGCCATGGCATCGGTACATGGAAGGGGTCATGCGGGTCAGGTGCGATCAGGCTGGGCATCGAAAGATGCAGATCCGCCGCCGAGCGCGTGATCAGCCCCTGCACCGACATCGACTGCGCCAGCAATCCCCGTTCGGTCTTTTGGCTGGGATTCCATGCAGGAACACGCTCGAGCCCCGGTTTAACCGTCACCGCGCCGTTTGCAGCAGCCGGAAATCGCAGGCTGCCGCCGATGTCATTGCCATGAGCCAGCGCGCCGATCCCTGCCATCACTGCAGCCCCGGCGCCACCGGACGACCCTCCGGGCGAGATGTGGCGGCCCCATGGGTTATTCGTTCGCCCGTGGAGTTCGTTATCCGTATCCGCCCGGAATGAGAATTCAGGCGTGTTCGTGCGCCCTATGACGATGGCCCCTGCATTCTGAAGGTTGCGAACAATCGGTGCATCAGCGGGGGCGATCACATCCTTCAGCGCGACAACCCCGTTCGAGGTTGCGTGGCCCTTTTGATCGACGTTGATCTTGATCGTCACCGGGACACCATGCAGCGGCCCGGGTTCAGCGCCATTGGCCACGGCCTTGTCCAGATTACGGGCACGGGTCAGCGCCTCGTCGCTCAGGTCCTCGACCACGGCGTTCAGGTCGGGGTTCACCTGTTGCATCCGGTCCAGGGATGATTTCACGGCGTCTTCCGCGCTGATGTCCTTGTTGCGGGTCAGGGCGGTCAGATCGGTGGCGTTCAGACGCCAGATGTCGCTTGATGTCATAGGGCCTCACTGTCTTGATCAGACAGTAGAGGCCCGGTCATGGGTTGCAAGAAAAAGCCGGGGCTGAGGGCGACGCGCTGACGCCCTCAGTCCGGTTACTGGGCGTAGCCGATTGATTTCAGCGCGTCCGTGATCTCATCCAGAATGGCGGGATCGTCGATCGTTGCGGGCATCTTGTAATCTTTGCTGTCCGCGATCGACACCATCGTCCCGCGCAGGATCTTGCCCGAGCGGGTCTTGGGCAGACGATCTACCACCACGGCTTGTTTGAACGCCGCGACAGGGCCGATCTTTTCGCGGACCAGTTTGACCACGTCTTGCACGACTTCACCGTGATCGCGGTCGCAACCGGCATTCAGGCACAGGAACCCCACGGGCATTTGCCCTTTCAACTGATCAGTCACGCCAATGACTGCACATTCGGCCACATCGGGGTGGGCGGCCAGAACCTCTTCCATCCCGCCGGTGGACAGGCGGTGCCCCGCGACGTTGATCACGTCATCGGTACGGGCCATGATGTAGAGGTATCCTTCCTCATCAATCATTCCCGCATCGCCGGTCTCATAATAACCGGGGAATTGGTTGAGGTATGAGCTTTTGAACCGTTCCTCTGCGTTCCAAAGCGTCGGCAATGTGCCGGGGGGGAGGGGAAGCTTGACCGTGATCGCACCCAGTTCACCAGGTTTCATCGGGTGGCCGCCTTCATCCAGAATCTGAACGTCGTAGCCCGGCATGGGTTTTGCCGGAGATCCCAGCTTGATCGCCAGTTCCTCAATCCCCAGAGGGTTGCCAGCGATGGTCCACCCCGTTTCGGTTTGCCACCAGTGGTCGATGACCGGGACTTTCAAAGCCTCCTGCGCCCATTCGATTGTGTCAGGGTCCGCACGTTCACCTGCAAGGAACAAAGCGCGTAGGCTGGACAGGTCGTATTTCGAAATCAGCTCTCCCTTTGGGTCCTCGCGCTTGACTGCTCGGATGGCGGTCGGGGCGGTGAAGAAGCTTTTGACCTTGTGTTCAGCTATCACGCGCCAGAATGTGCCAGCATCCGGGGTGCCAACCGGCTTGCCTTCGAATACAATGGTAGTGTTCCCGTGGATCAGCGGCGCATAGCAGATATAGGAATGCCCCACGACCCAACCGACGTCAGAGGCTGCCCAGAACACATCGCCGGGATCGACGTCATAAATGTTCTTCATCGTCCAGTTCAGCGCGACCAGATGACCGGCGGTCGGACGCACGACGCCCTTGGGGGATCCGGTGGTGCCTGATGTGTACAGAATATATGCGGGATCATTGCCGTCTACTGGAACGCATTCCGCGGGTTCAACGCCGTATTGAAATCCGTGCCAGTTGAAATCGCGCCCTTCAATCAGTTGCGCGACTTCCTGTTCGCGTTGAAAAATAACGCAAAAGTCAGGTTTGTGGCTGGCCAGATCAATGGCGCCGTCCAGAAGGGGTTTGTAATGCACGACGCGCCCCGGCTCCATCCCGCATGAGGCCGCAATGATGGCCTTGGGCTTGGCGTCGTCGATCCGTACTGCCAGTTCGTTACTTGCAAACCCGCCAAACACCACGGAATGCACGGCACCCAGGCGAGCGCAGGCCAGCATTGCCTCAAGCGCCTCGGGGATCATCGGCATATAGATGATAACCCGGTCGCCCTTTTCGATTCCCTTGGCGCGCAAAGCCCCCGCAAGGTTTGCCACGCGATTGCGGAGTTCGACATAGGAAATCTCACGCTTGGTGTGGGTGATCGGGCTGTCGTAGATGATCGCGGTCTGTTCGCCCCTGCCATTTTCGACATGCCGGTCCACCGCATTCCAGCAGGTATTTACCTTGGCATCGGAAAACCACTCATAAAGAGGCGCCTTGTCGTCAAACAGAGCTTTGGTCGGTGGCTGGACCCAATCTATCCCTTTGGCGGCTTCCATCCAGAAGGCCTCTGGATCGGATTTCCAGCTATCGTAAACGTCCTGATATGCCACAGTGGTTTCCTCCGAAAATTCCCTGTGCCGTTGTTAGGGGCGCAGGGGGCGACACACAAGCAACCGCTGTGACGGGGCGTCACTTTACCGCAAAACATTTGCAGATGAGCGCTTTTTAGGTTGCAAATTTTTGCAAATTCGCCGCATTAAGCGGGTTTATGGGCGGATATAGGCCGCATTTGCAAATCTGCAAACCATTGCGTGCAAATAGCGGCAGAATCAGGCCGGGCATCTTAAAGGATGCCCGGCGCCGTCCTATCCGTAATGCGCGACCGGAGTGCCCGCGATGGCCGCCATGTTCAGCAACCCGCGCGCCGTGATCGAGGGTGTCACGATATGTGCCTTGTTGCCCATCCCCATCAGGATCGGGCCAACCTCAAGCCCATCGGCCTTCATCTTAAGGATATTGCGGACCCCGCTGGCCGCGTCTGCGTGGGCGAATATCAGAACGTTGGCTGCCCCTTGAAGGCGCGAATTCGGAAAAATCCGCGAACGCAATTCTGGGTCCAGTGCCAAGTCCAGGTTCATCTCGCCTTCGTAGGTGAAGTCACGTGGTTTCGAGTCAAGCATCTCAAGCGCGGCGCGCAGGCGTTTTCCGGATCCTTCCGCCTGATTGCCGAACTGTGACTGCGAACAGAACGCGATCTTGGGCTCCAGACCGAACCGTCGCACATGGCGGGCTGCGCCAATGGTCGTTTCGGCCAGCTCTTCGGGCGTTGGCAACTGTCGTACATGCGTATCGGCGATGAACAGGGGGCCGTCCTCGAGGACCATCAGCGAAAGCGCCCCATGAGGCCGCAGGTCGCCGTCATCCAGAACCTGCTGCACATAATTCAGATGCCAGCGATATTCGCCGAACGTGCCGCAGATCATGCTGTCAGCCTCGCCGCGTTGTACCATGATGGCGGCAATCGCGGTGTTGTTCGTCCGCATGATCGCTTTGGCAAGGTCTGGCGTTACGCCCCGACGCTGCATGATATTATGGTACGAGTTCCAGTAGTCATAGTATCGAGGATCGTTTTCCGGGTTCACAATCTGGAAGTCCTCGCCGGGACGCACGGTCAGGCCCAGACGTTCACATCGTGCGTCGATCACATCGGGACGTCCGATCAGGATCGGGGTCTCTGTGGTTTCCTCAAGGATAGCTTGGGCTGCGCGCAGGACACGTTCATCCTCGCCCTCGGCAAACACGATGCGGCGGGACGCAGCGGCAGCGGCCTCGAAGACGGGGCGCATGATGAGGGCGGATTTAAAGACGGTCTGATTCAGCCGCTCTTTATATGCCTCGATGTCTGTGATGGGGCGTTTGGCGACCCCGCTTTCCATTGCTGCCTTGGCCACTGACGAGGACACAACACCCACCAACCGGGGGTCAAACGGCTTGGGAATCAGATAGTCGGGGCCAAAGGTTAGCTGTTCCCCCTTATATGCAGCGGCTGCTTCGGCGCTGGTTGTGGCGCGGGCCATCTCTGCAATCCCGTCTACACAAGCGATCTGCATTTCATCGTTGATCTCGGTCGCCCCTACGTCCAGAGCGCCGCGGAAGATGAACGGAAAGCACAGGACGTTATTGACCTGATTTGGGAAATCGCTGCGACCGGTGGCAATGATTGCGTCGGGAACAACTTCGCGCGCTGCATCGGGCAGAATCTCGGGCGTTGGGTTGGCCAGTGCGAAAATGATCGGACGGCTGGCCATTTTTGCCACCATTTCGGGTTTCAGCACGTTTGGTCCGCTGAGACCCAGAAACAGGTCCGCGTCGCCGATTACGTCATCCAACGTTCGCAGGTCGGATTTCTGCGCGAACTGGTCCTTATGCGGGTTCATATCTTCGGCGCGGCCTTCGTAGACCAGCCCGTGAATGTCGCACAGCCAGATATTCTCGCGCTTGACGCCCAGCTTGACCAACATACTGAGACAGGCAATCCCGGCGGCACCGCCACCGGTTGAAACCACCTTGATATCTTCGAATTTCTTACCAGCCACGTGCAGAGCGTTTTTGGCGGCGGCCCCAACAACGATCGCGGTGCCGTGCTGGTCGTCGTGGAACACTGGGATGTTCATACGTTCCCGGCACAGCTTTTCGACGATGAAACAGTCTGGTGCCTTGATATCTTCCAGGTTGATCGCGCCAAAGGTCGGCTCTAGCGCGCAAACGATATCGGCCAGCTTTTCTGGGTCGGCTTGATCCACCTCGATGTCGAAACAGTCAATCCCGGCAAATTTCTTGAACAGGACGGCCTTACCTTCCATCACGGGCTTCGAGGCAAGCGCACCGATATTCCCCAGCCCCAATACTGCGGTGCCGTTGGATACGACGGCCACCAGGTTACCGCGCGCTGTGTAAAGTTCTGCATTGGCGGCATCCGCTTTGATTTCAAGGCTGGCTTCGGCCACACCGGGTGAGTAGGCGCGGGCTAGGTCGCGGCCGTTCGCCATCGGCTTGGTGGCCTTGATCTCAAGCTTTCCGGGCTTTGGATGGGCGTGATAGTCAAGCGCGGCCTGCCGCAGGCTAGGTGAGTCAGACATCGGCGATTCATCTCCCTTCCGAAATTTAGTTGAGGGTTAAACTATTTTTTTCGGAATGGCTACGCTGCGTCAATCTGCAACAATGATGTAACCATGTTGAGAGCGCTTGGTTGAAATCTGTCATAAAGTGTTTAATTTCCCGCCACTGCGACAACATCGCGAACGTATGGGGCACTGAAGGTCATTCATGAGCTATAAAGACGAATTTCAGGCGGAAAGTGTATTTCCGTCAGAAAAGATGCTCTTCGGTGCCAAGCGAATTGCGTTTTGGGGTGCGATCGCATTGGGCGCAGTGATTTTGCTCGTGGGTATTATATGGCCCGTGCCGACATCGACCCTGAATCAGGAAGGCGGTTTGATCGAGACCGTTTCCGCAATGGGGCTTTTTGCTGCTGGATTGGCTGCGTTCTACCGTTTCCCGGGCCTAAGTCGCATGTATATCGGCCTTGTCTGCCTGCTTTTGGCGGAACGAGAGCTTGAGTCCGACATCTACCCCGTCGGCAGCTTGCCGTTCGAGATTTTGAACGGGCTGGATGCCGTTCTCGATATCACGGCCGTTCGCGTGGTTTTGGGGCTGATTGTTTTGTTCGGTTTGATCCGGCACGGCATTCCGAACGGGTGGCGTGCGCTTCGCGGCCGGGCATCTTTTATGGTGATGTTTGTGGTGGCGGGGCTCTTTGCGGTTTTGGCGCAAGGGCTGGAAGAAGTGTCGTACATGTTTCGGCACGATTTTTCTGGTGTCATGATGGTGCGGTTCTTTGTGTTGGAAGAAACGCTTGAGATGTTCTTTTCGATTGGCATTCTGGCCGCTGTTCTGATCGGATGGCCCAAAGCCGAAATCGAAGAGACCTTAAATGACCGAGAACCCCAACCAGATCCACGCTGAGATTCGCCTGCCGACGCAGGAATTGCGCGACGACATCCCCTTTTTCACCAAGGTTCTAGGGATGCGGATGGACATGATCTATCCTGCTGACGATCCGCGTGTCGCAGTTTTCTCGGGTCATGGGTTGCGACTTCGGATTGAAAAAGATGCACCGGAAAGTCCCGGCACTCTGCGTATTCTGACGGATGATCCTGACGGATTTGCTGATGGTCAGCGCGCTTTGATCGCCCCGAACGGTACGCGGGTTGAGATTGATGAACTCAACCCTCCGATGGTGATGCCGGATACCGTTCATTCATTTGTGGTGCGGCGGCTCAAGGATCAGGCGCCGTGGATTATCGGACGTGCCGGGATGCATTACCGCGATTTGGTACCCGACCGTTTGGGCGGGTCGATCATCGCCAGCCATATCCGGATACCGGATGGTGGGCCGGTGCCGGACATGGTGCATTTCCACAAGGTCGGGTTTCAGTTGATCTTCTGCATCCACGGCTGGGTGGACGTGGTTTATGAGGATCAGGGTGACAAGATGCGCCTGACGGCGGGCGATTGCTTTATCCAGCCGCCTGAAATCCGTCATCGCGTGCTCGAAGCGTCGGACAATGTGCAGGTAATCGAGATCGGTGTGCCAGCCAAGCATGTCACCGAGATTGATCACGACATGACCCTTCCCACTCCGCACCTTCGTCCCGATCGGGAATGGCAGGGCCAAAAGTTCGTCTTTAACCAGGCCGCGGGTGCGGAGTGGGGGGCATTCCGGCTGCCGGGCTATGTTTGCCGGGATACAACGATCGCCGAAAACACCAAGGGTGTGGCCGGGGTGCAGGTGGTACGCAAGGGTCAGGGCGAACCAGCTTGGGCAACGCACGATACTGATATTCACTTTACATTTGTCATGAACGGCCAAGTCACCCTTGAGGGCGAAGGACGCGATCCATACCGGCTGGAGCAGGGGGATGCTTTTGTCATCCCGCCCGGAATGCGTACCCGATTGGCTGACCCGTCAGAGGACGTCGAACTGTTGGAGGTCACGCTGCCGGGTGTCTTCAACACGACACTGGACTAAGCGATTTGGTTCAGGAAATCTGCGCTTGGGGCTTCAATTCCCCGAGTGCTTTCCGGTAGTGTGTTAGTTTCTGACCAGATGATCAAAAATTGGGGAATCGCCATGACGTTGAAAGACACAGCACTTTCGGTTCGGGAAAACGCATACGCGCCCTACTCCAAATTCAAGGTCGGTGCGGCGATCCGGTCGGCCTCGGGTCAGGTATATGCCGGGTGCAATGTCGAAAACGTGGCCTACCCCGAAGGAACCTGTGCCGAAGCCGGAGCGATCGCTGCCATGGTCGCCGCGGGCGAACAGGACTTGACCGAAGTGTATGTTGTGGCCTCGTCCCCTCAGCCTGTACCGCCTTGCGGGGGATGCAGGCAAAAGCTGGCGGAATTCGGCAAGCGCGACGTCAAGGTGACATTGGCCAGCGTGGATGGCACGGAGTTGGTGACAACGATCGGTGACCTGTTGCCCGGCGCATTCGACGCGTCGCACATGGAGGATGTCTGACCGCATGGATGCCCGCTCGATTATCGCAAAATTGCGCCGGTCCGAGGTTCCAATGGCCGCCGAACTGAACTGGTTTGCACAGGGTCTAGCGGATGGCGGGGTTAGTGACGCGCAGGCCGGGGCCTTTGCCATGGCCGTCTGCATGGGCGGTCTGGGTGCGCAGGGGCGGGCTGATCTGACGGTCGCAATGCGCGACAGCGGCGAGGTTCTGACATGGGATGTCGACGGCCCGGTGATCGACAAACACTCGACCGGGGGTGTGGGCGACAGCGTCAGTCTGGTGCTGGCCCCGGCGCTGGCCGAGTTGGGCGCTTATGTTCCCATGATCTCGGGACGGGGGCTGGGCCATACCGGGGGAACGCTGGACAAGCTGGAAGCAATTCCCGGCGTTTCAACGCAAATCGGGCAGGATCGGCTGGCCCAGATTTTGCGCGATGAAGGTGCGGCCATTGTTGGCGCGACGGGCCAGATCGCCCCGGCAGACAAACGGCTTTATGCGATCCGTGATGTTACCGCGACAGTGGAAAGCCTTGATCTGATTACAGCGTCGATCCTGTCCAAGAAACTGGCGGCCAGCCCGGATGCTCTGGTACTGGACGTCAAGGTTGGCAGCGGCGCGTTCATGAAAACGCATGAAGACGCGCGCAATCTGGCCACGGCATTGACCGAGACAGCCAATGCCGCTGGGTGCCGGACGTCGGCCGTGATTACGGATATGAACCAGCCCTTGGCCCCGGCATTGGGCAATGCCTTGGAAATCTGTGAGGTCATGAAGGTTCTGACCAGTGGGCAGAATGCGCCTTTGGCCGAGATTTCGGCCGAGTTGGGCGGTGTCCTGCTGGTTGATGCCGGGATGGTTTCAATACTGGATGAAGGGCGCGACAAGGTCTCTGAGGTTATCCGCAATGGCCGCGCGGCAGAGCGGTTCGGGCGCATTATGGCTGCAGTTGGTGGGCCACTGCACTTTGTTGAAAACTGGTCGCGTTACTTGCCCGAAGCCAGCGTTATTCTCGAGGTTCCAGCACCTTCCAGCGGATATGTGACGGCGATGGATGGCGAGGCACTGGGCCTTGCCGTTGTTGCGCTGGGCGGTGGCCGACAGGTCGAGGATGACGTGATCGATCCGGCTGTCGGTATTTCCGAAATCGTCCGGTTGGGCGACAAGATTGACAAAGGCGCGCCCCTGGCCGTGATCCACGCCGCCCGTGAGGATGCAGCGCGTCAAGCCGCGCAATCCGTCTTGCACGCGATCAGTCTTGGCCCTGAAAGCCCGTCGCTTCCGGGCATCGTGCACGAAAGGATCACAGCATGAGCCGTGCATTTCTGGTCGTCATGGATTCGGTTGGCATTGGCGGGGCACCGGACGCGGATCGGTTCTTTAACGGTGATATGCCGGATACCGGGGCAAACACGCTGGCCCATATCGCGCAGGCCTGCGCCGAGGGGCGGGCCGAGGAGGGGCGGTCTGGTCCGCTGCGCGTGCCAAATTTAGACGCTTTGGGGTTGGGGGCGGCCACCCGGCTGGCCTCTGGCGATGAAACGCCGGGATTGCAGGCCGAACCAATCGGTCTTTGGGGGTGCGCGCGTGAACATTCGCGGGGCAAGGATACACCGTCAGGGCATTGGGAATTGGCAGGTCTGCCTGTGCCGTGGGACTGGCACTATTTTCCTGACACGACTCCCAGCTTTCCCAATGATCTGAGCCGTGCTGCCGCGCAAGCGGCTGGAACAGAAGGGATTTTGGGCGATTGCCATGCCTCTGGCACAGCGATCATCGCGGAATTGGGGGCCGAACATATGCGAACCGGTTGGCCGATTTGCTATACGTCGGCAGACAGCGTCTTTCAGATCGCCGCCCATGAAGAAAGTTTTGGTCTTGAGCGTCTGTTGGACATGTGCCGCGCACTTGCCCCTCGGTTGCACGAAATGAAGGTTGGGCGTGTGATCGCCCGTCCTTTCGTCGGCTCACCGGACACGGGCTTTACGCGGACAACCAATCGCAAGGACTTTGCCATCCTGCCGCCCGCGCCGGTTCTGACGAATTGGGTGCAGGACGCGGGGCGGCGGGTCCATGCGGTTGGCAAGATCGGCGACATCTTCTCGATGCAGGGGATTAATACGCTGCGCAAGGGCTCGGATGCGGAACTGATGGGGCACCTGTCCGATCTGGTGGACGAGGCCAAAGAGGGAAGTCTGACCTTCGCCAATTTCGTCGAGTTCGACAGCCTTTTTGGCCACCGCCGGGACGTCAGCGGCTATGCCCGTGCGTTGGAATGGTTTGATCGTGAGATCGGCGCCCTTCTTTCACGCCTGCGCCCCGGAGATATGATGCTGTTGACCGCGGATCACGGAAATGATCCAAGCTGGATCGGAACGGACCACACACGTGAACAAGTGCCGGTGCTGATCGCCGGACTGGGCGCGGGTGAAATCGGAGCCGTCAATTTCGCTGATATCGCCGCAAGCATTGCGACCCATTTGAACATTCCGGCCCAAGGGCCGGGACGGAGTTTTCTATGACCGTAGCAGACCTGCCAAAGATCGAACTGCATCTGCATCACGAAGGCGCGGCCCCGCCTGCCTTTATTCGCCAGCTAGCGCAAGAAAAGCGCATCGACCTGAGTGGAATTTTTAAGCCGGACGGCAGCTATGATTTCCGCGACTTCGCGCATTTCCTCAGCGTGTATGAGGCCGCCTGCGAAGTGCTGAAATCGCCCGAGGATTTTCGGCGGCTGACGCTTGCGATCTTGGAGGAAAGCGCGGCGAACGGGGTCGTCTATTCGGAAACATTTCTAAGCCCCGATTTCTGTGGCGGCGGTGACCTGCACGCCTGGCGCGACTATCTGAATGCCATTCAGGACGCGGCTGATGAAGCCGAACGAAAATACGATATCACTCTGCGCGGTGTTGTCACCTGTGTGCGCCATTTCGGGGCGGAGCAGGCCAAGGTCAGCGCCCGGTGTGCTGCGGAAACTGCGGGGCACTGGATCACCGGCTTTGGAATGGGCGGCAACGAATCCGTCGGCACGCAGGGGGATTACAAGTGGGCCTTTGATTGCGCACGCGAGGCCGGGCTGCGCTTGACAACACATGCAGGGGAATTCGGCGGCCCTGAAAGCGTCAGGGACGCCATCCGGGAGCTGGGCGTGGAGCGTGTCGGCCATGGGGTTCGCGCGTCCGAAGACCCGGATCTTGTAAATGAACTGGTGGATCGCGAGGTAACGCTTGAGGTCTGTCCCGGCTCGAACGTGGTTCTGGGGCTTTTCCCCGAGTTTGCAGCCCACCCGATAGCAAATCTGCGCGACGCTGGTGTCAAAGTCACGGTTTCAACCGACGATCCCCCGTTTTTCCATACCACAATGCGACGCGAATATGAGATGCTGGCCAAAGCTTTCGGCTGGACAGCCGACGATTTTGCAGCCCTGAATGAAACGGCCCTGACTGCGGCCTTTTGCGATGAAGAGACCCGTGAGCGGGTCAAGAAAAGACTGGAGAGATCATGAGCGAACACCTGACCGTCGTCGACCACCCGCTGGTTCAGCACAAACTGACGCTCATGCGGGACAAGGGCACATCGACCGCCGTTTTTCGGCAGTTGCTACGCGAGATTACGCTGCTGCTGGCCTATGAGATCACGCGCGAAATGCCTCTGACCACCCGGCACATAGAAACCCCGATGGAGGAGATGGACGCCCCGATTCTCGCAGGTAAGAAAATGGCGCTTGTGTCCATCCTGCGGGCTGGCAACGGGATGCTGGATGGTGTGTTGGAACTGGTCCCCTCGGCCCGTGTGGGGTTTGTGGGGCTGTACCGGGATGAAGAAACGCTGAAACCTGTTCAGTACTATTTCAAAGCGCCCGAAGGTTTGAAAGACCGCCTTGTCATCGCTGTCGACCCGATGCTGGCCACGGGCAACAGCTCGGCTGCTGCGATTGACCTGCTGAAAGAGGCTGGTGCCACCGATATCCGGTTCTTGTGCCTGTTGGCTGCCCCTGAGGGCGTCGCGCGTATGAAAGAGGCGCACCCCGATGTGCACATCGTGACTGCCTCGCTGGACCGCGAACTGAACTCCAAAGGCTACATCATGCCGGGCCTTGGCGACGCCGGGGATCGGATGTTCGGAACCAAATAAGCGGTCTACTCTCCGCAGATGTTCTGAAGCCGGACCCAATCGCGGTCCGGCAGCACCTGTTGCAAAGGTCGTCCTGCCATCGGGTCAGCTTCGATCAGGCCCAGAACGGTTTCGCCCGTCACATCCATCGCATAGGCATATGGTGTCGAGGGAAGAGCGACTTGCGCGAAAAGCTCAAGCAGGTCGTCGTCCGGCAAGGTAGGGCGCGGCTCGGACAAGACCTGCTCGGTATACGTATCGACGATATCGGGGGTCAGTTCTCCAGTCGTGAGAAGGCGAAAGGCCGAGCGCACTCCGGTTCGGTCCAGAAGGTCATCCAAAGGATCCTGAGCCGCCGCCCTCGCGCGTTCGGCGATGATGTACCCTGCCGCGACCGAGGGGTCTTCGTGGTCTTCAACCAATGAGCGGTTCAGAAGGATGATCCCTCCGGGTAGGCTAAGGCTACTTTGCACGCCCGCAGGAAGGATCACGACGCTGCGCACCCCCGTCCGCGTCGCTAGATGATCCAGTGCCTCCTGCGCGTCCGCAGAGGCGCACGCGCGGCCTGACACCCTTTCAATCCGGCTCAGGATGGCGTCGCCTATGTCCAGCCTTTTGATCTCCGGCACGACAGACACAACGTGGTTTTGCAGGGCGGCCGGCACCCATAGCAGCAAAAGCGCAAGAACGGCCCCGACAACGCCCGCAACGCTCAGCCATCGCAGCCGCCCCGGATGTGGTCGCGCACGGTCGATTGCGCGTTGCAGGCGGTCGATGGCCTCAATCATGGTGGTTTCGGATTCCGCCAGTTCCAGCGTTTCTTCCGGGTCGCCATCGGGGTTGAAAATGGCCGGATAGCTGCCGGGGTTTTGACGCTCGAGCGCTGCCAGTGACCAATGTGTCAGGGCGCGGTCATTGAAATCCGAAATTGTCAGAGTCGCTTCGCCAATTGAAACCACGACCTCGCGCCGTTGCACATCGGGCGAGGGGCGCCACAGACCGGTGGCTTCGATCCGCTGGTACTGTTTCAGGGCCGTCATCAAGGTGAGGTCTGCTCGTTATTATTTGAACTTAGTTTAGCACGCTAAAATCCAATGGCGCAAACCTGTTGCACGTCAATCGGGAAATGTGCTGGATATCACGACGCGCGGGAAAAATTTCGCGTCCGGGATCAGTGTCAGGGCGGCAGATGCAGTCAGAAACGCAGACATCACCAATACTCGCGTCGGTGCTGATGATCAGCGCCATGGCAATTATCGGAGTGATTGACAATGTGGTGGTGCTGTTGGCTGAAACGATTGGATTGTGGCAGTTCCACCTGAGCCGTTCTTTGCTGATGCTACCGTTGATTGTCGGGCTGTCGCTGCTGGGCCTGGGCAGCCTGCGCCCGAAACGGCTGGGGCCGGTTGTTTTGCGTAGTGTTCTGATCACCCTAGCCATGTTGTTTTACTTTTCTTCCCTTGCGCTGATGCCGATTGCGCAGGCGCTGGCCGGATTGTTCACTTCGCCGATCTTCGTGCTTTTGATTTCCGCCTTGTGGCTGAAGCAGACCATCGGACCGTGGCGCATATTTGCTGTCATCCTTGGGTTTTGCGGTATCTTGTGTGTCTTGCAGCCGAATCCGTATGAGTTTGACACGCTAAGCTTGCTGCCTGTCGCAGGAGGGTTGTTCTACGCCCTGAGCGCAATAATCACACGCAGCCATTGTTCCGAGGAAAGCACCGTCTCGCTTTTGGCGGCCATGGTCATCACTTTGGGTGTGGCCGGGGCAATCGGGCTTGTGGCCCTGTCGGTGTTTCCACTTGAGTCTGTCGCCGGGCCGCAGGGCTTCGCGACCCGAGGCTGGGAGCCTAATATGACGCCCGCCGTGCCTTGGATTCTGTTGCAGGCCGGAGGGTCCACGATTGCCGTCTTTATGTTGATCAAGTCATACCAGATCGGGGAACCCTCGTATGTCGCGGTCTTTGAATACTCGGTTATGGTCTTTGGACCGCTTTTTGCATGGGTCGCCTTCGGTCAAACAATCGGAATGTTGCAGACGGTGGGAATTGGTCTGATCGCCACGGCTGGGGCATTGTTGGGGTGGCGCGCCTCGCGGGAAGTGGCGCGAAAGGTGGCGGCGTGATTATCTCGCGAGGGCGGCGCTATGTCTTTGTCCACATTCCCAAAACGGGGGGGACATCGCTTGCGCTGGCGCTGGAACAGCGTGCGATGAAAGACGACATTCTGTTGGGGGACACTCCCAAAGCCAAAAGGCGTCGCAAACGGGCCAAGTCGCTTAACGCACGCGGGCGGCTGTGGAAACACTCGACACTTGCGGATATTGACGGAGTTCTGACCGCCGACGACCTGAAGGACATGTTTACCTTCACGCTGGTACGTAACCCATGGGACCGAATGGTCAGCTATTTTCACTGGTTACAGGATCAGGATTTTGATCATCCCGCAGTCTCGCTGGCCAAGGCGCTGTCTTTTGAAGACTTCGTTATGCACCCGGCAACACTACGGTCCTTTCAAAACTACCCGGCACGCCAATATATGACCACGGCAGAAGGGCAGGAGTGTTGCAGGGCCTATATTCGGTTGGAACATTTCGAACAGGATGCAGCGCCATTGTTTGCGCATCTTGGGTTTCAGTTCGATTTGCCGCGTGTGAATTCGTCATTTCGTTCCAAGGGCTACAGGCAATACTACTCAGCCCGAACAGCCTCCGCTATTACCAGTGCCTGCGCAGAAGATATCGACAGGTTCGGATATCAATTCGACCCGCCGAACTGATCACGAATTCAAATAAAATTGGGGGCGAAACTTGAAGCCATGCAGGGTGGTCTGCGCGGGCTTCCGAGAAAATGGAAAAGCTGGCGCATAAAGACATGCGCCAGCTTTGTTAATTTAGGCGGCTTTTGCTTCAGGGTCGAAGCGGCCATAGAAGCTCTGACCCTTCTCAGCCATTTCACGCAACAGCGGCGGGCAGGCGAAGCGATCGCCATATTTAGCCGATAGTTGGTCGCAACGCTCGGCGGCGTAGGGGGCACCAATGATATCTACCCAGCTAAGTGGGCCACCGGACCAAGGTGCAAAGCCCCATGCCAGGATCGCACCCACATCGGCCTCGCGGATATCTTCTACCACGCCTTCCTCCAGCGCGCGGACGGCTTCCAGAACCTGGGCGAACATCAGACGTTCTTGAACCTCGATCAGGTCGGGCTGATCCTCGGCCAGCGGGTATTTGTCTTGCATCCCTTTCCAATAACCCAGGCGCTTGCCCTTTTCGTCATAGTCGAAGAAGCCGGATTTAGACTTCCGCCCCAGACGGCCCTGTTCTTCCATCCAGAACATCAGATCGTCCGCCGGGCTTTCGGGGTAGGCATTGCCCATCGCTGCCTTGGTCGCGCGAGCAATCTTGGCCCCCAGATCAATCGAGGTTTCATCAGTGAGCGTGATCGGCCCCACAGGAAAGCCCAATTGGCGTGCGGCGTTGTCGATCAGCACGGGGCTGACGCCCTCTGTCACCATGCGGGCACCTTCGTTCAGGTAGGGGATGATACAGCGGTTGCAGTAGAAGAACCGCGCGTCATTAACCACGATCGGCGTCTTGCGGATTTGGCGCACATAGTCCAACGCCTTGGCGACTGCGCGATCCCCGGTTTCCTTGCCTTTGATGATCTCGACCAGGAACATCTTCTCGACCGGCGAGAAGAAGTGGATGCCGATGAACTGCTCGGGCCGCACGCTTGCCTTGGCCAGATCGGTGATCGGCAGGGTCGAGGTGTTCGACGCAAAGATGCAATCTTCGGGGATAATAGCCTCGACCTTTTTGGTCATGTCGGCCTTGACCGCGGGGTCTTCAAACACGGCCTCGATGATCAGGTCACAGCCTTTCAACTGATCCAGATCCGGGGTCGCGGTGATCTGGCCCAGCATGGCGACTTTCTTGTCCTCGGTGACTTTGCCGCGCTTCATGCCCTTGTCCAGATAGGCTTCGGTATAGGCCTTGCCCTTGTCGGCGGCGGCCTGATCACGGTCGATCAGAACAACCTCCATCCCGGCTTGCGCAGATACCAAGGCGATACCGGCCCCCATCATGCCTGCACCTAGAACGCCGATCTTCTTGACCGACTGATCGGGGATACCGGCGGGGCGCACGGCACCCTTGTCCAGCGCCTCTTTGTTCAGGAACAAAGAGCGGATCATCGCGCCCGACGAGGGGTTCATCAGAACGGTAGTGAACCAGCGGGCCTCGATCTTCAGCGCGGTGTCGAAATCAACCAACGCACCTTCGTAAACCGCGCTCAACAAGGCTTTGGCAGCAGGGAATGCGCCTTGCGTCTTGCCATGCACCATCGCGGCAGCACCGACGAAGTTCGGGAAACCAGCCGGGCTGAACGGAGCGCCACCGGGCATCTTATAACCTTTGGCATCCCACGGCTTGACCAGATCGGCGTCTTGGGCGTTCAGAACCCATTCTTTCGCGGCGGCCATCGGGTCTGCTGCGATCTCGTCGATATAGCCTGCGCTTTTGGCCTTCTTGGCGTCCAACATCTTGCCTTCCAGCAGCAGCGGAGCCGCAGCCATTGCGCCGACCTTGCGGACCATCCGTGTGGTTCCGCCCGCGCCGGGGAAGATGCCGATCATAATTTCCGGCAGGCCGTATTTGGCCTTGGGGCTTTCACCGGCAAAGATGCGATGGGTCGACAGGGGAAGTTCCATGCCAATACCGGCGGCGGTTCCGGGCAGAACGGCCGCAATCGGCTTGCCGCCCTTTTTGGTCTTGGGGTCCATGCCGGCAAGCTCGATCTTACGCAGCAGCTTGTGCATGTTCATCGTGCCTTCGAACAGGCCCTTGGCCGGGTCATCACCCGCCTGTTCCTTCATCACGGCCAGCAGGTTCAGGTCCATGCCACCGGCAAAGGATCCCTCTTTGCCGGAAGTGATGATTATGCCTTTGACCTCATCGTCAGCCAACGCCTGATCAATGCAGGCATCCAGTTGTGTCAGCCCGTCAAAGGACATCACGTTCATTGATTTGCCGGGAACATCCCAGGTGATTGTACCGACGCCATCGGCGTCTTTGGTCAGGGTAAACTCGGTCATCCGTCGTCTCCTATCTGGTCAGCCGTCAGGGGGCTGCCGTCTTTCCGGGTGAAGGATTCGCCATCTGCGTCGTCCTTCACCATCATGTCCAGGTCGCTGTAGTAAGCGGTCTCGGTCGGGGTCCGCGTGCCCACCACCAGAAAGGTCGCAGGCGCGTCGGTTTTGTTCACAAGGTGGTGGCCGTTGGGCTCACCTGCGGGCCAAGCCGCACAGTCACCGGGCTGCATCTCATGTTCACCGTCATCGTCGATCAGGGTGCAGGTGCCGGAAAGCACAATGGCAAACTCGTCCTGCTCCATGTGGTAGTGCCGCAACGAGGACATCCCCGCCGGTTCCAACCGCACGATGTTGACCCCGTATTGGGTCAGACCGCCCGCATCCCCCAGTCGCTGAACGAAACGACCTGCGGTCGCCTCGGCCAGTTTGCCGGGATAGGACGATCCCCCCACAAACGGGATCTGAGAGAGATCCAGCTTGGGCATTACACCCGCTCGATGATGGTGGCTGCACCCATGCCCGAGGCCACGCATAGCGTCGCCAGACCGGTCTCTTTGTCCTGGCGCTCCAGCTCGTCCAGCAGGGTGCCGATGATGATCGCACCGGTGGCGCCAAGCGGGTGACCCATAGCGATCGAGCCGCCGTTGACGTTGACCAGTTCGGGGTCGACATCGAACGCCTGCTGGAAGCGCAGCACGACCGAGGCAAAGGCTTCGTTCACCTCGAACAGGTCGAGGTCCGAGATCGCCATGCCGCTGTCAGCCAGAATTTTCTGTGTCACCGGCACGGGGCCGGTCAGCATGATGGTCGGGTCCAGACCGATCTTCGCGGTGGCCTTGATGCGCGCGCGGGGTTTCAGGCCGTGCTTTTCACCGAATTCCTTGTTGCCGATCAGAACCGCCGCAGCCCCGTCCACAATGCCCGAGCTGTTGCCCGCATGGTGGATGTGGTTGATCTTTTCCAGATGCGGGTATTTCAGCAGCGCCACCTTGTCGAAACCGGGCATCTGCTCACCCATCATCTGAAAGGCGGGGTTCAGGCTGCCCAAGCTCTGCATGTCGGTGCCGGGGCGCATGTATTCGTCGCGGTCCAGAATGGTCAGGCCGTTGCGGTCCTTGACCGAGATCACCGATTTCTCGAACCGATTCTCTTCCCAGGCTTGCGCCGCACGGCGCTGCGATTCCATCGCCAACTGGTCGGCCTGTTCACGGCTGAACCCGTATTCAGTTGCGATGATGTCCGAGGAAATCCCCTGCGGCACGAAATAGGTGTCCATCGCCACGGTCGGGTCAATGGCAATCGCTGCCCCGTCGGAACCCATGGGCACGCGGCCCATCATTTCCACGCCACCGGCGATGTAGCCGTCACCAGCACCGCCTTTGACCTGGTTTGCCGCCAAGTTCACGGCCTCCATGCCCGATGCGCAGAAACGGTTGATCGACAGGCCGGGGATGCTTTCATCCAGGTCCGACGCCAGAACCGCAGTCCGGGCCAGACAGCCGCCTTGTTCCATTGCCTGAGTGGCGTTGCCCCAGATCACGTCCTCAACGGCGTGGCCTTCAAGGTTGTTACGCTCTTTCAGCGCGTTCAGGGTCACGGCGGACAGTCGCACCGAGGTCACCTCGTGCAGACTGCCGTCCTTACGGCCCTTGCCACGCGGGGTGCGCAGGGCGTCATAGATATACGCTTCGGTCATCAGTAGCTCTCCTTAAGCTCGATCCGGTGCTTGGCCGGGCATCAGGTCATAGGGTGGTTGCCAACCGGGCTGTTCAGACAGCCGCGTCAGCCATTTGTCGATATTGGGCCATTCGGCGCGGTCAAAGCCGAAAGGTTCGGGGTAATACAGATATCCGCAGCAACTGAGATCGGCATTTGTCACGCCGTTGCCAACGATCCAGTCGCGGCCATCCAGATGAGCGTCAAGAACTTGATAAGCCGCTTTCAGACGCCCTTGATTGAATGCAATAACGTCCGCGTTGCGGTGTTCAGCGGGCAGGAAGTTCATCAGGAAGCGTGTCAAGCCCGCCATCGAACTGAACTTATGGTTGTCCCAGAGAACCCAACGCAGAACCTCGGATTTCTCTTCATGCGTTGTGCCGCCGAATTTGCCTGTTTTTTCAGTGATATATGCCTGAATCGCGCCGGACTGGCTGGTGCGAAAATCACCATCAACCAACACCGGGGCTTCACCCATCGCATTGACGTTGTCGCGGTATTCAGGGGTCCGTGTCTCGCCCTTGAAGAATTCGACCTCGATCGGCTCCCAATCCAGACCGGACAATTCAAGCGCCAGAGCCGCCTTGTAGGAATTTCCGCTCGCGCCGAAGCAATATAGTTTCATGGTCATGGTCGCGCCCCTCCCGTGGCGTTGATCGACTGTTTTTCACGCGTATCTTTAGCAGCAAGAACCTGTCATTCATGAATGACGTTGCGGTCTATTTCGCAAGTTTCTTCTTGTTGAAAATACGCGGCTTTCCGGGTTCTGTTTGCTTTTGGTTCAACGCTTGCGCGCCTCTAGCTCGGAATTGAAAACCCGGAGTCGGTGGGTCAGGTTGTCCTGATCAATGACGCTGTTGAAGTTTTCAAAAAGGAAAGACAGCGCTTCGCCTTCGTCCAAGCCAGCTTCGCGGGCGAACCCCCTAAGCTTGCGGTATCCGTCTTCGGTCATTGCGACCGGAAACCGGCGGGTTAAACGAAATCGTTTCGGCATGTCTTTCCCTCCCGAGGAACTGGCTCCGGGGTCGCCCCCGGAACCAGGTAAGGATCAGAAGTTTGCCGCCTCCAGTGCCATGACTGTGTCGGCGCCGGTCTGGATACGTGCCAGATGCAGGCCGGTGGCCGGCAGGCGACGCGCCATGTAGAACTGGCCAGTGGCAATCTTAGTCTCGTAGAACTCGGTATCCGAGGCTGCGCCGTCAAGGGCTGCATAAGACGCTTTTGCCATTTGCGCCCACATCAGGCCTAGGCAGACATGGCCGAACATGTGCATGAAGTCGTTCGACCCGGCCAGCGCGTGGTTGGGGTTCTTGGCACCGTTCTGCATGAAATACATGCCAGCGGCCTGCAAGTCCTTCGAAGCCGCCTTGAGCGGTTCAATGAACGCTTTGTCGAAGGCTTCGTTCTGGCCGCCGTTTACCTTGCAGAAATTCTTGACGATCTCGAAGAATGCCATGACGTGCTTGCCGCCATCGGTGGCCAGTTTGCGGCCCACAAGGTCAAGTGCCTGAACGCCGTTTGCACCTTCGTAGATCATGGCGATCCGCGCGTCGCGGGTATATTGCGACATGCCCCATTCTTCGATGTAGCCGTGGCCGCCGTAAATCTGCTGGGCCTGAACGGTCATGTCATAGCCCTGATCGGTCAGGAAGCCCTTGATGACCGGCGTCAGCAGCGAGATCAGGCCGTCCGCGTCCTTGTCTTCCGAGCGGTGCGCCTGGTCGATCAGCGTGGCACCCCACAGGATGAATGCCCGTGCGCCTTCGGTGAAGCTTTTCTGATCCATCAAGTTGCGGCGGACGTCGGGGTGGACGATCAGCGGGTCTGCGGGACCATCTGGGTTTTTCACGCCGGTTACGTCACGGCCCTGCAGGCGGTCCTTGGCGTATTCCAAAGCGTTCTGATACGCGGCCTCGGCCTGCGACAGGCCCTGCATACCCACACCCAGACGCGCTTCGTTCATCATGGTGAACATAGCGCGCATACCTTTGTTCAGGTCGCCCAGCAAAAAGCCCTTGGCTTCGTCATAGTTCATCACACAGGTCGAGTTGCCGTGGATGCCCATTTTCTCTTCGATCTTGCCGACCGAAACGCCGTTGCGTTCGCCTAGCGAGCCATCTTCGTTCACCATGAACTTGGGAACGATGAACAGCGAAACACCCTTGATGCCCTCGGGGCCGCCGGGGACCTTGGCCAGCACCAGATGGATGATGTTGTCGGCCATGTCGTGATCGCCGGACGAGATAAAGATCTTTTGACCCGAAATCTTGTATGAGCCGTCATCTTGGGGCTCGGCCTTGGTGCGCATCAGGCCCAGGTCGGTGCCGCAATGCGGTTCCGTCAGGTTCATGGTGCCGGTCCATTCACAGCTTACCATGTTGGGCAGATAGGTGGCTTTCTGTTCGTCGGTGCCGTGCGCCAGAATGGCCGAAGCCGCACCGTGGGTTAGACCTTGATACATGGTGAACGCCTGGTTCGAGGCCGAGAACATCTCGCCCACGGCAGTACCCATCACATAGGGCATGTTCTGACCGCCGAATTCGTCGGGCATATCTAGGCCGGTCCAACCACCTTCCTTCATCTGCTCGAACGCGTCCTTGAAGCCGGTCGGTGTGTAAACGATGCCGTTTTCAAGGCGGCAGCCTTCGGTGTCGCCAACGGTGTTCAGCGGATGCAGGACGTTCGATGCAATCTTTCCCGCTTCTTCCAACACGGCACCGGTGAATTCGGCGTCCAGTTCGTTGTATCCGGGGATGTCCGACCCCGAAATGTTAAGCACTTCGTGCAGGATGAACTGCATGTCTTTGGTGGGCGCGTTATAGACGGGCATTTGAAGCTCCCTTTAATATTCAGATGTCCGGGTGATTAGGGACCGCCAGGGTTACTCGGCGGCGTTTTTCTCGTTCTTCATCGAGGCGATGACTTTTTCGCCCCAGCGCAACTGCTCTTTCATTTCGCTGATCGCCTGGTCCAGTTCGTCCCGGCGGGATTCCAAGTCCACCAGACGTTCCCGCGCGATCTCAAGCGTGCGGGTCATCTGGGTCATCTGCTGATCGCCGACGTGGTAGAGATCCAGCAGTTGCCGAATTTCCTCCAGGCTGAACCCAAAGCGTTTCCCGCGAAGGATAAGCTTCAGGCGTGCCCGGTCGCGTTTGGTGAACAGGCGTTTTTGCCCTTCACGGATCGGAAACAAAAGTTCTTTTGCCTCGTAAAAGCGCAATGTGCGTGGAGTGACGTCATACGTCTCGCACATTTCACGAATGGTCATCAGATCTTCCGTCATGGGTTCAGCACTCTTGATCACTGGCGTTTTCAATAGTTAGTTGCGCAGTCGATGCGCGTCTTACAACACGGAGGTGTAGTTTACGTAATGCAAACGCTACGTCACTTACAAGTTGACGTAACATCCGTTTACGTCAAGCACCTTGGGCGCCAAGATCAAACGAACGTGACGTCACAATTCCTGACAGATGAGGTTGTGCTGATTTGCGGCGGCAGGACACGGCGATCCGGCGAATTTGAAAATGGCCGGTCCCTTAGGGTGACACCGTGAAGAGGGGAATTGGCGCAGCGCCTGCCGCCCCTTGATTATTCTAGCGAACTGGCGGTTTGATCACGCATGCTCTGCAACGCGTCGACCGCCTCATCCAGTTGCTGTCGTTGCTTTTCCAGCTCGACTAGCTGCTGGTCGGCCAATTCAACGAAGGCCTTCATTTGGGCCTGATTCCCCTGATCTTCGTAGATCAACAACCACTGGCGAATGTCTTCCAAAGGAAAGCCGTATTTCCGCCCCCGCATGATCAGCGTCATCCGGGCACATTCCCGAGGGCCATAGAACCGCGACCTGCCTTCCCGTTCGGGTTGCAGCAACTCGATATACTCATAGTAGCGCAGGGTACGCGGGGTTACATCGAACTCGGCGCACATCTCTTTGAATGACAAACGATCGTCGGACATTCCTGATCTCCTCTGGGACAACCTATGGCCTGCCGCATGCAAGCGCAACAGGCAGGCTTGCTCTTTTGCCTGCCCCTCGCTCATAAAGGGAGAAACCAAGAGGACACAAGTACATGGTCGACAATGCGACGATTGCGCGCCAGTTCATCGAGGCGATTCCGCATGCCAAGGCGCTGGGAATGCACCTGACCAAAATCGACAGCGGCGAGGCTGAAATCACCATGCCGTACAGCGAACAACTGGTTGGCGATCCGCGGACAGGTGTGATCCACGGGGGGGCGGTCTTTGCCGTTTTGGACACCTGTTGCGGGGCCGCTGTCATGAGCCACCCCGCCGCCCCCGGGGGAACGGCCACGATCGACTTGCGGATTGACTACATGCGCGCCGCGACACCGGGGCAGAGCATCACGACCCGCGCGACCTGCTATCATATCACCCGCAACGTCGCCTTTGTCCGAGCAACTGCAATGGACGATGATCAGGATCTGCCTGTGGCGACGGCATCCGGGTCTTTCACCGTGGAGGGGCTGTAATGGCACGTACCCGTCCTGAGCCCATGCAAGTCGTAAAGCAACGACGCGATGCGGCTTTGAACGCTATCGTTGATGGTGTGCCCTATATCCGGTTTCTCAATATCGGATTTGACCGGCGCGGGGATGAACTGACCGGGGTGTTGAACTTCGACGAAAAGCTGATCGGAAACCCTTTTCTGCCAGCTTTGCATGGTGGAGTCACAGCGGCCTTTCTTGAAGTGACGGCAGTAATCACCCTGAGTTGGGAGTTTTTCTTTCCCCGGATCGAAAGCGGTGAACTGGATGCAGAAGATATCTTCAAGGATGACACGGTGCGGTTCCCCAAAACGGTGGATTTCACTGTTGACTATCTGCGGTCCGGCTTGCCACGCGATGCATATGCCCGGGCCTTCGTCAGCCGTTCAGGGCGGCGATATGCTTCGGTGCGGGTTGAGGCGTGGCAGGACAATCACGCGCGTCCCTATGCGCAGGCCACAGGGCATTTCCTGATGCCACAACCACCGACCGCCAAAGAGTGACGGCTGTGCAGGATGCTTCGGCACCCATAACGCATAAGCGGGTGCTGAAGATTGCGGTACCCATTGTGCTGTCGAATGCCACAGTTCCCATTTTGGGGGCCGTGGACACAGGTGTTGTCGGACAAATGGGCCAGGCCGCGCCAATCGGGGCCGTCGGTATGGGCGCCGTCATCCTGTCCGCGATTTATTGGATTTTCGGGTTCCTGCGTATGGGAACCACAGGTTTGGCAGCACAGGCACGCGGGGCAGGGGACACGGCCGAAACTGGCGCTCTTTTGATGCGGGGGCTGCTTTTGGGCGGTGCGGCGGGGCTGTTTTTTGTCCTGACGCAAATCTGGGTGTTCTGGGGCGCGTTTGCCCTGTCGCCAGCCAGCCCCGAAGTTGAGGCATTAACGCGCGACTATCTGGAAATTCGAATCTGGGGGGCTCCCGCGACAATTGCGCTTTATGCGGTGACCGGCTGGCTGATCGCGATCGAACGGACAAAAGGGGTGTTCATCCTGCAGATCTGGATGAACGGCTTGAATATCGTGCTGGACCTTTGGTTTGTGCTGGGACTTGGCTGGGGCGTCGAAGGTGTTGCGATTGCGACATTGATCGCTGAATGGACGGGTCTGGCTTTGGGCCTCTGGCTGTGCCGCAGCGCGTTTGGTGGCAATCAATGGCGCGAATGGCCGCGAATATTCGATCCCGCCCGCCTGCGCCGCATGATGCAGGTGAACAGGGATATCATGATCCGTTCGGTCCTTTTGACCGGCTCGTTCACGACCTTTCTGTTTGTCGGATCAGATCTGGGCGACGTCAACCTGGCCGCCAATCAGGTCTTGTTGCAATTTCTTGAAATCACAGCGTTTGCCCTGGACGGGTTCGCGTTTTCTGCCGAGGCCCTTGTCGGGGGGGCGGTTGGCGCTAGGGATCGGTATCAGGTGCGGCAGGCCTCGGTTATGGCGTCGCTCTGGGGCGTGGGCGGAGCCTTTGTGCTGGGGGCAGTGTTCTTTTTGGCCGGACCTGCGTTGATCGACGTTATGTCCACCTCGGCTGAAGTGCGGGTTGCCGCACGAGAGTATCTGGCCTGGGCAGCATTGGCCCCAGTGATCGGCGTGGCAAGCTGGATGTTCGACGGTATCTACATCGGCGCCACGTGGACTCGTGCAATGCGGCAGGCGATGATCCAATCCGTCGCGATCTATGTCGTGGCGCTGTTTGTTCTTGTCCCGTGGCTGGGCAATCACGGGTTATGGGCGGCCCTGATGGCGCTGAACATTGCCCGGGGCGTCACCTTGGGATGGCGATACCCCAGACTGGAAGCCCAGATCGTCTAGAGTAGGCCCAACAGATTTTCAGGAGGCCGACCAATAACCGCCTTGCCGCCTGATATCGCCACAGGGCGTTCGATCAGGATCGGATTGGCAGCCATCGCTGCAATCAAGTCAACCCCGGGCGTTGTCTTGGACAGGCCCAGTTCCTTGAAACGCTTTTCGCCGATCCGCATCATTTCGATGGCGGGAATACCTAAGCTTTGCAGGGTGGCGCGGATTTCTTCTGCCGAAGGCGCATCATCCAGATACTTGCGGATTTCAACCTTTGCGCCGTTTTCCTCTAGCAGAGCAAGCCCGGCTCGAGACTTGGAGCAGCGCGGGTTGTGCCAATATTCGATCACAGCCATTCCTCTCGTTTGCTGCCAACGGCCTGCGCAACAGCTTCAAACCCATCGCGGGCCAATAGATTGTCCAACCCCTGCGCAATGTCAGAGGCAAGGGAAATGCCCCCGAATACCATGGCTGTATAGAACTGAACGGCCGACGCCCCGGCGCAAATCTTTGCATAGGCCTGCTCGGCCGAGCTGATGCCGCCGACGCCGATCAACGGAACCTGCCCGTCTGTCAGCTTGCTCAACTGTGCCAGAACGCGGGTGGATTTTTCAAACAGCGGCGCGCCGGAAAGACCACCAGCCTCTGACTTATGAGGGCTGCTCAGGCCGTCGCGCGACAGTGTCGTATTGGTGGCGATTACGGCGTCTACACTTGTTTCGCGGGCCACGTCGGCAATATCCAGAAGCTCGTCTTCGGTCAGGTCCGGGGCAATCTTCAGGAAAATCGGCAAAGGACGTGCCAGCGCATCACGGGTTTCAATCACGCCGCTTAACAAGGCAGTCAGCGCAGCTTTACCCTGCAAATCCCTAAGCTTTTCAGTGTTGGGAGAGGACACGTTCACCGTGGCAAAATCCAGATGCGGGGCGCAATGGGCCAGCACCTTGGCAAAATCGCCCGGACGGTCGTCGCTGTCTTTGTTCGCACCAAGGTTCAGGCCGATTACAGCTTCCTTGGGGCGCTGCGCCAGACGGCCTGCCATAACCTCCATGCCTTCGTTGTTAAAGCCGAACCTGTTGATGGCTGCCCTGTCTTCGGTCAGGCGAAACAGGCGCGGCTTCGGGTTGCCGGGCTGGGGGCGCGGCGTGACTGCGCCGACTTCGATAAACCCAAAGCCGGCACGGGACAGCGGGGCAAGAACCTCTCCGTTCTTGTCGAAACCGGCGGCCAATCCGACGGGATTCGGCAGGTCAAGCCCTGCAACTGTTGTGCGCAGCCTTGGCGACGTAATCGGTCCCGGTGCCGGGGCCAGCCCAGCCTTCAGGGCTTTGATCGACAGTCCATGGGCGGCTTCCGGGTCCATCCGGTGAAGGGCGGCAAGGCCAATTTTCTCGGTCAGTTTCATCCAAACGACTCTCCGCCCTGTACCGGGGCGCAGCGGATCAGGCGCGAGGTTTCAACAGCTGCCTGGCGGTGCACAACCGCCTTTTGATAGGTCGGGTTCGTAACCATCTCAAGGAAGGCATGTGCAGAAGGATACCGGGCAATGAATACGGCATCCCAACTTTCGTCGCTGGGGCCGATCAGGGTTGTCTGGAACGCGCCGCGCCACAGTATGGATGCCCCCAAACGTGCGATGATCGGCGCGGTTTCGGTTCCGTAGTTTCGATAGGCTTGCGCGCCGGTCAAGTCAGCCTTCGCCAGATCATGCCCGTCAGGGTATTGCGCCTTGGCCCGGAACTTCACAAGATTCAGCATCTCGATCGGATGGTCGCGGTCGAGGGTCTTGAACGCCTCGAATTGCGCGCGCTCGGGGTCGATATAGGTTGTCATTCCATCTCCTCGGGGAATTGGTGCGCATGTCCATCAAACGGCAGGGGGCGCGACCAGACAACGTCCGTCATGCGGATTTTGCGGTAGAGGTGGGGGAACAAAGCGCCGCCCCGCGACACCTCCCACTTCAGGCTGTCTCCCATCGCGTCCGCATCGCAGGCCAGCAAGGTCAGCCCGGTGACACCTGCAAAGTGCTTGGCCGCGGTTTCAGCAGCCTGCGTCGCGGTCGAGAAATGAACATACCCATCCGAAACGTCAATCGGTGCACCATCGGATTCGCCGTTGGACTGCAACGCGGCCCATTCATCGGCCCGAAAAATCTTGTAAATCAGCATGGGCTCGTGATGCCCCGCGCGACGGCTAGAATCAAGATGGATTTCCCCCTTTGACTCTTTGAACAGCAGAGCGCACCATCACGCCCAATAACAATAGGGAGTTTCAATATGTTGACCCGTTTCCTGGCTTCGGCCGCTGTTTTGGGCCTGACCGCAGGCATGGCGTTGGCCGAATACAAGCTGACGATCCTGCACACCAACGACATCCACAGCCGTATCGAGTCCATCAACAAATATGATTCAACTTGCGATGCCGAGGATGAAGCAGAAGGCAAATGCTTTGGCGGGGTCGCACGGTTGAAAACGATCGTGGACGCCCGTCGCGATGCGCTGAGCGGCGAAAACTATCTTTTGCTGGATGCCGGTGACCCCTTCCAAGGTTCGCTGTTCTATACGACCTATAAGGGCGCAGCGGAAGCTGAGTTCATGGAAGCAATCGGCTATGATGTCATGGCGGTTGGAAACCACGAATTTGACGACGGCCCCGAAGGTCTGGCTGCATTTGTTGACGTTGTCAGTTTTCCCGTAATCTCGGGAAATCTGGACCTGTCGTCTTCAGCGGAGCTGAAAGATCGCGTTGATGGGCATGTTGTCCTCGAGCTGGGCGGCCAGAAGATCGGGATCGTCTCAGCACTGGCGACGGACACGGTGGAAACCTCAAGCCCCGGCAAGGACGTCGTGTTTCAGGACGAAATCGAAAGCCTGACCGCTGATGTCGAAGCGCTGAAGGCCGAGGGTGTGAATATCGTCATCGCCCTGACCCATGTGGGTTTGGCCAAGGATATCGAGATTGCCGAAAAAGTTCCGGGGCTGGATCTAGTCGTGGGCGGGCACTCCCATACGCTTTTGTCCAACACGCAAGAGGGCGCGGCTGGGTCTTATCCCGTGATGGTCGGCGACGTTCCGGTCGTTCAGGCCTATGCTTATTCCAAGTATCTCGGCGAGGTTACGCTGACCTTTGATGATGACGGAAACCTTGTATCTGCAGAAGGTGAGCCAATCCTGCTGGATGCCTCGGTAACTCCGGACCCCGATATCGCCGCGCGTGTTGCCGAGATGGGCGCCCCGATCGAGGAAATGAAACAGCGTGTGGTCGCCAGTTCCGCTGAAGCGATTGAAGGAAACCGCGATGTTTGCCGCGTTCAGGAATGCCAAATGGGCAACCTTGTCGCCGACGCGATGTTGGCGCGGGTCGCGGATCAGGGCGCTCAAATCGCGATTGCCAATTCGGGTGGTCTACGGGCCTCAATCGACTCGGGCGATGTGACCATGGGCGAAGTGTTGACGGTTCTGCCGTTCCAGAACACGCTTTCGACCTTTGAGATCAGCGGCCAGGGCGTGATTGATGCTTTGGAAAACGGCGTCAGCCAAGTCGAAGAGGTCAAGGGCCGCTTCCCGCAGGTGGCGGGCATGACCTTCACATGGGACCCGTCAGTGGCACCGAACGAAGGCCGCATCACCGAAGTCATGGTGGCCGATGGCGACGGCTTTAAGCCGATTGACCCCGCCGCGACCTATTTGGTTGTCACCAACAACTATGTCCGCAATGGCGGCGACGGATACAGCATGTTCGAAGGTGACGACAAGAATGCCTACGACTTTGGCCCGGACTTAGCTGATGTGACGGCGGAATACCTTGCAGAAAACGCGCCTTACACGCCTTATCTGGATGGTCGCATCAAGCAGAAGTAACGCGAATTAGATAACAAAAATCAGGCCGCATCAGTCGATGCGGCCTTTTTTTGTTTCGGACCCGTTAGCTGAAATCGTATTCCGGCCAAAGCTCTGCGTCGAACCCTTGCAGCATCGGTTGAAGATGCTCTGAAACGTCGCGCCAACCGCCAATGGACTTGGTCGAGATTTTCTTGCGCACTTGGTCGATACTGGCCGTTCTGACCTGTTTGGTGTTCTTTTCCGGGTGCATCATGGTTTCGGACCATTTGATGTCACAGAAATCGGCAACCTGTTGGCTGTACGTCTTGGGATCGGCGACCAGCTTTTCGTAAGGAACTGTCAGAATTCTGTCGCCAAACACAGCGGTCCAATGCGTCATATAGCGACGGTACAGGTTCGCTGTGTGGGCAATTGCTTCAAGGTTTGAGGCATAGCGCATCCCGCCAGCAGGGAACCTTCTGATCCATTTGGACAGACCAACGTCGCGCGGATCGCGCAGCATGTTGATGACTTTGGCATTGGGGAAGGCCGACAGAAGGAAACCCGCGCGCTGAAAGTTGTGCGGCATCTTATCGACAAACGCGGCGGAGTCGTGGGGGATTGGAGGCATCAACTTGCGGAATTCCCGTGCAAATTCCGCCGCCTCTTTTTCGCCGAACCGTTTACCGGTTTTTAAATGGGCCTGAGACAGGTCGCCGGTAATCGTAAGCTCTCCGCACCCCGCGATTTCGGGGTCAGAACTCAGCATCATTTCCATCAACGTGGTGCCGGAACGGGGCTGGCCCAGAACGAAAATGGGTTTGGGGGATTCCGAAAGGTCAGCCATGACCGGATCGACCCCAACGGGGAACAGGTCCGTGATCTGCGTCAGCTTTTCTTCTTCTGCCTGGAAATCATACGGGTTTGCTTCGTGCTGGACTGCATTGGCCCGCGCAAATTGAGGAAGCGCGGCGCCCAACCCTTCGGTCTTTGAGATCAGCTCGGCCTTGGCGAATTCTAACTCTGAAAGTTCATGCTCATTTGATTTGCGGGCGCCTTCAACCGCTGGCATCAGGTCTGGCGCGGTTTCCGCGTTCGCCATGGTTGAAAGTTGGAACAGCGTCGCCACATGCCCGGGCTCTTCGGTCAGAATCCGCTGCATAATTTCCTTCGACCCCGCCTTGTCGCCGCTTTGATGCAGGTTAACGGCCATCTGAAACGCTACATTGTGATTTTCAGGGTCCAGCGCATAAGCCCGGGTAATGTCGCGCGCGCTGTCTTCGACAAACGAGATGCGCCCATAGGCCCGTGCACGCGCCGACAAAAGACCGGGGTTATCCGGGTCCGAGGCCAGCTTTCTGGAAGTATAGTCGATGATCAGACGCCAGTTGCTTCCCTTTTGCTGGATTTCGTCGATGACGCGGGTCAGTTCCTTGTTGTTGGGGAACTTCTCAAGCTTTTGTTCAGCAAATTCCAGCGCCTTGGGAATTTGACCGGTTTGCATCAGCGCGTTGGCAAGGTTTTCGACAAATTGCGGATCGTCCGGTTTCATCCTCGAGGCTTCGACGAAATGTGGTATCGACTTTCGATACTGCTTCATCTCGGTCAGGACAAAGCCGGAAATGGCGTGAAAATCCGTGTCTTTTGGGAACTTCTTGAGGCCCAACTGTGCTTTTTTCAATGCTTGCTGCAGCTTGCCTGCGTCCAGGGCCGACAGCGCCTTACTTTTCAGGGAACTTGCTGTTTGATTTTGCATATGACCCCGTGAGAACCTGTGCCTGTAGGAAATACTGTTGATGGTTCATTACCCATGTGCGGACGGTTTGCAATAACTCTTCCCAACGACGCTATGGCGCAGCTTTTTGCAGCTCGGCCTGCTAATACGTTGCCTGCCGTGCCCAACTTTAATGTTTGCCCGACAAATCAGGTGCATGTGGTACGGGCCGGAGAAAACGGCCGCACGCTGGACCCTCTGCGATGGGGGTTTCTGCCGCATTGGTACAAGACGGAAACCGCGGGTCCCTTGCTGATCAACGCGCGGGCAGAAACATTGGCCGAGAAGCCCGCCTTTCGTGCAGCTTGCCGCGAGCGGCGGTGCCTGATCGTGGCCACCGGGTTTTACGAATGGACCAAGACGGACCAGGGTGATCGGCTGCCTTGGTACATTCAACGTAATGATGGCGCGCCCATTGCCTTTGCTGGAGTCTGGCAAGATTGGGGGGGCGAGGGCGCGCGGCAAGGGACCTGCGCAATCGTCACAACCCCTGCCAACAAACACCTGAGCGCGATCCATCACCGAATGCCCCTGATACTTGAGCAAAACAACTGGCCCTTGTGGTTGGGTGAAACTGGAAAAGGGGCCGCGCGATTGATGCAACCGGGGGCCGAAGGTGTTCTTAGTTTTCACCGGGTGGATCCGGTGGTGAATTCCAACCGGGCATCTGGTCCTGACCTGATTGAGCCTGTCGATGCGTGATCGCTGTTCTTTCCAAACCGGGCAGGGCGGGTTAGACCGCTGACATGGTTCTGAAATTTTCCAACCTGCCCGAACTCTATGCGCATGGATTTGACACGGTGATCGACGTGCGCAGCCCTGCGGAATTTGCCGAAGATCATTTGCCCGGTGCAATAAACCTGCCGGTGTTGGACAATGAAGAACGCGCAAGGGTCGGCACGATATACGTTCAGCAAAGCCCCTTTCTGGCGCGAAAGCTGGGCGCGGCATTGGTGTTTCGGAACGCGGCTAATCATATCGAACGCAGCCTGTCCCACCACGAAGGAGGGTGGAAGCCCTTGGTTTATTGCTGGCGCGGCGGGCAGAGGTCAGGGTCGTTTACTTGGATGCTGCAGCAAATCGGCTGGCGAGCCGAAGTTGTAGAGGGCGGTTATCGCACCTATCGCAGGTTGGTGAACCATTACCTGTATGATGACCCGTTGCCCCACCGATTGATTGCGCTGGACGGGTATACGGGTACCGCAAAGACCGAATTGCTGACCAAGCTCGGCGCGTGTGGCGTTCAGGTGCTTGATCTTGAAGGGCTGGCAAATCACCGGGGGTCATTGCTGGGTGAAATGCCCGGAGGACAGCCCAGCCAGAAGGCCTTCGAATCTGCGTTGGCAGCCTGTTTGTGCCTGCTGGATCCCGCCCGTCCGGTGGTGGTGGAAGCGGAGTCTTCGAAAATCGGATCGTTGATCTTGCCTCCAACCATCTGGTCCGCGCTTCGAAACGCGCCCCGTATTCAGATCGCTGCCCCGATTGAGGCACGCTCGGCCTATCTGGTGTCGGCCTATGACGACGTGTTGTCAGATAGTGACCGGTTGCGGGATCGGCTGTCTCCGCTCCGGTTTCACCGGGGCCACGATATTGTGGATGGGTGGGTGTCGTTGATCGACGCAGGCGACAAGAAGGCTCTGACCCGAGCCTTGATGGAGCAGCACTATGACCCGGCTTATGCCAAGTCCAGCCGGGCGCGCAAAGCGCCGGTCATCGCCCATGTCGATGTTCCTAGGTTGGACGACGCGGGACTGGACAGTGCGGCGGCACAGGTCCAACAGGTTTTGGATCAGCTTTGAAGGCGCAGACCGGATGTTTCGGTCATTTGGCCAATGACAACCGCGGGGTATCCCGCCTCACGTAGCGTCGTACAGGTTTGATGTGCGTGATCCGGGGAAACGGCAGCCAATAAGCCCCCGGCGGTTTGCGGGTCGAACAGCAGGTCGATCTTGCCGCCGGAGGGCAATTCGGGCGCCAGCGCGCGATTGTCATTGAACAGCGTGGATCTGACGCCGCCTTCGCTCAGTTCAAGTGCGCCGGTCATGATCGGGATTGCATCGGGGTCAAGGGTTGCCCCGCAGCCTGATGCTTCGCAGATACCCAAAAGGTGCCCTGCGAGGCCAAACCCGGTTACGTCCGTCATGGCATGGGCGTCGGCCAGAATGCGCGAAGCTGCATCCTGCGGCTGGACCATCTGTTGAAATGCCTTTGAGACCCACGCTCCGTCCGCCGCGCCAGCCATTTCAGCGGCCATCAGGATACCGCTGCCCAATGGTTTGGTCAGGATCAGGGCATCACCGGGGCGTGCACCGACAAGCGTGATCGGGTCGCGCTCACACAGGCCGGTCAAGGTGAAGCCGATGGTCAATTCGTCCCCCATGGAACTGTGGCCACCTACAATTTCAGCTCCGGCTGAACGGATAACGTCGTTAGTCGTCGTCATGACCTCGACCATCGTGCGGTGCTGCAAGTCCGGGGACATCCTCGGCAAAATGATCGTTGCAGTCGCTGCCTGCGGTACGGCCCCCATCGCCCAGATATCACCAAGGGCGTGCACGGCGGCGATCCGAGCCATCAGGACCGGGTCGAGTGTGAAACCGCGAAGGTGATCCGATGTCATGACCTGCCGTGCGTTTCCGGTTAGCAGAAGGGCGGCGTCGTCATTGGGCAACGGCGTCACATCTGCGCGGTCGGGTTTGGGCAGGTTGCGCAGGGCGTCCCGCAACGCGCCCCTCCCGATCTTTGCGCCACACCCCCCGCACATAGGTTTGTCACCGACCGCGCTGTCCAACCCGGCGGCGTGGTCGCGGGGCAGTGCTGGTTGTGCCATCTGAGGCAGGTTGCGGAATTTGTTCATGAATGTCTGGTCGATGTGGTCCTTCCATTTCCACATCAACGCACCACTGAAGGAGGTGCCCAGACGTTCGGCCAGCGCGGACTTTCCGCCCAAAGACACCAGTTTCAGGTAGTCCTTTTGCGGGACATACCGGCGCAGTTTTCCCGCGCCAAGGGCTGCGCGCAAGTTGTTGAACAGAATGGGAGCTTCTCTTACTGCATAGACGCCTGCCTTGGGTCTTGGGCTTTCGGTCAGATGCGCGCAATCCCCGGCGGCAAAGACAGCCGGGTCACTGGATTGAAGGTGCCCGTCGACCTGAATAAAGCCGTCTTTCAAATCCAGCCCTGTCTGCGCGATCCACTCATGGGCGCGGGCACCGGCGGCACCGGTTACAAAGTTCGCCGGAATCTGACGCCCGTCCTCAAGCAGCACGTGATCGTTTGTAATCCGCGTGATGGTCGCGCCTTCGATGACTTCAATGCCAAGGCCGGACATCGAGCGCCTTATCGTCGATGCGGCTTTGTCCTGCGTTGCGGTCAGGGCTTGGGCATTGTCGATCAACGTGACCTGCGCGGGTCGGTTTCTGGACTTCAGGGCATGGGCCATTGCCATGACCAATTCGACGCCCGCTATACCGCCGCCAATAACGACCACCGCAGCAGGGCCGCTTTGGTCGACAAAATCGCCCCATTTGGCGGCAAATGGCCCCAGCGGTTTGGCTGGGGTCGCGTGTTCGGCGAAGCCCTCAAGTCGTGGCATGTCCGAGGTGATGCCCACGTTGACCGAAGCCACGTCAAACGTGATCGGAGGGCGTCCGGGCACATGCACATGTCGGTCATTCAGGTCGATTCCATCCACGGCCCCTAGAACGATGCGCGCACCTGCGAACCGGGCCAGCTTGACCAGATCGATATTCAGCTCGTGCCTGTCATAATGCCCGGCGACAAACCCCGGCAGCATGCCCGAATACGGTGCGGTCGGGCCGGGGTTGATCACCGTGACCCGAGCGCCCGGCAGTGGGTCCATCCCCCATTTCCGCAGCAGCAGTGCGTGGGTGTGACCGCCGCCAATAAGAACCAGATCGCGGGTCAGGGGCAGCGGAGGTGTATTCATATCGCTAGTTCGCCGTATGGTCCGGTACGTCTTCGACCTGTTCGACGGCGTGGGTGGCCCAAAGCCCGTCCTCGCCCGCGTCTGGCAGGTTCTCGGGTTTTTCATGGCGGTGAATGTGCCACTTTGCAATGAACAGGGCCGTGATCGGGGCTGTCAGGAACAAGAACAGCGTGATCAACAGCTCATGCAGGGACAGATGACTTTCAATCAAAACCGAATGGATGATCGAAGCCACAAGAACGCCGCCCACCCCCAGAGTCGTAGCTTTGGTCGGCGCATGAAGGCGCGACATCGGGTCTTTCAGTTTGATCATCCCGTAAGAGCCCACGAACCCGAAAATCCCCGAGACGGCTAGAAAGAACGCGATCAAAAACTCGAAAATGAATGCCATGCCGCCCTCACTCGATAATATTGCCGCGCAACATGAAACGCGCGTAAGCCACGGTTGAGACGAAGCCCAGCATGGCAATGATCATGGCGGATTCGAAAAAGATCTCGGTCCCCAGGGATAAGCCATACAGGATCAGAAGGGCGATAGTGTTGATCACCATCGTATCCAGCGCCAGCACACGGGTGCCGACACCGTCTGCTGTGATGATCCGCCAAAGGCACATCATGATGGCGGTTCCGAAGCACGCAAAGGCAAACCAGATGGCGTAGTCGATCATTCGAAAATCTCCTTGAGCCGGCGTTCATAGCGCTGCTTGATTTGATCCCGCACCGCATCGGGGTCGGGGGCGTCCAGGCAATGAACCAAAAGGCAATGACCTTGCGCTGACAGATCGCTGCTGACCGTGCCCGGTGTCATTGTAATGGTGCCGGCCAGAACGGTTATGGCCTCGGGCGTGCGTAGTTCCAGCGGTACGCTGATCCAATTGGGTTGGCGGTCTGCATCGCGTTTGAACAGGATGATCCGGGCGACGGTGACATTGGCCACGACGATATCCCAAAGTACGACCAGAATATACTCTACGACCATGGGCCAATTCCGCAGTTTCGGGCGATCCGGCCAGTAGGGTTGCGTGACGAATGGGATGATGATCCCTAAAATCAGGCCGAAGACCAACGAGTTCAGCGAAGGTCCGTTCGCCAGCAGAACCCACACAACCGTCAAAAGAAACGTCAGATGAGGGTGCGGAAATATCCGGTGCAGGAGTCTTATCATTCTTCGCCTCCCAATACGGCTGAGATATAGTCTTCCGGGGTAAACAACTGCTGGGCCGTGCTGCTGGCGTATTGCAATGCAGGACCAGCGAATAGCGTCAGCATGACAAGGCCAAGAACAAGCGTAAAGACGGCAGTGAAGGCAAGACCGGGTTGCGGTTCTGGCGCCGGAACTGCGTCAACCCCGTCTTCGTTTTCTTGGTCCGCTTCTGGGTTGTGCTGGGCGCCATGACTTTTCCAAAAGATCAGCGACCCGGCCCGCGCCAGCCCGACAATCGTGACGAATGAGCCGATCAGGATTACGGCCCAGATTGCGTTTGCGTCCGGTGCATCCCGCGCGGCGTCCAGAACCAACAATTTGCCGACAAAGCCGGATAGCGGCGGCATCCCTGCCAACGCGATGGCCCCGACAAAGAACAGGGCTGAAATCAACCCGCTCTGCGGCATTGGGCGCGTGGGGGCAATCGCTCCGCCGCGACGTTCCATCACCAGATCAGCCACCAGGAACAGCAGGGCGGTCGCTAGGGTCGAATGGTAGATATAGTACAGCGCGGCGGTCGTGGCGGTTTCCGTGAACAGTGAAATGGCAATCAGCAGCGTTCCCATAGACGCGATGGCGCAAAAGGCCACCATCCGCGCGATATGCTGCGCGCCAAGGATGCCGATCGTGCCCACCGCAAGCGTCACCAGAGCAGCCGGTTGTAGCCATGCGCCTACCAGTCCTTGCGTCGCTTCTACCTCGGGGCCGAAGCCCAGCGTGTACATCCGCAGGATCGAATAGGCCCCGACCTTGGTCATGATGGCAAACAGTGCTGCGACAGGCAGAGGGGCGTTCGCGTAGCTGGCGGGTAGCCAGAAATGCAGAGGCAATACCGCGGCCTTGATACAGAACACCAACAGCAACAGCACCGCGCCGACCCGCAGCAGGGCCGTGTCGTCGGCCGGTAGCTCGGCCACGCGTACAGCCATGTCCGCCATGTTTAGTGTACCGGTCACAGCATAAAGCGTTCCCAGTGCGAACAGGAACAGGGTTGATCCCAGCAGGTTATAAGCGACGTATTGCACGCCTGCCTTCAGACGCACCGCCCCGCCGCCATGGGTCATCAGGCCGTAAGAGGCGATCAGCAGAACCTCGAAGAAAACAAACAGGTTGAAGGCGTCGCCAGTCAGGAATGCGCCGCACACACCCATCAATTGAAAGTGGAACAAGGCATGGAAATGTTTGCCCCGGTCGTCCCAGCCCGAGGCGATGGCATACAGCACAATCGGCAGCGCCAGCAGGGCGGTCAGCAGTACCATCATGGCCGACAGTCGGTCCAGAACTAGAACAATACCGAACGGCGCGGGCCAGTCGCCCAGTTCATAAACCTGAATGTCGCCTCCCGCCGCCTGTGCAGTAATCGTCAGGGCAATCCCCAGCAGACCAACAACCCCGGCGACCGAGAAGATGCGTTGCAGGTCCAAATGATACCGCAGGACCATGATAATAAACGGGGCCAGGATCGCAGGAAGGACGACCGGCGCTACGATCCAGTGGTTCATGCGTCTTCTCCCGGCGCATCCACGCTGTCTTGCGCGGTCATGTCGATGTGGTCATCCCTGGACGACAGGTACGCCGACAATGAGATCATGACGATCACCGCCGTCATCCCGAACGAGATCACGATGGCCGTTAGAACCAGCGCCTGTGGCAGCGGATCGGTATAGGGAACGTCTTCGTATTTGTTCAGGACAGCAGGAGCGTTCAGCGCCAGCCGTCCGGTGGCGAACAGGAATACATTCACGGCGTAGGTCAGCAAGGACAGGCCCAGAATAACCGGAAAGGTTCTACGGCGCAGGATCAGGAAAATCCCGGCGGCGGTCATGATGCCAACGGCTGAGGCGACAAGCGCTTCCATTAGGCTTGCTCCTTTTCTTGTTCTTCTTCCGGGGGATTATCCCGCAGCGGGTTGATATCCATCGGGAATTCCTGCGCCATTCCGGGCTGCCAGGCAAACCGTGACAGACTGTCCAAAGCCAGCATGACAGCGCCCAGAACCGCTAGGAAAACGCCTGTGTCGAACAGCATCGCCGTGGCCCATTCGAACTCTTCCAGCGGTGGCCAGTGCAGATAGCCGAAGTCGCTGGTCAGGAAGGGGCGTTCGTTGAACCACGCACCCAGACCCGTTGCGGCTGCGATCAGGACACCCCAGCCGATTGTGCCGTGATAATAGAACCGCTGCCGTTCAATGGCCCAAGTGTATCCGCTGGCCATGTATTGCATCAGGTAGGCGATGGCGACGATCAGTCCGGCGATAAAGCCGCCTCCGGGCTGGTTGTGGCCGCGGAAAAAGATATAGGCCCCCACCATCAACGCAATTGGCATCATCATGCGCGTCACGACCACCATCATGAGAGGGTGTGAATCACCCGATTGTGGCCAGTGCGGTTTGCGGTTCAGCAGATAGCTGCGGACATTCGTCCCCAATACGGATTCTGTCAGCGCAAAGATGATCAGGGCAGCAATCCCCAGCACAATGATTTCACCAAAGGTATCAAAACCCCGGAAGTCGACCAGAATCACGTTGACGACGTTGGTGCCTCCGCCTCCTTTGTACGAGTTGGCAAGGTGGAACTCGGAAATGGTTGGAAACGCAAAGTCACGCAGCATGAGCGCATAGATCAACGCGCCAGTACCCAGCCCTGCGACGACTGAAATAGCCGCGTCCCGCCAACGCCGCGTTGCGCTGCTGTCCCATGGTGTATCCGTAGGCAGAAAGTTCAGCGACAGCAGCAGAAGGATCATGGTCACCACTTCGACCGAGATCTGCGTCAGGGCCAAATCCGGAGCCGAGAGGTAGTTGAACGCCATTGAAACGATCAGTCCAACGACTCCAATCAGGACCAGCGACAGCAACCGGTTACGGTGGAACCACATAATCGCCAGCGTCGCACCCGCCAGACAGATCCAACCGATGAACGGAATGAGTGGCGCAGGCAGGGCTTCGCGTGTCGCGACCCCCAGCGACCCGGTCGAATACGCATAGTATCCCAGTCCGAGCGTGAAGGCGATCAGGATTATGGCGTACCGGCTGATCACACCATTATGCAGCGCGTCTGTGACCCACCTGCTGAACACCGTGAATGCGCCAATGACATAGTCAAAGATCGCTTTGGCCTCGGGGCGGGGAAGGGCGTTCCAAAGCTGCTCGCCCCGGCGGTGAAGGGCCAGCAGGAACAGACCGCCCAGCGTTGCAACAACGGACATGTAAAGCGCAGGCGTAAAGCCGTGCCACAGCTTCAGCGAGTAGTAGGGCAGTTTCTCGCCACCAATCACCGCGCTGGATACAACGGCGACCAGTGGCCCTACAATGGCCGCAGAATACAGGCCAATCAGCACAACAAGCACCACAAGGAAAGCCGGGGCCAGCCATAGCCCGACCGGAGGATCATGTGGATGGGCCGGGTAATCGCTCCGCTGTGGGCCGAGAAACACATGGCTGACAAAGCGGAATGAATATGCGGCAGAAAACAGCGCCGCCAGCAAAGCAAGACCCGGCACCAGATAGTGTGAGTTCAACCAAGTGGTGTGAACGGTTTCTTCCAGCATCATCTCCTTGGACAAGAAGCCGTTCAGGGGCGGTAGCCCTGCCATTGACAGTGCTGCAATCGCTCCGATGGTGAAGGTTATCGGCATAAGCTTTCGCAGACCGCCAAGCCGCTTGATGTCGCGGGTTCCCGTCTCGTGATCGACAATGCCTGCGGTCATGAATAGCGCGGCCTTGAAGGTCGCGTGGTTGATGATGTGGAACACGGCGGCGACGGCTGCGAACTTGGTGCCAAAGCCCAACAACATCGTGACCAGCCCCAGATGTGACACCGTTGAAAACGCCAGCAGCGCCTTCAGGTCATCTTTGAACAGAGCGATGCAGGCACCGATCAGCATCGTGACCAAACCTGTTGTCGCGACAATATAGAACCACGCATCTGTTCCGGCCAGAACCGGCCACATTCGCGCCATCAGGAAAAGCCCGGCCTTCACCATTGTGGCAGAGTGCAGGTAAGCCGAAACCGGTGTCGGTGCAGCCATCGCATGGGGCAACCAGAAGTGAAATGGGAATTGGGCCGACTTGGTGAAACACCCCAACAGGATCAGGATCAGGGCAGGCAGATAATGCGGCGACGACTGGATCAGCTCTTTGTTCTGAAGAATGACGCTCAGGTCGTAGGAGCCGACGATATTGCCAAGGATCAGCATCCCCGCGATCATGGCGAGCCCGCCTGACCCCGTTACCGCCAGTGCCATTCTGGCCCCTTGGCGCCCTTCGGGAAGGTGTTTCCAATAGCCGATCAGTAAGAATGAGCTCAGCGACGTAAGTTCCCAGAAAATAAGTAGAAGAAGGATGTTGTCCGACAAAACGATACCGACCATCGCGCCCTGAAACAGCAGCAGGTACGTGTAGAACTGCCCCATCGGATCTTCGCGTGACAGGTAGAACCGGGCGTAGAGAATGATCAGCAGACCGATGCCCAGGATCAGCAGGGCAAACAGAAAACCAAGACCGTCCAGCATGAAATTGGCGTTCAGACCAAGGCTGGGAATCCAATCAAACCGAGCGGTCACGACATCCCCCCGCATGACCGACGGGATGTGGATGAGCAAACCCATCAAGGCCAGAAACGTGGTCAGCCCCGCGGCGGATGCAGCTGCGTTTCGTCCCGCCCTGATAAGAAGGGCTGGAAACACAGCGCCGAGAAAGGGAAGGGCCGCGATGAGGAATAGGGACAAGTGCGATACTCCGGTCTGGGCGGTCAAAATTAGTACTGATTTTGTAAGGAAATATTTCCGACTGTCCAGCTATTGCAAGTTTTGCACTTTGTCCTACCCCTGCATTCAGGGCGAAGTTTTGTGCGGGAAAATGACGCGATCTTGATTGGCGCGTCTATTTTCGGCGCGGAATTGAAACTGGGACTGTGATAAACCCGTCTTGTCGGTTTAGGAGTATGCGACGTGGCAGGTGAAACAGCTAGAACACGCAGATGGGTTGTGCTTGGCACGGTCGGCGTCGTGGCAACAGGGTTGGCGGTTCGCGAATACCGGCTGATCCCTCCTGTTTACGCGGGTGGGCAGCTTGGGGTTCGGGACGCGCACCAACAGGCTGTATCAGGTGAGATATTGTTGCTTGATATCCGCACGCCACGGGAATGGGCGGCGACAGGCGTCGGAGAAGGGGCGGCAACGCTGGACATGCGCCGGGAGGATTTTGTCGAGGTGTTGGATCAATTGACCGATGGCGACAGGACCACGGCAATCGCTTTGATCTGCGCGCGTGGTGTCCGGTCAGCCCGGCTGAGTAACCGCCTAAGCGAGGCCGGGTTTGAGAACATTATCGACGTTCCCGAAGGTATGCTTGGGTCCGCTGCGGGTCCGGGCTGGCTGCGTACGGGCCTGCCTTTGGTTGACTACGAAAAGGAATAGCTATGATCCGAACGGTGACATTGGCACTTGGCCTTTCGCTTGCGGGTCAGACCGGCCTTGCCGCCTGTGCTGATCAGGACGGGATGTGCGAAACGGCCTCGGGTGGGTACCACATCGAACTGCCACAGGCCGAAAACCCGCCGCTGGTGGTTTTTCTGCACGGCTATGGCGGCACCGCAACGGGAACTTTGAAAAACCGCAGGATGGTCGACCCTCTGCTGGCCCGAGGCTATGCGGTCATGGCCCCCGAAGGGTCAGAGCGAAACGGACGCCAAAGCTGGAATTTTTTCCCCGGATGGGAAGGCAGGGACGAAACCGCATTCCTGACCGAAGTGGTGCAGGACGCCTCGGACCGGTTTGGTGTTGATGCCGACCGCGTGGTTCTGGGTGGGTTTTCGGCCGGGGCCTTCATGGTCTACTATCTGGCATGCGCTGCGCCCGAGACATTCTCGGCCTATGTGCCGGTATCCGGCGGGTTTTGGCGGCCCCATCCCCAAAGCTGCGAGGGAGCGGTGCGCCTGTTTCACACGCATGGCTGGACCGACAATGTAGTCCCGCTGGAAGGCCGCATCCTTGGCGGAGGCCGCTTTCATCAGGGCGATATTTTTGCCGGGTTGGAAATATGGCGCGTAGCCAACGAATGCGCAGACACCAAGCCAACCGGTTTTTCCACAACCGGCCAATTCATGCGCCGTCACTGGAGTGGTTGCGCCGATGGCAGCGCGTTGGAATTCGCGCTTTTCCCCGGGGGGCACAATGTGCCAAAGGGGTGGTCCGATATGATGGTTGATTGGTATGAAGGCCTGCCGGGAGGCTGATCAAAGCCCATTACTCGGCAGGTGTCATGACGCCCTTGCCCTCGATCAGACGCTTCAACTCATCCCGGTGTCGACGGGCCGACCGGGTGATTGCGGGTTCCTGAATGTCCTCTTTCATACCGACCATACGGCGCGCGGGTGCAGATGAAACACCGCTGAGCGCCGATAACGGAATGGCAAACGCGAGGCTAATGGCAATCGGAGCCAGCCAGATCGACACGAGGCCCGACAGAATGCCAACACTCAGGGCGACGCCGCTGATGGTTTCCAGCGCATGGCACAGGATCAATGTACGCAACCCATAGCTGCCGCCATCGCGCGCCTGTGGGGACCAGCCTTTTTGCACACCAAACGCTGTACGGAAAACGGCGATCATCTGCTGCACCATAAGGATCGGAGCATAGAGGATGGACAGGACCACCTCGGCCAGAAAAGAGGTCAGGAACTTGGAACCGCCACCAAACTCGGAATAGCGCATACCGCTTAGGGGCAGTGCCAGAACGCCAAGCACTTTGGGGGCTAGTAGCATGGCGTACATGACCAAGATAATCAGGACGTGACGGGTTTCCGACATTTCAGGCCACTGCGGGAACAGAGGGTTATCGGGGCTGAAATAATGCAGAACCGACGCGTCTTCGCCCTGACCGATAAGCGCCCACATGACCAGTAACGCGAACCAAAGCGGTGACATCAGGTATCCAACAGCACCGTGGAACATGTGGAACCGCGATACGGCCCGGAACCCGGCAGAATCCAACAATTTCAGGTGCTGCAGGTTGCCCTGGCACCAGCGCCTGTCCCGCAATGCGTGATCAATCAGCGTCGGCGGGGTTTCTTCGTAAGATCCACGGATGCGCGGCAGGAACCGCACGCCCCATCCGGCGCGGCGCATTAGCCCAGCCTCGACGAAGTCGTGGCTCATGATCAGCTTTTCCTGACCGCTGAGCGTCCGTAGTTTTGGCAGACCCGCACAATTGGCAAAAGCCTTGGTGCGGATAATGGCGTTGTGACCCCAATAGTTGCCCTCTTGCCCGCACCAGCGGGCCAGCCCTTCGGCAAAGGCGATACCGTAAACCCCATTGGCGAATTGCTGCATGCGGGCAAAAACCGACTGCGCGCCGATCAATTGAGGATAGCTCTGGATCAGGCCCGCGCCGGGGTCGCGCGCCAACGAGTCGGTCAGGCGCAGGATTGCCTGGCCCGTCATCAGGCTGTCTGCGTCCAGCACTAGCATCGCGTCCCAATCAGCACCCCAGCGACTGACCCAATCGGCAATGTTTCCGACCTTGCGGTCCGTGTTCTGTTCACGCCGACGGTAATAGAGTTCCAACCCCGGCGCGAGCGTGGTGCGCAACGCTTCGATACTGGCTTGTTCCTGCGCGGCAATTTCGGGATCGCGGGTGTCGGACAAGATGAACATGCCATAGTGATGCTGACCACCTTGCGCGCGCAGGTCTTCCAGCATCGTCCGGGCATTCCCCAGAACATTCCACGGAACCTCGTTATAGACAGGCATCAGCAGAGCAACGCGCAGCGGCTGCGCGCGATCTTGCCGTTGCGGCGGTTCTTGCCGGGACAGCGACACCATGCCCAGCAATACAGTGCAGACCGTGAAAGCGATCCAGAAGAAATTAAAGGAAATCAGGGTTAGAAGGATACCTTCTACCAGATTGATTCCTTCGGCCGCAAACCAGTCCGCCATCACCCATAACAAGCACAGCGTCGCAACCATTGCGGGCGAGAACACAAGCGCACGCCAAAAGCCAGCCGAAGGACGCTGGCCGCCCGGGACTTGTGCATCGCGGAACCCTGCGCGGAAATTCTGCGCTGGCATCGCCAAAGGTGTCTCCGGCGGCATGATATGCAAATCGCTGCTCATATGGTCCATCGGTACAGCCAGACCTCTGAGGCCGGTTGTTTGTCTTTCATCAATTGCGCACGCAGTTCGACGTGGTTGCGTTCACCGGGTTGGAACGAGAATGCCAGCCGCAACCCACCCGTATCGGGGTTACGCTGCAATACACCGTCCGAGGTTTCGGCATGGGGCGAGTCCACGAAGATGGTCATCGCCTCGGGATCATCGAACAGATCGCTTGGCTCAAAGTCGATGACAGCCAGACGGCCGTCGCCAAAGGTGTTGTCCCCCATCGCCGTGTTGATCACGCGCGGCATTGGGGTCCGCTGTGGTTCTTCGCCCCAGATCAGGCGATAGGACATGTCGACCTGGCTGCCTGCCGTGTACGGCTCCATTGGCCGCCAATAGGCTACGATATTGTCATAAATCTCTTGATCGGCCGGAATTTCCACCAGCGTTACCGTGCCTTTGCCCCAATCGCCATTCGGTTCGACCCACAGGCTAGGGCGTTTGTGGTAATTGGCTTCAAGATCGGCATAGTCCGAGAATTCCCGCTTGCGCTGCATCAGGCCGAAACCACGCGGGTTCATGTCGACGAAAGAGGAAATCTGCAAACGGGTAGGGTTGGCCAATGGCCGCCACAGTACCTCGCCGGCGCCGTTGCGGATCAATAGCCCGTCGCTGTCATGGACAGCAGGGCGGAAGTCGTCAAAGCGGCTGTGGTTGGTTTGATCGAACAGGAACATCGACGTGCCCGGTGCGATCCCTACATGAGTCAGGTCCTCGCGCGGGAACAGCGTAGCTTCGACATCCATCACGCAATCCGCACCGGCGGTGACGTTGAACCGATAAGCACCGGTTACGCTGGGGCTGTCCATCAGGGCGTGCACAACCATGTTGCGCTGGCCGGGTTCGGGACGTTCCAGCCAAAAGCGGATGAATTCCGGAAATTCCTCGCCGTCCGGGTCGCCGGTTTTCAGGGCAAGGCCACGCGCGGACAGGCCGTAAACCTCGTGCAGGCCAATGGCGCGAAAATAGCTGGCCCCTTGCCAGACGCAGAACTCGTCTGTCTCGCCGGGGCGGTGCATTTCGGTCCGCAGGCGCAGGCCAGAAAAGCCCAGCGTATCGTCGATGGGCAGTTGTGGCACGTCTTTGGACTTGTCGAACATCGACAGGTCAAAAGCGACCGGCGTGGCCATGCCATCCTCGACCGTGGCCACTTTGACAGTGCGGGGGAAGTAAAGGCCGGGTGTGAAGAAATCGACGTTAAACGGCGTTTCGGTTTCGTACCACAGCGCGCGATCTAGACGGAACCGGATCGAGCGGTATTGCTGATAGGTCAGGTCCTGCCATTCCTGCGGGACCATTTCCCGTTCCGCAAATGGCCGACTGGCCAGATCGCGGGCAAGCGCGATCACGTCTTCGCGCTGAAATGGAACTTCACCACCTACCGCAAAGGTCGCCGGGGCGATTGCAAGCGCCGAGGTTGAGGTCAGAAATGCGCGACGTGTGAAATTCATTTTTTCGACTTCCAAGGTTGTGACTTAAACCACGCGGCCGTGTAAGCGACGCCGATGATCATGGCAAAGCCAATCATGTTTGCGGCAAACACGCTGGCAACATCCCGCCCACTCAGGTCCAGTCCGACGCCGATAAGTCGTGCTGCTGCCATTGAAAATACGAAGACAGCCAGTGACTGCTGCCCAACTTTGGTGATTACGGTCAACAGGAACTGCCAGACCCGCGCGGCAGCTCCGTGCCCGGTCGCGATCAGGCGGTGACCATGCTCACCGGCGACGACCCAGCCCAGATAGGCTAGCGACAGGAAGTGAATGTAACGGAAGAGGCCGAATTCCGTTTTGTCGCGGAATTCTTTGGTGACGGGCCAGACTTTGCGGATTTCGTCGGCAAGGTCAGGGGCTGCCGCATTGATCCACATAAACACTTTCCAGGACCCGAAAGGCATTGACAGGATCAGGAATAGCGCCGCTGCCCAGATCAACGTTTTCGACACAGGCGGGGCAGGAATCCAGCCTCGCATGAAGGCAAAGCCAGTGAAGAACAGCAACTGCCATCCAAAGGGGTTGAAAAACCACTCCCGTTCCGACCACGGTTCGGCGGGCAGGGCCAGCGCACCCGTCTGTGCGACGAGCCAGATCGCTATGGACGTGGCGGCAACGGCCCAAAATCCAACCCGATACAAGCCCATGAACACGGGCATAAGGGCCAGAACCACCAGATACATCGGCAGAATGTCAAAGTAGTTCGGCACGTAAGTCAGCGTGAACAACCCTACCATTTGCGGGGCCGGGTCATTGAAGAAATGCTGCAGGTTCAGGGACGAGATGTAGGTTTTCTCGAAAAGCCCGGTCTGATCCAGTGCAGCCATCGACATGGCCACGAAGAAGAACAGGCAGATATGCGCCCAGTATACCTGCCAGATGCGGAAGGCGACACGCGCCGTGCCCATCCACCAGCCTTTGCGCAAAAAAGCACCGCCAAATGCGATGGCCGAGGCCATGCCCGAGCAGAACACAAAAATCTCGGTTGCGTCCGAGAACCCGAACCGCGCGGGAATCCACTTGGCCCAGGGGTCGTTTGGGATATGGGCGATCAGGATGATAAACATCGCGATGCCGCGATAGAAATCCAGGCGCGGGTCGCGCACGCGGGCAGGGGCGGCTGCTTGGGCCGCCACAGGCGCAAAATCAGAAGCGGGCGATGCTGTCGCCATACGTGTTCTGTCCTTCTTTGGTCTTTTGTTTTTGTTATTCAGCCGGAACGCTTTGTGCATCCCGATCATCGCGGGCCGCGTCGATCAATGCGCGGCGCGCAAGGGCGTAATTGTCCTCGCCACCGGCCCGTTTTGCGCGGCGGTCATCCAAAATGCGCTCGACTGCATCTAGACGCCCGGCGCGCAGGCCGGAATCAATTGTGATGCGCTCGAATACATCCCGTTGCGCGTGACTGCCACCTGCCAATTGCATTCCGTCACGTGCATTGAACAGGAAATCAAAGGCTTGACCATAAAGCCCCTCGCCGAAGGCTTCCAGCCCCTTGGCCGCCGCGACCCCCGGATCGGACATGCGGATCGGGGTGTCACCCTGATTGCGCTGGGCGTCTTTCTGGATGCGTTGCAGCATCTTGCCGGTGGCCTCGGGGCGCTTGTCGCCAGTGAGGGCCAGCAAATAGTGCAGATCGGCGAAGATCAGGCAACCATCCTCGGTGCGCGCGGCGCTGAGATCGGCCAGTTCTTCCCAGCGGTTGCCAACATTGACGCCCTCAAGCTCAAGCCGGGATAGCAGAGAGGTGGCGTTCGAGATGTCGCGGTAGTCGTCGGTTTTGTCCTGACGGATATAGTTGTCATACAACTCCATCACCTGATCGACCTGACCCAAATCCAGATGCATCAGCGCCTTGTGCCACCAGACGTGATAGCGGAAGTTGTTGCAATGGGTCCAGGCGTCCTCGCGCCCGGCCAACCAGTCCAGACCCAGTTGTGCATTGCCTGTCATCTCATGCACATGTGCGACGGCGTGCAGGCCCCATGCATCGTCGGAGGCCATCCACAAGGCCTGACGACCTGCGATCTCGGCTTTTTCATAGGCGCCCGTTTCTTCCAGCGCGAAAGAGTGGCAGCCCAGCAGATAGCCGCGCCCCGCGTGATCAGGTTCATACGCGGGCATCACCCTTTCGATGGATCGGCGCATCCCGGCGGAGTCACCTAAAATAAACCGGGTGGCATGGCTGAGCTTCATTGCAAGCGTATCTTGCGGATGCGCGCGCAGGACCTCTTCGAACTTCTGTACAGCCTGCGAAGGCAGATCGGCCAGATAAAGCTCCAATGCATCAACATACAGACGTTCGCGGTCTGTGACTGGCTGACGCTCCATCGCGGCTTTTGCAGAGAACAGCGCGCCGGTTGCAACAGGCATCATCTCGCGCCGCCCCAAGAGGACCATGAACAAGCCTTTGACCGCGTGACCCAGCGCAAAGTCGGGCTCAAGTTCCAGAACAGCGACCAGGTGCTGCGGGGTGACCGCCGCGTGCGCCATGAATCCAAGCAGCACCCCGTTCCATGCTTCGACGCTTGTCGGGTGGCTCAGAGTGTTCATCTGTCCGAAAACGTCTTGTTTCATGCTCGTGGTCCGATCCAGTTTTGAATATGTTGCTCCATTCGACTTACCAGAGACTCTAGCGGCGTCGTATCAGTATCGACCAACCTCTCGAATTGGTGAAAGGCTGTGTGCCTAAAACGTGAAAAAAACCGCCGATTCAACGGCATGTTTCAGCAACATGCCGCCTAATTCGGCGTTCTGTTTCAATCTTTGAACGGATTTTCAGCGTTCAGAACATCCTGTGTGTCCGCCCCAAAGACCGGGGGAGCGGCACGATATGTAACCGGTGTGCGCGAGAAATTGAGCGGATTTCCGATCAGTTTCACTTCGGCTGGACCGGCCTGCATTGCAATCTGCATTTGCCGCGCCGCGACCTGTTCGGTGTCAAAAACCTGATCCATTGTCTGCACGGGGCCGACGGGCACTTTGCGGTTTTCAAGCTCGGATATCACCGTTTCAGTATCAACGGATCGAACGGCGGGGCGAAGTATTGCGTTCAGCGCATCCCGGTTTTCAAGACGCGAAGGGTTCGTGGCAAACCTCGCGTCATCGGCCAGTTCGGGGCGCTCGACAAAGTCGCAGAAACGCCTGAACTGGCTGTCATTCCCGACTGCCAGAATGACGTGGCCGTCTGACGTTTCATAGACATCATAAGGCACGATATTTGGATGGCCGTTTCCGCGCCGCTGCGGAACGTCGCCAGAGGTCAGGTAGTTGACCCCTTCATTGATCAGCCACGCAATCTGAGCATCCACAAGCGCAAGGTCGATCTGCTGGCCTTCTCCGGTCAAGTCTCGGTGACGCAGCGCGGCCAGAATGCCAACAGTTGCGTACATCCCGCACATGACATCCGCGATGCCCACACCCACTTTCATCGGAGCGCCCTCGGGATCACCTGTCAGGGACATGATGCCGCCGTAGCCTTGCGCCATCAGGTCATAGCCGGGTTTTGACGAATTGGGGCCCGTCTGCCCATAACCCGAAATGGAACAATAGACGAGGCCGGGAAGATCTTTGGACAACGCCTTGTAATCCAACCCGTATTTTGCCAGCCCCCCGGGTTTGAAGTTCTCGATCAGGATATCCGCATATGAGGCCAGTCTTTTGATCTCGGCCTGACCCTCGGCTGTAGCGATGTCTATGGCGACGGATTTCTTGTTGCGGTTGGCCGACATGAAATACGCGCTCAGGTCCGAGGGGTTTCCGTCGGCGTCCGCCACATAGGGCGGCCCCCATTGGCGCGTGTCGTCGCCCTTGGTTGCTGGGTTTTCGATCTTGATCACGTTGGCGCCCAGATCCCCCAGAAGCTGAGTGCAAGTCGGCCCCGCAAGGATGCGGGACAGGTCCAATACCTTTACGCCTTTCAGCGGGCCTTCAGATACGGCCATCATAGCCTCCACGGTCAATTTCTGCGGCAATCACAGTGAATGTGTCAGATTTCATCGCCGCGTCCAGTGCTGCGCGCAATTCGGAACGTGTGCGAACCGTGTGGCCGCTGCCGCCAAATGCGCGGCCCATTGCCGCAAAATCGTGTCGGTCGAAGTCCACACCTTTGTTTCCCATCTGACGTTGCCGCTGTTTCAACTCGATCAGGGCAAGGCTTGCATCCACGAAGACCAGAAAAATGGGGTTACCGCCCATTTCGGCGGCGGTCGAAAGCTCTCCGGCGACCATCAGGAATCCGGCGTCCCCCGAAAAGCTGATCACGGGGCGGTCGGGCTCTGCCAGTTTTAGACCGATCGCCATCGGCACGGCGCACCCCATCGTGCAAAGGGCCGAAGATTGGATCAACCCGCGTTCCTCGGAACATTCCCACATCTGGCTGAGAAGGATTCGATGGGCCCCGCTATCTGCCGTGGCTAGTGTTTCCGGTGGCAATGCAGCGCGTGTTTCAGCGATAACGGCTGCCGGTCCCCACTCATCATCAACCGGAAAGGCCTGTAACAATGCAGACTTGACCTTGTCCGGTTCACCGCCGGGCCAGGTTTTGCGGGCGGGGTTGCCCTTGGCAATCGCTTCAAGTGTCGCGCCTGTATCGGCCACCAAATTCAACCCGGCCTGATGCATGTAGTGGTCATTAACCACGGCCGAGATATCAATGACCCGCTTTTCATCTGGGTCCCAAATCTCGCGCCAGCCGGGGCGCATTTCGATTGGGTCATAGCCCAGACACAAAACCAGATCAGCCTGTTCAATCAACGGCACCAGATGCTTGTCGGCCAACGGTGACAGACCCGCACCACCCAAGCACAGGGGGTGATCTTCGGGGACGACGCCCTTGGCCTTGTAGGTGGTGACGAATGGAATGTCGAAATGTTCCAAAAACGCCTGCACGACGTTTCGCGAGTCATCGTAAAGAACATCAAGCCCGACAATGGCAATGGGGCGTTCGGCCTCGGTGACCCAGCGGCGGGCTTTCTCAATGCAATTCCCTTCGGGCGCGACCGCACCGGGTTTGGTAAGTCTGCGGCGTTTTACGCCCGATACGCGTGTATCCGCGACCGAGATGGGCACATCAATATGCACCGGACCGGGGCGGGGCTGGTTGGCCAGCGACACGGCCTTGTCCGCAATGATATCCGCGCCCTTTGCGGTAAGCGTAAAGGTCCCCTTGGTGATCGAGTGATAGACCTGCGCGTGATCCATGACCTGATGGGTATAGGTCAGCGCCTCATCCGCGTCGACGCACCCGGTCAGAACGATCATGGGCACCCTGTCCTGCAAAGCGTTGGCAACCACATTGATCCCGTTCATCGCTCCGGGGCCGAGTGTTGCGACAAGAATTGCAGGCGCGCCGTCGCGGTGATGCACGGCCTCAGCCATGAAACCTGCTGCGTTTTCGTGTTTGGTCAGGTGAAAGGTGATCCCGGCCTGTTCCAGCGCGTCCACCAGTGTCAGGACTTCGCCGCCCGGCATGCCAAAGGCGTGGCGGCACCCGGCCTCATAAAGACGTTCGGCCAGAAGGTCCGCAGCGCGGGGCGAAAGGTCCTGCATCAGTCGAGCTCCGAAAATATGTTTCAAAGCAGATTGCGGAGGACGGCCCCGGACGCAAGGCGGATCACGCCAGTGTGACTATTTGACTGCGGTTTCGGCTATGGACTGAAACTTTGTATCCAGATCAGCCGCGATGTTTCGCAACGGTTCGCCGCCTTCCAGCAGATAGGGTGAAAAAACAAAGCTGGGTGTCTTGTAGGACAAAGTGGCGGTGCCATCGGGGCTTTCTGTCACATAGAACCGGATCGGGGCCTCGATCATCGCGTTCACTGACGTTTCAAGAACGCGTACCGCGTAGTCATTGTTAAAGACACCAATGACCCGGTTGCCGGGAATGGTGATCCCACGTGCTGCGGCAGCCTGTGTCGGCCCGGCCTGAGTGACCACGATCAAACCGTTTTCCTTCACGGCGGCTTTTGTGTCTGTCAGCAGGTCCTCGTAGGATTTTTGCGTTGGATAAACGGCCCATCCTGACGGCGCGTCGTCTGCCCAGGCAGGCAAGGCCAAGAACCCCAATGCAAACAAAGCAGCTTTCATAATAAATCTCCCACGAAATACCCGAACGCGTCTTGCAAGAAATAGAACAGGCTTCGGTCGCAATACTGCGCGCATTCCAAACGGATTAACAGTTCAGAACCTAAGGGATCACAGCATTGTAGGTAAGAACCAAGACTGGGGACTAGCCTTGGTCTTCGCGCTTTTTCAACAAATAGACGTCCATGATCCAGCCATGATCCGCCCGGGCGGTGGCGCGTGTGTCCACAATCTGCTGGGCGACCTTTGCCAAAGCCCCTTTGATCAGGATTTCCTCGGTCATGCCGACGTAAGCGCCCCACCAGATGTCGTAATCCGCCATCGACAGGTGCTGGAATGAGCATTCCCCGTCCAGCATAACCGCGACTGTCGACGCATCCTGTGGCCATCCTTCATCCCGAATGCGCCGTCCGGTTGTGACAACATATGGCGCACCAAGGTTGTTGATCGGGATGGCATGAGCCGCAGTCAGGGCCTGCAAAGCAGTAATGCCCGGTATGACACGGGTCTCGGGGTAAGGGTTCAGCCGTGACGCGATCCTGAGAGAACTGTCATATAATGACGGGTCACCCCAGATCAGCAACGCAACGTGGCGCGCGCCAGGATGGGCGGAAATCGCATCGCGCCAGCGCTGGGCGATAGCGTCATGCCACTCGTCGACGCCCTGTAGATACCCGTCTTCCGAGCGGCGTTTGGGGATGTCAAAATACGCGATTTGCGGCGGTGTGTCCGTTACTGCATTGATGATTTCTTCGCGCAGCCCGGCAAGATCGGCTTTGTTCTCGCCTTTTTTCGGAATCAGGATCAAGTCAGCCGCCCGAATGGCCTGCGCGCCTTGAAAGGTCACGTGGTCCGGGTTACCCGAGCCGATGCCGATCAGGGTCAGGTCAAACATCGTCAAACTCTGCCAACGGACCATAAAGGATCAGGGCTGGGGCTGTGCCGATTTCTGCCGCTAACTTCTCGGACAGTGCGCCGACCGATGATCGGTGAAATTTTTGGTCGGGTGTAGATACGGATTCAGCCATCAAAGCAGGGGTTTCCAATGGTAAGCCATGATCGTGCAACGCTTTGACCAGAAGGGGAAAAGTTCGCTTGCCCATGAAAACAACAGTGGTTGCGCCTGGGTCGGCCAATGCGGGCAGGTTCAGATTGTCAGGAAGTTTTCCGCTGACATCGTGGCCCGTCACAAATTGCACACGCCGGGCGGTCAGTCGCCGGGTTAGAGGGATACCGGCCGCCGCCGCAGCGGCAACAGCCGATGGAATTCCGGGTATGATTTCGTACTCGATGCCGGCTTCTTGCAGGGCGACAAGCTCTTCCTCGAGCCGTCCGAATAAGCCTCCATCGCCCGATTTCAAACGCACCACACGCGCACCGGTATTTGCGTAGTCGACCAGCAATCGGCTGACGTGATCCTGTTTGGGCGACGGACGTCCGGCCCGTTTGCCGACACCCACCAGATCGGCGTCGTCCCGCGCATGAGACAGGATCGGACCGCTGCTGAGATCGTCAAACAGCACGGCGTCAGCCTTTTGCATTCTGTCCACAGCCTTCAGCGTCAACAGTTCCGGATCACCGGGCCCCGAGCCTATGAATGAGACAAACCCGCTCATGCCGAGGCTTCCGCGATCAGGTGAAAGAACGTGCCGGTTACGTTGCCGCGTACCGACCCGGTTTGCGGTCCTTCAGCCCCTTCAGCGTCGAATACGCGTGCCAATGGCGCATCTGGCTGCTCGAGAATGGATGAATAATGGAACTCATGCCCCCTCAGCGGTGTCTTGGCGTCATAGCCGGGCATTGGGGCCAACAGTTCTGCCCGGCGGTACCCAAGGTTGAACTTGCGTTTCTCATAGGACGTGACCAGTCCCAGCAACCCTGCCATCTGATGCCGGGTGCCATCCTTGTCGACAAGGGCTTCTCCCAAGGCCATGTAACCTCCGCATTCACCGTGAACGGGCTTGGTTTCCGCGTGTTTACGCAGGCCGGACAGAAATGTTGCAGCAGCGGCCAGTGTGCCCGCGTGAAGCTCGGGATAACCGCCCGGCAACCAGACCAGATCCGCGTCGGGTGCGGGCGGTTCGTCCGCAAGTGGTGAAAAGGGCAGAATTTCCGCCCCGGCGGCGCGCCACCCTTCCAGCAAGTGCGGATAGGTAAAAGAAAACGCCGCGTCCCGTGCCAGCGCGATCCGCTGCGCAGGAGGCCGCGGCAGCGCGGATGACGATGGCCTCTTGGGGCCTGAGGAAGCCGCATTCTTGATGGCCTCAAGATCCACGTGTTCCCGAAGGAACGCGGCATATCCGACGATTGCGCTTTCAAGGTCAGGATGTTCAACAGCCTGAATCAGGCCCAGATGCCGTTCAGGAAGCGTCAGGTCGCCCCGGCGCGGCAAAACGCCCAGAACAGGCAATCCGGCGCGCTCCATGCCCAGCCGCGTCAAACGTTCGTGACGTGGGCTGGCGCATCGGTTCAGGATTACGCCTGCAAAGGGAAGATCGGGATTGTACATCCGAAATCCCAGCGCCGTTGCAGCGGCTGATTGAGCCTGCCCTCCAACATCCAGCACCAACACGACGGGCCAACCCATCCGCTGCGCGGTTTCCGCGCTTGAGCCATGCCCAAGCTCACCGGGTTTGGCGACACCGTCGAACAGGCCCATCGACCCCTCGGCGACGACGATATCCGCGCCCTCAGCTTGCGCGGAAATCGCGGTCAAAAGCGGCTCTCCCATCGCCCAGCTATCAAGATTGAACGAGGCGCGCCCGGCTGCTGCCCTGTGGAAGGCCGGGTCGATATAATCCGGCCCGCTTTTGAACGGCTGCACCGTCAGCCCATCTTCGGCCAGCGCCCTTAGAAGCCCCAGCATGACTGTCGTTTTCCCAGTCCCCGAAGACGGTGCGGAGATCAACAGGCCCGGAGGGTTAGTCATCGCCATGGCTCCAGCTTGACCACGGGCTATCCGCGCTTTGCGGGCGATAGCGGCGGTCGTAATCCTTTGAATACAGGCAGCTTTCGTCAAACCCTTCGCCCGCCAATGCGGGGCCAACCATGATCAGCGCCGTGCGCGAGATACTTTCGTCCAGCGCATCTTTCAGCGTTTCCAGCGTCGCGCGGATGATGCGTTCATCCGGCCAGCTTGCGCGATAAACAACGGCGACGGGGCAATCTGCACCGTAGGCCGGGGTCAGGTCGGCGATCACCTTGTCCAGATTGCCGATCGACAGGTGAATGGCCAGCGTTGCGCCTGTGCGGGCAAAGTTTTCCAGGGTCTCGCCTTCGGGCATCGAGGACGCACGGCCCGGTGTCCGGGTCAGAACCACTGATTGCGCAAGCCCGGGCAGCGTCAGTTCGGTCCCCAGCGCTGCCGCTGCCGCCGCGAACGAGGGCACGCCCGGCGTGACGCTGACGGGGATCCCCATCTCTTTCAGCCTGCGAATTTGCTCGCCCATGGCCGACCAGACCGACAGGTCGCCGGAATGCAGGCGCGCAACGTCGTGGCCTGCTTTGTGCGCAGCCTCGATCTCGGCCATGATCTGATCCAGATCCATGGGGGCAGTATTGATGATTTGCGCCCCTTCGGGGCAGTGGCCAAGGATTTCCTCGGGCACCAGCGAGCCCGCGTACAGGCACACTGGGCAGGACGCGATGATATCGCGTCCGCGCAGGGTCAGCAGGTCGGCGGCACCGGGTCCGGCACCGATGAAATGAACGGTCATGATTTTCCTCCGATGGCTATGGCGCAGGTCGCTAGCCGGTCGTCCGATATGTGTCTGGGGGAAAGCAACCGGGCCTGAGGCCCGGCGGCCGCAAGGGCGGATGCTTCGGATACGCTGCCAGTGCCATATGTGGCACGGCTGCGGTTCGAGCATGTCAGGGTGCGTTGTCCGGCCAGTTCACCGGCCGCCACATAGCGCAAGGGCAGGGCCAGTGCGTCCGCAAAGGCCGCTAAGGCCGGATGCCCCTTTTTGTCGCTGGCCGTCGCCAAGGCTGAAACGTTGTGACCTATGGTTGCCGCTTCATAGGCAGCCCGCAGGCTTTCAACCGTCGCAGATGACGAAAAACCGAGGCCCGCGACAATCATAGCGTCACGCTCCACTGGACGACCGGGTAGGATGACTTCCACCCGCGGCGAGGGCCCAAAGCCGAAGCCTGCGCCAATTCAATCCGCAACAACTCACCGCCCAGCTTCTCGTGCCATTGGGTCAGCATTGCCTCGCTTTCCAATGTCACGGCGTTTGCCACCAACCGCGTCCCTGCCGGCAGTGTTTCACTGATCCATTCCAGAAGGGCGGTGCTCAGGCCGCCACCGATGAAAACAGCGTCGGGCTTTGGGAGCGCGGCCAAGGCTTCAGGTGCAGTACCATGCACTACCTCCAGCCGGTCTTGCCCCAACGCGTCCGCGTTGCGCCGAATGCGGTCGGCGCGGTCCTTGCGCGGTTCGATGGTGGTGGCGCTTAGCGTCGGATCACACATCAGCCATTCGATACCGATCGAGCCAGTGCCGCCTCCGATATCCCAAAGGTGCTCCCCTCTCTGAGGGGCGAGGGCAGACAGGGTCAATGCGCGAATGGGCCGTTTTGTAATTTGGCCGTCGGTTTCAAAAATCTCATCGGGTTTGCCAGAGGCCTTGGGAATGGCGTTGCCGTGTCCCGCCACGTCTAGTGCAACGCAAACGGGGTGGTCGAAACCGCCTTGCAAGGCTTCGGTCAGAGTCAAGCTGTGGGATCGCTCTCGGGGGCCGCCCAAAGCCTCCATCACGTGAAGCCGGGTGTCGGCAAATCCGGTTTCGGTCAGATACTGCGCCAGCTCTGCGACCGCAGCCCCGTTGCGCAGCAGAAGTATCGCACGAAGCCCCGCTGCCAAATGGGGGCGCAATCGCGTCAGGGGCGCGGCGTGCAAGCCGAAGGTCTGAGTCCCTTCGAGCGGCCAACCCAAGCGCGCAGCGGCCAGTGAAAACGTCGATCGCCCGGGCAGAGCCGTCCACTCACCGGCCTCAAAATTGCGGGCAATCACCGAGCCTGCGCCGAACCAGAAGGGATCGCCGGAGGCCAAAACCACGGTCTTGCGCCCCCTCAAACCGCTCAGGATAGGCAGGCCGTCGGAAAATGGGACAGGCCATTCGATCCGTTCGGCCTTGCCTTGGGGTATCAATGCAAGATGGCGTGGTGGGCCCATGATAACTTCGGCCTGTTCCAGCACTTGACGGATTGCAGGCGAAAGGCCATCCAGTCCATCTTCACCCAAGCCCAAAACGGTCAACCACGGAGTATCAGACATGCCTAACCTCCTGATTCTTGGTGGTACAACCGAAGCGAATGCATTGGCTCAAGCCACAGCGGATCTGGGGATGCCCGCGATCTATTCCTATGCTGGCCGCGTGGACAAGCCGCGTCCGCAACCCTTGCCGGTGCGGGTTGGCGGTTTTGGCGGCGTTGATGGGCTGGTTGCTTACATTTATGACAACGAAATAACCCACATTGTCGATGCAACCCACCCGTTTGCCACCCAGATGAGCCGAAACGCGATTGAGGCCAGCGCGGTTGCACAAACTAAGCTCGCTGCGCTGACCCGTCCCCCCTGGGCAGCACAAGCCGGTGACGATTGGCGCCACGTTCCGGACATTGCGGCGGCGGTTGCGGCGTTGTCTGGCGACCCTCGCCGCATTTTCCTGGCGGTTGGACGTATGCACCTTAAGGACTTTGCCGCACAGCCCCAGCATCATTATCTGTTGCGGCTGGTGGACGCGCCCGGCGCGCTGCCCCTGCCGAATTGCGAGATTGTCGTGGATCGCGGGCCTTTCGCCGAAGCGGACGACCGCGCGCTGATGCAAAGGCACGGGACCAAGTTGGTTGTCTCTAAGAACGCTGGCGGAACCGGGGCAAGCGCCAAACTGGACGCTGCCCGATCTTTGGGCGTGCCGGTCTTGATGATCGACCGGCCGGTCCTGCCGCAAAGAACAGAACTGACGAGCGTTGCTCAGGTTCTGGACTGGTTGGATCATTCCTGAACCTCGGCCTGATCCTCGTCCGGGGTAAAGCGCGGCGTGTAGATGATGGGTGTTCCGTCCCGCTCGATCAGGCGTGTTCGCGAGGAACCGACCAGAACGACGGTTTGCATATCGGCCATGTCCGGCGTTGCTTCGGCCAAAGTCGAAACTCGGATCGCCTCATCTGCGCGGGATACGGCGCGGGCAAACAGAATTAACCGTTCGGGTTCGCATTCGTCACGCAGAATTTCCAGCGTTTTTACAAAGCCTTCGGGACGAGACTTTGAGCGTGGATTGTAAAACGCCATCGAGAAATCCGCCTGTGCAGCCAGACGCAGACGTTTTTCAATCAGCCACCACGGTTTTAGGTTGTCGCTCAGGTTGATCGTGCAAAAGTCATGACCCAGCGGTGCGCCCGCCCGCGCCGCAGCCGCTAGCATCGCTGTGATCCCGGGTAGAACGTCTATCTGGAGATTGCGCCATTCCTCCGGCCCATTCTCCAACGCTTCAAACACTGCGGCTGCCATCGCGAAAACGCCGGGATCGCCCGAGGATACCACGACCACGCGCTTACCTTCCGCTGCCAATTGCAACGCATGCTGCGAGCGGTCGATCTCGACCCGGTTGTCACTGGCGTGCAGGGTCAGGCCGGCGCGTTCGGCGACGCGCGCGACATAGGGGATGTAGCCGACAACATCCGTCGCCTCATCCAGTGCAGCCGTAACTTCGGGTGTCACAAGTCCTTCGTTGCCGGGGCCGAGTCCAGCAATTTTGACCCAGCCGCTCATGGTCGCCGCCCTTGTCCGTGTACAATGATGATCGAGAAGTAAGGCGTGACCTTGTCCTCAGCTTCGGACAATTTCATCACTTTCTGGTTGGGCATCTGCGCAAATTCGACGATCCAAGCCCTGTCATACATTCCTGCCGTCCTGAGCGCCCGCTTCACCTTGTCAATGTTGCGACCGATCTTCATGACCACCAAAGCATCGGTATACGCCATGCGCTGCGCCAGATCGTCTTCGGGCAGCGTGCCAACCAACACGGTCAATACGTCGTCGCCCCATGTGATCGGGTCACCCGTGGCCGTCCACGCGCCGGACATTCCGGTAATTGCGGGCACGACTTCCACGTCAGCTTTGGTTCGCAAGCGGTTGTAAAGATGCATGAAAGATCCATAGAAAAAAGGATCTCCTTCACACAGAACCACGACATCCTCGCCTTGTTCCGTCAGGGATTTCAAATGCGCGGCGCAGCCTTCATAGAAGGCCGACAGCATTTCGTTATAGCGCGGATCACTTAAGGGGATTTCGGTCGTTACCGGGTATTCCATCGGAAATTCCACGGCGTTTTCTGGGATCATCCCGTTGACGATCTTGCGTGCCTGCCCGCTGCGACCGGGCTTGCGGAAAAACGCCACATGTCGCGCGTTGCGCAGCAGGCGGTCGGCCCGGACGCTCATCAGGTCCGGGTCGCCGGGGCCAAGGCCAACGCCGTATATTTTGCCCGCTGTCATTCGGCGCGGCTCGCGATGGCGTTAACGGCGGCGACGGTGATGGCGCTGCCGCCCAGACGCCCCTTAACGATGCACGAGGGGACGGGTTGCGCCTCCCACAGGGCGTCCTTGGATTCAACCGCACCGACAAAGCCCACGGGACAGCCAATGATAGCGGCTGGGCGAGGACACTCGGGGTCTTCTAGCATGTTCAGCAGGTGGAACAGCGCGGTGGGTGCGTTGCCAATGGCGACCACAGCTCCGTCCAGATGCGGGCGCCACAGCTCCAGCGCGGCGGCCGAGCGCGTGTTGCTCATCTCGGCGGCAAGCGGGCGCACGCGGTCGTCATGCAGAGTGCAGATCACCTCGTTGTCGGCAGGCAGGCGGAACCGGGTCACACCTTCGCTGACCATGCGCGCGTCACACAGGATCGGTGCGCCAGCCTCCAGTGCTACGCGTGCGGTGGCGACAAAACCGGGCGAGAAATGCACGAACTCTTCCAGCCCCACCATGCCTGCTGCGTGGATCATGCGGACGGCGACCTGCTCTTCATCGCTGTCAAAACGTGCAAGATCGGCCTCGGACCGGATGGTGGCAAAGCTTTCCTTGTAGATCGCCGCGCCATCGGTTTCGTAAGTGTAAGGCATCAGGTGAAGTCCATATTCATCAGTGTTTCTACGGTCAGGCCGGTCTGGCAGGGCTCATCCCCCGCTCGGCCTCGATTTACAAGATCAAAACGCCCAGCATTCCCGATCAGAGTCACATCGGCAGGGCCCATCCGCGCGCATCCCTTGGAACAGCCCGAGACATGCAGGTTGCCCGGTACGCGCGCTGCCAAAGCGCGGGCGATATCACGGGTTTCCACTTGCGCTTGCGGGCAGAATGGCGCGCCGGGGCACGCGTCGGTGGTCATCAAAGGATCGGTGCCGTCCGTGACAAAGGCTGGAGCGGGTATCGCCGCCCCGCCTTCCAGCAGGACCACCCGCCATGGGGTGACACGCAGAGCTTGGGCCCCGCTTTGCGCGATCAGGTGTTTCAGGGCGCGTGTAGGCAGTTGCCCAAAGGCTGCACCATAGAGCGTTCCCTGATCGCAGGGCCCGGGTTGCAGCGGGGTGCCCACTGGGCCCGGTGTTGACCCTTGCCACTCCGGCGGCAAGTTCGAGACCACGCGGGCCATGCGCCTGCTTTCGGGCGAGTAGGTTTGGGAGAACCATGCGGCTAGGGCGATCAGATGGTCGATGGCTTCGGAGCCTTGGACCAGACGCCCGGTCTCGGCCCCATCGGCGCGCAGGATCATGCCTTCCGGACCGATTTCCAACCGGATATCAGCGGAATCACCTGCCAGCAGGCGCTCAGGTCCGGTGTCGATGGCAAAGCCGAATTTGGCGGGCAGGGCGGGCAACTCCGCCAACCGGTCAATCAGTTCCTGTGTCAGCCGGGCGGTCATGTCGCCAGCTTGATACAGGGGCGAGACCAGAATGTTGCGGCGCACCTCGATACCCGGCTCGGCGTCCAGCAGGTTCAGCGCGGCCAGTTCGGTTAGCAGGGATTGATGATCCGCCTCGGCCACGCCCCGCAGCTGCAGGTTAGCGCGGTTGGTCAGGTCGATGGTGCCATTGCCGAAACGCTCGGCCAGATCACACAGGCCCATGGCCTGCGTGGCATCCAGACGGGCCAGCCGAGGCCGCACCCGCACCACCAGCCCATCGCCCGACATCATCGGTCGATGCGCGCCGGGGCACCAGCCCTGGACGATGGGCGCGCTCATCGCAGCCCCTCCAGATCGGCGCGGATCGAGTTTCGCCGCGTGTTCCAAAGCCCGGCCTCCATTAAGGCGCGGAACCGGTCCTGCATGGCCTGATGCGCCTTTGGGTTGGCCTCGGCCAGAAAGGCGTCGACGTCTTCGTTGCCCAGCGTGGCATCGTGGTAGAGGTCGAACAGATGCGGTGCGACCGTGCCAGATAGATGCGCGAATGAGGCCATATGATCCAGTGTCGCTGCGATCTCGGCTGCGCCACGGAATCCGTGGCGTTGCATCCCGGCGATCCAGCCCGGATTGGCGGCGCGGGCATGGACGACGCGGCTGATTTCCTCGGGCAGGGTCCGCGCTCGGGGGGTGTCGGGGTTGGTATTGTCCAGATGATAGAGCTGCGCCGTGCCGCCGGTAATCTTCTTGGCGGCGGCGAACCCGGCCTCGTGCGTGGCGTAGTCATTGGCCAGCAGCAGGTCGGTTTCCGTCAGGTCCTGTAGGTGAACAAAGCTGTCGGCTTTGGCGACGCGCTGGGTGATGCCGTCCTTGTCTTGCGCAATATGCTCGCCTTCCAGCGCGTAGGAACTGGCGTCCAGCCATGCCTCGCCCGCCTGCGCGCGCGCTTCGTCGGTGTAGATTTCCGACAATTGCGTCATGTTCACGCCATAGCTGCCAGGCGCGGGGCCATAGACGCGGGCGGCGGGTTCGTGACCGGCATAAGGGTTCCAGTCAGCGGCCTCGTCCCGCGCCGACAACGCCCGCACCGCCTGACCGTACAGCGCCGAAAGCGTCGGGAACACGTCGCGGAACAGGCCCGAGACCCGCAATGTCACATCCAGACGCGGACGGCTGAGGTCGGTGATTGGCAGAACCTCGATACCAGAGACCCGTTCCGAGCCCTTGTCCCAGACCGGTTTGACGCCCAGCAGATGCAGCGCCATGGCGAATTCCTCACCCGCCGTGCGCATGGTGGCTGACCCCCAAAGGTCAACGATTAGGCCTTTTGGGTAATCGCCTTCCTCTTGCAAATGTCGCCGCACAAGCTCCTCGGCCAGTTTGACGCCCTGCGCATAAGCCGCGCGGGTCGGGACCGAACGCGGGTCGGTGGTATAGAGGTTTCGGCCCGTAGGCAGCACGTCCGAGCGCCCGCGATAAGGCGAACCGGACGGCCCAGCTTCGATCCGCTTTCCGGCCAGCGCGTCGATCAGAGCGCTTCGTTCAGATTGGGCCGAGGGCGCGGGATCGAAACCGCCAGTGATTTCTGGCACGCGGCCGAAGATGTGCAGACCGTCGCCAAACTGGCTTTCCTTGATGTCGCAGACAAAGCGGTCGATGCGGGTGATTGCCTCGGCGGTGCAGGTGGCCTGATCCAACCCTAGATCGCTTTCCAACCCGATGGCCTGCGCCTCATCCCGGATATCCTCTTGTAGCCGGTCACGGCGCTTGGGGTCCAGACCGTCGGCGTTCGAGAATTCGTCCAACAGGGATTCCAGCCGCACCATCCGGTCGGGTGTGCCGCTTTCCTTCAGCGCGGGTGGGATGTGGCCCAGCGTAACCGCGCCGATCCGGCGTTTGGCCTGCGCGGCCTCGCCGGGGTCGTTGACGATGAACGGGTAGATCACCGGAAGATCGCGGATCAGAACCTCGGGCCAGCATTTGTCCGACAGGGCGACCGACTTGCCCGGCAGCCATTCCAGCGTGCCATGTGCGCCGATATGGATCAGCGCATCGGCGCCAAGGCTTTTGCGCAGCCACAGGTAAAACGCGACATAGCTGTGGCGCGGGGTGCGCGACAGATCGTGGTAGTCGTCATCGCGCAGTTCCGGCGTGCCGCGTTCGGGTTGCAGCGCGACCAGAGCTTTGCCCCGGCGCAGGGCGGTGAAGTGGAATGCGCCGTCAGTGCAGGCGGGATCATCCTCGGGTGCGCCCCAGACCGTTTGCAGGTCGGTGCGCAGTTGTTCGGGCAGGTCCGCCAGTGCGGTTTGATACTCAGTCAGTGGCCATGAAATGCGCGCGTCCAGAAGCGTATCGGCAATTGGTTCGGCGGGCGCGGTATCGTAGCCCTCGGCCCGAAGGTCACGCAGCATCGCCTCGGCCGAGGCCAGCGCGTCCAGACCAACCGCATGGGCCATCTGCCAGTCTTTGCCGGGATAGGTGGACAACACCAGCGCAGGCAACCGATCGGATTTGGGTTTGTCCTGCAGATTCAGCCAGCCGGTGACGCGGTCAAGGATAGCTTCGATCCGTTCCTCCTCGGCCCGGTGGGCAAAGCGGGAATATTCCAGATGCGGATCACGCTTGCCCGGTTCCTTGAACGAGGCGATGCCTGCGTTGATCCGCCCGTCCACCTCGGGCAGAACGACATGCATGGCAAGGTCGGCGGGGGACAGACCTCGTTCCGCCTCGGCCCAGGCTTTGCGGCGCGAGGTGGCCAGCGCGACCTGAAACACGGGGACATTCGCTGCGTCCAAGGGCGAGGTACCAGAGGCGCCCTTTCCCGAGAAAGACGTGGCGTTGAGGATCGCCGACGGAGAAAGCGATACGATGGTGTCGCGCAGCCAGTCGGCGGCGGCGGGGGCTTTCAACGAGGGGGCGAACAGGCCCACAGCCTGAAACCCGCGCGCACGCAGGCTGCGGATCAGGGCCGCCACGGGGGCGGTGTCTGCGGATGTGAGATAGGCGCGGTAGAAACTGACCACAACGCGTTTCGCATGGCCGGAAAACGCCTGTTCTGCCGGGATCACGCCGCGATCCGGGCACCAAACACCGCAGTCGGGGATGGTCTTGGCCCCCATCACCGGACCCGCATACAACCCCGCTGCCAGCGCCATCTGCGCCAAAGCGGCTTGTGCTGCGACCTCGCCCCCCGTGTCGCACAGATGTGCCAAGCGCCGCAGGGTCGAGACGGGCAGGGTGGAATAGTCATCCAGCCGCGTATCCTCGCGCCCATCGGCGGGCAGCACGGCCACAGCAATTCCTTTGGCCTGCGCCAGCGCCAGAACCTGTTGCAAGCCATAGGCCCAATAGGGCACCCCGCCAATCAGGCGGATCAGGATACCCTTGGCACCCTCCAACGTCTGCTCCACATAGGTGTCAACGGACAGAGGATGTTTCAGCGCCGTCAGATTGGCCAGCCGCAGGGTCGGCATCCGCCCCTCAGGGCCTCCGCCACGATGCCAGCCCGCCGCAAAAGCGCCAAGGTCGCTGTCGGAAAAAGACAGCACCACCAAATCCGCCGGGCTTTGGCCCAGATCGGTCGGGGTCTCGGATTCCTCGAGCCCGTGGCTTTCGCGGAAGACGACGTGCATGATTTACTCGGCGGCCTCTTTCACACCCACAAGGATATCACGGATTTCAGCTTCCTTTATATCGTCATGCTCGGCGATGACGACCAACCGCGAGCGGCGCGCCTCATCCGGTTCCCAAAGGCGATCATACTGATGACGCACGCGCGCGCCCACGGCCTGCACCAGCAGGCGCATCGGTTTGCCTTGAACGGCGGCATAGCCTTTGACGCGCAGGATGTTCAGTTCAGACGCCAGACGTTCGATTTTGGCCACCAGATCGGCCGGGTCGGCCTGTTCGGGCAGTTCGACGATGATGCTTTCGAAATCGTCATGTTCGTGGTCGTCGTGACCGTCATGATGGCTGGGGCGCGCATCCATGTCATCCTCGGCAGCCGCTTCAAGTCCTAACACAACACGGACGTCCACGGCACCTTCGGCAACCTCAACCACAGGCAGCGGGCGAGGGGACTCGGCGGCGATGATCTCGCGCGCTTTGGCGACGCCTTCGGGACCGGCCAGATCCGGCTTGGTCAGCAGGATGATGTCGGCGCAGGAAATCTGATCCTCAAACACCTCGGACAGGGGCGTTTCATGGTCGATCGAGTCATCGGCCAGACGCTGAGCGTCCACGGCCTCGACATTCGGCGCAAAGCGACCGGCAGCCACAGCCTCGGCATCGGCCAGCGCGATCACGCCATCGACGGTGATTTTCGAACGGATATCGGGCCAGTCGAACGCCTTCAGCAGCGGCTTGGGCAGGGCGAGGCCAGATGTTTCGATCAGGATGTGATCGGGACGCGGCTCAAGCGCCATCAGAGCTTCGATGGTCGGGATGAAGTCGTCGGCCACGGTGCAGCAGATGCAGCCGTTCGCCAGTTCCATGATGTTCTCTGCCGGGCAATCCGGGATCGAGCAGGATTTCAGGATGTCGCCATCGACGCCAACATCGCCGAACTCATTGACCACCACGGCCAGACGTTTGCCCTGCGGGTTCTGCATCAGGTGCTTAACCAAAGTTGTTTTGCCCGAGCCCAAAAAGCCGGTGATCACGGTGACGGGGAGTTTTTCCAAGTTGCTCATTTCTGGGCTCCAATCGGGGGAATGCGGGCCGCGCAGTTTTTGCGGAAATGTTCGGGGCGTTCGCGCCATTTGACTAAGCCGTCTTCGGTCGCAAGGTACTTGGTCGCACCTTCGACGATGGTTTCGACATGGTCGCTTTCATTCAGGTGCTCATACACGAACGTCCAGCGTTCGGGCCCACCGCGTAGAACGATGGAACAGCCCTGATCACAATTCGACAGGCATTCTACGGCTTTCAGGACAACGCCCTCTGGCAGCGTGGCCTGTTCAAGGGCTTTGTGCAGCAATGCGCCGGGCCGCTGCGCGTCGTCGTCGACGGGTAGTCCTCGGCGACAGGTGGTGCAGACCAGCAGCTCGACTGGTGCAGTTTCGGTCACGTCTCTCATCCCCCCAAATCCTCTTTGTGGGGGACGGGGTCTCATGCGGGCCACGCGTTGCGACATGGACCCGACACCGGAACACCCCGTCCGGTTACATCTTCGGGCGTTGGCAGGTCTCCCGGCTTGCGGATATCGGGGCATAGCCCTGTCAGATGTCCCGCCTTCCCGACCTTTTTGGCCAGTGGCTTTGGGCACCCTCTCCGGTCACGGTCGCGGGGGCGGCTGTGTTTCACGGAAGATCCGCTGACACATTCCCTTTTCATCCATCCTCAGATGGACACCAACGGATCGGACATGCGGCACCCGGCAGGGGATTGTCAAGCGACTCGCAGATATCTGCGCTACCAGAGTGAAAAAGCGACCTGACAGCGTCGCTGGGCGGCATGACTTGGGGGCAAGCGTCATGCTGCCATGTCCTAAACAAGAGAGGTATGTCGCATGAAGGTAGGCTTTATCGGGCTGGGCAATGTGGGTGGAAAACTATCGGGATCCTTGCTTCGCAACGGGATCGACCTGACCGTGCATGATCTTAATCCCGATCTGGTGGCTGAATTTGTTGCGCAGGGTGCAAAGGCCGCCGAAAGCCCTGCGCAGTTGATGCGCGACAGCGATGCCGTCATTACCTGCCTGCCATCACCCGCCGCGTCGGATGCGGTGATGCAAGAGATGCTGCCCAATGTCCTTACCGGCAAGATCTGGATGGAGATGTCGACCACCGACGAGGCCGAGGTCAAACGGCTAGGTGCCCTTGTTATCGAGCGCGGGGGCGCAGCGGTTGATTGCCCTGTGTCGGGCGGGTGCCACCGCGCTGCGACGGGTAACATCTCGATCTTTGCGGGCTGTGACCGGGATACCTTTGAGCGTATCCTGCCATTTCTGACGACAATGGGCCGGCGCATCCTGCACACCGGTGATCTCGGCTCGGCCTCGGTGCTGAAGGTCCTGACAAACTATCTGGCCACGGCGAATCTGATCACCTGCGCCGAAGCATTGGTTACCGCCAAGGCTGCCGGTATGGACCTGAATACCACGTATGAGGCCATCAAGATCTCTTCGGGTACATCCTTTGTCCATGAGACAGAAAGCCAGGTCATTTTGAACGGATCGCGGGATATCTCATTCACAATGGACCTTGTGAAAAAGGACATCGGTCTGTTTCAGGAGGTGGCAGACCGCGCCGGTGTTCCGCTTGAAATGAACCCGCTGATGATCCGCATTTTTGACGACGCCATCGCACGTTACGGAGAGCGGGAGCTTTCGCCGAACATCATCCGGCGCCTGGAGGATGCGACTGGGCTGGATGTCAGCGCCCCAGGGTTTCCGCCCGAGATGGAAGACGATGAACCCGAAGAGCCAGGGTACGAGGTCGTCCCTCAGGGTCGCAACGCCGTTTAGTTATTCATGAAGTCCGTCACCTTGCCACCGCGCGCTTGTCCACCGGGCGCGCAGCGGTCCTCCTGTGGGCAGGATCGCTTTTCTAGCAACAGAAGCAGGGTAAGGCCTACGGGAACAAAAATGCCATTTCTTGATGGGCTTAGGCGCGGGGAGGGCACTATTGCCTACGTGCTAAACTCGAGCACCACAGAGCTAAGTCGATGATTTAGAATAAAATGGAGGCGAGTACCGGATTGGAAGGCGGCGAATAAATTTGTTGTAAACCAATTGCTTAATGGAAGTGTATCCTCCTGAATATCCGCCTTATATCCTCCGCTTTGGTTCGTTTGTATCCAAGCGCCTGTTCTCGCGGTCTAGGATGTTGTGACCGGCTGAAGTCAGGCTTCACGCAACACTGAAGCTACCGCACCATCTCCGATTGAGTTTTCAAACAGACGATCACATCGTATTGATGCATTGAATCAATTAGGACTGCGCCTTGATGCCGACGTATTGTAGTTTTCTGGTTTTCCATCCTGATGACGCTGATTTGGTTCTTGCTATTTGTGAAGAAGTAGGTTGGCTCGCCGAATTGATCGATGACCCATCAGGGCGATATCGATTTGCTGGAAAGGCGTTGTTCGAATCTTTGCACCCTGAGACCTGCGCCAGGACGGATGAGATTCGCGAAGGAGAAGAACTTGGTAAACTTCTGTTGTTGGAAGGTGACTACGCTGACATCGATAATACAGTTCTGCTAATATTCGCTGCTATTCTGATACTTGAAGGCTTTCCTAACAAATACAATCCTCCATCCGGTTGCTTTGAGCTTGCCGATGACGCTCAAAAGCGCGAGGAAATCTTTGAAAACGTGTTTCGTAAGAAGGGATATTTTGAGAAATTCACTCATCGCGATGTCATGCCTACTGCATTGGCACTAGCAGCGAAAGCATGGACCGACAGGAGCACGATATATGCGATTCATAAGCTCGCAGACAGCATAATCACCGAAAGCGTATCGCCTTGGTCAATGCATCCAAGCCAAGGGCAAACCTTCGAGAAACACTCACCAAGTCACGCTTCGCATGTAGGAACTTCGACTGCAATTAATCTTGCGTATTCAGCGATTCAGGAGCTCGGTCTAGATGTGAAATCTGGTCCAAAAAAACCTCGTTGGTTGGACAAGGATAGCTTCGAATGGAACCCCAAGGTTCTTTCAGACTTGGAAAAACCGTCTAAGTCTGGTTGGTGTCGATCCATCTAGGACTTACGACTGGGTCGTAAGAGGCGTGCAGAGTGAAGTGCAGGTTCATCCAGTGCGAGATAGCCCTGCGCAAGGTAGTGACGGCGAGGGGATCAGAGACATTGAGATATCATTTCCGGATGCCATCAATTCTTGCGAGTATCTTCGGAATTATCTGACGGCTCATGCCTTTAGCACTTCAACAGCTAAGCTAGGTCCCTATGAGGTTTACAACGTGCAACAAGTGGCAAGACAGCTGGTTCTTTTTCGAAGCGGGCTATTCAACACTTGGACCAAGGAGCTTAAAGCTCGCTATGCGATAACTTGCTGATCTGGTCCAAATGTTACATCTGGTTTCGCTGGGGGCCATCGGGTTTGGCGATGAAAATTGTGGAAGCGTTATCTCTTAACACATCAGAACAATACTGACTGCTGGGTCCGATACTGAGGCAGTTTGAGTTTCGAACCAAAAATCTGAGTAGGTTATAAATACGCGATCCTTCCCCCGTTCCCCCCGTGGGGCCTCGAGATATCCGCGAAAAAGCATCAGGATGGCCCCCGGTCACACCATTCACTCTAGCCACGCGCCAAATTCAGGCGTTACCTCCTTAGATGTCGCGATAGTTGCGCCCCCACTTAAATCCAATGCCCCATGCACAGGCAGCACTAGCAAGAGCGGTATAGCCAGCGCCCATTTGTCCGGATGCATAGAGGCACACCAGCCCGACTATCGCCATCAACCAAGCCTGTGCTTTATCAGTATTATTCATTGCGGTAGTTTTCCTCATCTTCTGCATACGCTGACTACTTCTCACGCCCTCAGCCGTATCAAAGTGGCAGTGTAATTTGGCGTTTCTATGTCCCAAAATCGGAAATCGCATTGGTTTTAGCAAATCCGTAACACTCACAACCTTCCTTGACGATTGCAACGAAGCCTCCTATCTGCTTGAATTGAGCCATCATAGGAAGGCCGATCAATGAAGCAGTACGTTACCTATCGACGAGTATCCACGACCGAACAGGGGCGCTCTGGGCTTGGCCTAGAGGCCCAGACACGGGACATAGACTTGTTCCTGGCTAACTACTCAGACGAACCCTTCGAGGTCATAGGAGAGTTCACAGACGTCCTGAGCGGGACAAACAATGAGCGCCCTCAGTTGACCAAGGCGATCACCCTAGCGAAGCAGGCAGGGGCCGAGTTGCTGGTCGCTAAGTTGGACCGTCTTTCGCGCAAGGTATCTTTCATTGCAACGCTGATGGATGACAAGAAGCTGTCTCTGCGTGTCGCTTCGATGCCTCATGCAGACAAGTTCCAACTGCATGTCTACGCGGCATTGGCGGAACAGGAACGTGAGTTCATATCCAAGCGCACCAAGGCTGCGCTGCAGGCCGCCAAGGCCCGAGGTCAGAAGCTCGGTGGTATGCGTGATGCTACAATGAAACGGAACGAAGCTGTAAGGGCCAACGCTGTTGCAAGGGCTGAGAAGGTGCGGGGCCTAGTGCTACCCCTGAGAGACGCAGGGAGGTCATTACGGGCGATCGCTGAGGAGCTTGATAAGGCTGGCGTGGCAACTGCGCGAGGTGGTGCTTGGAGTGCCGCTCAGGTGAAACGGATCATCGAGAGGTTGGAGTTGAACACTTAGTTCTCCTCTCGCTTTTCGCTTGTTCTTCTTCCACTGCAGCATTCTGGGTTCGGAAACTAAGGGTAGGAAGCTGCAGGTCTATGGGTTTCTCCCTCCCCCCTGAATTAACCCAAAACGTCTCGGCTGGTGTTCATCTGGCCGAGGCTCGGAAGCCCCCACGACAGATGAGAGATCGAGAGGGGACTATTTCTGATAGACACCCCTCTTTTGCGTTTGGTGCGGGTTTGGATCGGGTGCCAGAAACCCAACGAAACAGGGGGGTTCTGGATTGCAGCTCCCTCATGAGACAGAAGAAACGAAAGCTATACCTCAAGGTTCGGCTCAACGACCGGCATAACCTCAGCGTTGTTGCTCAAACCTATTCTCCCTCCCCATAAGAATACAGATACCAAAAGTTACACCTCTAGTTATCGCCTAGAGTACACCTCAGGTTCACCTCGGTATCTCCTCTGTTTTGATGGTCGATGATGGTCAATTAACGGTCGATGACACGCTAGGTACATCTCGTGATAAATCAGTGGGTTAGAATTAGTGCTGACTTATGAGACACAGAAACCAAAAGATTTACCTTTAGTTACACGATCAGGTTCCTCTCAAGGCTTCAAGGTTCCCCGTCTGTGTACCTCCGGTGACTGTCCACCACCGATAATCAACCAACGACTGTGACCATCAATCCTTATTCCTATACCGCTTCGACCCTGGTCCTTGGTCGATGCCGGTTCAGGTCTCACGCGCATCCCTGTCGTCACTGACGGGTCGATGTATGAGACCTTTTATCGTTTCACCTCGCCCATGTTGCCTTTGTCAGCTTGGCACATGGGTGGGTTGGTGGGGACGCCCTCGGCTGTTGTGGTGACTGGCTTCGGGGGCGTCCTCAGTAATCCCAGCGTAAGCATCCAACGCACAACCCAAGGAGGCCATCATGATCACCTGTGCCTCAGCTACATGCGACAACCCATTGCCTGCCAATGAGTACACCCAGCGTCCACCTCAGCGATGGGGCCTGTGTTCCCGGTGTCGGTTGGTCGTCGAGAACCGAGGGGTTCCACTGGGTGGCTTCGTCGCTGGCGGTGCGATCAACGCTGTTGCCCGGTCGGTCTTGAGGCAGACCAAACCGACACCATCAGAGGTCGCTGAGGCGGTCCGGTTAACCCGAGGTACGCGGCATCGCATCGGTGATTGGGATGGTCGCCCGGCTTACCGCATGGCTGCGCTGCGACATGGTCGGGCAAGGGAACGATTACAACACTTGCTGGTCGGTAGGCGATATGAGCCGAACGCCTCGGTTATCGTCAGAGCGTTTGTTCACTACTCACTCGCACGAGAGTTCCTTGGCACCGGCCACCGTTACAACGTCTATCTCTCAGGTGGCACGTTCATGGGTCGCCAAGGTCTGTGTGCCCCGCCCGGTCGCAAGGATGAGGTGCTGACCGGCGATGTCCAATACTCGAAGTATCGCCTGAGTTACGCCGACTTTGCCATTGTTGGTACACACGCCCTGAGAGCAGCCGAGAGACTCGGTCTGCGTCGATCTGATGGAGACCTGCGAGCCTTCATTGTGACCTCCTACGGTCGCCTCCTCGCCTCTGGTGATGCACATCCACCGGTCTCTGTTCCCATTCGGTCGATGCGCACAGATTTCCTCGGTGACAGTTTGTTCGATCATGTTCTCCCGAGGTCCTCGAAGATACCCTTTCGATACCACAAGGCAATCCGTCGTTCCTCTGGTCTAATCTCCGGTGAATGGCCTGAGGGCCTCGACCCCGTCTCTGATCTGACACCCCGACCGTCACCCCCACCCAAACCCAACGCGGTACTGAAAGCACCCTCGATGCCAGACCCAAGCTGGCTGTTTGCGAAGACATAAGGACCGTCGCGATGCAAAGATCGAAACCCAAGAAGCCACCTCGGCAGATGTACCTCAAGACCTGCCACGCCTGCGGTGAAGAACATGAAACTCACAAGCCAAAAGCATCGAGGTGCGACCGGTGCATCTCTGAGAACCGCAGGATCAACTACAAGTCTTGCATCTCGTGCGGTGTGAAGTTCCCGGCTCCGTTCGGCGATGAATACAACTGTTCTTCCTGTGCCGAAGCTCATGGGATTGGGCAGGCCGAACTCACCCATGAACAACGCGAGGCTATCAAGGCTGAAGAGACGCTCGCTCGATGGAAGAACAAGGTCGCGATCCTCGAGGCAAAACTCGATGAACGCAGCAACGCAAGGCCGAAATGGACACGAAAGATGGCCACCAAGGTCAAGAAAAGCGCGGTCGGCGTAGCATGGCTCGAGCTTGTAAGCCGCGATGGGCAGGTCTCATCTTTATCCCAACTCCACGAGCGCGAGATCAACGAGGAAACCAAGCTGCGTCTGGCTATGGCGTTTATCCGCCTCCGGCTAAAAGGCTACGCGCTGGACGCACTGGCTCAACTATGCCCCGTCCACCTGATGTCTCTCGATGAGGACAAGGCGATCACTAGCCTGCCCCTAATCGAAAACCCAAACCCACCAACACCGCAAGAGTTGGCCGAGATCGAACTCGGTCTTCGATAACCAACCCATTCCAAAGGACACAAGAAACATGGTTGAAAGAGTAACCCTCGGTGGCGGCGATGCCACCGCACAAACAATGCCATCCTCCAAATCATATGCTTCAAGTGCAGACTACGTGAGCGGGGGCGTCACCGTCCGCGACACCAAGAACACGCAGCGCGATGTTCACTCACAAAGCGATCTCAAAGACAGCGACGTGATCAACGTACAAGGGATGTCAATGAAGGTCGCCCAGGCTAAAGAACTTGGATTGCTCAACGCCGTCTTTGATGAAGGCCTGTCGATTGGCGCGGCTCAGAGGGCAGCGCAGGAACATAGTTCTGTGGTAGTCGAGACGCTCGAAGAACCCAAAGGTAGCGACACAGGCCATGCAGAGTTCGACTCCGTGATCGACGGTCTGAACGCCTCACTCGATGACAGCATCATGACAATGGAAGAAGCCAAGACGTATGAAACAGCGTTCGGTCAGATTGCTATGTCTGGAATGTCAGTCGATGAGGTCATTGAAACCATGCGTGGTCTGGCTGATGGGTCGGTATCAGAACTAGACGTGGATGGCGACACCCGCGCGATGTTCGCGAATGTCCAAAGCACGATCACTGAGGCCGCAACCCAGAGCGCGATGCAGGAACTCGGACCTGATGGCTTCGATTTCCTGAAACAGGCGTCAGCCACAAATCCCGGCGTGGACCGCGTGGTCCGCCAGTTCGCCGTTGATCGAGCAGCGGGCCGTGCTGATGGCATCACTTGGACTGAGTTCGTGCAGCACATCCGTGAACAGCTTGGTCACTGACTTTGTCTGGTGATGGCTCGCTACCGTCACCAACCACGACCCCGGCAGGTTCGACACCCAGCCCAGACCAGTTCGCCTGAGGGCGGCTGCGAGGATAACTTTGGTTCACCTGTCGGGGTCGAAAGAACGAATGACAAGAACATGACCGATTTAACCGAAATGGTTTGGGACACCGACATTGATCGGGTCCTCAACCGTATCCAGCCCCGTTCCTGCGCCGATCCCGATCACTTCTATGCCACCGTTGATCTCATCGAAAACGGTTGGTCTCCCACCGGCGACGGCAGGTTAACCATGAGTCAACTCGAAGCGTGGGATGCGCGAGTGAAAACAGAACGAACAACCAATGCTCAAGATCCGACGCGCGGCGACGTACCTACGAACAACGATGTTCCCCACGGTGCAACGAGAGAAAACCACTGGCATCTTCGTCAGATACACCCACCACCCAGCCGATCCGCGAATTGACGCAGCGATCATCGACGTCGAACACGCCAAGACTGGTCGTTTCGGTATTGGCTGGCACTTTTTGGTGCTGGTCGATGGTACGGTCGAACTCTGTAGACACCCCCTGACGCGCGGCGCAGTCGGTCGAGAGAATTTCACCAGAAGCCACATCCAGATTGGCGTAGTGGGGGGCGAGACCGGGAGACCGGCAAGTTCTCTGAGACCCTCACGACTGCCCAGCGTGACGCCCTCGAAGCTCTCTATCAGAAACTCGCGGATACACTCGGTGTCCCCCTCGAGATCGACAAGAGCCTCGAGATGTTCACCCTATTGCAGCATGACCAGTCCGAAGCCGCCGAGGTCGAACTCGAAGACCGCCTCGACCGCAACGAAGTGATGACGACAGGCGGTTAATGACGCCCAAGAACAACAAAAGAAAGCTACATCCTCGGGGTTCGCTCCGAGACAATGTTTTCGATGGCATCCGCTAGGTGAACATCGGCAATCGCCAGATCACCGCGTTCCACGCGAAGCCTGTGAGCTTCAGCCAGAACGTCACCGTGAGTTGCACCTTCGGGTGGCTCAAAGCGGTAACTCGCAAGTTCGATCCTCAAGCCCAGCGGGTCGTGGAAATAGATCGAGTTCATGAAGCCTCGGTCTTTGATTGGAGTGTGCGTGATGCCTCTCTCATCCAACCGCTCCTCAACCTGCATAAGGACCGAGCGGGACACCGCAAATGCTAGGTGATGAACTGCGCCGACTTGATCATTGAGTGAACTGCCGGACGGCTTTCGATCTTCATTGGTGAACACCGTGATCGTCTGACCGTTACCGGCAGCGAAGTACAAGTGACCCTGTGAATGATCATCCAAGTTTGGTTGATCAAAAATAAGCGAAAACCCGAGAAGACCCTCCCAGAAATCTATTGATGTCTGCCGGTCTGCGCCTGTCAGGGTAATGTGGTGAATGCCCTGTGCCTGCAATTTGCGCATGTTGAGTTTCCTCCCCTTTGATGAGTTCGCGTCTCACCCAACCATTAAGTCCGCAAGCAAACCACGATAGCAACCGCCCGATTTCAGCTTGCAGCTTCCGCACTACTGCAAACCCTCCCCATGAACACCCTCGACCCCAGAATACACCTTCGGTGATCCATTGATTTCATTGGCTTTTCTGAAGCCAAAATCGACCCTCCGCAGGGGTCGGTAAGGAAGTGCTGTTTTAGGGGTTTTGAGGGCTTCCAGAAAAGGACACCCCAAATGGCAAATCCCCTGACAATAGGTGACGCGAAACGTCACTACCAAAAACACACTCCGCTGCACGGAAGGACCCGCCAGCACAAGGCAGACCTCGGCGCAATCGCCAAGGCATTCGCCCCGATGACCAAGGCTGAGACCCTTATCGGCAAACGCCGTGAAGAGGTGATCGACCGGAAGATCGAAGAGATGCTCGCGCGTCTCCAAGGTCGCCGCACCCGGCATCGCTACGATCAATCCGCAGTGATCGCCCTCGAGCATCTGACCGACCATCCCCTCGACCCCAATACGCAACTGCCGATCTGGCGTGACATGTTGCTCCGGTCGAAAGGGACGACCTTGTCCAAGGTTGAGTTCTATCGGGATGCTCGGTCGATCTTGCTGCAGCACTCAATGTTCAACTCGGCGGCACAGTGAAGCCGTTCAGATCAAAGGACCCAGAAACCATGACATCCAAAACCAACCCCACACCGGGACCACTAACCGACGACACTGAGGTCTGGCAGCGCACCCTGTCTATTCTGGCAGGTATCAAGCAGGTTGCCAGTGAGGTACGTGCAGAAGCCCGCCAGATCGAAGCGGTTTATCCTGATCAGTGGATTAAACCCGGACATTGGGAACGGGCCGATTTAGTAAGCGCCCTTAACAACGCCCACACGGTCATGAGCGCCGAAGTTCGCGCGATTGCGCGTGGCCGTAACTTAGCCATGCCTGAGAGTTTGAGGTGACGACGGACAAACTCAAAACCTCAAATCACAGGTTTCAAGCGGCTCAGGGTGACCCCCTTGGCCGCCCCTACTTACGCGACATCAGCTACGGCTTTGGGTGTACTGTCAGTTGTTCATTTTCCGAGCGGCCTGCTTCGCGTCGTATTGCTTCCACAGCCCCATATGTCCGTTTTGCCGCGCGTTTGCCAGCCATAGCTTCTTTCGAGCGTCGGGCCTTTCCATAGACCGGTACTGTCCACCGGAGAATTTTGGCCAGTCTATCGCTAAACCAAGTTTGACCATTTCAGCGGATAGATCACGACCATCCTCAAGGTAGCACTTTGCAACAGTCCGTCCGTGGGTGTCTTGCTCGGTCACTTCGGCCCTAATTTTTTGACCCTTGCAAAGCGAAACGAGCGCCCATTTCGCCTTTTTTCCATAGGGATGGTTCATCTCGGGAGCATCGACGCCAAACAGACGAACCTGTGTTTTCTTAATGACCAGTGTATCGCCATCTACAACGTAGGCTGAACCCGATAGTATCGTGACGTCGGGTTTCGGGACCGTATGGTCTGGATCAAAACGCTCTGGCTGCGACGTGCGCTGCCGTTGGTTCGTAGTCAATCTAGGTTTCTCATGCACACCTGACTGACTCGGCGGAGTAGTTGTATCGACTGGCCTGTTACTGCGAATTGCCAAATACACAGCAACAGCCAAAACCAAACCCAAAACTATCAAGATTTCCATGAGCTAGGTCTCCAAGAGTTAGGTCAATCAAATTTTTCGCACTGGATCAGGATCGAGCCAAGCACACGTTCGGGTTGATACGCTAGGGACACCTCATATTCACTCAGAGAGATGTGACGGATTTACCCCGCTGAGGGAATTCACGCGCGTGACAACGAGGCATGTGATCCATGCTCATGGCCACTCCCAGAATAGCTATCGGAATTTCAATTGGTTGATGTTTTTCCCGTCTTCTAGAGCTAACGGCGCAATTTGGCAGAAAATCGCAGAAGAATGGCAGCTTCGCAAAAGCAATCAATTCGTATCGTCCAGATGTGCAACCCAGGGTGAAAAGTCTTAATAAATGATTAAGTGAAGAATGATCGAGTGATGAGTGTGGAGCATGTTGTAGAATGACGGAGAACAAGGATCGCTTGACGGCTGAGGAAGCAAAGGGCCTTCGGACCGCAAAAGAACTAGAAGGTCATCTTGCGTGGTTGGACACGTTTACCCCCGCAGCCTTGGGTGTCCTGGCCATCGCATCTGGGATCTACACCTATCTCGGCGTGTCCTCATTGCTCGAAGACAATGGTGCGGTTTCTTTCTTCGCAGCCGTTGCGTACTCAATCGCTGTCTCTGTGGGCATCTTCGTGTTTTGGAGCTACATGCTCCGTCTGCTGCCTTCAATGCGAACGGCTAGTGGTTTCATTGGTTTGACGATCTCTACGATTGTTGGCTCTGTCGCCATTATCGCCATGTCTAGCTGGCTGAACGCAGCCGCACTCGCAGGCTCGGCGGCAGTCGAACAACACTTGGAGAACACTGTCCGCGACTACCAAGCTGCTCTCGAGCAAGCCCACGACATAGCCCTCAGTGGCCAAGCGTTGGGTCGCGAGGTGGAACGCGCCCGCCAGAGTTTTGAAGAACTGGCTGAACTTGAGCAGTCCGGAGACCTCTCAGGTACCGCCGGTCGGGGTGCCGTGTTTCGTGTGCTGACCCAAAAAGCTGAGGAGTTGCGAAACCTTGAAGAGCAGATCGCGGCGCAGCAAGAACCTATCGAGGAAGCCTTCCAACAAGGCAACGAAATCCTCGCAAAGATGCGCGAGCTTACTGTAGCCCCCGGTCCAGTGGATCGCCGATCGGTTCAGTTTTCTGAGGAAAGCGTGAAGTTGGCTGGTGTAATCTCGCGCCTCAACCAATACAGCGTCGCACCACTTGTTGCTCGTGCTGCTGAGGACTTGCCATCCTCGGTCGTACTCCCAGAGCTTGATGGGCGCAGCTCCGACGTACGAGACGCCCAATCGTCCACAATCAACTCTGTTTTGAACGCCTTGGACCAACGCAGCAAGACACTCAAGAACGCTGCTGACGAGGTATTGGACATGGAACCGCCCATCGAGACGGCATATAACCCGATTTCCAGCGCCGATGCAGTAATCAAGTACGCCCACAACTTCGTACCTTCTTGGGCTGGAGCTATAGCCATCGACTTGTTGCCCGCCGTGTTGGTGTTTGTGCTGGCTATCACTCAAGCCGCAATCCGCAGTGGTAAGGACGGCATGAGCATTGAGGATACTCTGACGCTTTCTGACCTTAGAGCGGCAATGAACGCCATGAAGGACGTAGAGGCGACTATGGGCGTGGCAGACGCAGCTATCCTCAACCGCGCCACTCCACAAAAAGATGAAACGTGATGAGCCTGTTAAGTCGTCTCGATCCTCGTTCAGGTCTACGCTACGTTCTCATCCTACAGCTCGCTATTGCAGGTGTTCTGATAGCGTCGGACGTTCTTGGTGTAGTGCCAAGCCCGTTCAAGGAGCGTGTTGAACTCCCGACTGGTCCGATATCCCCCGGCGATCAACGTCGAGAGTATCGCACTGATCGTAGCGATCCGTCGCTTTTGCCGCAGGATGGGCCTCTGGACGTACCCGTGCCAGAGGCTTTTCCAAACCGATTGGACTTTAATGTGCAGGATGTCGAGGGGCTAGGGCGAGTTCTCTTACTGAGCGGACAGATCGAGGTGGATGACTCTTCTCGCTTCGCCTCCTTCCTATCAGGCATGCAAGACAAACCAGACCTTGTAGCTCTTCACAGTCCTGGGGGCGTAGTCACTGAGGCGCTCGCCATTGGCAAGCGGGTGAGAGAAGCTGAGCTGACTTCTGCCGTTCTGGCTGGTGCAATGTGCGTGTCGTCATGCCCGTACATCCTAGCAGGCGGCGAGGAACGCATAGTTTCACTTCGCGGTATTGTAGGTATGCATCAGCACTACTACGACCAGCCTCGCTTAATACCTGTCGTCTTCGCAGTAGAGGGCATCCAGAAGGGGCAAGGAGAAACGATGCAGCATTTGATCGACATGGGTGTGGACCCGTCACTGATGCTGTTCTCACTGAATACCCCACCCGAAGAAATTTATGCGCTTATCGAGGAAGAACTAGTGGATACCCGCATAGCAACCCAAATTATCGATTAACACGTGACACCGAGGACTTCGCCTTGTTCAAGAAGCTAACCATTGCCTTGGCATTTTTCGCCACTACTGCTGTCGCTGGTGGCCTCCAAGTGCGCGACGCGGACACGATCGTTGTCGATGGCACTCCGGTCCGTTTGAACGGCGTGGATGCGCCGGAGCTTGGCACTCGTTCTGGTCAGGATGCTAAACGCTGGATGGTGAACTTCCTACGCGGCAAGAACATCGAGTGCAAACTCAATGGCGAGCGCACCTATGATCGCTGGGTTGGTGTTTGTTACGCTGACGGACAAGACATTGGTGCTGCCGTAATTGCGGCGGGGCATGCACTGGATTGTGCGAGGTACTCAGGGGGGCGCTATCGGCACTTGGAGACCTCTGCGGCCAAGTCTCGGTTGAGGCGGGCAGGGTACTGTAGGTGAGATTGCTTATACTTATTACATATTTAGCCGTTAGTGATAAAATCTGTTCAGGCGGTAAATGTCATTTCGCCGACTTGTTTGTCACTAACCGAGTATTGGCGAAACTGAAAACTTCACTAGTCCGGCGGAAGAACGCGATATCTGGCATCGAATTGATCATCAATACCCATCGAGGATTTATGCCATTCTTTGTTGGACTTCACGCGACACCTAAAGTCCATCTGCTGCCCAACGTGACCAGCAGTAATTGAAATCACGATTTTCGAGCTGGACGTGTCTCCTTGGATCGGCGGGCCAAAAGCGACCCAATCTAGTGTGTAATCCGATTGCTCAAATGCTGGATCAATGTCAACTTCCAGCGTCAAAATATCACCTACATTAAGATAAGACTCTGGTTCTTTGGAAAAATCGACCAGGACTCCTAGTGGAGAAACCTCTGTCATGTAAGGACGGGAAACTGAGTTTCCGAATGAGTCGGAAAAGTTGATAATCGTCGGAACGTTGTATTCTGTCTTCATTCCCATTTTTTGATAGTAGCCTTTAAGTGCATCAATTACGTCTCCCGAATAGCACACGGCTTGTTCAGCTTGACGAAGACTCAATGGATTGGCATGCGAGAGCCGATTACGGGGTTCGATAAGGCGACCAAGAAACTCTTTTGCAACGTCGCGACCCTGCGGGAAAGCCGCGGATAGCGGGCCGCGAAACCGTTGCCACTCCTGCCCACATATTATGGTTACTAGATCGTCGAGAAACACTGCGTCTATGAACCTTGGAAACCGATCCGGATTTCCATCTCGTCTTCTTTCGGCGTTTTCAACGATTTGTTTCTTAATCAATCGGTTTCCGTTGTTGTCTTGGTATTTCTCGTATTCCGTCGAGATTTCTATGAAACTTTCATCGATTAGTCTGCGAAGCCATCGCTCGAGTGTTTCAATTCGTGCCTTTGCAGCTTCTCTTACTTGTGAGTCCGTTAGGTGTTCCAGCATCGCGCCCCTCTAGATGGCTGGTTTAGTTGAAAGCTTCGCAAATGGCTTCGCGAACCAGTTCTAAGTCGCCATCGACACTCTCGTATAACTCTGCGAGATCGCTGGCGAAGTTAACTGCATCGCTGCGGTATTTGTTGATGGTGAAATAACCGTAGAAATTCCCATCTGGATCAACCAAGACAGGCACTGAATTGTCCGATGAATGCTTGTTCCATGGGCTGGAAGACGAGTATTTACTTCCAAATGTGCCAAATTTGTTAACTATGCTATCGCTGTCATATTTGGAGCCTTTTCCATACTTGTTGCAGATCGATTCAGAATTGTACTTGCTGCAATTCAGGCACCCGAGGAACTCATCGTGGCCGCTACCCCCAAATAGTAACAGCTCTTGTGCGTTCCCAATACTCGCAAGGAGCCAAAAGGCGAGCGCGATCAAGCTTTGTCTCAACTAACTATCCTTATTGACGAAAGTGGATCTTACCGAAACGATCAGTAGGGCAAATCACGTCGCAATATCTAGGCCAATTTTGCGCTCATTGCCTAGTGTTTAGTCAATCTGGGCAATATCTTCGGTATCCGCAGCTGTGTCGTTGATGAAGTGCTGCGCAGTGTCCGCTCAGCAACATAGCTACCGTTTCGGAAGGGGTATGAGTTTCTGATTATAATCGAGTGGCAGACGAAATCCGAGGTTGCTCTTCCAAGCCTCAGACCGTCTTAGTGATGTATTCGAACTTCAACCTCTCAATGGCTTCCTTCCGAACTTTCAAACTTGGACCTTCACCATAGGCCCCAGCCACATCGCCGGATCCATGCCCGGTGATGAAGTCGTTTATTTCTTTGGATACCCCGGCGTCACGCAGCATGTCCTTAAAGTTCCCCCTGAGTGAATGGACGACCTTAGTCGGGTTCTCAGTGATCCTTCGAACCCATAGCATCAGCGCCTTGGAGGCAGGACCTTGTGTCTTACCGTCGCGGTCTCGAGGGAACTCGGGGAACATCTGACCGGATTTACCCGTCTCTATCCATGTTAGGGCAGAATGGACTGGCACCCGTCGCTTAGACCCCGAGTTCTTCACGATGGCACCCGTAAGATCGAAGTAAAGAACACCTTGCTCCTCGTCCTCTTTGACGTCCTCCCACGTCAGCAGGGCGGCTTCGTCGAGCCTCATACCGGTGGTGGTCAGGATCGACAGTAGGGACCGCAGGTGTGGCTCCATGGGTTGCGCAAAGAGAGCCTTGAGTTCTCTCGAGGTAAACGGAGTATAGCTTTGCTTTTTGGCTCCGAGGTTCTTGTCTAGCTTAATCCCCGCGAACACGTTGTGAGGGACCCAGCCTTTGCGTACTGCGTGGTCAAACATACGCCGGACGTAGCCGATCTTCTTGTCTATGGTCTTTCGGCTTTTTGATGCGCCCACATCTTCCGCGAACCCGTGAACCATCACCGCAGTGACGTCAGAGAGGGCAATGTCCCCCGCGAAGTCCTTGAACTGCTCAAGGGCGTGTTCGGCTTCGCGTTGAGTCTTGATCGTGCTGTACGGATTGGTCTCAAGGTACTCCTTAGAGGCGATGGCGAGGTAAACTGTTCCCGATGCAGCCGTCGTCCGCTCGGTGCCTCCAGCCTTCCACTCTTGGTAGACCTTGAGAGCTTCTATGGCCTGCTCGTTGACCACCTCGACAGCAACGTCGTTTTCTTCGTTCTCACCGTATTCGAGGTTCTTGTGGTACTTGATGAGGTCCTCAAGTTCCCCGATGTCCTCCATGCGTTGAACCTCGTCGGCGTCACCGATCCAGCCGAGTAGATCGCTGATCACGTCGCGCGGATCAGGCTTGCAGTTGTCCAGTTGGGCATAAAGATCAGCAGATATGTTGTGTTGCCTGCGCTTGGCATCAGTCAAATCACTTGTTCCCGTGGACTTCTTGAGTTGCTTCCTGCCGTTGAAATGTTGGCGAAGCTCGGCGGGGATCGTCAGGAGAACGTAATACTTGCCTTTGTTCTTCGCTAAGGTCGTCGCGGGGTAGTCAAGCACTTGTATCCTCCAAAGTATCCTCCATGAGATACTCCAAGTGTCTAATATATTGAGAAAAAACACAATAAGGATGTGTGGAGGCGAGTACCGGAATCGAACCGGTGTACACGGATTTGCAAGAGCAATGCACTTAGAAAAGATTATTGAAAACAATTTGTTGTTTGCTGAAGATTTCCTTGTGTACAATTTTGCGTACGTTGCAACTGTTCCTACTTCAGTATGTCGCGAACTTGTACAATTGAACGAACAGCAGTGTGAAAATCCAATTTGTTGACCATAAGAATGTTGTTTCGTAACTCACAACCGTTGATGTATCGCGGAGCGTCAATTGCGTATTGTTGATTTTGCGCATTGCTAATCATCGTTACGTCAGCGGCTGTGTGTGTGTACGCGATCCTTATGTCCCAAAGTGCCTCAAGTCTACGTTTGAGTGAATGGGTTGGTTGAGGGCTGATATATGACTGCCAATTTGGATCATCGTTGTTGGGAAGTTGATCCAAAACTTTCTTTCGAAAACTTCCGTTCAGTCTTCTCTCCTCACTTGAAATCAACCAAGTAACCAAGCCTGCATTAACGGCGGACACAGCTTCATCAGTAGCTGCACCATATCCAAATTCAGATATGCGATACTCTGCTGTTTCCATGGCTGTAACAACATCGTTCGCGATCTGTTCGAATTCTGACATCACTTTCAGTTTCCTCTCTTCAGTGTGGGTGTGTTATCGAAATTCTAATTTGGTAAGATGCTCCAGCTTTCAATTTGGCCAATAATCCGAAATTTTAGGTGTATTGGATCCTACGCTCTAAGTCAGTCAATGCGAACTGGTGCCGCCAAGATAACTGCGGACGGCAACAGTTGAATTGCGAACGAAATCAATCAGTTCTTCTGTAAGTGTGACTTGGCTGCCTTCAATGCTAACTCCAGGAATATGTACTTCGCGGACCATTTGCAGGGCAGTTTTTTTATCGTTCTTGCTTAAATCTCCGTCGTTGTGCACGACAGCATTTCGAACTTGAGCCAACGCGTTCAAACTCGCCTTGCAGATACCTAACTGCGATAATCTTTCCTTACTGTCGCTAGGAAGAGAAGCGATAAACTCGTCGAAATCTGCATGTTTTGACGACTTTGAGTTCCAACTGTATTTTCCTTTCTCGCTTTCCAAATAAGCGAGACAGCCTGACAAATAGTAACTTACGAGATAGTGAGTAAAAACTGGGTGCTCCTCACCATACTTACCTTCTAAAGTACCATCTGGTCCTTCCCTAATCGCATGCGAAAATAGATCGCTTATTCTGCGTACATTGACCAACAGCTTTGTTTTCTCGTTCATGGGCTTCTCTGCATTTAAGTTTTGTTTCCTGCGCGGACGCTATCGCAGTATTGCTCAAATCCCAGTTCACTACTTGGGGAACGCGATACTGAATGAAACTCAGCGATGCGCGTCGCTTCTACCAGTGTTTTTTGGTGCTCTAGGCTACAATTGAAAACTGTAAGGCCTTCACAAGGCGCAACGCTCTTGGCCTTGTTTACATTGAAGCCCGCAACATCAAACGCTCCGCAGATCTCATCGTAGCAAGTCTCCAACGCCGTCAAATCGTTGGAAGACAGAGATATGTCATCCACATAAACAGCCACGTTGGCATGTTTTGAAACTCCGCGTAGTGCGGTGCCAAGTGCGGACTGAGACAAAACCAACGTCGCCAGAATGGGCGATTGCACAAATCCGTAAGGCAGGGCGTAACTAGGTTCTTTGAAGGGGTTTTGGACGCAAGACCATTTTCCGTAGTGAGTTGCACGAGGGATGCTGATTGCGCGCAAGCTTCTCACGACACGGTTGCGAGCTACAGAATAGAAAAAGTTCTCTATGTCTAACTTGCAAAAATACTGATTTGTACGGTGTGAGTGCAGAGCGGCTACATGCCCGCCGTTGCGTAAATGATAGTAAAAATCATCAAACGCGTAGCCTCGTTCAACCCTGTCCTTAACGTCGTTGCCTATGCGACGACCTAGATTGGATGGAGCGAAAACGGGTTTGCCATTAAGCTCAAACGAGTGGCTGTAGTTTTGGAAGGTTACGGGCATAGTTGACGACCTTACTCACAAGTTCAGCGAACTGATTGGCTACTTTGAGTGCCAAGAGCACCACGGGCAGCCACTTGCGAGCAAGGCGGTTGAGTTTCGAATATTTCATCGTCACATCCTCCATGCTTAAACCAACGGCAACCTGCAGCTCTGTTCACACAGAGTCGCCAACTAAGAGAGCATATGATACTCTCAAAGCTAATACTCAAGCGAACTCAAAGGTTTACTACAAGTATCAGCCAACGTGAGCTGCTGGCTATCGCCATTGGCTTGTATCAACCTAAGGTCGAAACTGGGGGCTTGCAAGGTCCGTTGTTCTTCGTTGCTTGCATCAGATGAACTGCGTCGCTTTTCGCAGTTTGCATTTTTTGAAATCTGTATATCGCTTCGTCAGGGCGAGCTGTTTGTGGTGAGGCCGCGCCTGCTTTGTCCGCCGCAACCTACATCAATTTTTTGGCGTGCTAAGGATACGCCCTAAGAAAAGACATCAATAAAGTTATCAGATAAAAAACGTAAATTGTTTTGAAAAAGGAATATGAAACAGCGCGGGTGTAGATTGAACTCGTTGGTAATCAGAGCCAACGAAAATCAAGCAAACCTAAAAGGAATTAGAACAATGAGTGACGGATTTGGCGGTCTGGTCGTATGCCAGAGCAAAGACTTCAATGGTGATGTAGAAGCTATCAGTAATGAACTGAACAATATTGGTGCCTGGGACGAAGACGGAGAAATATTTGACATTGAGAACGACGTTTACGGCTTACGGATCGTCTTCTCGTCACACATTGTGAGTTTTCCAACTGTTTTCCCAGTTAGTGCCGAAATGGCGGAAGTAGAAGCTCTTACTGCGGCGCTTGAGTACAGGGAGGCTGAGTTTGGTATGAACGTCTTGGTTCCTCTTGAGGAAATCTGCCGCAGAGTCTCTATGCACATACGGAGCGGTGAAATCACGATAGCTTGCTCCAAGCAACAAGATAACCTTTGCGTCACCTTTGAGAGATTGACAGTTCGCGCAGACGGCAGCGGCGAGCGGACTGGAACTGAAGTCGATATACTGGGACGCAATGGAATGCATGAGGTAGTTGAAGCGCAAATCGCGGCTTAGTCAGTATTAGTACCGCCTAAACGAGTTCGATAGCATTTCGCAGTTTGTTCTCGTTGATTTCAATGTATCGCATAGTTGTATTCAGGTGCTTGTGGCGAGCAAGCGCCTGAATAATGCGCGCGTTTACACCTTTGTCAGCGAGCTCTGTTAGAAATTGGCGGCGACCGCTGTGTGAGCTTGCGCCCTTGATGCCTGCGAGCGCATAGAATCGGGCGAACAAGTTTACGATCGTCTGAGGACTGAACCCGCCGCGCTTTGCACTGAAGAACAAAGGAGCGTCGTGCTGGGCGTTATGGTGGGGGTGGGCAGCTGCATATGCCGCCAGCATTTTGCTCAGCCGCTTACTTACAATCACCGTATTCGCCTCATCGCCCTTTGTCTGAACTGCCTTGAGAAAAATCGTGTCGCGAACCGCACCGTTACTCTCATAAACGTCCCCAACCTTCAGTGCAGCGATTTCACATGCGCGCAGACCCGCGAAGAAACTTAGCGCGAAAATGGCTTGATTGCGTTGGCTGTAGCGATGGGCGTTGATTACGGCTTGGATCCGCTTTTGCTCCGCATGGGTTAGTAGCTTGGCTTGTTTCATGTCTCACCTGAATTGTGTGGTTTTGTCTTAAGTCATTATAAAGTCGCACATTTTACCAAGCGATCAGAAAAGGCAGCCAATCTAACTTATTGGAATCCAAATAAGTTTAACGAAAATGTTAGGGTCTACTATTTTTCTAACAATTGCGATCTTGGTGTTTTGCTGAGTGCGACTTCAGTAATGCGGTGCTGTTCAGCAAGATAAGTCTGAATATCTTCCTGTAGCTGGCCAAGTTCTCGTATTTCAACTTCAAGCAGTCCGCTAAAGCGGCGACCTCTCATTGAAAGTAGTGCTCGCTTCAAATTGATTGCTTCAATGCAGTTGATTGCAGCAGTGACACTAAAATCTCGTTTGTTGTGACGCCTCTCCGCATACCAACTGCGGCTCTTTCCACACCAATCCCTACTGAAGTCCTCTGCCGTTTCAACCAGATCGCATTCAGACAGCTTTATGTACACCTGTTCAATCAAGAGCATTTGTTATCGCCCAGTTTTCAAACCAGTGTATTTTGGCTTCTTGGGTTTGGACGGCTCAGCGACCGTTATTGGGCGCAACGGTGGTTTTGGGTCCAGCTCCGTCTCCTTGCGTTTAGCCTTGCGTCTTTTTGCTGCCGCGTCTTCCTCGCTGAGTTCCTCGCGTAAATTTTGAATACAGTGATTTGCCGTATGGATTAGCAACTGAACAAGTTGAACTTGCTCGTTGCGGCCAATTTTGTGGAAATTCAATTGCAGGATTTTCAGTTGGCGGTGCAGTTCGTTACTTTTCATCTTTTCGTCTCCCGCGATTATTTATCCTTAGCGTGCTAAAGAGCGGTTGAAGTCTAAAGTATTATCACAATAAAAACGAAAAATACCTTGATGAGTGATGATGTTGGATGCTTCCTTTAAATTGGTTTTGTCAGCAATCAGCTGTCGTTACCAACTGAAGGAAATCAAATGTTTTATGTAATACAAGCCAACGCTCCCGTTGCTCATTTTGAAATGATTAACGGCGAAGAAGTCGCAACCCACAGCATCTTTGCGCTAGCCGCCCCAATGACCGTGCACAAAAGCGACATCGTCGCAGAAGGCTATTGCAGCTGCGGCTGTGGCGACAAAACGTCCATTGTAAGGATGGGCGCAACAGAAGGTGGTTGCATGTATATGCGTGTGTTTGACGCTGACAGAGCGATGCAGAAAGCAGCATGAATGCGGGCAGCGCAGTGCGTTGCTGCGCTGCGCTAAGACTTGGGAAAAACGCCCTGATCTACACCAGCAACAATCGCTTCAGCCTTTTTTAGGACGCGGCTGGCGTGAGTAGACATGTAGGCCTTGGCATCTACAACAGTCTTCGCACTCTGTTTAGATTGCTCATCATCGCTCAATTGATAAGAAGAGATGCCCGTGTTTTGGGTGATTTCCCAGAGTTTCGCATCTGGGTTTTGGCGACGATACTCAAGCGCCGCGTAGGCACTTTTAAGCGCCGCAACCTTGTCATGCAGCGGAATATAGCGGGCAGAGATATTCTTATTGTATCGCTGCCCGCGTTTGCCCGTATGGTGTTTCTGGATGATCCTGTTGAGCTGCTGACTGATCTGCCGCTTGCGCAGGCTTAAAGGGATGGCGATTAGCAGTGCGTCATCACCTAGGTCGTTCGCGGGTGGCTCAACGACACGAACCTCATCCAATGCTGGGTAACCAAACAGCACAGCACCCCTGTCAGCTGGCATGTCGTCAGTCTTGAAATTCCACCACTTACGAAATCCATCCCTGCCATCCTTGTAGTCAAAGATATCGCCAAAGTCCGTGTAAAGTTGCTTCTGCATGGCATTGCGGACACGTCCGCGCTTCTCGCAGGTCCGCTTATAAGTGGGTGACAGGCGCATGAAGCACCACCACCAATAGTAGACGCTGTCGTGCCAAATGACCCCACCGCCCTTGGTGGTAGGTCTGAGTTGCGCCTTGTTCAGGCGGCTCTCCACGAACACGGGGCGCGCGTTGGGAAAGTGATAGAGGATTTTGGGGCTTGCCTGCTTCGTCATTTGTTATCAGGCTAAGGGCAGATTTTGGCAGAAGCCAGAATAAATTTGCACGATTGCGTTGCGGTTGTCTTCCTGTAATGACGCGTGTGGGCTAGGGTTGTTGCAAAGATAATCTGAGCACGCGAGGCGAGAGTGGCAGTCACACTTACTGAGTTAGAACAACACCTTTGGGGCGCGGCGAACATCCTGCGCGGCAGCATTGATAGCGGCGAATACAAAAGTTACATTTTTGGCCTGCTTTTCTTCAAACGGCTTAGCGACGTATGGCAGGAAGAGTATGAGCAGAAGCTGACGGAATATGGCGACGAAGAGCTGGCCGCTGACGCTGACGAGCACCGCTTTGATATTCCGCAGGAACACACGTGGTCAGAGGTGCGCAAGCACACGACCAACATAGGCGAGTATCTGAACGCGGCCTTCCAAGCGATTGAAGACGCCAATATGAAGCTGCGCGGCATCTTCCAGAGCGTGGACTTCAACAACAAGGACCGCTTCAGCGACGCGATGCTGGAACGTCTGCTTCAGCATTTTGAACGCTACGACCTGCGCAACAGCAACGTTGACGCGGACATGCTGGGCAACGCCTACGAATACCTCATCAAGCAGTTCGCGGATGACGGCGGCAAGAAGGGCGGCGAATTCTACACGCCCAAGGAAGTCGTGCGGCTCATGGTGCGCTGCCTTGAGATTGATGAAGGCATGAGCATCTACGACCCCACCTGCGGCAGCGGCGGTATGTTGTTGGAGGCGTATCGCGCGGTGGAGCAGGCGGGTAAGAACGCACGGTCACTGAGCCTCTTTGGTCAGGAGCGGAACCTAAATACCTGGGCGATCTGCCAGATGAACCTGTTCCTGCACGACATTGACGATGCGGACGTGCGGCGCGGCGACACTCTGCGCGAACCCAAGCACACTGTGGGCGAAGGGCGCGGTGCGATCCGCACCTTTGACAGGGTGATCGCCAATCCGCCGTTCTCGCTCAAGGAGTGGGGCCACAGCGTTTGGAGTAACGGTGATCCTTATGGCCGCGACACCTATGGCACGCCGCCCAAGTCCTACGGCGATCTTGCCTTCGTGCAGCACATGTTGGCGAGCCTTAACGAGAACGGAAAGCTGGCCGTGGTCGTGCCACATGGCGTGCTGTTCCGCGCTGGCGCAGAGGGGGCGATCCGCAAAGCGTTTATTGAGAATGATCTGGTGGAAGGCGTAATTGGTCTCGCACCAAACCTGTTCTACGGCGCGGGTATTCCCGCAGCGATCCTGTTCTTGCGCAAGAAGAAGCCAGCGCACATGCAGGGCCATGTGATGATCGTGAATGGTGCGGAGCAGTTTGAAGAAGGGCGGGCGCAGAACTACTTGCGCGACCAGCATATTGATGCGCTCTGTGGTGCATACATTGGTTTTGAAGATGTTGAGCGTTTAGCAGTGGTGGTCAGCAACGACGATCTTGCCGCCCACGATTTCAACCTAAACATCTCCCGCTATGTCAATTTGGGAGAAGAGGCTGAAGCGATTGAGGTTTCAGAAGAGATTGAGAAGCTTGAAGAACTCATTGCTGAGCGAAATGCGGCTGAGGTCAGGATGAACAATTTCCTGCGGGAACTTGGCTATGTTGGATGAATTGCCAAGTGGATGGAAAAAAGACAAGTTCATCAACTTCGTAACCTTAAAGCGCGGATATGATCTTCCAGTATCTAAGCGCGTTGAGGGGGCGGTGCCTGTTGTTGCGTCTAATGGACCAGTTGGTTGGCATAACGAGGCGATCGTTAGAGGGCCAGTAGTTGTAACTGGCAGAAGTGGGACGATAGGCAAGGTTCAGTTCTACGAGCACGACTGCCACCCGCTTAATACCACGCTCTATACTCAGGATTTGCACGGTAACAATCCTCAGTTTGTGGCAGAATTTCTGCGACACTTCCGTTTAGAGAGGTTTGCAACGGGCACGGGCGTTCCAACCTTAAACAGGAACCTTGTTCACGAGGTTGTGGTGGCGTTTCCGCCTCTACCTGAACAACAGTGCATCGCTGAAGTTCTCGCCAGTGTTGACGATAGCATCCGCGCGACAGAGGCGGTGATTGAACAGGCTGAGCGCGTGAAGGGCGGCCTGATTAAAGACCTGCTGACAGGCGGTTTGGGCAGTGAATGCGTGGGAGGCGGAGAACTTCCTGAAGGGTGGCGTCTTGGCAAACTTGGTGACCTTGCGAAGATAAAGAATGGCTTTGCGTTCAAGAGCAAAGATTTCACAGATGAGACATCAAAGTCTGCGCTGGTTGTCCGTATGAGCAATTTCAACAATGGGCCCGTAGTATTTGAGGGCTGTAAGCGTATTCCATTGGAAGTTGTTGAAAGTTTGGAGCGGTTCGAACTTGGGGACGGCGACATTCTAATCGCTATGTCAGGCGCCACCGTTGGGAAGCTAGGCATCGTTGAAAGTCCAAACGAGCGCGTCTTTTTGAACCAGCGCGTAGGATGTGTTGTTCCAAACAAAGAGGCTTGCCGTGAGTTTCTTTGGCACTTTATGCGGACAGAAAATTTTGCAGCGCGGGTTTTCCAATCCGCAACTGGAAATGCGCAACCCAACATCAGCGGAAAGCAGATTGAGAGCATCCAAATTGTGGTGCCTCCAAGCGATGAACAGGCCAAGATTGCGGGCATTCTTTCTAGCCTTGACGATCAAGTTGCCGCAAACCGCGCTACCGTTGTTCAGCTTGAGACCGTAAAGCGCGGGTTGATGGACGATCTGCTAACGGGCCGCGTTAGGACCGTTAAATGAAGGGGCGCGGGAGCGAGTGGCGCTTGGCGGAAAAGCCAACGCTGCAATATTTGCAGACTTTGGGCTACGACTTCATTGAGCCGTCGCAGCATGCCAGCCTTCGCGACGGTGAGAACCAAACGATCTTCCGTCCGCATCTTGTTAAGGCGCTTGAGCGGCTAAACGGCATTTCACGAGCAGATGCAGAGGCTGCGGCTGCTGAATTGCTGCGCAAAGAGAACAACGAGGATTGGCTGAAGATACAGCGCGGCGACTTCAGCAGGATCGTAGAAGGTCAAGCGACGCAGAAGACGCTGAACGTCATTGATTTCCAGAACCCCGCGAACAACCACTTCGCCGTCACGCATCAGCTCTATGTGCAGGCAGAGAAAAGCCGCATTCCTGATATCGTCGTCTATGTGAATGGCCTGCCGCTCGTCGTCATTGAGGCCAAGTCGCCGCTGAGTGGGAAGGACAAGAACGGCGAAGCCTTTGACCAGATCAAGCAATACGAACGCGATATACCGCGCCTGTTCTATACCAACGCCTTCAACATCGTGACGGACGGCACAACCGTTCTTTACGGCGCGACGCACTCGCCATCCAAGTTTTACGGCTACTGGCGCGACCCGCATCCGCGTGCGGAGAGCGACTTTTCAAACGAACTGGAAAAGGGCCTTTGGAGTCTGCTGGAACCGTCGCGTCTCTTGGACCTGCTCGCGCATTTCATCGTGTTTGAGCGAGACCCAGATACGGGAGAGGTCGTCAAAAAAATCTGCCGCTACCAGCAGTTTCGCGCCGTCAACAAGATGGTGGAACGCGTGGTGGAGGGGAAGCACAAGCGTGGTCTGGTCTGGCACACGCAGGGCAGCGGCAAGTCACTGACGATGGTGTTCGCTGCGCTCAAGCTGAAGCATCACCACACGGTATCATCTGAGCAGCTAGCCTATGTGAACCTGCTGGTGCTGACGGACAGGATTGATCTGGACGATCAGATATCAGGCACATTTGTCGCCACGGGACTGCCTAACCCCGTCAGTGTTGGCTCCATTAGCGAGCTAAGGAGTTTGGTAGGCAGCGGTGTAGACGGGCAGACGCTTCTGAGCACGATCTTCAAGTTTGAAGGTTCCAAGACTGCAATCCCCAACAGTGACCGCTGGATCGTGATGGTGGATGAGTGCCACCGCACTCAAGAGAAGGATTTGGGCGCTGCGCTCCGCGCTACGTTGCCAGATGCGACCTTCTTTGGCTTCACTGGAACGCCCATCAAGAAGAACGACAAAGACACCTACCAGAACTTTGGCGTCGTGGGTGAGGGCTATCTGGACAAGTATGGGATTGATGACGCCGTCCGCGACAACGCGACGGTCCCCATCTACTACACCAGCCGCAAGACAGACTGGCAGATAGACGAAGCCAAGATAGACAGCCTGTTTGACATGTGGTTCGCGGATTTGAGCGACGAGCGGCTGGCTGAGATCAAGGAACGCGGCGTGAAGATCGCGGACCTCGTGAAGCATCCAAGACGCATTGAATTGATCGCGTTTGATATCTGGAACCACTTCAAGAGTTATGCCAAGCCAGATGGCTTTAAGGCGCAACTGGTCGCCTACGACAGAGAAGCGATCATACTTTACAAGCGTGCATTGGATGGCCTGATCGCTGAAGACTTCGTGAAGGACGGAATGAGCAAAGCTGACGCGGCAGCAGCTGCTACAGCCGTCAGCGCATGTGTCTATTCCAAGTCCCAGGAAGACGACAAACCCAGCGAAGACTCATATAAAAACGCGGTTCGTGGTGACCTCGTTCGCTGGTACGTGGACAGGGATGCAGAGCGGGATATTAAACGCGCATTTAATAAGCGCGGCGAAGACCCACAGATTTTGATCGTCTGCGACAAGCTACTGACTGGCTTTGATGCTCCCGCTGAAGCAGTGATGTATCTTGATAAACCTTTGAAAGAGCACACGCTCTTGCAAGCCATTGCCCGCACAAACAGGGTTGCGGATGCCAAGAAGAAGAACGGTCTGATCGTTGACTATATTGGCGTCAGCCAAAAGTTAGACGAGGCGCTTGAGAGCTACCGCGCAGAAGATGTTCAGAACGCCATGCGCGACTTGGACGCGCTTCGTGCGGAGTTAGCGGCTGCTCATCGCGCGCTGTTGGAGTACACCAAAGGAATCAATCGCACTGGGCGTGACCTGAAGGCTGAATACGATGCGCTTGTTGGTGCGATTGGTACAGAAGACGAGTGGATTTTATTTCAGCGAAAGGTGCGTAACTTCGTGACGCTCTACGAGGCGCTGGCACCTGACCCAAGTATTCTAGACCTGACAAATGACCTGAAGTGGTTTGCCAACTTCCTGCGCTACGGAAAGCAGGTATTTGAGAAGAAAGAGGCTTTTGAACAGTTTGAATACAGCGCCAAGATACGGGAGATGCTGGAAGACCATCTGAAGGTTACTGGGCTGACCACCGTCATCAAGCTCCGCAGTGTTGTGGACCCTGACTTCTGGGAAGACTTTGAAACTGAGGAAAAGACGGAAGACGACCTGAAGACTGCGGCATTGAGGAAGACAACAGAGCTGCGCAAAATTACGGAAGCGAAGCTTGCGGAAAACCATCACCAGTATTCAAAGTTCAGCGAGAAGCTTCGCGAACTCATTGAAAAACTTGACGATACGCAGCTTAGTTGGGGCGACAAACTGCGCGCGGCTGAAGACTATGCCCGCAAGCTGGATGCGGAGGCAGACGCACACAAGGGAACGGGTTTGTCGCCTGCTGCCCATGCCATCCTACGTGTGATTGAAGCTGTCGCAGGCGCGAACCAAAATGATGAAACCTGCAAGGCACTCGCGGAACAAGTTGAGTCGCTCTACACGGATGATGCGTTGGCACCCAAGTTGTGGCACACAAAAGACGGCTTGCGAAAAGACCTGCGACAGCGAGTGCGCAAGGCAGCTCACGGCCTTGGTTTCAAAGAGCTGAAAATTCTGCCAGTAGAAATTGAAGATATTGCGATAAAGCACTTCTCGCGCAGCTCGTTTCAAGGCGATTGCGAGTGCGTGAAGAACGGCCGTGCGTCGTGCAACCAAATTCCGTGTAGGACGACGATAGAGCGAGCCGCGCGGGAAGGCTGGGGGCCGCTTCAATGAGCGAGTTCAAGTTAGGTAACCTAGCCGTCCCTTATTCGCTCAAGCGCAGTAGCTCAGTTACCCGTTTGCACATTGAGCTAACAATGGATGGCATGCGGATTACCGCGCCTTCTGATGCGGAAGAAACATCAATAGAAGAAGCACTCTACCGCAAACGCCGTTGGATTGTAGAAAACCATGCAGATCTACGCGAGAAGTATGATCGCATGCACAAGATCGCGCGGTTTCGCACGGGCGCGAAGGTGCCATATTGGGGGAGGCTGGCGCGATTGACGACCAGCCAAGGTCAAGATGTGGCCGTCAATTATCAGAACGGCTTTCATGTTTCACTGCCTGCGCAAATGTCTGCTCAACAGCATGACGATACGGTTGAAAGTGCCCTTCAGCATTGGATGCGCGCGCGTCTAACGGAGGAAGCAAGGCGTTTCGTTAGGCGTTATGCAAAGCGGCTAGAGACGCAAGCTACTAACCTGCGCATCTCACGACTTAAAACGCGATGGGGAAGCTGCGGAAAGAATGGTGTTGTTACTCTTGATTGGCATCTCGTCTTTGGCCCAAAGCAGGTACTTGAGTATGTTGTGGCGCACGAGCTGGCGCACCTTGTTGAGCGAAACCACGATGAAGCGTTCTGGCGAACAGTACGTCGCATCTTTGGTGACTATGAGAAAGAGCATCAATGGTTGACCAAGAATGAGCACCTTCTTGGATACAGACGCATTCCATTGTTATATGACGAGCGCCTGACAGAGCGCGACAGCGCCCAATCAGTTGAAGCAGCAGCGCAGACTTACGAAATTTGTGATTGACGCCTTCTCGCCCCAATTCTTGCGGGAGACGAATGCTTGATCGTTGGTCCTTAATCATTGGCGACTTCAGCCACTTTGTGCTGCTGCAATAAGTAGTTGCTGAGTAACTTTTCAATGTCAGCCAACCTTCGCTTGCCTTCATCGTCATGGCGTTCAGCCAGTCTTTGGCGTGTGCGTCGCAAACAGTTGATTGCTGCATCAATGCTGAAGTCTCCACCTGCGTGTTTCTGCCGTGAATACCAGTTCTTGTTCTTCATGCACCACTTCGTGCTTAGCTCTTCAGCGGTTTTAATTTCTCCAATTTCAATGAGTTCTTTGAGTGTATAATCCATTGTCTTCATTGTTTTTTCCTAGGTTCGAAAGTTTCGTTTTTTGGTATTTAGGGATTTGGCAAAACCATAGGATTAGCTGCGAATGTATGTTCGTAGCTTCCAGCGTTTCCGCCAATACGCGTCATCAAGCTTAGCTGTGTTTCAGCGTGCGCAGTGCAAAACTGCTATGTCAGACTGGGCAGGGCATCGCCTGCCAAGCCATACTAAGTTGATCGTCTTCCCGTTGCTGCAATTTGAGCAACCTCCGCAACTGCGCCAAGTTCCTAAATTTAAGAGGATCGCGAGAAGGGGGTGTCAAGTTTGAAGCTGCTAGGAGCAGGCAATCAGGACCAAGTGATCTGTATTCATGGAGCACATACTTGGAAGCGGCTTGGTTGCTAAGCACTGGACCAATTTGAGTATTTTGCTCGCTCATGGTCCAACTTCCCATGGATGCCCATTGCTTTCTTGCAAGGTGAGAAAACAGCTGTGGATCAGTATAGGGCTTCGCTAAGAAGTGATAGTGAAGGTTCTGGCCACTTGATCCCAAATGCTTGAATACCAGCCTTTGATGCCGCATCCCAACATTTGTGGCGGCATTGCCATAGTAGGCTCTGTCCAACATACAAAAATATCGCTTCAGGATTGGCTCAGCCGTAAATTCGCTGATCTCAAAACCATCAGTGAACTTCAGTGTGCCAAAAACTGAAAAATGTTGTGACGCGATCCAGTCGCTAAGCTCTAAGTGAGTATTTGTTTCATACATGCTTTGATGTTCCTGTTAATTTGCAGCTCGTGGAGCATTGCTTTTTATGCGCGTAGGCGGCACCTCAAGTGAGGTGCGCGCATACGGTGTAGGGCATTGGATTATTTATCCTTTTGGAGCAAAGGTAAGCGCGCCTGAGCAGGACGGTACGCCTCTTTTTCTGAGGCAATGCGTATTGCTTTAATGAGAGCTACAACCTTCTCAATGAAACTTTTTTGGTGTCTGGTTTTGATCGCTTTTTAGAAGGCGAGACAGCAGACGATAGCGATATGCAAAAGGAGATGAAGCATGTCGCATTTGGAAAAACTTGAACTCAAATCTGTCAAACGCGCAAACAAGCAAGACCCTGTTCAGCAGCGCCGTTTAAAACTCGTGGCTGCAATTGATGAACAGCTGAATGTAGCGGCTGCGATGCTAGACGGCGAGAACTACGAAGTGAAACGCAAGTCTTGGGCAAAAAACGAGCAGGGGGAAAGTGTGCTCGTTGAACGCATGCGCAAACTGCGGCCTTGGTTTTTTGAGCAAGACGGTGGCTGGTACGTGCAGTGCAAATACGGAAACAAGGCGTTGGCGCTTGGCAAAGGCAATGCTGTTTTCGTCAAGGCGCTGAAGGATGTGCAAGGCACGTTGACGACTTTGAAGGCGGCTACTGAAGCTGGCGAACTGGACGAAGCTATCAGCCAAGCGGTGCAGAGGAAGAAAGCAAAGTAAGGCGTTTTGGTTGGCGCAGCGGAGGCTGCGTCAACTATCCATTTAAAATCCGCAGCAGCGTATCACCATCAATTAAGTCATCATTCTTTGCCGCCAGCGCCTTCATCGCGATTTCTTCTGTCACCACATAATTGGGTCGTTCAACGCCCAATGCTGCCAGCAACCCCGCTTCATCTAGCTTGCCTGCCGCAAGCATGTTGAACGCTGTTTCCGCCAAATTGCCGCCGTTCGTCTTTACTTCCTGCTTTGGGCTTTTTCGCATGTCGCGCCCGCTGTGCAGTTCAGCATTTAGGATTGGACTGACTTTGCTATAATGCTTGTCTAGCATCGCCGTGCTATTGCCCATTTGCTTGCTTAAAACATGTGTCGTAACACCGCGCTTTAGATCGCGCGTAGCGTAGTAGTGTCGCAAGCTATACAGCGGACGGGTTTTTCCATCCGCGCCCACCCTCAAGTTCAAATCGTCAAGCAAATCATTGTATGCACGGTTTAGGCTGAAAACGTTTGCCACCTCGCCCAAGCGCGTTGTGAACACGAACTCATCGCTTTGCGCTGACAGTAGCTCGTCGAAGCTGTCGTAGCTGATCCGTGGATTCAGCTTACTTTGTCTGTCCAAATAGCCCTCTACAGTGTCTCGCGCCACTGCCGCCCTCTTTCGTGTTTTCCCGTCCACATTGACTACGAGATAGCGATCGTCGCCGCGCGCTTGCCATTCAATGTTGCGCCAGCGTAGCCCAAGCGCCTCCGTGCCGTGCCGTACACCAGTGTTTGCGAGAAAAAGAATATAATTGCGAAGCACCTCTCGTGTCGCCGCCGCCTTCTTGTTTTTCGTTTTCTTGTGCCAGGTGCGCAGTGCTGTGTAGAGTCGCCTATATTCCTCGTCTGAGAAGCTGCCCCAGCTTTCGCTTTTGACGCCTTTGTTGAGCAGAGTAGGGCGCATTGATTGTACGAGCCATTTTTGAAGCACGGCTTCGTCAAAAACTCTGTTCAATGCTGCGTTGTGATTGTTGATGCCGCTTTGCGAAAACGGCTTCTTGTTCGTGTCCGTGCGCCACGCGTCAAATGCCTTCAGCGCAGCCATATCAATCTTATCCACGTCCGTGCTGCCAAAATACGGGATTAGCCAGATGCGCAGGGCTGAGATGTAGTCTTTGTAAGCTTGCTTTCCCGTCCCGTTTTCCAAAGCGTCTTGCATCCGCCTTATGGCGTACTCAGCAACATGTTTGAACTTTCGTGTTTGGGCTGGAAGGTTGTTTGCGATGCGCGCCTTGGTGTCGTGGTAAAGCTCAATCGCCCGCTCTTTCGCTTCCTCCAAGTCATCAGTTTTCGTGCTTTTGACTATGCGCTTGCCGTTATCCAGCGTCAGTCGCGCATACCAATTGTCGCTTCCGCCGCGCTTATCCAACTTAAGTTTTTTGTGCACATCTACTGTAGCTACACCGTAGCTCATGGCCTGTAACTCTCGTTAAGTGTGTGTTGCTGAACACTATACGGGAAATTGGGGTGAAAGTACGACTGAAACTGCACGCGGACTGTGTACGAATTGTGTACGGAATTAAGGCGACTACATATTGTATGTGGCGCGCCAAATTATTGGGAAATATACTAGATTTATGGAGGCGAGTACCGGAATCGAACCGGTGTACACGGATTTGCAATCCGCTGCGTCACCACTCCGCCAACTCGCCTTTTCAAGTAAAATCAAATACTTGCTGTGGTGTGGGGGGCGTTTTAACAGCTTTCGTCTGGGGCGTCCAGAGGGGTGCCTCAAAAATTCATGCAGAACGCTCTGGTTGGTTGTAGGTGCGCGGGAAATATTGGTTCTGCGGCAAAAGTTCTCTGCGCTGGCCGTTGCTGGTTCCTCCTTGATATGGCACAAGCGCATCATCCAAGGGAAAGATACGAGCGATCCAATGACAGACTTCGCAGCCCGCCGCCGCACGATGGTTGATACACAGATTCGACCCTCTGATGTGACCAAGTTTCCCATTATCGACGCGATGTTGAACGTGAGACGAGAGAACTTCGTGCCGGATTCCCAGCGCGAGGCGGCTTATGTCGAAGGATTGATAGATATGGGTGCGGGGCGCTGTATGCTAGAGCCCAGGACTCTGGCTAAGATACTGGATGCGCTGAACATTTCTAATGATGAAATTGTTTTGGATGTCGGCTCGGCAATGGGATATTCGACAGCAGTTGCGGCGCGCATGGCGCAATTGGTTGTCGGTGTCGAGGAAGACGAGGACCTTGCTGCCGAGTCTCAGACCGTCCTAATGGAGGCGGACGCAGACAACGCCATCGTGCATGTCGGGCCGCTGGCGCAAGGTGCGACCGAGCATGGGCCTTACGACGTGGTCATGATCCAGGGCGGGGTCGAGCAGGTGCCAGACGCCATTGTTGATCAGCTCAAAGAACACGGCCGGATTGCTTGCCTTTTCATGGAAGGTGAGCTGGGAACGGTCCGCATCGGCCATAAATCCGGAGGTCGGGTGACCTGGCGCCATGCTTTTAATGCCAATGCGCCGGTATTGCAGGCATTTTCCGCGGATCGTGCATTTTCGCTATAATTCTACGGCAGATTATTCTGCTGCCTTGATTAGTTGAAAACAAAGGCGCAAACTGCGCCTAGGGCTGCGTAATTTTGATTTGAGAGGATTTCGTTATGAGTTCTAAGTCGGGAGGTAAGCTGGTCAAGGCCTTGGCGCTTACGGCTGGTATTGCACTCAGCGTTGTTCCGGGACGGGCGGTTTGGGCAGATAATCTGACCGACGCCTTCATTGGTGCATATAACACAAGCGGATTGCTGGAACAGAACCGCGCGCTGCTGCGTGCAGCGGACGAAGATGTAGCAATTGCCCTGTCTGCGCTGCGGCCGATCATCAACTGGACGGTGCAGGTCAGTCAGGATTACACGCGTTCCACCACAGATGACGTCGTAGTCAGGAACGAACCATCGTCCTTTTTCACCGGACTGACGCTGAGCCAATTGATTTATGATGGCGGCTTCTCGGTTCTGGGCAAACAGTCTGCACAGGAAATCGTTCTGTCCACCCGTCAGAACCTGATTGATATTGAACAGCTTGTCCTGTTCCGCGCCGTGAATGCGTATCTGGAAGTCGTTCTTCAAGAAGAAACCGTTCAGATTCAGCTCAACGATGTTGATGTGTCCGCCGAGGAACTCCGGGCTTCTCAGGATCGTTTCGACGTGGGCGAAGTCACACGAACCGACGTTGCTTTGTCTGAAGCGCAGCTTGCCAGTGCTCAGGCGGAACTTGCCATTGCTCGCGGTAACCTGAGCCGCGCGCAGGCGGAATATGTGAACGCCGTGGGCAAGGCGCCGGGTGCGACTGCGGGCCAACCCAGCCTGCCGAACCTTTCTGGTTCGGAATCTGAAGCGATCGCCTTCGCTCAGCGGAACCACCCCGCAATTCTGGCCGCGCAGCACGAGGTGCGGGCATTTGATCTGGCCGTGCAGCAGCAGCGTGCCAACCTTGGCCCGAACGTGAGCCTGAACGCGGATGCGGGTATTCGCGAAAGCTATGACAATGATGACAACCTCGAAGACGCGTCGATTTCGCTGAACTTCAACCAGCCGATCTATGCTGGTGGCCGTCTGGCGGCAAACGTGCGTCGGTCTATGGCGACCCGCGACGCCTCGCGCGCAAACCTGTTGAACGTGCAAAAAGACATCACGCAGGGCGTGGCAGATGCCTATGCGCGTTTTCAGGCCGCAACCGCAAGTCTGAGGGCGTCGACGGAACAGGTTCGCGCCTCGCAGGTCGCGTTTGACGGTATCCGGGAAGAGGCGACATTGGGCGCTCGGACCACGCTGGACGTTCTGAACGCTCAGCAGGACTTGCTGAACGCGCAGTTAACCGAGGTTGGATCACGCACAGAGCGATCACGTGCGGCCTATGATTTGCTGCAGGCCCAAGGTCTGCTAACGGCCGAGCGGCTGGGATTGGCCGTGCAAATCTACGACCCGACGCTCTACTACAACCTGGTCAAGCGCGCGCCGGCGCAGGTCAGCAAGCAGAGCAAGGATCTGGATCGCGTGCTGAAAGCGTTGCGTCGCGACTGAGGGTCCAAGCTGACGGTTGTGAGGTCCGAAGTGTTTGGCTACACTCGATTCTGAGGACAGAGTGGTAGTGAAAAGATGACGGACAAGGTGGTAAATGGGAGCGTAGAGGACGTTTTGTCCTCTATCAAACGGCTGGTCGGTGAAGAAGGCCGCAAGATCCCGGACCTTGTTCCAACAGCCATGTCCAGAAAGCCGGGTCGCTTGGTCCTAACGGATGCTTTGCGCGTAAGCGAAGCAGCGGAGGACGAAGACGAGGCGGAACCCAAGGCGGAATACACCGCGGATGCGTCCATCAAGCCAATGGTCCTGCGTGCCAGCGACATTGTTAAGCGTGACGAACCTGTCGCCGAAGAACACCAAAGCACTGACCCAGCGGATAGTTTGAGCGCGAAGATTGAGGCGCTGGAAGCCGCAATTGCCCGCACCGAAGATCAGTGGGAACCGGACGGCGATAGCGAGGACGAGTATTCCGGCACGCGCACGACGTCGCTGGAATGGAGCGCGGATGAGGAAGCAAGCAGCGCCAAGGAAGATGTCCGCGCCGACAATGATGACTCTGCGCCCGAGGCCGAACCACAGGTTTCCGGAACGAAGGCAATGTTCATTCGCGATCCCGAAGTGACCGCTGCCGCTGTATCATCCACTGAACAGCCCAGGGACGTAACCGCCCTTGATGAGGCCGCGTTACGTGACCTGATAGCGCAGGTTGTGCGTGAGGAACTGCAAGGCGTTCTGGGTGAGCGGATTACGCGCAACGTCCGCAAAATGGTCCGGCGCGAGATTTATCGGGCGCTTGCCGAACATAAACCGGATTGACCGTTATCCGTGCGTAGGACTCTCTGCAAGGTCCAGCAGTTGATCCAGGTTCATATGCGTTTCAAGATGGTCCGCCAACGCGTCGAGTGTGTCCTCAACCCCATCTTCATAGCCTAAATCCGATGCTGCGCCGAGCTGTGACAAGTAGCTGGCGCGAAATGCGTCAGAAGAGAAGATGCCATGCAAATAGCTGCCACGAATGCGGCCGGACTTGTCAGTGGCGCCTTCTGGCCGCCCGTCGACTTCCAGCCAAGCGCGTCGGCAATCGGCCCCCTCTGTTTTACCCATGTGAATTTCATAACCCTGTACCGGCTCGCCACCTGGGACAGTTCGGGCGTTGCGCAGAGTGAGCGTCTTTTGTCTCGACATCACCGTGTCGACATCCAAAAGGCCTAAGCCTTCGACAGTCCCCGGGCGACCATCCACCCCGTCCGGGTCTGCGATTGTCTTGCCCAGCATTTGATACCCGCCACACAAGCCTAAGACATGGCCGCCCCGACGAACATGTGCATACAGATCCACATCCCAGCCCTGCGCGCGGAAATAGGCCAGATCGCCTATGGTCGATTTGCTGCCCGGCAACAACACCAGATCAGCATCACCAGGTAGAGCACGACCAGCAGGCACGATCTCTACAGTGATGCCCGGTTCGGCGGACAGGGGGTCAAGATCGTCGAAATTCGCCATCCTCTCCAGTTGCGGGACCACGACTTTACAGGCCCCACCGCTATGCGAGCGGATGTCCATCATGTCTTCGGCTGGAAGACGCCACGCATCGTGGAACCAAGGAACGACGCCCAGACAGGGCCATCCGGTTCGCGCTGCTATGTCATCTCGTCCTTCGTCAAACAGCGAAACATCGCCCTTGAAACGGTTGACCGCGAAGCCCCGGATCATGGCCAGATCGCCTGCGTCAAGCACGGCCTGTGTTCCGACGATCTGGGCTATCACGCCGCCGCGATGGATGTCGCCGACCAGAACCACCGGAACCCCGGTGGCGCAGGCGAAGCCCATGTTGGCAATATCGCCTTTGCGCAGGTTGGTTTCAGCCGGGCTTCCGGCGCCTTCTATCAGGACCAGATCGGCGTCGTCGCACAACCTGTCAAAGCTTTCCAAGGCAGCACTCAGCAGCTTGGATTTGTCCTTGCGGTAATCTCCGGCTTTCATCGTCCCGGCGCGTTGGCCCTGTATGATGACCTGAGCGCCGGTATCCGTTTCAGGTTTCAGCAGAATCGGGTTCATGTCGGTATGCGTTGGTCGTTTGGCAGCGCGGGCCTGCAGTGCCTGCGCCCGCCCGATCTCGCCCCCGTTTTCGGTGACGGCGGCATTGTTTGACATGTTTTGCGGCTTGAACGGTGCGACACGCAGGCCGCGCCGCGTAAAGGCTCGGGCCAATCCTGCCACCAGAACCGACTTGCCGACATTGCTGCCGGTGCCCTGAATCATGATGGCGCGAACCATGCCGAGTCTCCTATAACCTGAAGGGCACATGACCCGATTTGATGGCTGAGGAAAAGCCCCGGATGAACACACCTGCACATCTTTTGATCGGGGCTGCTGCCTTTGCCAATCCTCCTCGTGGGCGGATTTTGTGGGCTGCTTTGCTAGGCTCTGCGCTGCCGGACGTGTCGCTTTACCTGATGGCCGGGGTGTCTTTGTTCGTTTTGGGGATTCCTGAGCAGGTGGTTTTCGGTCAGCTTTATTATTCCACGGAATGGCAGACCGTATTCGCCATCGACAACTCATTTGTTGTTTGGGGACTGGCGCTATTGGCTGGGGTCTGGCTCCGCATCAGGCCGCTAATCGTTGGCGCGTCGGCTGGCTTGCTGCATTTGTTACTGGACTTTCTATTGCATGCCGGGGACGGGCGGCCCCAGTTCTGGCCATTCAGCTCGTGGGTCTTTGACGGCCCAGTCAGTTATTGGGACAGCGCGCACCACGCCTATTGGGTGGCACCTGTGTCACTGACAGTGTGCGCGGTGTCTTATCTGTTACTGTGGCGGCGGGGCATGGCATGGTCGGCGAAGGTGTTCTTTGTCATGATGCTGTGCGCCGAGGTTTGGGTTGCGCGACAGTGGTTGCTGTTTTTCTGACGCAACGCTTGGGGCAAACGAAAAGCGCGCTCCAGTGGCAGGAGCGCGCTTTTTCATTCGGCCAGAAGTTTTGATCAGGCTGCTTCTGCCTGTTGTGCGGCGTTGCGACGCTCGCTCTCTTCACGCGACAGGGCGACCGAGGTGCGTACACCACGGCCAACGAACTCCATCAGTCCGCTGACAACGCGTTCGTTCGGGTCAATCCCTGCACAAGACAGGACCTCGCGACCATCGCGCGAGCGGGCCCACCGAGCGATCTGTTCGGGGCCATTGCCGTACTTTTTATCGTCGGCGATTGCGTCATCCAGTGCAGCCAACACAACGGCTGCGAAAAGTTTACGAGCACGGTTGCCTTGCTCATTGTTAAAGGCGGTGCCGTCAACGAAATCTCTCATCTCGTCTTCCTTGTTGTTCTTGCTCTTGCATTTTCGGCGTGACGGTCCTTATGACCGATTAAGTGCGATTCGGATACACCTAATATGCATAGTTGCGTTGCGTCATTTGCATGGCTTGCTGCAGCTGCAGCACAAGGTCTCGTTGTCTTGCCAGGTGCAGCCACGCCAGATATAGGGAGCGCAACTTACGCATCAACCGTTTGTGAAGGATTTATGTCATGCCCAAGATAAATGGGAACGAAATTCGCCCCGGCAATGTGCTTGAGCATAATGACGGTCTGTGGGCAGCCGTAAAAGTCGATCATGTAAAGCCCGGAAAAGGCGGTGCTTTTGCGCAAGTCGAATTGCGCAACCTGCGGAATGGGTCAAAATTGAACGAACGGTTCCGTTCGGCGGATAAAGTTGAACGCGTGCGGCTAGAGCAGAAGGACCAGCAGTTCCTGTACGAATCTGACGGTATGCTGGTGTTCATGGACTCTGAGACCTACGAACAGATCGAACTGCCTGCCGAGCTGCTGGGCGAGCGCCGCCCGTTTCTGCAGGACGGCATGACCATCGTGGTCGAGTTCTACGAATCCGAGGCGCTAAACGCCACGTTGCCCCAGAAAGTGACCTGCAAGATCGTCGAGACCGAGCCGGTCGTCAAAGGTCAGACCGCTGCGAACTCGTTCAAACCGGCGATTCTGGACAATGGCGTTAAGGTCATGGTGCCGCCGTTCATCGGACAGGATGAGATGATCGTCGTGAACACCGAAACCATGGAATATTCCGAGCGCGCCTAAACGGTTGCCTTGATGGGAATGAAAATGACCGCGACGGCAGGGGCCGCGCGGTCTTTTTTTATCTTAACCTTCTTGGGTTCCGATATTGTTCAGGATTGGGGCCGAACAATTCCAGCATCAACTCGTACTTGATGCGATTGGCGCTGACTTGCCGGTAGAACGCGATCAGAAAGGCGGTTGGTCCTTGGATGCGGCTTAAGCCGCTGGTAGCGGCGACCACAGTGCCCACATCCGTTTTGCCCTGTAAAACGAGATAACCGCCCAGCATCAGAACGCCGACGGTGCCCGCGCCGTTGATGACGCTAAGCAGGAACTTGGCGGACAGTTTCCACAAAAACATACGTCGCCGTGTCTCAAAGATTTCGTCGAACTGCGCTTCGATGTCTCGTGCGACGGCGTCGATATCTTCGACCGTCAGCTTGTCGGTCGCGCTGCGCAGGATATGGACGCGCTCGGCCACAAACGTGTTCACTTTGCGCTGCGAGATCAGAACGATGACGATCTGCGGCACAATCATCGAAAATGCAATCAGGCCAAGTCCTGGCTGCGTCGATGAAATATACCCGATCACACTGATCAGAGTTCCCACTTGCACTACCGGATCCGAAAACGCCCCGCCCGCAAACTTGCCCAGCTCTTCGGCTTCGGCCGAGATGGCGGTGGTCATTGTTCCCTTGCGGACGGTTCCGCCGGTTTCACCCAGATCCGATGAGCGCAATAGCAGCCGCTGCCGGATCATGCGGATCATGTCTTCGCCCAGTGTGCCAGCCCGAAAGCCCAGCAGCCATTTCAGAGCGAGACTCAGCAGGATCACGGACATCATGCCGCCTCCGAGATAGATCAGGTGATCCGTGTCGACGTTATCCTCGGTCAGGTGGTTGACGATGTCGCGCTGAAACTCCAGCGGCACAGCAGCCAGACCCGCGATGGCTATGGATAAAATAATAAGGATAATCTGACGCCCGGCACTGGCACGCCAGATCGCTCTGTATAGTTTGAACATTTGTTTTTCCGGTTCTTGAACCTGCGCACAGTGTGGCAGCGCCTTTGGGCGTGTTCAAACTATACCTCAAAAACCGTGGGTTACGCCGTGCTGGATTGGCAACAATCAAATCTCAACGGAGATAGGGACCCCGTCAGCGGTTAAATCGCCTTTGGCGCGGTCCAGTCTAAGATATGCGATGCCCCGACCATCAGACTGGGTAAACAGCGTGCCTGCGGGTTTCCCATCGGACAGAATTTCCGCCCCGACCGGGGCCGCGCCGCCGACCCGGACGCTGCGCAGACCCTTGCGCAACTCGGTCTTGTGTTTCATACGCGCGGTGACTTCCTGCCCGACATAGCAGCCCTTTTTGAAGTCGACACCGTTCAAGACCTCGAAACCGGATTCAAGGATATAGCTGTCAGGTGTCAGTTCGATTGCAGTCTCGGGAATGCAGTGACGCACGCGGATCGCGTCCCAATCGGTGCCGTCGTCGCCCTCGGCGCTTTCCGAGTAGATGCGCCAGCCCATTTCGGGATGACGGGGATCCGACAGCGCGCCTTGGGGGGCAGGGCCCGTGCCGCGTTGAAGGTTCAGGCCGCTATCTTCGATCGTGACATCGGCCCGCAGCTTGTACATGTTCAATCGCTTGACGAGACCGTCAGCCAGTTCCTCTGCCACGTCCAGAAGAACGGTCTCTCCGTCCCGCAGCAGAAAGAAATCTGCCAGATACTTGCCCTGAGGTGTCAGCAGCGCGGCGTAGACGATCCCGTGTTCCATCCCGGCGATGTCATTTGTCACCAGTCCTTGCAGGAAACTGTCAGTGTCCGCGCCGCCAAAGCGCAGGATGCGGCGATTGGGCATGTTACGTCCTCGTCTTTTCCCTGAGCCACGTGATATAGGAGTTCACGCCGACAAGACCAGAGGGTTTCAATCATGCCAGCGCCGATCAGCATAGTCATCCCTACGCTGAATGCGGCGGACAGCCTTCCTGAAACGCTGCAGGCTTTGATGGAGGGGCTGCATACCGGACTAATCCGGGAACTGATTGTCTCTGATGGTGGCTCTACCGATTCTACGTTGGAAATTGCCGATGACGCCGGGGCCGAGATTGTGACCGGTGCTGCGTCACGCGGGGGACAACTGCAGCGCGGATGCGCATTGGCCAAGGCTGAATGGTTATTGGTTTTGCACGCGGATACCGTCTTGCAAGAAGGGTGGAGCAAGGCCGTGGGTGATCACTTGCGGACCGGCGGCCCGGCTGCCTTTCGTCTTGCTTTCCGCGCTGCGGGGTTTGCGCCTGCGTGGGTTGCGGGTTGGGCCAATTTGCGCAGCCGCCTGTTTCGGTTGCCGTATGGCGATCAGGGGCTTTTGATCAGGCGCAAGGCTTACATGGATGCAGGGGGATACCCGGACCAGCCATTAATGGAGGATGTTGCGCTGGCGCGTCGGCTGCGGGGTATAACCCTGTTACCTGTTCGTGCCTTCACAAGTGCGGATCGGTATCAGAGGGTGGGGTGGGCCCGTCGGGGTGCGCGGAACTTGTGGACACTGACGCGGTATTTTCTGGGTGGTGATCCCGAACGGCTGGCTCAGTCATACCGGCGCTGAGGCTTGTGCGCAGTTCAACGATCGACTTACCCAGCCGAAACGGGGCCGCGAAACTAACCAGACAGAGGGCGACGATCTGGAGCACCAGAATATGTGCATTGGCCTGCAGGTATTCCCATTCGTCCTTTAGCTTCCCAACCTGCGCGATCAGATCGTCATAACTCTGGGCAAGAATGACATAGTCCCCGGCGATTGCCGGAACTTTTCGGCGCATGTTGTCGATTGCAGCCTGCGTTTCTTCGTCGAGTGACGTGAAAACCAGAAACTGATCTAAGTCGAAGGATTCAACCTTTGAGGCCATTGCCCGCATATCGTCCTGCTCGGCCTTTGCGCCTTGTCCGAACAGGAAATGCAGGCCCTGAAGCGGCGCGACCTCGTTGGTGAAGGCGATAAACAACGGAAGCTCGGAATTACTGGCGGTGGACGCCGACAGGAACTCCACCTTGTCGCACAAAACCCCGATATCTTTGTCGTAGGCGGGGTCGCAAAAGCGCAGCCGGAACCGTGCGGCATCCCGGTCGAACGCAAGCGTTGCGGCATAAGCCACGTCAATCTGCCGGTCCAGCCGCGAACTGTCCGAGGTGTACAACCCCGCAAGAACAGCAACCAAGGCACCGATTCCGCCCAGAACAACCCAAACGAGATCAGCCAGTTTCCACGCACGGTGGCCAGCAGGTTTACGGAACAGAAACCCGGTTCCAACCGATCCAATCAGAAAGAATAGGATTAACAGGGGCAGTTGATTGTCGGCAATAAACGTCATGCATACAAAGTGACGACGCGTTCACGACGTGGCAACACTCTTCACGGGCTGTTGTTCTTTTTGTCGGATCAGAAATCAAGAGCCAGAGCTTTGGCCAAACTTCCGAAATAGCTTGGTGCGGTCAAAGGCTTGCTCCAATTCGTCAGTGCGTTCCTTGACCGAATCCCAAAGCCGCTCCTGCACTTCAGCGATGGCGCATTCCATCAACGCAAGGATCGAAGCCATCGAGTCCCAGGCCGAAGGCACGGCAATCCGGGCCGCAAACGTGTGCCTGGCGAGCCGGTGAATAGGCGAGCGCCACTGGTCGGTGAACAGCACAATCTCGGCCTCGCGTTCCTGGCAAAGCTGTCCGATCAACATGGTCGCGTTCTCGTACCTGCGCACGTCCAGCGCAACCAGAACGTCATTTTTTCGAACATCCAGCAGATCATGCGTCCACGAGGCCGCAACGGGCAGCAACCGGACGTCGGGCCGGATCATTTGCAAGTGCAGATAGAGGTACTGCGCCAAGGTGCCCGTTATTCGCCCCCCGGTGATGAAAATCCGCCGATCCGGGTCCGATAACAGGTTGCAAAAGCTATCGAATTCGCCGGGATCAACTTCGTCTATCGTACGCTTCTGGTTGGCAAGGGACTGCTGGGAATAGCGATTCAGGATGTGTTCTTCGGGCAGGTCATTCTGCCAGACGTCGCGCTTGGCGACGGGCCCCGAGATCATCTCTTTCACCTCGCCGCGCAAGGCGGCCTGAAACTGAGGGTAGCCGTCAAACCCGGTTTTTTGCAGCATCCGCGCGACCGTGGTGGTCGAGACCGAGGCGGTGCTGGCCAATTCGGTGATGCTGCCCAGCCCGGCCATCGGGTAATCATCCAGCAGAACACTGACGAGTTGCCGTTCAGAAGGGGTCATCTTGTCCCGATGGGCCAGCAGCCTGTCCGTCACCCGCACTGAACGATCCTCCTGTATGCGACAGGCGCATAATGTGAACAATTTTTCATCAAGATCAAGCGTGGAAAAATTTATACAGGAAAATTATTGACAGGAGATTGCCGAGTGTGGAAATTTTTCCACAACGATCACGCATGGAATCGCAGGGCTTAGAATTGGACTTCGGAAAAGTCGTTCACACGGATTTGGCAGACGATGCGCCTTCGGTGGCGCTGGTTTGTGAGCACGCGTCCAATCGAATCCCTGTATGTCTTGGGGGCATGGGATTGGAGACAGATGCGTTGCAAAGCCATATCGCCTGGGATCCCGGCGCATTGGCTGTGGCAAAGCTGATGGCAGTGCGCATGTCGGCCCCCTTGGTTTATGGCGGTGTTTCGCGTCTGGTTTACGACTGCAATCGCCCGCCCGAAGCCGCCGGGGCCATGCCGGTAAGAAGTGAGAACTGGGACATTCCGGCCAATGCGAACCTGTCTTCGCAAGAGCGTAAAGCGCGTATCGAGGGGGTTTATGAGCCGTTTCGTGCATCCCTGTCGGATGTGTTGGACCAGTATCGGCGCTCGCTAGAGTTGATGGTCACTGTTCACAGCTTCACGCCCATTTATCTTGGCAAAAAGCGTAAGGTGGAACTGGGTATCCTGCACGGAGAGGATGACCGGTTCGCGACCTCAATGATGGCCCAACAGCCAGCCCAGAACCCATACGTCACCCGTTTGAACGAGCCCTATTCGGCCGTCGATGGTGTTGCGCATACACTGGACGCGCAGGCCGCGCCGCGCGGGTTGCTGAACGTAATGATCGAAATCCGCAACGACCTGATCGAAACGCCTGAACAGCAATCGGCTGTGGCTGACGCGCTGGTTCCGTGGATCGTAAGTGCCTTGTCGGGCATCAAAAAGAAGGTGGCGATGTGATCCGGGTCATGAGCTCATATGTCCGCTTCGTCGATGCGATCAACTATAGGATCGGGCGGGTGATGATGTGGGGCCTGTTCGTGATGATGGGAATCCTGCTGTGGTCTTCGATCTCGAAGACGTTTTTCTTGCCGTCGCTGTGGACGCTGGAAATGGCACAGTTCGCGATGGTGACCTACTACATCATGGGCGGGCCATATTCGATTCAACTGGGGTCGAACGTGCGGATGGACCTGTTCTATCACAATTGGAGCCACACGAAAAAGGCGTGGTTCGACGCCTTCACCGTTTTGCTGCTGATCTTGTATCTGGGCGTGCTGTTTTACGGCGGGCTGGGATCAACCGCCTATAGCCTTGGCTATTGGGGGGATTCGCCGATCTCGTACTTCACCGGCCTGCTGACCGGAAGTGAAGAGATCGGGCGCCTTGAAAGATCCTCGACCGCATGGCGACCTTATATATGGCCCGTCAAGGCGATCATGGTGTTCGGCTTCTTCCTGATGCTGCTGCAGGCGATATCGGAATTCTTCAAAGACATGGCCCGGATCAACGGGCAGGAAATCGGGGTTCGTCGGGCATGAGCCAGGAATACATCGCCATTTTCATGTTCGCGTCGATGATGCTGATGCTGTTCACAGGTCAGCGCGTCTTTGGCGCGATCGGCGCGGTCGCTACTGTCGCTGCGCTCGCCCTGTGGGGAACGGGCGGGCAGGACATAACATTCTCGGCCGCGATGAAGCTGATGAAGTGGTATCCGCTGCTGACCCTGCCGATGTTCATTTTCATGGGCTATGTTCTGTCGGAAAGCCGTCTGGCCGATGACCTGTATCGGATGTTCCATGTGTGGATGGGGCCGGTGAATGGTGGGTTGGCGATCGGCACGATTGGCCTGATGGTTCTGGTTTCGGCCATGAACGGTCTCAGCGTCGCGGGGATGGCCATTGGCGCAACCATTGCGCTGCCGGAACTGCTGCGGCGGGGCTATGACAAGACAATGGTGACGGGTGTTATTCAAGCCGGGTCCAGTCTGGGCATTCTGGTGCCGCCCTCGGTTGTGCTGGTGCTTTATGCGATGATCGCGCGGCAACCGGTGGGGCAGTTATGGCTGGCCGGGATCGTGCCGGGCCTGCTGATGGCAAGCTTGTTCATCCTCTATATCTGGATCCGATGCCGTATTCAGCCCGAACTTGGCCCCGCAATGAAAGACGCGCATGAAGTGCCGAGGGCCGAGAAAATCCGCCTATTGGGCGCCGGTGCGCTACCGCTGATCATCTTTGCCGCGATGATGGTGCCGTTTGTGAACGGCTGGACTTCGCTTGTTGAAAGCTCGGCGATCGGGGCGCTGACTGCTCTGGTCGTTTCGGTTGTCAAACGGCGCATGACGTGGAAGATTTTCGAGGATTGCACCAAGCAAACGCTGGCAATCTCATGCATGTTCATGTGGATCATCCTCGCCGCCCTTGGCTTTGGCGCGGTGTTCGATGGGCTGGGCGCGGTGAAAGCCATCGACAATCTGTTCACCGATCAACTGGGCCTGTCGCCGTGGATGATCCTGATCCTGATGCAGCTCAGCTTTATCGTCATGGGCACGTTTCTGGACGACACGGCGATGCTGGTGATCGTGGCGCCGCTCTATGTGCCGCTGGTGGGGGCGTTGGGTTTTGATCTGATCTGGTATGGGGTGCTTTATACAATCACCACCCAGATCGCCTATATGACGCCGCCATTCGGTTATAACCTGTTCTTGATGCGGGCCATGGCCCCGCCTGAGATCACGCTGCGCGACATCTACCGCTCGATCTTTCCGTTTGTCGCGGTGATGGTGCTGGCGCTGACGATCATCATGATCTTCCCGGAAATCGCCCTGTGGTTGCCCGGCTATGTCTATGGAAATTAACAAGAATGCCCGTCTAAGCGGCACGAAAAACTACAACAGAGAGGAAATGACATGACAACAAGACGTAAGTTTTTGAAAACAGCCGGGGTAGGTGTTGCCGCCGCACCTCTGGCTGCGCCTGCACTGGCGCAGAGCACGATCACCTGGCGGATGCAGACTTATGCCGGTCCTGCGCTTGCCGCCCATGTGATCGACCCCGCGATCGAGATGTTCAACAAGATCGCTGGCGACCGGATGCAGATCGAGCTGTTCTATGCCGATCAGCTTGTCCCGACCGGAGAGTTGTTCCGCGCCATGCAGAAGGGCACGATTGATGCGGTTCAGTCCGACGATGACTCGATGGCGTCGCCCACCGAAGTCACCGTGTTCGGCGGCTATTTCCCGTTTGCGTCGCGCTATTCGCTGGACGTGCCGGTGCTGTTCAACCAGTACGGCCTGAACGAGATCTGGGACGAGGAATATTCCAAGGTCGGCGTCAAGCATATCAGCGCCGGTGCATGGGACCCCTGCCACTTTGCCACCAAAGACCCGATTAACAGCCTGGCCGACCTACAAGGCAAGCGCGTCTTTACCTTCCCGACAGCGGGCCGCTTCCTAAGCCAGTTTGGTGTCGTGCCGGTGACCCTGCCTTGGGAAGACATCGAAGTCGCCGTGCAGACCGGCGAGTTGGACGGCATCGCATGGTCTGGCATCACCGAGGATTACACTGTCGGTTGGGCGGATGTGACCAATTACTTCCTGACCAACAACATCTCGGGCGCATGGGCGGGATCGTTCTTTGCAAATATGGATCGCTGGAACGAGCTGCCCGAAGACCTGCAGACCTTGTTCCGCGTCTGCTGTGACCAGTCGCACTACTACCGTCAGTGGTGGTATTGGGGTGGCGAGGCCAGCCTGCGCGTCAACGGCGATAAGATGCAGCTGACCTCGATCCCGGATGAAGAATGGGCGACGGTTGAAGAAGCGGCCGTTGCCTTCTGGGATGAAATCGCAGCCGAGTCCGAGACCAAGGCGAAGGTCGTCGAGATCTTCAAGCAGTATAACGCCGACATGCTCAAGGCCGGGCGGCCTTATCGTTACGGCTAAAATCCAAGCGACTACGGCGCGCGGCCTCGGTCGCGTGCCGGTATTGAACCACTGGAACCCCTGTCCCCAATGCTAGGCTTGCCTCCGAAACAGACAAGAACGCTCCGGTCACGCTTTGGCGTGAACCGAGTCCGAGGGGTATAGGCAAATGGCAATCGCCGGGTTCCTGATCGAGATTTTTGCGGCAACCATGTTGTTGCTTTTTGCGGTGCGGCTGGTCCGCACGGGCATCGAACGGCGCTTTGGTGCGTTGTTTCAGTCGCTGTTGACGCGCCATTCAAACGTATTTGTTGCAGGTGGGGCCGGTATGGTTCTGGCCACGATCCTGCAAAGCTCGGCCGCGGTGACGGTATTGCTGACCGGTTTTGCGGCGGCTGGCATGGTCAGCTTTGGCATCGCATTGGCCGGGGTGCTGGGTGCGGATCTGGGGGCTGCGCTGGTCATTCAGGTTTTGTCTTACGATCTTGGCTGGCTGCAACCCGTTTTGCTGGCGCTTGGTGGCTGGCTTTACCTCAAATCCGATCGCGCCAATGTGCGGCTGATCGGGCGCATTGTTCTTGGCATTGCGTTCATTCTGGTCTCATTGCAGTTCCTGCGGGATGCGGTTGATCCGATCCGCGAAAGCGCCTTTTTGCCCGCGATCGCGGGCTATCTGGAAAGCGACTATTTCAGCGCCTTCATCGTGGGCGCTGTTTTGGCCTTTGTTATGCACAGTTCCGTGGCGACGATCCTGATGTGCGTAACACTGGTTCAGGTCGGAGCAATCCCCTTTGCGGCTGGTCTTTCGCTGGTGCTTGGGGCCAATCTGGGTTCGGCCTTCATTCCCATCTGGCTGACGCGCGACCTGCCAATTTCAGCGAGGCGCATTCCGCTGGCCAACTTGCTGCTGCGCGGCAGTGCGGCGCTGGTGATGCTGATCGCGGTTAACGTGACCGGCGCGCATCAGGCGCTTATGGTGACCGGGGCAGGGCAGTCGTTGATCCTGGCCCATATCGGGTTCAATTTTGCCATATTCGTGCTGGCCACAGGGTTCGTAAATTGGTTGGAGCGCCCGATGACGCTGTTGCTTATCCAATCCTCTATCAAAGCGGGCAGGTGCTGGAGACACGTTTGGTGATGGAAATGGAAAACGAAGCGGTCGAAGACTAGGGCCGCGGGACAGAGTTTGGGGCGATAGCCTCAGAAAATAACAAAGGATGAACGGGATGGGCAATGACGCACGTTTGGACGATCTGAAAGCCAAGGTCGAAGCCGGTGAGGTTGATACCGTACTGGTCTGCATGGTCGACATGCAGGGCCGTCTGATGGGCAAACGGTTTCACGCGGGCCATTTCGTGGCTGGTGCGTGGGAAGAGACCCATTGTTGCAACTACCTGCTGGCGACAGACCTCGAGATGGCGACCCCCGATGGCTATGCCGCCACAAGTTGGGAACGCGGCTATGGCGATTACGTGATGAAGCCCGACCTGAGCACTCTGCGCCCGGTGCCGTGGCTTGAGGGCACTGCTATGGTGATGTGCGATGTGCTGGATCACCACACGCATGAGGAAGTACCCCATGCGCCTCGGTCCATTCTGAAAAAGCAGGTGAACCGGCTGAAGGCTATGGGCTATGACGCAATGTGCGCCACCGAGTTGGAGTTCTTTCTGTTCGAGAAGAGCTTTGACCAGATCCGCAAGGAAGGCTTCCGCGATCTGGAGCCGATCTCGGGCTATAACGAAGACTATCACATCCTGCAGACCACCAAGGAAGAGCATGTGATGCGCCCGATCCGCAATCATCTTTGGAATGCGGGAATTCCGGTTGAGAACTCGAAAGGTGAGGCCGAGACCGGTCAGGAAGAGCTGAACATCAAATACGCACCTGCGATGGACACGGCCGAGTATCACTCGATTGCCAAGAACGCGGTGAAAGAGATCGCATGGCAGCATGGTCATGCGGCGACGTTCCTGCCCAAATGGCATCATGAGAAAGTGGGCAGTTCGTCCCATGTGCATCAGTCGCTTTGGGCGGATGGGCAACCGGCGTTTTTCGATAAGTCGGATGCGCTGGGCATGTCGGCTCTGATGAAAAGCTACATGGCTGGATTGTTGAAATACGCGGCCGATTACACCTATTTCATGGCACCGTACGTTAACAGCTATAAGCGGTTCATGAAGGGCACCTTTGCGCCTACACGGATCATCTGGTCGGTGGACAATCGCACCGCGGGGTTCCGTTTGTGTGGGGATGGCACCAAGGCGGTACGGGTAGAGTGCCGTATTCCGGGTTCGGACATGAACCCTTATCTGGCTATGGCAGGGATGCTGGCCGCTGGGATTGCCGGGATTGAAGAGGGGCTGGAGTTGCAGCCTCCGACGCAGGGAGACGTCTATCAGGGCGAAACGGGTATGATCCCCGGCAATCTGCGTGCGGCGCGGGATGCGTTGTATGGGTCAGCCATGTTGCGGGCTGCCATGGGCGACGAGGTGGTCGATCATTATTCCCGTGCGGCAGAGGTCGAGGTTGAAGAATTCGAGCGTGTGGTGACCGATTGGGAAATCGCGCGCGGGTTTGAGCGGGCTTGAGACGGGTTGGCTGGGGGCTCTGCCCCCAGACCCCCGGGATATTTTTGGCCAGATGAAGCAGGGGATCCTGCTTCTTTCGGAAATGGAGTGAAGATGGGGCAGATGTTGAAATGTGTCTCGCCGATTGATGGATCGGTTTATGCAGAGCGTGAAGTGCTGTCGGCTGAGGCGGCGTTTGAGGCTGCTGCGCTGGCGCGGGCGGCACAGGCGGATTGGGCGGCACGTCCGTTGCAGGAGCGGACCCGCCTTGTGATGGCAGGCGTGGCTGCTGTGGGTGCGATGAATGATGAGATCGTGCCTGAGCTTGCGCATATGATGGGTCGCCCCGTGCGCTATGGCGGTGAGTTTGGTGGGTTCAATGAGCGTGCCAGCCATATGGCCGAGATTGCCGAGGTTTCGCTGGCTGATATCGCGGTGGGTGAGGATGAGACCTTTAAGCGCTATATAAAGCGTACCCCGCATGGGGTCGTTTTTGTAGTGGCGCCCTGGAACTATCCTTACATGACGGCGATCAACACGGTCGCGCCTGCGTTGATTGCGGGCAATGCGGTGGTGTTGAAACATGCCACGCAGACTTTGTTGGTGGGTGAGCGGATGACGCAGGCATTTCATGCAGCGGGCGTGCCGCAGGATGTGTTTCAGAACGTGTTTCTCAGCCATGACGTGACCAATGATCTGATCGCTGGCAAGGCGTTTGATTTCGTAAACTTTACCGGCTCGGTCGCAGGCGGACAGGCGATGGAACGCGCGGCGGCGGGCACCTTTACTGGCGTTGGTACCGAGTTGGGTGGCAAGGATCCGGGCTATGTCATGGAGGATGCCGATCTGGATGCGGCCGTGGATACGTTGATCGACGGGGCGATGTTTAACTCGGGCCAGTGTTGTTGCGGGATTGAACGGATTTATGTGCATGAGAGCCTTTACGATGCGTTTGTCGCCAAGGCGGTTGGGGTCGTGAACGGCTATAAGCTGGGCAACCCGCTGGATGCCGAGACGACGATTGGTCCGATGGCCAATGTCCGCTTTGCCGATGAGGTGCGCGCGCAGATTGCCGAAGCGGTCGCGGCGGGTGCGGTGGCCCATATCGAGACCTTCGCCGAGGATGATGGCGGGGCCTACCTGACCCCGCAGATCCTGACCAATGTCACCCATGATATGCGTGTGATGCGGGACGAAAGCTTTGGCCCGGTGGTGGGCATCATGAAAGTCTCGTCCGACGAAGAAGCCATCGCGCTGATGAATGACAGCGAGTTTGGCCTGACCGCCAGCCTCTGGACCCGCAATGTGGATCGTGCTGCGCGGGTGGGCGATCAGATCGAAACTGGCACCGTGTTCATGAACCGGGCCGATTATCTGGACCCGGGCCTGTGCTGGACCGGTTGCAAGAATACCGGGCGCGGAGGGGGATTGTCGGTTATCGGCTATCACAACCTCACACGCCCCAAATCCTACCATCTGAAAAAGGTGACATCATGAGCCTTGTTGGAAACTGGTCCTATCCGACCGCGATCAAGTTCGGCGCTGGCCGGATCAACGAATTGCCCGAAGCTTGCGCGGCTGCCGGGATGAAACGCCCTTTGCTGGTGACTGACAAGGGGCTAGCCGATCTGCCGATCACGATGGCGACGTTGGATATCCTTGAGGCTGCGGGACTGGGCCGCGGTCTGTTCAGCGACGTTGACCCGAACCCCAATGAAAAGAACCTCGAAGCCGGGGTTGCCGCCTATAATGCGGGCGGCCATGACGGCGTGATTGCCTTTGGCGGTGGCTCGGGGCTGGATCTGGGCAAAATGGTTGCGTTCACGTGCGGCCAGACTCGTCCGGTGTGGGATTATGAGGATATAGGCGACTGGTGGACCCGTGCTGATGCCGATGCCATCGCGCCGATCATCGCCGTGCCGACCACGGCTGGGACGGGGTCCGAGGTGGGGCGCGCAAGCGTCATCACCAATTCGGAAACACATGTCAAAAAGATCATCTTCCACCCGAAAGTGCTGCCGACGGTCGTGATCTGCGACCCCGAGCTGACCGTGGGTATGCCCAAGTTCATCACCGCAGGCACCGGTCTGGATGCATTCGCCCATTGTGTCGAGGCGTTCTCGAGCCCGCATTACCACCCCATGTCCCAAGGCATCGCGCTGGAGGGGATGCGGCTGGTTAAGGACTACCTGCCGCGTGCCTATAAAGATGGCTCCGATATCGAAGCGCGCGCCCAGATGATGAGCGCGGCGGCGATGGGGGCGACGGCGTTTCAAAAGGGCCTTGGCGCGATACACGCGATGAGCCACCCGATTGGCGCGGTGTTCAACACCCATCACGGCACCACGAACGCCGTTTGTATGCCGGCCGTTCTGGACCTTAACGCCCCCGCCATCGCCGACCGTTTCCAGCAGGCCGCGGCCTATCTGGGCATCGAGGGCGGCTTTGACGGCTTCCGCGCCTTTGTGCAGGAGTTCAACGACAGCTTCGCCATCCCGCGCAAACTGTCCGATCTGGGTGTGACCGAAGCGTCGATCCCCGCGTTGGTCAAAGGCGCGATCATCGACCCGTCCTGCGGCGGCAACCCGATTGAATTGACCGAAGACAACCTGACCGCGTTGTTCAAAGCAGCGCTGTAACAGGCTTGCAGACACGCTACCTCACCTCGCATACTGTGTGCAGGTGAGGGAGATTTTCATGACCAAAGAGATTGTTCTGATCCACGGGGCCTTTGCCGGTCCGTGGTGTATGCAGGATTATGCGGACTTCTTCCGCGCGCGCGGCTGGACGGTTCACACCCCTGCGCTGCGCTATCATGGAGGAGACCCCAAGGCCGAGCCCGATCCCGGCCTGACCGACACCAGCGTCATGGACTACGCCGATGACATTGCGGCCTTTGTGCAGGGGCTGGACAGCAAGCCCGTGCTGCTGGGCCATGCCATCGCGGGGGTGGTGGCGCAGCAGGTGGCGTCTCGCGGGTTGGCCAGCGCCCTTGTTCTGATCAATCCGAACGCGGCCTGGGGGACGTTGCCTGAAACCGATGACGAACGCGCCGTGCCCCGCGCACTGATGGAAGGCGGGGCGTTCTGGAAGCAGCCCATGCGCGTAGATTTCGACCTTATGGCCCCCTTTGCGCTGAACAAACTGCCCAAGGCGCAGCAGCACGCGGTGTTCGATCAGCTTGGCCCCGAAAGCGGTCGGGTGATGTTCGAGATGTTCTTCTGGATGTTCGACGATCACCACGCGATGAAGGTGGACAGGGATAAGGTCGACTGCCCCGTTCTGATCGTTTCCGGCACCGAGGACCGGGCCGTGAACCCCAACACCTGTCGCTCGCTAGCCAATCTGTACGGAGAACGCGCAACCTTTCTGCCCGTAGAAAACCACGCGCATTTTCTGTTCATGGAGCCCGGCTGGGAAGGCCCGGCCGGACAGATTGCGGACTGGCTGGATCAGACGTCGGGTGTCACCGGCTGATCTGGAAGCTGCTCTGGGGTTTCCAACTGAGCGAGCCGTCGTCGTTCTTGACGCAGCGCAGCAGGTGTTCTTCGCGCGTGCTGATCGTGTCGGTCACGGTGTTGTCGCCGAAAATGACCACGAACGCGTCCATCGAATAGGCCATGCCCGCATAATAGCAGAACCGGGTCTCGGCCCCTTCCGGAATTGGCGATGCGGTGCTGAGCGTCTGCTGTGCGGTTGCTTGGCTGGCCAGCAATGCCAGCGCCAGCCCGAGGGTTGCTGTCTTCATGTCGTCCTCCCGTTCGAAAATCACTTGGTCTCATTGGGTCTTGGACGCTCGGGAACCTCAAATATCGTTCTTGGATGACGGGTTGAGCGTAAGTGTGAACGAGATCAACGGGTTAGGCAAGGGGGTGTTTGTGGGGCGTTCAGTGCCCTTTATCCATTTTTGTGTTAAGCCGCGTTTCTGCTCCGAGTGCTTGGACTGCGCACGCGCCTAAAAGTTACACTGTCATCTTGGTCGGATAAATTGAATGGGATTCACAAGAGTTTTTGACGTTGTTTTTCAGAATGGGAATTGCAAACATGGGGTGAGTGGTTTTTACATTTTGATACCGGAAGTTGAAAATGAAAAATTATACACATGGCAGCCCAGAGTTAGGCTCAGGACCCATTGATTTCCGTTTGGTTGCGTGATTCACGGGCCGAAAAAC